>CAZOUV010000001.1:0-130661 GCA_964583105.1 uncultured Gammaproteobacteria bacterium
CAAAAACAAATTCTTTCTGGTTATTTGGTCCGCAATAGTATTTGCCTTGGTCCATACTCCTTTTGAAAATAAATTGTTTGCTATTTTTACATTCGTTTTAGGGATAATATATGCGGATAATTTTTTGAAATACAGAAATCTATTGGCAATTGTTATTTCCCACGCACTTCTTCTTTGTGGAGTAATATTTCAGGCACTTTATTAAGGTTATATGAAATTAAATAAAAGTCTGGGTTTTGCAATAATTCCTGTAATATTAATTGGTACTACCTTAATCGGTGTTGTAATTTTCGTGTTTTCCGGTAAATTAAGTTTGGAAAAACCCTATCTTACAAAAAATACCAATACTCCCGAATTTGTAAATACTCCCACACCTACGGTTTTAGAAACACCAACACCTACCCCTACGGCAATACCGACTGCGTCACCCACTCCTTCGGTCACTTTTATACCAACGGTTAAACCGGTATCGATACATCCTCCTTATACAGGTGCTTTGGGAAGCGGCTACAGCAAAATATCGGTAACCACAGAGAAAGGGGTTTTTAGCGCACATGTGTTATCGGTTGATCTATCGGGTGCAAAAATAATTACAGACACAGCAAACGACGGAGAATGTGGCAACGGTTGTTCTGTACTTTCCTTGGCAAGTTTTGTTACGAGAAACGGTGGATATGCCGGAGTAAACGGAACATATTTCTGTCCTGCCACATACCCAGAGTGTTCTTCCAAAACAAATTCTTTCGATTTTCCCGTATACAACACGAGATTAGGAAGATGGATAAACGGGGGAAATCTTTTTTGGAATTCCCGAGCAATTGTCTACTTTGATGGATCGGGGGCACATTATCTTCAGAATGCAAGCGGTTTTGGGGGCGGACTTAGTGCGGGTGTTGTTAATTACCCAGGCCTTGTTGATAACGGAAATGTTCAAATAGATGACAATCAGTCGGGACTTTCGGATAAACAAAAGGCTAAAGGTACAAAAGTGGGAATTGGGGTTAAAAATACCAGCAACGTAATAGTTGTGATTGCTCTTAATGTAAATATGCAGGAGTTTTCATATGTATTTAAGGCTTTAGGTGTAACTGGAGCATTAAATTTAGATACTGGGGGATCAACCGCACTATACTACAACGGAAAGTATATTTTGGGTCCCGGAAGGGAAATTCCAAATGCTATTATTTTTGCTCCAAAGTAAAATTTTGTCGGAAAAAGGAAATTTCTTTCAAAACAGCATCATTCCATCCGTTTGGAAGCAGATTATGATCCGCTCCGCTATATTTAAAATAGGTTATGTCGGGGTTATTTTCTTTTAACTTTTCCACAAGTTCGTCGGTCCAAAAAGGTAAAACCTCTTCATCTGATGTTCCTTGATGTATTTGAAGGGGTGCTTTTATCCAGTCGTAGTAGTTGGCTGGGGAAAAAAGTTCGGTGTCGTAATCTTTTTCGAAAATTGAAAGAGCTTTTCTTAAAGCTTTTCCGTGATCGTCGGTTTCGTCGGTGTAAAAAAGAATCGAATAGGGAAATGGTTTTGAAACAGGTGCCCATAGAACGGTGGGATAATCAAATCCTCCAATCGCAAGGACTGAGAGTGCAATTTGACCCCCATTGGAATGTCCCCAAATTCCGATTTTATTTATGTTTCCCGTTATACTTTTGTTGTTTTTCCCCAATCCTTCATTTAATGCAGAAAGAGAGGAAAGAAGGGTAAGTGCTGTTAGGTGTGTTTGGAACCTGTCCTCAAAAAGTACTGCTGATGAACTTGCGGATTCTCCATAACCCAAAAAATCCGGAGCCAAGGTAATAAATCCGTTTTTTGCAAGAACTCTTGCCGAAGGTTGACTACCCCCTCCCGATTTATAATTTTCTTTTGGTACATAACCCCTAAACATGACAATTATGGGATAATCACCCTCTTTTTTTGGAATATTAGCAAGACCGCTTACCTTAAGCATATTTGTGCTTTCGGGTTTTTCTGGGACATTGAAATAAAATATCCTAGATATATAATCTTGGGTTTCTTCTTTTATTTCACCAAAGGTAATTTCCGATTCGGGAAATTTTGTATTTTTCAAATTTTCAAATGTGTATTTAAGAAGAGGTAACACCTTTTCTTTTGGAGTTTGTCTACCTTTTACAAACAAAAATGAAACTATTCCTCCGACAATAAAAAATATTATTGATATTATTACAATAATTGCCTTTTTCATTACGATTAAAATTAATTTTACTCTATTTAAAAGGAGTATACTTAATACTTACCTTGATATTAAATAAACCCCTATTTCATCTTGGCAGTTTTTTAGTAAAGGTCTATACAAAACTCATGTTTAATATGAGTATTCTTTTTCATTTCCCGATCCCAAGAGGTGCAAAAATTATTGTTGCTAATCATCCCACAACCAGCGATCCTTTTATTCTTACATCTTTTTCAAACGGTTATGCAAGTGTTTTAATTAAGGATATTCTTTTTGATGTTCCCATATTTGGAAGATATTTAAAATGGTCCGGACATATACCCGTAAGTGGAATCAAGGGAAAATTAGCTTTTGACAGAGCACTAAGACTCTTAAAAGAGGGTGTAACAATAATAATTTTTATAGAAGGCAATTTAAGTAACCTATTAAATAAACTCAATAAACCAAAAACAGGTGCAGTAAGGCTTGCACTTGCCTCAAATCTTCCCATAATTCCCGTAGGGATAAGTGTCAAAAAGGATAATATTAAAAACATAAAATCAGTAATTAAGGGTATAACCGAGTGGGGTAGATGGTATCTTAAAGGGCCTTATGCAGTAACCATCGGAAGTCCTTTAAACATAAAAGGAAATATTCAAAATAAAGGGTATGTCCGTAACGTGTCATTGTGGCTTTCCCAAAAAATTTCGATATTAGTTAAAGAAAGTGAAGCAAGAATTAGAAAACTTAAAGTTATTAAGTCTTGAGGTTTCCCGCAATTCTTTTTTTGCGTTCCTCTTCCCGTTTTAACTGTTCGTCTTTGATAAATACTCTTTTTTTGGCTTCATTTGAAAGAACTTTCTCAACTTGTTTTTGACAATCTTTGTCGGGGCATGACATTTCTCTGTAATAGACATATGAAGTACCCACCTTTTCTTTTCGGGTTTTGATACACACCCTCTCTTTGCCGCAACGGCTGCATTTATTACTCATATTTATTTAAACTGTGGGCAGTTTGTTTTTACCACCTTCCTCCCCCACCTCTTGAAAAACCTCCTCTTCCGCCACCACGTCTGTCTCCTCCTCCAAACCCACCTCTTCCTCCTCCGAATCCACCACGCCTGTCTCCTCCAAAATCTCTTCTGGGTGGTCTGTCTTCAAGGGGTCGAGCTTCCTGAACCACAATCTTTCTTCCTTCAAGTTCAGTGTCATTAAGTTCTTTAATTGCTTTATCTGCATCTTCATCGTTTTCATATTCCACAAATCCAAAACCTTTGCTTTTTTGTGTGAATTTATCAACGATAATCTTTGCAGAAGTAACCTTACCTATTTTTCCGAACAAGTCGGAAAAAGTAGTATCAGTTAAACTCCAAGGAATTCCGCCTACAAATAATCTTTTTGCCATTCTTTACTCACCACCTATCTTTTTCGATGTTTAAAGAAGGCAATTTACCTCGCCCTAAACGTATCGAATTTCAACTTAAAGCTATTATATCATGAATTGCGTCAGGATTCAGGTTATGATTTGTTTTAATGGATTTGGATCAATACAAATATTGTAAAATAAGATAGTGTCAAACCTGGAAGCTAAAAATAATACGACTTATCTCTCTATTCCAGATGTAATAAAAACATACAATGTGTTTTTGACGCATGCTTTTATCGAGGGAGACCTGATGACATCGAAAACAAGCCACAATCCGTGGGATAAGAAATTGGATATTCTTTATGCATTTTCACCGTTAATATGCTGCAGTTCTTTTCGCCCGAATCACCATGAAGAATCGTTACTTGGAAAGGCGGGTGTATTAATAAACGACGGAGAAATCCAAGCGGCCTTCAATGCCGATATAACATCCTCTCCCGTAGGTATTAATAAGCGTAAATACAGGTACGAGCCGGATAGTTTGGATGTGGCGATTAAAACACGCAGTACCGGTTGGTATAACGAAATTATTATTGATGATTGTAAAATTGCAGGTCTTTACATGAATATTACACATTTATTACACCACAATCTCAAACCGGAACAGCGCGGGGAGTTTATCCAAAAAATGAAAGATAAATCAAAAGAGTATAGCTTGCCGGTTTATGCAATAGAAAATGAAAGGGTTGTTTTACTGGGGAATTTTTTTGATTTTGAAGGATTGGGCCAGATCATAAATTATGTAAGAGCGGAAGAAAGTTTGACAATATCCCCTTCACAATTACTAGACAACAAAAATATTAAATTAGACCAAGAACGCATAGAGGAATTACGGTTGAAATTGGTTTCAGAACACGCCTTTAATCTCTCTGAAAGTAGGGAACAATTTCCGCTTCTTTCTGCTTATTCTACTTTTGTAGGAGGAAGATTGAACTATATCTATAATTCTATTTGTAACAACAAGTTGAGCTTCGAAACGAAGCCTGAGATTTACGACAACATTGACAAAAACGGAAGTGTTCCTTCTGGTGCCCATATTGAAATAATGTTAAATATTACAGACCCTTTTCTTGGATTTACGGCAAGAATTTTTAAATACAATGGAGAGATATATATAGATAAAATAACTTATTTCTATGAACACATAGCCCAGAAACCACGGTACCACTCACCGGAAAGAATTAAAGGATATCAGGATGATCGGTATGGACTATTAGATAGATTGATTGGTGCATGGATTGATGGTGGCAGAGAAAGCCGTGTTTTATTGGGTTACCCCGAAGAAAAGTTTATTGGAAGTATTTCTGACGTTTTTAATATATATAAAGGTTTGAATAACAAGGAGTGGGGTGAATTACTGAACTACTATATAGTTGGTTTGGTTTCCCAGGCAAAAAAATGTGGAGATTCGGGTTTTGTGGAAAGGATTCTCAGTTTGAATTTACCGATAAATACGGATGAAATTTTAAAAAACATTCAAAAATTGGAGAAATCCGACGGAAGTATTAACTATTCTTATATTGTCGATTTGCTCATTGAAAATAATTTATCAAAATGACGTTTTTGTCTAACACAAAATTATTTGGTTTTTGATTCCAGGGGTGATAAATAATCTGCAATTTCGCGAATGGTTTTGGTATTGACCCCACCCATTTTTTGATCATTTAGGATATTTATCTTTTCATCAAACTCTTGATTATCCGGTCTTATATTTAACTCATCTAGTTGACTTAACACCTTTTTTAAAGTTGGAAGAGTGTTTATCGAATCAAAACCTCTTCCTGCCATCACAGCATCTATATTATCTGCGACCTTGCGTGCAAGATTTGCTGTTTTACTACGCCATTCATCAAGTGTTAAAGGAGTTGTATTTTCTTCATTCATTCC
The DNA here is from genome assembly GCA_964583105.1 of uncultured Gammaproteobacteria bacterium. GTDB lineage: Bacteria > Patescibacteriota > Microgenomatia > UBA8517 > UBA8517 > JAPLZT01. Next base: position 5,494 of record CAZOUV010000001.1, read on the forward strand.
CTAATTATTTATGACACTGCCGTGAAGTAAATATTTATACAATATTTAACAAGGGTCTAGCAAACTACGTCAGGAACTTCTTTTGGTGTAAATACTTTAAAATTTGTTATTAAAATTTTTTGCTATCCCAAGCGGGTATGTCTCTCATCTCACTTTTATATATCTGTTTTTTTAAGTTCCTCAGAGCGCTCTTTTCAATTTCTCCTGCCCTTGATGACGATACTCCAATCTTGGAAGCAGTTTCCTCTAAAGTTAATCCATCAAAGAAGCGGTATTGCAAGACCTTTTGATACCTTTCTCTTAAATTTGGCAGGAGCTTCTCCAAAGTTGCTCTATTTTCTGCCTGGATGAGTTCATCCTCTGAGCTTGCATCTAATATCCCAACAGCTTCAGAAAGTGAAGACCATCCAGCTTCTTCCTCGCGACAGGCTAAATACTCTTTATCTTCAGACACAATATGATTATATCATCCGAAGCTATTTTGCAGGGGCTGGTAAACTATGTAAGGAGCTTCTATTTTTAGATAAATGTTACTATTACAGTCCAAATTGACATTGTTGCAAATGCCCATTTCTCCATAAGGGCATTTTTTATTTTATATTTGTTGTGCAGATAAAATAGACCCAAATAATAGAAAATGGGGATAAATATTGAAATTAGTTTAAAAGTTAAGTTGCTAATCGATAAACTTATAAGTATTGTTGAAAAAGGGTTTGCTAAAAAGTAATACTCTGCAAGACATTTATGAATTTTGGGATAGCTTTGTTCTGAAAATATTGCCACTAGGATTGACGCTATTGCCGTACTGACGTATATAAGTATTCCAATATTCAGGTGGTTTTGCCATAATTTACGCAGTAGATAATATGAAAATAAAAGCTGAAAGAATCCGCCAATTATTAGACCAATATTAATAATAATTTTGAGTTTTTTGTTATTTGTAGCATGGGTAATTGTCTGTTTTCTACTATTGATACCGGCAGAAATGCTTGGGGTGACCACAAAAACCCAAGCGAAAAACATTGCCAATAAACCCGAATATTTCATAAGCACAGTTTTATTGTATAACAATGCAAATAGAACATGTTCGGAGGTTAAAGTAGGGAGTGATTGAAGATTTTCGAACTATTAAATCGCTTCAGTTGGTAAAATATACTGAGGACGTTTATCTAGCGAGCTTTGGGTATCTACAGATTGACAGTCTGAGGCTAGAAAGGTAGAATTACCTTAATGGATAGAAATTGTCCCATTATAAATCAGTCAGCCACCCTTGTTAAAAACAAGGTGAATTGTGCTGGTTTTGTAATGGAAATCAATAAGAACTAAACAAAAAATAAATAGATTAAGTAAAACCAGCCACAAAGGGCTGGTTTTTTAGTTTTAGAAATAGCATTATGAATAAAATAGTGAACATAATAAAAAACAACGTAAATAATACCATCTGGAGGTATTACGCTTTTACCTTCTTAAAGGATTTGTCGTTTTTTTCGGCTGTTTTGGTACCCTTTTTTACAGAGTGGGGTCATATTTCTTTGTTTCAGGTACAAATTCTCCAGTCGTGGTTTATGTTCTGGTTTTTTATTTTGGAAATTCCCACAGGAGCTGTGGCGGATTACATTGGCAGAAAACATTCAATGGCCATTGGGGCTTTGATGGTTGCGATTGCGGCCATAGTTTACGGCAGCGTTCCTCGGTTTGAGGTATTTCTTTTAGGAGAGTTTTTGTTTGCGGCGGCAATGTCCTTTGTCTCGGGCGCGGATGAAGCCCTTTTATATGATTCTCTAAAAGAAGCCGGAAGGGAAAATGAAAGGAAGAAGATTTTCGGAAGGGCAAATTCTTTTCATTTGTTGGGTATGTTTATCGCTGCACCCATTGGTTCTTTTATTGCCTCAAAATTTGGACTAAACGTACCAATGCTTATTTCTTCAGGTTCATTTTTGTTGGCAGCTTTAGTTGCTTGGAGTATAAAAGAGCCTCTTATTCATCAAGCAAAATCTGAATCAAGACGGTATCTTGATATTGTAAAAACAGGCTTTTTCTTTCTCCGTAATCATAAAATATTGAGATTATTAGCCTTGGATGCGATAGTTGTAGCCTCTTCTTCCTATTTTGTTATTTGGCTGTATCAGCCGCTTTTGAGAAGTGTGGGTGTTGGTATTTTCTATCTAGGAATTATACACGCCACCTTGGTTTTATCAGAGATTTTAATATCAACCAATTTTGAGAGGCTAATTAAACTATTTGGGTCTGATAAAAGGTATTTAAAAATTAGTATGATAATTGTTGTATTATCTTTTTTGCTTGTGGCAATTTGGCCGAACATAATAACGATTTCAATTTTGATTATTTTTGGAGGAGGATTTGGTTTAACAAGATTGCCACTAATGTCATCTTATATGAATAAATTTATTCCCTCTGAACAAAGGGCAACGGTTCTTTCGTCAATTTCTATGTTTCGTAGATTTGGATTAGTACTACTTAATCCTTTGATAGGTTTTACAGCTGACCACTCATTAAGATTAGCTGCTTTAGTTGTTGGCCTACTTCCATTGGTATTATTTGCTTTTTCACCAATAGAGCAAGAAATGTTGGATGAAAACTGAAGCTGTTTTGTGGAGTTGGTAAACTATATTCGGAACTTATTTTGTCGACAATACTTGAGTAGTGGTGAATAAGGTATAATTACTTTACAATTTTTTATGGAAAGTACACAAGTAAATGATGTTTTTATTCCAAAAGATCAATGCGCATCCACCGTTTCTTTAATTCAATCTGTAAAGCAAAATATTGAAATTGAAAAAGGACTAAAACCGTGGTGGTATTTTCAATTAGATGAATTGTCTGGTGCGTTAAATAGACTTAAGCAGAATCAGGGTGTAAAGATTGGCGATTTTTCTACTCAAGACGAGATAAAGGCAATGCTACACCCGCGTGATGTTGGTGAAGCCATAAAAGGCGTAATGAGTGGAAAGATGGAATATCACGCATGGACACAGTCATGTTTTGTTCAATTTGGTTCAAAAAAATTACCTACCAATAAAGATGAAGCTGCTGATCAGTTACGAGTAAATTCTTGGTGGATAGGAAATAATCAAGGAGTAAGTGAAGAAATGACCAAAGGATTACTGGCTATATCTAAATTATATACAGAAGATTTTCCTCAACAGGCTAATGTTAAATTTTCAAACGATCCGGAGAAAAAACAATTTAATATGAAGAAACTGGTTGATTTTGGTAGGCAATTGTTCGGGTGGGATAAAGAGACCACATCTATAGAATTTCAAAAAGTATATTGGGATGTTTCGGAAAGAAAGCCAATTTTTATGCCGATATTTACAATTAGAATCTCAAAAACATTGGATGAAAAGTGTAAATTTACAATATTTGGAACAGATCCCTATAGGTCGGAAGATAAAAGAACATACTATTTTGAAAACCCTTCTGATGGAGAAAATATTATTAAGGAAATTGAAAAATCGATTGATTTAATCTCCAAACAGCAAAATAAATATAGGAAAAATTAAACGGTTTTGTGATACAATCGACCCAATGAGCAACGAAATGGTGTATTTATCAATAAAGACCGATTTGGAATATATTGACCTAAACGGTCACCTCAGGATTATTGAAAGGCTTTCTGGGATGGTAGACAGAATAGAGTTGGCAAAAAATATGAAGGTTTTCTCCCAAAAAGCAAAGGAACAAGGTTTACGACCTGGAGAAACAAATATTAAAAATATTCTTAGTTCTGATCAGAAGGCTTGTTTGAATACTTTGATGCCACACGGAAATATTCCCCCCGAAACCCTCTCGGAGAATATTACCTTTTCGGCAATAACTCCCATCAGTAGATGAAGATAGGCTATAAACGTATAGTTAACAAACATATCATTTGAATTTATTTTGCAGGGCCAGTAAACTATGTCAGGAACTTCTTCAGATCTGAATTTCCATGAGTTGCTGTAAAATGTGAATATGTTAAATAAATTACTTTTTTTACAAGCTGGCAAACAGACACTGGTTACCAATGAAATAAAAAATATTGCATCTTCAGCTAGAGGGAGTTCTCGCGACAAAATTAAGAAAATAATGTCCGTAGTGAACTCATTAAAACATGTTGGATTTGATGAGAAATTCTTTAGGAAAAGGACTGCCTCACAAATAATAAAAGACGGTTTTACTACTGGTTGTACAGATTCTGATATCGCATTTGTGACTTTGTCCAGAGCCTGTGGTTTGCCCACAAAATATGTGGAGACTATTGGCAAAGATTGGTTAAAAAGTGGTAGCGAAACTTCAATAAAAGGTCATCAGTATGCACAGATTTGGATTAAGGAGGATAAAAAATGGATTTGGGTTGATCCAATAGGTAATAGAATTGATACTCCTTCCCCGGACATGGAAGGACGGATAATCTTTAAAGTTGGTTTAGACAGTTGGGATATTGGTATAACAGATTTTAAAACCCTTCAAGAATTGTTCTTGAAGTTTAGAAAAAATATTTGACGCTATTTTGCAGGGGCTGGTAAACTATGTCAGGAACTTTTTTGATATGGTTTATTAATACAAGTTATATTAATAATAAGCAAGAATTGCTATAGTTTAACTATATGCGGCATTGGTTAAGGTGGTTTTTTCTGATTTTCGGATTTGCGGTTTTGGCAACGGCATACTACTTGTTTCCTCCCTCTTTTTACCTTCCACATAAAATTCCCGTACTCATTTTGCCAATAGAATCAAAATATGACAATATTGCGAATATTATGCCCATGGGTGAAAAAATAGCCCATCCTGATAAATATGGACATCCAGGTATTGACTTCGGTTTTATGACAATAGATGAAGATAGATATATTCCCTATGTTGCAGCCATGGATGGAGTAATTAGTAAAGTTAAAATATACCTAAATAATGAAGAGAAGGATGTAAAAATAAAACCATTAAGTAAAAACATGGCAGACATTGTAATTAAAAACGGACCATATCAAGTTGTCTATGGTTCAATGGACGGTGACACTATTCCTGCAAATATTAAAGTGGGTGCCAAGATTAAGCAGGGAGATATTGTGGGTTATGGAAACTTTATGTATAAAGGAACAGAACCAGGAACTAAAAGTGAAATGATACATTGGGAGTTTGGGTCAACATCACCCCTTATAGACCGTTTTTGCCCTTTAACGTATTTTACTGAAGAATCGAGGGTAAGAATAGAAAAAATTTGGTTTCAAACAGAAGATACTCAAATAAAATCTCAATATCCACTGATATGTAACGGAGTATACGAAAATAAGGTTGAAAGATAAGACTTCTATGAATTAGTTATTGTTTTTGAAGCTATTTTGCAGGGGCTAGTAAACTATGTAAGGAACTTCTTTTGCTTTAGTTTTGAGTCTGAGATAAAATTCGGTTATGGCAACATTTGACGATTTCCAAAAGCTAGACATAAGAGTGGGGAAAATAATTGAAGTTGAGGATTTTCCTGAAGCCAAGAAGCCGGCTTATATCTTAACAATTAACCTGGGAGACGAAATTGGGATTAAAAAGTCATCTGTCCAAATTGTCAGTTTGTACAAGAAGGAAGACTTGGGCGGAAAGTTAGTTCTTTGTGTGGTAAATTTTCCCCCAAAGCAAATTGGACCCTTCTATTCAGAAGTTTTAACCCTAGGGATTCCAGATAAAGAGGGGAATTGTATATTGATTACTCCAGATATTAAAACTGCTGTTATTGGCGGGAGACTCTATTAACCTTCGAGGCTAAATTGCAGGGGCTAGTAAACTATGTCAGGAAGTTCTTTGGGTATTACGAGACCTCTTTTTTCGGAGTTGAAAACAGAAGCTGCAAAGATTAAAATCCTTTCCAGGGGTGATTAAAACAATGGAAACCAACAAACAACCAAAAGACATTCCTTTCAAATTGGCTTTAGAAAACACAGTTAAAGAGTTTGGTGAAAGTGGAGAAGTTAGACCTGAAACAGCCGCAGAAATGACGCAGCAGATTATAAAACAGATAGGTATTCAGGAGACCGACATGCCTGCAGTGGAAGAAGCATTGAAAGAGCACTATTACACCTTGAGATATGAAGAATATCGTAATGCAGCTATGTCAGTATTGGGAGATAAAGGTTAACAAATTAGCTCATTAATAAACCTTTGAAGCTAAATTGCAGGGGCTAGTAAACTATATAGGGAACTTCTTCAGGTTTGAATTTCCCCAAATTAATGTAGAATATGTTTAATGTGCACTTTAGCAGCCAAGAGAATAAAGAATGGGTGGTTTTTAATAAAAACGAGAGACCCCGTGCCGTGGATGAGAATAGACGATGAGATAAAGTTGTTTGATTCAAAACAAGACAAATATAAGAAGTTACTTATTCAAAATCCCGACCCCAAGGAAGATGGTTATTATGGGGGAATAAACGAAAAGGGAGTCGCTTTTACAGCAACATTTGTTCCTGTAGCCGAAAATCAGGTTTCGTATATAAGAAGACCATATGTTAGGCTTATCTTGGATGCTTCCTCCGCAAAGGATGCGATAGAAATAATTAAGTCTTTTAATCCCAAAATAGGCGGCAATTTTTTTGTTGCTGATAAAAATGAATGCTACGAAGTTGAAGGTTCTCCCGAAGAATACTCAGTTACGAAAGTCGATAAACCTCAAGCTAAAACAAATCATTTTACGCATTTGCCGTACCAGAATGTACAAATGAAAATGCCTTGGTACAAAAAGTGGACATTTAACAGGCTAGAAAGGGCTCAAGAATTAATTGATAAAGCAGAAAACCTTGAGGATTTGGAGAACATACTTAAGGATAGGAAGAATGCCGATTCGAAAACTGCAATTTGTATGATAAAAGGTGAATCGGATTACAATCCTCCAACTGCGTCAGCGTTTGTTTTTGATACTGCGAATAGTACAGCATATTATTGTCAAGGCAGTCCACTAGAATCTCCATTTAACAAGTTCAGCGCCCTTTGAAGCTAAATTGCAGGGGTGCAGGGAATCGAACCTTATGGGAATCGTTAATTTTTTCTATGCCTCGAAAAATGGATTAAATTAAACTACAATAACTTCTACCCATGTTTGATGAAGTCATATTTGATCTTGAAACGAAAAGTTTTTTTGTTGAGGATGGAAAGTTCGACCCCTCCCGTTTTGGTGTTTCTGTTCTTTCTTTATATCATAGGAAGCTTGATGAAAGTTTTAATGAAATTAAAGGTGAGATATTAAGTTTTTGGGAGAAAGACTTTTCTAATATGTGGAAGATATTTGAAAACGCAAACAGAATAGTAGGTTTTAATTCCCTGTCTTTTGATGTTCCTGCTCTTTCGCCGTATTCTCCTAAAGGTTTTTCAAAGCTTCCCCATTTTGATATTTTGGATGAGATTAAAAAGGCTACGGGACATAAAACTTCACTTCATAAAATTGCAAAAGCTACTTTGGGAGTACAAAAAACAGACACAGGGGAAAACGCAGTTATCTATTGGGAAAAGGGAGACAAAAAAAGCCTAGAATTATTAAAAAAATACTGTGAAGATGATGTAAGAATAACCAAAGACATATATGATTATGTTTTAAAAAATAAAATATTGAAGTTTACCGATTATTGGAATAATCCTCGGGAAATTGAAATGGATTTTTCCTATAAGTTAGAAAAGGATGATTCTCCCCAAGCTACTTTGTTTTAGGATATACTCAAGGTATAATACATAGCCGTGCTTGCAAAAATTTCAAAATTATTGTTTTCAGGAAAAAGAAAGTTTGTAACCATAGCGGTATCGGTGCTTCTTTCTTTTATTTTTTTCAGGAAACCTCAAATAAAAGTTGAAACTACAAAAGTTCAAAGGGGAGATATTGTTGAATCAATTTCAGCCTCGGGGGAAGTTGATGCCAACGAGAAAGCAGATCTTACATTTCAGGGTTCCGGAAGACTTTCCTGGGTAGGGGTAAAGGAAGGGGATTTGGTTAAAAAATATCAGGCAATTGCAAAACTTGATACTCTGGTTCTAAATGCCACTTATCAACAGGCAATTAATACATATAAATCATATGAAGCCGCCGCTCAAAAGGCCGAAGAAGATGTAAAAGGCCACTCCTCCGACGAAACATACGCACAGAAATCAACCAGAATGGCTGCCCAGGTTGCGCGCGACAATGCGTATGATGCAATGAGGGCGGCCGAACAGAACCTTAAGTTTGCGACAATTACAGCTCCTTTTGATGGAATTATTACTTCTGCAAATCCTGCATATGCAGGTTCCAATGTAACTTACTTAAATGCTATTTATTCAATAGTTAATCCCGAGACTTTTTATTTTTCAACTGAAGTTGGGGAATCCGAAATATCAAAAATTAAAGAGGGCCAGAAAGTGGTTATTTCATTAGATGCATATCCCGAAGAGATATTTGAAAGCACGGTTAAATCAATCGGAATTGCAAGCGTTGTAACTTCAACCGGGGGAACGGCATATAAAGTAGAAATTATCTTGCCTAAAAAAGAAGGTGTGGAATTTAGACTTGGTATGAATGGAAATTCCGAAATTGTGGTAGATATTTACAGCGACACATTATTTGTTCCCACCGATGCGGTTGTCGAAGAAGACAGCGGGAATTATGTTTGGGTTGTTAACGGCGGAGGAAGTATTAAAAAAGTTGAGGTTGTTATAGGAGCATCATCCTTGGAAAGAAGTGAAGTTAAAGAAGGTGTTAGTGAAGGTGATATTGTCATAGTTACTCCCCCAACCAATCTCAAAAATGGCATTAAAATCAGTTATTGATCTTAAAGAGGTATCCAAGAAATACTTAATGGGTGAGGAGGAATTCTATGCTCTCAAAGACGTATCTTTAAAAATAAATAAGGGAGAATTTGTGGCAATAATTGGGCCTTCGGGGTCGGGAAAGTCAACATTAATGCACGTAATAGGGCTTCTCGATAAACCCACATCGGGAGAAGTATTTTTGGAAGGAGAAGAAGTTCACAATTTAACTGAAGTGGAACAGGCGGAATTGAGAAACAAGCACATAGGATTTATTTTTCAGGTATTTAATTTACTACCCAGAACCTCGGCTCTTGAGAATGTTGAAATGCCTCTTATTTATTCGGGTGTTGTTAAAAGTGAAAGAGATAAAAGGGCAATTAAAGCCCTTCAAGTTGTGGGTCTTGGAGAAAAACTTCAAAATAAGCCCTCTCAGCTTTCGGGAGGCCAGCAACAGAGAGTGGCAATTGCAAGAGCTCTTATTAATAACCCGAGTATAATCTTGGCGGATGAACCAACCGGAAATTTGGACAGCAAATCCGGTGAAGAAATACTTTCTTTGCTTGATAAATTGAATAAAGAGGGAAATACCATTGTTGTGGTTACACACGATTTGGATATTGCAAAGCGTGCAAAAAGAATTATTTCGATTAAGGACGGAGAGATAGTCAGCGATAAAAAAGAATAAATATGGATTTATCAGAAATTTTTAAGCTTTCTTTAAGAAGTATTACTCGGAATAAAACTAGATCTGTTCTTACTATGCTTGGAATTATCATCGGTGTTTCATCCGTCATTTTACTGGTTTCTTTAGGTCAAGGGCTTCAGGATTTTGTAACCGGACAATTTGAGAAGCTTGGTTCAAATATTATTTATGTAATTCCAGGAAAAATTGGAGCAGGGGGATTTGGTGGAGGACCGCCAAGTTTTACCGCAAGTAAATTAACCCTTAAGCAGGCAGCGGGTATTGCTAAATTGGGGGGTGCTGTTTCCGATGCGGGAGGCGGAACACAATCGATTTCACCAATTAAATATAAGGGAAAAAGCATGTACGGAACGATAGTTGGGGGAACCGGAAATTATATGAAACTTCATGCAATATCGGTAAGCTCCGGAAGAACCATGACCGAAACTGACGTAAAACTGGGAAGGAAGGTTGTGGTAATTGGTAAAGACGTTGTGAATAAACTTTTCGGCCAATTAAACCCGATAGGTAAAAAAATAATCGTAGGCAATCAAACCCTTACGGTGATTGGGATCTTCAGTGATTTGGGGTCGGTAGGTTCATTGGGTGGAGGAAACGATCATTCTTTTGTTCCAATAACCATTGCTTCAAAAATATTCGGAAGCGAAAATTTACAAACAATCTCGGTCAAGGCTATAAGCAAGGAAGATATTCCCATGGCAATAAAGCAGGTTAAGAAATACCTCTTAAAAGAGCTTACGGATGATGATTTTTCGGTGATGGATTCTTCAAGTCTTCTTTCAACAATTAATCAAATTCTTGGGGTATTAACTGCAGCATTGGGGGGAATTGCTGCAATATCGCTTGTTGTGGGAGGAGTGGGAATCATGAACATCATGCTTGTAACGGTTACCGAAAGGACGAAAGAAATAGGATTAAGAAAAGCGGTAGGGGCAAAACCCAAAGACATTCTTATACAGTTTATTATCGAAGCTGTTGTTCTTTCACTTTTGGGAGGAGTAATCGGAATTTTAATAGGAACGGGGGGAGCTGCAGTTATGAACAGTTTTTTCCCCACGTCGGTATCTTTCTGGTCGGTTTCTTTAGCATTTGGGGTATCCGCACTTGTGGGAATTATTTTTGGAGTAGCTCCTGCATTAAAAGCCTCGCGTCTTAACCCTATAGATGCTCTTAGATATGAATAAATAGATTATAAAAAGCTTGCCAAATTTGTTTTAGGGTGCTATATATCAGTTACTAGGGTTATGAAATTAACAATGATAGGGCAACAGCCATTTAAAAGGGAATATGGAGGGAAACAACTTTGTGTGCAGGTTGTTCCATTGGGCTTAAGTGAATTACGGAGGATTTTGGGAGAGGCTCCAGTGGGTGATATTTTTCCATCAATTGGAGAAATGAATTTTGGAGGTACTGTTTCTGTTGGACGTGAGGGTAGGAGAGTTACAATAGAAGTTGATAAAATTGATTCTAGGGTCAAAATCGGAGATAAGGTTTTTGTTAGTTACATGGGTGAGAAAGACTAAGAGTTACTTATTGGATAATTTTTGGAAGAAAAATAAAGGATCCAATTAATACTGCAACTATTGCAGATATTAAAACTCCAGCAGCAGCCACATCTTTTGCAATTTTTGCTTTTTCTTGTTTTTCCGGACTTACAATATCTACAATCTGTTCAAGTGATGTGTTTATAAATTCAAGTATTAGTACAAGTCCTATGGTAATTATAAGAATTGCCCATTCGATAGAAGAAAGTTTTAAAATAATTCCTAAAATAATTGCAATGACCATCAAGACAAAGTGAACCCTCATATTTTTTTCACTTTGAAAAGCTTCTTTAATTCCATCGATGGCGTATTTAAAACTTTTTATGATATCCATGTTTATGGTTTATAATTAATGATTATATAACAATGTGGGAAAAGTATATTATTGAGTTTTTTGCTAGTTACTTTTTATGGCTGATGTTTTTTGGAATTTTTATTCTTTGGGCATATGACGGAAAGGTTCATAAAGCTCAAGCCCTTCATGCTTTATTTGCCGGTACCTTAGCTTGGGTTATTGCCTGGACAATAAAATCTGTTTTTCCCACCCATAGGCCTTTTGAACTTAACGGCAAAGAGGTTTTTGTAGTAATTCCTTTGACAAATGGAGGATTTCCTTCGGGGCACACAGCAGCTGCATTTGCAATTGCAGTAACCATCTGGAATCACGACAAGAAAATGGGAATAATCTATGTTCTTTCCGCAGTTTTGGTTGGTATTTCAAGGGTTCTTGCCAATGTTCACTATCCGGTTGATATTATTGCGGGAAGTCTTCTTGGAATATTAACTTCACAAGTGGTTCGAAAAATTCATTTTAGGAAGTTTTTTAAAAAATAATACTTGCTTTTTAGCAGAGTAAGTTATAGACTGCTAATACTTTATTTAATTTTATATTATGAAGGCAGATGATAAATTAACAAGACAGGTTCCGATTGTTCCAATCAGAGGATCGGTTGTTTTTCCGCATTCCGACACCCTTCTTTCTTTCACCAGAAAAAAATCCGTTATGGCCATTAATTCCGCTTTTCAGCAGGACAGGGTTGTTGCAATTTTTACCCAGAAGGACGCAAAAACTCAGGATCCTTCCAAAGAAGATCTTTACCCGATAGGAACTGTTGCAACAATTACACAAATGATGGCAACAGATAACGAAATTCACTCTCTCATCAGGGGTCAGGCAAGAATCCGTTTGGAAGATATTATTTCCCACGAACCTTATTTGATTGGGAAAATCGTGGAGATACCCGAAGATAGGGATAACTCAAGCGAAGTTATCGCCCTGTCCTCCCAGCTTTCAGATCTTTTTAAGAAGGCGATTAATTTAGGCAAGCAGGTTGAAGTTGTAACTGTGATGAAGCTCATATCCGGTGAGATTTCTCCGGTTGAGGTTGTTGATCAGATTGCCGCGGTTTTGGATATCAGAACCGAGGAAAAGCAAAAGATCTTGGAAATTTTTTCTCTTAAATCGAGGATGAAAAAAGTACTTGAACTTCTTGCTAATGAAATTAATTCCTTGGATTTGGAAAAAACAATATCCGTAAAAACCCAGAAAAGGTTTGAGGAATCAATGAGAAAAAACATTTTAAGGGAGAAAAAAAGAACTATCGAAAAGGAGCTTGGCGAAGCAAACGACGAGGAGCTTTCCGAAGATGAGATTGGAGAATATAAAGCCAAAATCAAAAAATCCGGCATGTTAGGAGAAATAAAGAATAAAGCCCAAAAAGAGCTTAAAAGACTTTCGCAAATGTCTCCCCATAATCCAGAAACAGGCTATTTAAGAAATTACTTGGATTGGCTTTGCGATATGCCGTGGGATAAGGCTTCTTCCAACAATGTTTCAATTAAGGAAGCGGCAAAAATTTTGGAAGATAGGCATTACGGAATGCAAAAGGCAAAAGAAAGAATATTGGAATTTCTTTCGGTAATGAAATTAAAAAATAAGCTCAAAGATAAAGGGGAAAGCCAGCCCACAATCCTTTGTTTTATAGGGCCTCCCGGGGTAGGAAAAACATCAATCGGAAAATCAATTGCGGAAGCCCTAAACAGAAAGTTTGTCAGGATTTCTTTAGGGGGAATCAGGGATGAGGCGGAAATAAGAGGCCACAGAAGAACTTATGTTGGTGCTCTTCCCGGAAGAATAATACAAGGAATTAAAAACGCAGGAACAAAAAACCCCGTTTTTATGCTTGATGAAATAGATAAAGTGGGAAATGATTTCAGAGGAGATCCGTCATCCGCACTTTTGGAAGCATTGGATCCTGAACAGAACAAAGAATTTTCGGATCACTACTTGGAAGTTCCCTTCGATTTATCCAAGGTGATGTTTATCTGTACCGGAAATGTTTTGGATACAATCCCTTCGGCTTTAAGAGACAGGCTTGAGATAATCACCTTTCCGGGTTATACCAGTGAGGAGAAATTTAATATTGCCCAAAAGTTTATCTGGCCAAAACAAACCAAGCTTCATGCTATTTCCAAAACAAAAATATCCGAGAAAGCTTTAAGGAAAGCGATAGACAGATATACCAGAGAATCCGGAGTAAGAGATCTTGAAAGAAACTTAGCATCCGTTTGCAGAAAAGTTGCAAGACTTACCGCTGAGGGTAAAAAACATCCCGTAAAAGTAGACGTTGAAGATGTGAGGAAATATTTGGGACCGGAAAAGTTTTCTTCAATAATTGCCGAAAAAGGCGATGAAGTAGGAATGTCTACAGGTCTTGCAGTAACTTCTGCAGGAGGAGAGATTCTGTTTATAGAAGTTTCATTGATGCCCGGAAAAGGAATGTTGACTTTAACCGGACAATTGGGAGATGTAATGAAAGAATCGGCAAAAGCAGCATTTACATGGACAAGATCGCATTACAAAGAACTTGGATTAAAGCCGGATTTTGCAGGAAAGTTGGATGTTCACATCCATGTTCCCGAAGGAGCAGTTCCCAAAGACGGGCCTTCCGCAGGAGTTGCAATTACCACAGCACTGGTTTCTGCATTAACAAAAATTCCTGTTAAAAGAGATGTGGGAATGACAGGAGAGGTAACGCTTAGGGGGAGAGTTTTGGAAATAGGAGGAGTAAAGGAAAAAGTAATTGCGGGACATCGTGCGGGGCTAAAAACAATCATTTTACCCAAAGACAATAAAAAAGATATGGAAGATATCCCAGCAAATGTAAAGAAAGATATTAAATTTGTATTTGCGGAGAGTGTGGATCAGGTTCTTTCCACGGCTTTAAAAGCGAAGCCCAAAATGCTAAAATAAAGCCTCAAGTCGCCATCATCTAACGGTTTAGGATATCAGGTTCTCATCCTGAAAATTGAGGGTTCGAATCCCTCTGGCGACACAGCCAATCATTCTTTTGGAGCTTTTCCGTAAATTGTAATGGTGGTTCCCTCGTCTTCTTTACTTGCATAGGTTGTGTTTGCAAGTACTTTGGGATTTGTCCAATAGTAAAGAGTTTCGGCATCCGCAGTTCTCATATTTACACATCCGTGGCTCATGGGATGGCCGAAGTTTTCATGCCAGTATGTTCCATGAAGGCCAAAACCCCTGCTTTGAGCAATCTGATCGTTATAGAAGTACATTACGTAGGGAACATTGGGAAGGTAGTAATACGTGTTTGTATTTGGATTTCCTCCTGACATTTTTGTGTACTTGAGTTTTATCCAGATTTTAAAATCTCCGGTTGGAGTTGGATACCACTTGCCGCTTGAAACAGGAAAGGTATAGATAAGCCGATTATCTTCATATGCGTACAGGGTTTGTGTACTTAAATCAACATAAATGTGCTTGTTTTCTTCACCCGTATATTCTGCAAGAACATGTTTCTGGTTATTTAATATTTCTTCCGGAACAGATACTAATTTTCCAAGATATCTGCCTTCAAATATTTCTTCGTATTTTCCTGACAAATCCTCGGTACAGGTTATGGAATTGGCGCATGGGTTTTTTTTAAGACTTTGGGGAATAAAAACCGCGGCAAACGAAAGAATCAGAAAAACGGAAAGAAAGGTAATAAAAGAATTTTTATTTCGGTAGGATTTTTTCATTTATATATTAAGATTATGCGTAATTTAAGGGAATGTAAATAAGAAGCTTTCTATATCCTATAGATTTGACTTTTAGCTTCAGTTTTGATAGTATTGCCCAATTGTTCTTCCGAAAGGAGGAACTATTTTTTTGAATATGTTTGCGTCAACCGTACTGGCTTTGAGCCTGATTTCGATCCTCCCCAGCTTTATTTCGGGGGGAGATTTATATATGGCCAGCCACGAAATGAGCCTGGAAAATAGATACGGAGATACATATGTCAATAATGTATTTAAAGACAACATT
Organism: uncultured Gammaproteobacteria bacterium; assembly: GCA_964583105.1. Lineage (GTDB taxonomy): Bacteria > Patescibacteriota > Microgenomatia > UBA8517 > UBA8517 > JAPLZT01. The sequence continues at coordinate 20,825 of CAZOUV010000001.1, forward strand.
CTTCTTACCTTAAGGTATATGGAAGGTTCGGTTACCGAAGCGGGAAATATTTCTTGGGAAGCTGTTCAAAAACCATTTAGGTACGAGATGATTCTTAAACCGGATGAGATATTTGCCTTTCATGACACGGTTTTACCTGAATACGATGGAAGCGTGGATAAAACCACAAATGCTCATTTTAACTATCAGGACGGATTTAAAAGCGATGGATATCTTTATGGTGATGGAGTATGCCACCTAGCCTCTCTTATCTATTGGGTTGCCAAAGATGCCGGTCTTGAGGCTGTTTCTCCAATCAATCATGATTTTGCCGGGATTCCCGAAGTTCCAAAAGAATATGGAGTTTCCATATCTTTCAGGCCGAATGAAACAAAGAGAAGTTCTCTGCAAAATTTGTATATAACAAACAATAAAGAAATACCCATCAGCTTTATTTTTGAATATGATGGAAAGGATCTTAGAGTAGGAGTAAAAGAAGCTGAATTGATATAGTTTGACTTCCTTGACAGGGAGATATTCAAAGAATACAATTCTCAAAGTAGTTTAATCTCTCCGACTAAAAAAGAAGGGGAGTATTTTTTTCCTTACAAATATGGCAAAAGTAATACAAATGACAAAAATAGGCATTGAAGCTCTAAAGCAAGAGCTTGATATTCTGGTGAAAACAAAAAGACCGAAGCTTGTTGAAAGGCTTGCCTTTGCAAGAGGAGAAGGTGACTTGTCTGAAAACAGCGATTATCAGTCGGCCCGCGAAGAGCTTGATTTTATGGATGGAAGAATTTCGGAAATTGAAGAAGTATTAAAAAACGCTTCGATTGTGACAACCAACGGAAAAAACGGGGATATAGGAGTAGGGACAAAAATAACGGTTAAATTTAACGGTCAAAAGCTTGTTTTTGAAATGGTGGGAGAGTGGGAAGCGGATCCCGTAAACAAAAAGATTTCACCGGATTCTCCTTTAGGAAAAGCATTGTTTGGTAAAAAAGCGGGAGACAAAGCCGAAGTGGAAGCTCCTGCGGGAAATATAACCTACGAAATTCTTGCGATTGAATAAACTTCTTCTTAAGGCTACAATTAGCTTCAGGGTATGCATTGGGCAGATAAAATAGCACAAGAAATTATTGCATCGGGAAAATACAGGCCTTACTGGGTTGATGATATGAAGACTTTGTCGGGTTATGCCCACGTTGGTTCAATCCGCGGACCACTTATTCATGATTTAATTTTTAAAGTTCTTAAAACCGAAGGAAGGGAAACTACTTATACTTTTGTTTTCAACGATTTTGATGCTATAGATAGCTTATCTTCGGAGTTAAAAAAAAACTTCTCCAAATATATGGGAGTACCTCTTAGGATTGCGCCATCTCCCATTGAAGGTTTTTCAAGTTTTGCAGAGTGTTTTAATCATAATTTTATGAAAGCTTTTGAAGTTTTGGGTATTAAGCCTAAATTCCTATCCTCGTGGGATATGTATCATCAGGGAAAATTTGATGAAGTAATTAAAATTGCACTTGATAATTCCGAGGTTATTCAAGACATATACAAAAAAGTAAGCGGCAGCCAGAAAAAAGAAATGGGCTGGCTTCCTTTTCAGGTTGTTTGCGAAAAATGCGGAAAGTTAAGCACTACCCGGGTTTTTGCATGGGACGGAAAAGAAGTTTCTTATAAGTGTGAACCCAATATGGTAACTTGGGCTCAAGGGTGCGGTCATGAAGGGAAAATTAGTCCTTTTGGTGGAACAGGAAAATTACCTTGGAAGGTCGACTGGCCTGCTCATTGGAAAGTTTTGGGTGTTACCATTGAGGGTGCCGGAAAAGATCTTGCATCTAAGGGTGGTGCCTATGATATTGCTTTTGAGATTTCGGAGAAGGTTTTTAAACACTCTAAACCTTACCGACTTCCCTATGAACATTTTTTGATAGGGGGAAGGAAGATGTCGAGTTCAAAAGGAATTGGTTTAAAGGCAAATGAATGGGTTCAGATTGTTCCTCCGGAACTTAGCAGATTTTTATTCGTCAAAACCAATTTTAGAGAAGCTATCGAATTTAATCCCTTTGGAACAATGGCAATTCCTGATCTTTTTGATGAGTATGACAGGTGTTGGGAGGCATATGACAAAGGGGGAGACGAAAAACTTGCAAGGACATATGAGCTGTCTCAGATAAATAAAGTTCCGGAAAAAGAAAAAGGGTTTTTTGCTCCAAGATTTAGAGATATTGCAAATTACCTGTCTCAAGGATTTTCTTTGGATGAAATGGTAGGTAAATTAAACGAGATTAAGAAAGGAAAAATTGATGATTCCGAAATGGGAATTATTGAAGAAAGGGTAAAATATGCAAAAATTTGGCTTGAAAAATATGCACCCGATGAATTCCGATTTGAAATGACCGAGAAAGTTCCTGAAGAAGCCAAAAAACTAACGGAAGATCAAAAGAAATATCTGAAGGGAGTTATTAAACTATTCAATGAAGAAGAAACTGCCGAATCCCTGCAGATTTCTTTATATGAATTGTCAAAGCAATTAGATATTCCTACCAAAGATGCTTTTGCTGCAATATATACCATATTTATTGGAAAAACACATGGTCCTCGTGCGGGAATGCTTCTTTCAAAATTCGGAAAAGAAAAAGTTATTGAAAGGATTTTGGAAGTAGCAAAATGATAACCAAGGTAGAGGCGTTAGAACTTCTTCATGCCAACATGCAGTCCGTTAATTTAAGAAAGCATTGCTATGCGGTCAGTGCCGCAATGAAAGCTTTGGCAAAACACTTTAGAGAAGATGAAGAAAAATGGGAAGTTGTGGGAATTTTACATGATGCTGATTATGAAAAGACAAAAGATGCTCCTGAAAAACACACGGTTTTGACAATTGAATGGTTAAGGGAAAAGAGAGTTAACGACAAAGAAATTATTGATGCAATTATCTCCCATAATTACTCTCATACCGGAGGAAGTCCCCCTAAAAATAATCTTGAATGGTCGCTTTATTGCTCAGATGAACTTACGGGATTTATTGTTGCGGTAACTTTGGTAAGACCGGAGAAGAAATTATCGTCGGTTACGGTTGAAAATGTTCTAAGTAAGTGGAATCAAAAAGCTTTTGCGGCGGGAGTTAAAAGAGAGCAGATAGAAATGTGCCAAGAGAAGTTGGGTATTAAGCTTGAAGATTTTATTAAAATTATCCTTTCTGCAATGCAGGAAATTTCCGGTGAATTAGGATTATGAAAAATACGGATTACACAGAATTTGAAGCTAAGTTTTATCCAGTAGATAAGGAAGAATATAGAAAAAAGCTTATTAGGATTGGAGCTAGGCTAACTATTCCGGAGCGAAAAATGGTTAGGATTGTTGCAGATAGGAGAATAAATCCTGTTTTAAATAGCGGAAAGTATATTAGAGTCAGGGACGAGGGTAATACGGTAAGATTAAGTGTCAAATTTATGGCTGAGGCAACGGGTATAATGAGTGATCAAAAAGAAATAGATGTGGAGGTAAGTGATTTTGAAAAAACTAAAAAGATTATTGAAAATTGCGGTATTAAGTTTAATAGGAAACAAGAAAATTCAAGAGAAGAGTGGTCCTACAAAGGTGCGCAAATAACTATCGATTCATGGCCAGGACTTGATCCTTTTTCGGAAATTGAGGCAGGAAGTGAGAGTGGAGTTAAAAAAATAGTAGAAGAATTGGGATTTGACTGGAACAAAAAAATTATTGTTCCTGCAGCCGACGTCTATGCTATGGTTTATAGAATGAACATAGAGGATGTTCTGGAAAAAATCAGTAATATCACTTTCGAAAACAATCCCTTTAAAGATTTAAGAAAATATCAGATATAATGTATATGGAATCATGCTTGATATAAATTACATTAGAGAAAATACCGAAAAGGTTAAAAAAACCACTTCTTCAAAACAAATGGATTCTTTATTGGTTGATGAAGTTTTGAAACTAGACTTAAAAAGAAGAGCACTTCTTAAAGAAACTGAAGAGCTAAGAGCGGAAAGAAATATTGCCTCAAAAAATAAAGATATTGAAAAAGGTAAGGACATTAAAGTCAGGCTGCAGAGATTGGAAGATGAATATAGGGAGATTGACAAGAAATATAAAGAAGTTCTTTGGCAAATACCCAATGTGGTTTCCGAAGACACTTTTTTTGGAAAAGATGAAACGGAAAATAAAATTGTTCGGAAATGGGGAACGCCACGCAAATTTTCCTTTGAGCCAAAAGACCATCTTAGTTTGGGTGTGAATTTGGGAATAATCGATACCGAAAAAGCATCAAAGGTTTCCGGTTCAAGATTTGGGTATCTTAAAGGGGATCTTGCCTTGATGCAGTTTGCTTTGATCCAGTTTGGTTTAAGTGTGCTTACGGATGAAAAAATCTTAAAAGAAATTGCAGGTAGTATTGATAAAGATTATTCATCCAAAACTTTTATTCCGGTCGTCCCCCCCGTTTTTATCAAACCGGATGTTTTTGAAAAAATGGCCAGGCTTAATCCCAAGGAGGAACGGTACTATATTCCCACAGACGACATATTTCTTATAGGAAGTGCTGAACACACTCTTGGACCTATGCACATGGATGAAACCTTAAACGAAAATGATCTGCCAATAAGATATGTAGGCTATTCCACTTCATTTAGAAGAGAGGCCGGTTCCTACGGAAAAGATACCAGGGGAATATTAAGAGTTCATCAGTTTGATAAATTGGAAATAGAAAGCTTTACCACAAAAGAAAATTCAATTAAAGAACAGGATTTTATAATCGCAATTCAAGAATATTTGATGCAAAAACTTGAAATTCCGTATCAGGTTGTTTCGATTTGTACTGGAGATATGGGAAATCCCGATTACAGGCAAACGGATATTGAATCGTGGATGCCCGGGGAAGGAAAATACAGAGAAACACACACATCTGATTTAATGACTGATTATCAGGCCAGAAGATTAAATACAAAAGTTAAAAGATCAAATGCTGAAAATGAGTTTGTTCATATGAATGATGCAACTGTTTTTGCAATTGGAAGAACAATAATTGCAATAATTGAAAATTATCAAAATGAAGACGGTTCAATAACAATTCCCAAAGTTCTTCAGAAATGGATGGGTAAGGAGAAAATCACAAAAAAATAAGAATATAATTAATTTGTGAAAGGATTTAAGAAAGCAACATCTTCATTTAAAGAGATTATCTTTAATCTTAAAAGGATGATTTCTTTATCGTGGAATACCGATAAGGTATTAACTTCAGGATATTATGGTACAGCCGGTTTATCCGCTATCTTTCCGATTATTGCCAGTTTTATTTACAAACTATTTATTGATAATACGATTGCCAGTTTAGGGATTAAACCTTCAATACCTATTATATTAATTGTTATTTTGGGGTCTCGGTATATATCAAACTGGATTTGGGATTTTGTTTCATGGGGGTTAAAAGAAACCTATTTTGATTATTTACTGAGATATAAACTGCAGAACAAACTGAATAATTTATTTTGCAAAAAATTGTCACATATAGATATTCAGCATTTGGAAGATTCTGAAACACAAGATCTAATTAATAAAGCCAAGGATACCCTGACATGGCGGCCTCAAGATTTTTTAAGAGGATTTTCATATCTTTTTACCAATTTAATTGCTTACGCTTCCTCTTTCCTATTGTTGTCTGGCTATAACTGGTATCTGCCATTTATTATTTCAGTTTTTGGTTTACCCCGACTTTATCTGAGAGCAAAGATGGGAAGATTGCAGTGGTCTATTTGGGGCAGCAGTACCCCGGAAGCTAGAAAACTTTGGTATTTACAGTGGTTATTAACACAAAAGAATTCGATTATTGAATCAAAGATTTTTCAATCATCCAACTCCTTAATTAAACAAAGTCTTAATATTCAGTCGGAATTGTATGAGAAAAACAAAAAACCCGTTAGAGATTTTATTAAAGTAGCTTCCCTTCCTCAGTTTTTTGAGATGTTTGTGATTTTTGGTTTTGCTTTTGCCAAACTGCCCATGGTTCTTAATGGTCAGATGTCTGTAGGAGATTTTTCCTTTTTTGTAGATATGCTTGACCGTGTTGTTAATTCTGTAGCCGGTATGGTAGGAAATCTTGGTTGGATGTATGAAAATAATTTATATGTTAACCATTTTTTTGAAGTTATGAATCTTCCAAAAATGGTTGAAAAACCGACACATCCAGTAAAAGTATCAAAAGAGATTTCTCCACCGGAAATAGAATTTAAAAATGTCAGCTTTTCTTACCCCAAATCCAAAAAGAAAGTGATTAAAAATTTGAGTTTTAAAATAGGATCTGGTGAGAACGTAGCTTTGGTAGGGAAAAATGGAGCTGGAAAAACAACGATTGTAAAGCTTTTATGCAGATTTTACGATGTAGCCTCCGGTGAAATATTGATTAATGGAATTAACATAAAACAATTGGACATAGAAGATTGGTATAAATATTTAGGTACATTATTCCAAGAATTTATTAAATATGATTTTACTGTTAAAGAAAATATTACTCTCGGAAATTTAGATAATTACAGCGATATTAAAATGTTGGCTGCAGCTAAAAAAAGCGGTGCCGACAAATTTATCGAAGAACTTCCGAAAAAATACGATCAATTATTGGGTAAGCAGTTTGAAGGAGGAATTGAACTTTCTATAGGCCAATGGCAGAAAATCGCAATTGCCCGTGCTTTTTATGAAAGCCCTCCAATATTGATTTTAGACGAACCGACGAGCGCCATAGATGCTGAGGCGGAATATCAGATTTTTAAAAATTTAGCTCAGGAATATAAAAATAAAAGTCTGTTACTTATTTCCCACAGATTTTCAACCGTTAGGAATGCGGACAGAATTATAGTTATTGATGACGGTGAAATTGCGGAAGAAGGATCTCATCGGGAATTGATGGACAAAAACGGAAAATATTCCAGCATGTTTAATAAACAGGCAATCGGATATAAATAAACTTCATGCAAATATTAAGGTCAACAATTTTAAAGTCAATTTTTTTTGGTATAGTAGATTTTATCTTTTAGTTTTTCAGGAAGGTAACTTTCATTATCATATTTCTCATATCCTTTTCCGTAGCCTACCTCTTCCATGAGTTTTGTTACGGGATTTCTAATTTTTAAAGGAACAGGAAGATTGCCAAAAGTATTTACATCTTTTAAAGCTTTCATATAGGCCTCATATACGCCTCTATCTTTTTTGGCCGTAGCAAGGTAGACAACTCCTGCTGCCAAATTTTCCTGACATTCGGGGTAGCCTATGGTGTTACAGGCTTGAAAAACCGCATTAGCAACAACGAGAGCTGTGGGAGAAGCCACATCTTCCGAAGCAAAGACAACCATTCTTCGGGCAATATATAAAGGATCCTGCCCTGCAGCAACCATACGGGCAAGGTAGTAAAGAGCACTATCTACATCCGATGCCCTCATGCTTTTGATAAATGCAGAAATTACATTGTAGAAATCTTCTCCTCTTTTATCGAATGTATATTGCCTTCTTTGTAGTGCAGTTTCCAAATCCGGAATTTTTATGGTTGGTGTTTTAACAAGATTAGATGCAATTTCAAGTACGTTAAGCATCACCCTTGCATCTCCGTTTGAAGCTTCCAGAAGAAATTCCAAAGAATCTTTATTTAATTTCTTTTTGGTGTGTCTTAAGGCCTTGGTCAAAATTTTTGTTAAATTTTTCTGGGAAAGTTGATTTAAAATTAAAACCCTGCACCTTGAAAGAAGCGGTCCTATTACTTCAAAGGAGGGGTTTTCAGTAGTTGCTCCTATAAGGATAATGTTCCCTTTTTCAACATAGGGAAGAAGCTTATCCTGTTGGGCTTTATTGAAACGGTGTATCTCATCCAAAAACACAATAGGGGAATTTTTGGCAGCAACCATTACTTTTTGAATATCTGTAATTTTAGTGTTAACCGCAGAAAATTCAAAATATTCTCTCTTAAGAGTATTGGCAATTATTCTTGCAAGGGTTGTTTTTCCTGATCCCGGAGGTCCCCAGAAAATTAATGATGGGAAAAAATTGCTTTCTTTTTGATTAACAAGAAGTTTATTAATAATTCCTTCTTTCCCCACAAGATTTTCCTGACCCACAAAATTTTTTAAAGTTTTAGGCCTTAAAAGTTCCGGAAGAGGAATATTTGTCATTGAGACATTCTAAACCAAATTTAAACCGAAATAAACTACCTTTAATTTGGTTTTTGAATTATGGTTTCGGGATCATTTATATCTAGTGTTTCTTCAAAATTTTCAATATCTTTTTTGACTGCACGTTGAACAATTATTTTTGTACCAGCTTCACTAATAATTCTATTTCTCGTTCTCTCTATTGCCTTTCTTGAAATATTTTTTATTCCATCGTCATGTTTTTTTTCCATTCCTGAATTATACTTTAGCTGACTTATGTTAGGAACAAGAATTTTGGAAGAAAGAAAATCAGAAATTAATAACTATGTCAAAGTTGTAAGAAGTTTAGGATACGGAACATATATACAAGTTAATAGCCTAACTCAATCGGGGGGAGTGGTTGAATCAATTTGGAAAGAAACGTTAAGAAAAATTAGAAAAGAAAAAATAAACAAAGTTCTTATTTTGGGTTTGGGAGGAGGAACTGTGGCAAAACTAGTAAAAAAATACTGGCCAGAATCAAAGATTACAGGAGTCGAAATAGATCCCATAATGATTGAACTAGGTAAGAAGTACTTGGGATTAAAAAATGTAGAGATAATCATTCAGGATGCTTACGAATTTATTAAAAAAAATAAGGAAAAATATGATTTGGTAATTGTCGATTTGTATATCGGAGATGAATTTCCAAAAAAATTTGAAAAAGAAAGTTTTTTAAAACTCCTAACTAAAAATAAATTAGTTATATTTAACAGACTTTATTACAGAGATAAGAGGAAAGAATCGGTTAAATTTGGAAACAAACTGGAAAATATTTTTTCTAAAATTGAATGGTTTTATCCTCAGGCTAATTTGATGCTTCTCTGCTACAATATGTAGGTAATCATGTTTAAATTTTTTTCAAACCTTTTGGATCTTAACAAAAGGGAAATAGACAGGCTTTCCAAAATTGTCGAAAAGATAAATTCTCAGGAGCCTAAAATAAAAAAACTTAAAGACAAAGAATTTAAAGAAAAAACTTTGGAATTTAAAAAAAGAATAGAAAAAGGGGAATCACAAGATTCAATCCTGCCTGAAGCTTTTGCTTTGGTAAGAGAAGCTTCTTTAAGAGTTTTGGGAATGCGTCCTTTTGATGTTCAGATGATGGCTGCAACATCCCTTTTTGAAGGAAAAGTTGCTGAACAGCGAACTGGTGAAGGAAAAACTCTTTCCGCCGTTGCCCCTCTTTACTTAAGGGCTTTAAAGGGAATGGGTTCTCATTTGGTTACGGTTAACGATTATCTTGCAAGGCTTGGTGCAGGATGGAATGGACCTGTTTTTGATTTTCTTGGTATGAGTGTTGGTGTAATTATCCAAGAAAACAAATCTTTCATTTTTGATCCTAAATTTACAGATAACAGTCACGGAGATGAAAGACTTTCCCATCTTAAGCCATGCGAAAGAAAGATTTCATATCAGGCAGATATTACTTACGGAACCAACAATGAATACGGTTTTGATTATTTAAGGGACAACATGGTTCAGGGTTTGGATGAAATGGTCCAAAGAGGACACTACTTTGCAATTGTTGATGAGGTTGATTCCATTTTAATAGATGAAGCTCGTACTCCTCTTATTATTTCTGCTCCCGATACCGAACCTACAGATAAATATTACAAATTTGCCCAGCTTGTGGATAAGCTTAACTCCGATACTGATTTCAAGATTGATGAAAAAGCAAAAAGTGCATCATTAACGGAACACGGAATCGCAAAAGTTGAAAAAATTCTTGGAGTATCGAATTTATATGAAAAAGATTTTGAATCCATTCACCATATAGAAAATGCCCTTCGTGCTAGAAGTCTTTATTTAAGAGATAAAGACTATGTTGTCAAAGATAATCAGGTAACTATAGTTGATGAGTTTACTGGAAGATTAATGGTTGGACGACGTTGGTCAGACGGTCTTCATCAGGCGGTTGAAGCAAAAGAAAATGTTGCTATTCAGCAAGAATCAAAAACCTTAGCAACAATTTCGTTTCAGAACTACTTCAGGATGTACAAACATCTTTCGGGGATGACCGGAACTGCGGCAACCGAGGCGGAAGAATTCAAAAAAATTTACAACTTGGATGTTGTGGTTGTTCCCACCCATAGACCCATGGTAAGGAAGGATAATTCGGATTCGATTTATAAAACACTAAGAGGTAAATATGGGGCCATAGTTTCCGAAATCGAGGAAATGCATAAAAAAGGCCAGCCGGTTTTGGTTGGAACTACCTCAATTGAGAAAAACGAAATAATTTCGGAATACTTAAAAAGAAGAAAAATTCCTCATAACGTTTTAAATGCTAAAAACCACGAAAGGGAAGCTTCAATTATCTCCGAAGCGGGTGAAGTTGGGGCAGTAACTGTTGCAACCAATATGGCAGGTCGAGGTGTCGATATTGTTTTGGGAGGAGCAAGACCAACGGATAAAAAAGATTTCAAAAGATGGCAGGAAAAACACGAAAAAGTAGTTAAGGCAGGGGGACTTCATGTTATAGGAACCGAAAGACACGAATCCCGAAGAATAGATAATCAGTTAAGAGGAAGATCAGGAAGACAGGGGGATCCAGGTTCCTCAAGATTTTATCTTTCTCTGGAGGATGATTTGATGAGAATTTTCGGAGGAGAACAAATAGGAACGCTTATGGATAGACTGAAGCTTCCCGAAGATCAACCTATTCAAAACATTCTTATTTCAAAAGCAATTGAACAAGCTCAAGTTAAGGTAGAAGGATTTCATTTTGATATAAGAAAAAGGCTTGTGGAATTTGATGATGTTGCTAATCAACAAAGGGACATTATCTATAAATTAAGAAGAAAGGTTTTGGAACTTAAGGACCTGAAGGAAGAGGTGCTTGCAAGAATTAAAGAAAGACTTGCAAGATTTGTGGAAAATCAGGAGGTACTTGATACCGAAACAACAATTGCCAATCTTTTAGAGGTTGTTCCTTTTGACGAAGGATCTATCAGAAACATAAAAACACAATTGACAAACATAAAAGAAAAGGAAGAAACAAAAAATTTTCTTTATAAGGTATTGGATGATGTTCATAGAACAAGAGAAGGACAGGTTGGGGAAGAAATTATGAGACAGATCGAAAAGTATGCCTATTTGGGTTCAATTGACCGTCTTTGGATGGACCATATTGACCATATTGACGATTTAAGGGAAGGTGTTGAACTTAGGGCTTACGGACAAAGGGATCCTTTGGTTGAATTTAAAAACGAGGCATATTCTCTTTTTGAAAACTTAGTAGATAGAATTAATCAGGAGTTATCAAGAAGATTATTTAGAATCGGAGTAAATATTCCTAAACCTGAAATTCCTTTGTCTCAAGCAAGAGAAAACATAGACAAAAGCGATGCAACCGGGCTTTCGGGAAATGCGGATACCACTGCGTTAGCCGGAGAACCCGCCTTTCCTAAAAAAAGTAAGTTGGGAAGAAATGACCCTTGTCCTTGTGGAAGCGGAAAAAAATATAAACATTGCCATTATCCGCAGTATGGTTAAAAGTTATGTCAGAATCAAAAATTGAGTCAATTCATACTGAAAAAAAGAAAATAACACCTGAAATATTAGGAATTGAAGCACAGTTTGATCGTATTTACCGTGGCGATTATGTTTATGGTAGAAATACGCTTCAAGCCAGGGATTATTTGTTAAAACACTTAAACGTTATTGAAAAAGATTTGAAAAGTGATAATGATGGAAGTTGTTCTCTTCGAATGATGGAAATGATTTTAGATCCGGATTATCCGCATGAACTGGATCCATTTTATCGTCAGGAAGTTGCGAATTTTGTAGATGATCATTTTGAGGATATTGCTAAAAGAATTACACCAAATGGCCTGAATGAAAAAAACATGAATAGTGAAACAGCCAGAGCTCTTCGAGTATTGACTAGTACCCTAAGTGTGCTGAGGGAAAAAGTGATTTGGTTACAATAAAGTATTTAGAGTTGTTTGATAAGAATAAGGAAATTATGATAAAAGAGTTTAAAGAACAACAAATGTTCAGCAGACCCTTAGCAACATTTTTGTTTTATGAGTGGTCATTTTACCCCCCAGAAAAGAGTAAAAATACCGATAAACTAGTCAAAGAATTATTGTTTTATGATGGTGTGAAAGAATCTAAAGTTAGAGGTTTGTTTGATAAACTCCAGGAATATCGGCCAAATCTGATTCGTATCTTAGTTAAGGAAGAGCTTGAAAAGTACATTGACGATGACGAAATTAGAGAAGATTGGGTCTCATCGCTTGAGGGTTATCAATATCATCGTTTTCCTAAAAGTCTTAACAGTATCGAGGTTTATAGTATGTTAGAAACCTGTAGACAGATTGAAGCAGTTGTTCCTAAAGGATGTGAACGTTTGAATAAACTTTTTGGCATAACCCATATTGCTCGATACCCCCATGAGATGTTACTTGAACAATTAAATGATTGGGATAATTATGATGACAGTCCATATGGAGTGATTGTTAGTGCTTGGGATGATTGGAATAATGCTTTTGCTCATGCTGGTGGTTCGGATCCTGACTTAAACGGTCATTTTGGGATTAATAGACATCTTTATCTTGATCTAAAGAAATTAGGGTATAAATTTCGAGCTATTGAAGTGAAAAATAAAGAAGAATTCATAACTCGCCAGCTATTTTTAGGAGAACATTTTGCTCAAGCAGGTAAGTTTCAGTTTCTCCACATTGCTGCTCACGGTTCACCCGAGGGTATACATTTAGGGAGAGGGGAAAATGATAAGGTTCGAACGGAAGATATTCGGCTATTAATGAAAGATCTTGCTCCACTCTACATTCCTCATATGGAGACTGTTTTTAAATCTTGCTCAACTGGGACGAAATTAGGTTTCGCCAGCAAATGGGCCAGTCTTGGCTCAGATATTTGTGCGGTTGCCCCAGACCAAAACGGTAGTATCAAGAGTATATACCCATTAATGAGGGGGGGGTAACCTAGTTGGTTTTAATGTTAAATACTTCAACATTGAAAAAAATATAAATGCAGTTAGGTTTCCCCAATTTGAGTGATTGTCTAGTAGAAACGAACTTATGTAGCAGTCTATTTGACAAGTGTTTCAAACATTGTCATTATTTCTAATATGGATGAATTAAAGATTGAAGATATAAATATTGGAACCGGGACAGAAGCCGTAAGCGGAAAGATGGTTACGGTCAATTATTCGGGGACTTTGGAAAACGGAAAGAAATTCGACAGTTCATATGATAGAGGTATTCCTTTTTCTTTTAATCTCGGTGCATCTGAAGTAATTGCTGGATGGGATCAGGGAGTTGTTGGTATGAAAGTTGGAGGAAAAAGAAAACTTATGATTCCGGCTTCATTGGGATACGGATCTTCAGGGGCAGGAGAAGTGATTCCTCCGGGAGCTACTTTAATTTTTGAAATAGAACTTCTTAAGGTAGAATAGTTTTGATGAATACACTTCAAAATTTAAAGAAAGATCTTCGGAAGTTTGAAAGACCTACTAAAGCAAAAATTTTGACCAGATTTTTTAAGACCGGAAAAGGCGAGTATGCTGAAGGGGACAGTTTTCTTGGTCTTAAAACGGATGAGACGAAGTTTGTTTCAAAAAAATATAAAGATCTCAACTATAAAGATTTAAAAACTTTGTTACTTTCCAAAATTCATGAAGAAAGAATGACTGCGATTATGATTATGGTTGAGAGATTTAAGAAGGGAGATTTTAAGACAAAAGAAGAGGTTTATGATTTTTATTGTAAAAATCTTTTGGGAATAAACAACTGGGATTTGGTTGATGTAAGTTGCCCGCATATTATTGGCGGATATCTTTTTATTTCGAAAAAATCAAGAAAAACTCTTTATGATTTAGCCCGATCCGACAATTTATGGTTAAAAAGAATTTCCATTATGTCTTCTTTTTATTTTATAAGGGAAAATGATTTTGAAGACAGCTTAAAAATATCCAAGATCCTTTTAAGGGATAAACATGATTTAATCCATAAAGCGGTAGGATGGATGTTAAGGGAAATCGGAAAAAGAGATATGGATGTTGAAGAAAAATTTTTAAGAGCTCATTATAAAAAAATGCCAAGAACCACGTTGAGGTATGCTATTGAAAAATTTCCGGAAAGTTTAAGAATAAAATATCTGCATTCAAAAATTTAAATATGATTAAAGCAGTTGCTTTCGATTTAGCAAGAGTATTTATAGATGTTAAAAATATACCATTGTCTTCTGTGGAAAAGTTGCTTTTAATGACTTTCGATTACAAAGTCGGAGATGAATTGTTTTGGGATTGGGCAGAAAAAGAAACGGGGATTCAAAGAAAAAAACTTGAAGAAATATCCCGAAATACTATAAATAAGATATATAGGGTAAGGGAACCGGATATTTTCGAAAAGTTGCCAAAATTGAAGTTTGCAACAGCATCCAACCACATATCGATGATCAAAGATTGGCTAAAAAAAGAAAACGTCTATGATAAGTTTTTTTGTCACGTAATTTCGCAAGACATTCATTTTATGAAACCCTCTTTCGAGTTTTATAAAATTTTAATTGAAAAGTTGGCAGAAAAACCCGAAGAGATTCTATTCGTTGACGATAAAGAGGAAAATGTTGAAGGAGCTAAAGAAGCAGGTCTTAAAACTCTTTTATATGATGGACAAATACCCCTGTCTGAAAGTATATTAAAAGTAATTAAATGAAAGATAAAATTAAAAAGATAATCGGTTTAATTTTTGCCGTTATTCTAAGTGTCGTAATTTTTATATTTAGGGACAAACTTGTCGATTTTGAAAGTTACGGATATTTGGGAATTTTTGTAATAAGTGTTTTGGGCAATGCGACCATTATTCTTCCTGTTCCCGTTATATTAACTGCGTTTTTGGGTGGGGGGATATTTAATCCTATTTTGGTAGGACTGGTTTCCTCTTTTGGAGCAACAATAGGAGAACTTACCGGATATGTTGCGGGAAGAAGCGGGAGAGTTGTAATCGAGAATAATCCAAAATTTGCAAAAATTGAAAAGTGGATGACAAAATACGGTCTTTGGACAATATTTGTATTAGCCGTTATACCCAATCCCGCTTTTGATCTTGCCGGAATCGTATCGGGTGCAACCAAGATTCCCGTATGGAAATATTTTTTGGTTACCTGGGCCGGAAAGTTTATTAAATTTATGGGTTTTGCTCTTCTGGGATCGGGGTCTTCCGGTTTGATTGACAGATTTACCTAATCAATGGGAAAAAGAATCTTTAAAAGCAGGTTTGGTGAAATTAAACTTCCCGCCTTTTTCCCCGATGCAACCAGGGGAGTTGTTAAAACGTTGGATTTTGAAGATGTAGAAAAAACTAAAACCCCTGGAGTTTTGGTTAATACCTTCCATCTATGGCAAGGACTTAACTCAAAAGTTTTAAATAAATTTGGAAATATATCTAGGTTTATGTGTTGGTATGGTGCAACCGTTTCTGATTCTGGAGGATTTCAGGTAATGTCCTTAATTAAAAAGGGAAAAGTTGCGGGAAAAATTAGAGACGAGGGTCTAATTATTTATTCGGGGAAAAACAGGAAAGTTGTTTTTTCTCCTGAAGAATCAATTCGTTTCCAAATAAAATTGGGAACGGATATGGTAATTGTTCTCGATGATTTTACCGATCCAAAATCTTCATATAAAGAAGCCAAAGAGTCGGTTGAAAGAACCATACTTTGGGCAAGAAGATCAAAGAAAGAATTTGAAACATTAACTAAAGGGAAAAATATAAAACCATATATTTTAGGGGTTGTTCAGGGGGGAGAATATTTGGATTTAAGGGAATATTGTACAAAAGAATTGGTAAAGATAGGTTTTGACGGATTAGGTTGGGGAGGATGGCCCTTTGATGAAAAAGGGAAAATAAATTATGCATCAGCCGAAGTAATTTCCCAAAATACTCCCGATAATTATTTTCTCCATGGACTCGGAATAGGTAAACCTGACGATATCGTTAAATGCACCTTATTGGGATTTAATATTTTTGATTGTGTAATTCCTACAAGAGATGCAAGACATGGAAGATTATTTATTTTTAATGCAAGTTCGAAGGAAAAAATTAATTTAAAAGAAAAAAAATTCTACTCTGTTTTTAATGCGGATAAAGAAATAAATACTTTTGATAATTTACCCGTAAGTAAAATTTGTGATTGTTTGCTATGTAAAAAATACTCGAGAGGATATCTAAGACATTTGTTTAAAATTGGAGATACAACTGCAATGAGACTTTCTTCAATTCACAACCTTCGTTTTTATTCGATGTTGATGGAAAAAATTCAATCGATTAAATAAATAAAATAATTTGCTATTGACAAACTAAATACGAAGTGGTTATACTCTTGGCCACAATGGAAGAAAACCAAAATCCTGAGGTTCAGCAAACTCAGCAGGTTGTAGAAACTCCTCAGGAAAACGTTTCTTTTGCACCTGTTTCTGCAAAACCAAAATCAAAAGGGAAAGTAAAAACTTTTCTTGGGATTTTTATTCTTGTAATTTTTATAGTCGGAGGATTTTTAATATTTAAGGACAGTGGTGAAAAAACCCCAGAAGTAGAAGGGACTTTTGAAGAAAGCGAAGAGGAGGTAGTTGTCTCTTCACCAACTCCAACTTCTGAACCTGCTGATAAAGAGGAAGTTACAATTTCAATTCAAAATGGAACAGGAATTGTAGGAGAAGCGGCATATATAAGGGATATTCTTAAGGTTGCAGGCTTTTCTGTTTTTAAAATAGGAAATGCGGATACAACGGATAATATTACGACAAAAGTAACTTATTTAAGTTCTCTTTCGGAAACCACCAAAGACGAAATAACAGAAAAACTTGAGAGTGTTTACAAAGAAGTAACAGTTGCAAATTCTTCAACCCAAACAGACGAAGTAGTAGTTGTAACCGGTTTGAGAAAAGGATCAACTGCAAAACCTTCTGCAACTTCCACACCCACAGCATCCTCTTCCGCTACTCCTTCTGCAAGTCCTACGGCTACACCTTAAGTCTATAGCTTCTGACGATTCTTTTTCCGTTTGCAAGATATATTGTTATTACAAATTTTGCGTTGGTAATTCCTGTATCATATCTGCAAGCTCCTTTAGAACAGCTTCCGAAAATGATGTCTCTGGTTGCACTTCCTACGGATGTATCTGTTATGGACCCGGATGCGCCTTGCATGGTTCCTTTTGTTTGATAACTTAAAAAATAATCCACCTTACTTGCTGCCTGAAGATTGTTAAGAGTTACAATTATTCCCAATCTATCTCCTCTGAATTTAACTGACGAGGTAACGGATGATGATTGTGAGGCAACTACCGGTTTAGTGCTTCTCAAAAATGGCAAAACCTTTTTTGCAAAAGCAGGTTTTGTTTGCACGATAAAAAGTAAAAAAATAATTAATAAGATATATCTTATTTTTTTCATGCAGCTTATTTCATGATATATTTAAAGTAGTCAAATCTCAATCATTTAATGGATAAAAAATTGCAAATATTTATAGGTATAGCAGTTTTAATTTTGGCTGCAGCAGTTGGCTATTATGTTGTTGTTTTTAAAAACAAGGCAGATATGACCAAACAAGCCGGCATTCTTGAAACTAGGGTAAATGAGGAGGTTGTGAAGGCGGATTTGGAATACAAAGATGCTGCGGGTTTTTCTTTTATGTACCCCAAATCTTTGGAAGCCGAGGATATTACTCCAGATGAAGATTCCTATTACAGTAAAGTGAGACTTTCAAAAATTGGGAGTGAATTGTCAGTTATTGTTAAAGATGAAACCGAAAAAACGGTTGATGAATATATTTTGTCAAATGATTATTTTAAAAACGCGGTTTTGGTGGGAGCTATCAATTTAGCCAAAATTCCGGCCAAACAATATGAAATTGAAGGAAAGTTAATTACTCTGGCAATTAAAGACGGCATACTTTATTTGATAGAAGGTAAAAAGGATGCCGGATTTTGGGAAGAAACTCAGGATTTGATTATTTCCACTTTTTCTTTTGGATTTGAGGAGACAAGTAGATCTTCAGACAACAATACAACATACGAATCCGAAATAATTGTGGAGTAGATAGTATAATAGTATTAAATGAACCCTGCTCAATTTATTTCCAAAAATTTGGATTTTAATTTAGGTAAACTTTCTTTTTCTCCTTCGTATCTTCAGGCGGGAATTATAGTGATTTTAATTTTTGTTCTTGTATTAATGCTGGCTCAGATTCGAAGACATTACGTAAATTGGTCTTTTAAGGGAGCTTTATTTGGAGTCTTTTTTGGTTTTCTTCTGGCTCTTATTTTGGAGGGTTTTTTAATTATTGGTGGAAAAACCGCAATTACTCAGGTTTTAGGTTGGAAAAATGCTCCCAAACCTGTGGCAAATCTGCTTGAAGCAGGAAGAGGAGAACTGATAAAAGTTTTAGGAGAGCAGACAGAAATTACCATTCCCGATGCCGTTGCAAAATTAAATCCCACATTTGATGATGCGATTATCTTTTTTCAGAGCTTGAATCCGACCGAGGCTCAGAAAATTAAAAACTTCATTTGCAAACCCTAGTTTTTGTTATACTTGACCCATGCAGGATATAAAAGAAAGAATAAACAATCTTTTTTCAAGACTCGAGAAATTAAAAGAAGCCTTTAATTTAATTGAAAAAAGGAAACAAATAGAAATTCTTGAAGCAGAATCTTCAAAGCCTGATTTATGGAACGATCAGGAAAAAGCAAAAAAAGTTTTAAGGGAACTTTCGGATTTGAAAAAAGAACTTTCGGAAATAGATGACTTAACGGGTACAATTTCAACACTCAAAGAACTTAACGATCAAAATTCTGTTACTTCAGATTTAGAAAAGGAAGTTGTAGCTGCGGAGAAAAAATTGCATGAATTTGAACTTAAATCTTTTCTTTCGGGAGAATATGATCAAACAGGTGCGGTAATGGCAATTCATGCCGGTCAGGGAGGCACTGAGGCGATGGATTGGACAAGCATGCTTTTTAGGATGTACCTTCGTTTTTGCGAGAGACGTGGTTGGCCAACTCAGATTTTAGATTCAACCAATGGGGAAGAAGCCGGAATTAAAAGTATTACATTCGGTGTTGAAGGGTCCTATGCTTACGGTTATCTTAAAAAAGAGGCGGGAACCCATAGACTTGTAAGACAATCTCCATTTAATGCTGACAAATTAAGACAAACGTCCTTTGCGCTTGTTGAAGTATTACCGGAGTTGGGGGATAGCGATCTTCCGGATATTGAAATAAAGGAGGAAGATTTGGAATGGGGTTTTTTCAGGTCTTCTTCCAAAGGGGGGCAGAATGTACAGAAAGTTTCAACAGCGGTAAGACTTGTGCATAAACCGACAGGTATTGTAGTAACAGCACAAAATGAAAGATTTCAGGAGCAAAACAGAAAGATTGCGCTGGGACTTTTAAGAGGTAAACTATGGCTTTTAAAGAAGGTTGAAGCGGAAAATACCAAAAAGGGTTTAAAGGGTGATTATAGACCTGCTTCGTGGGGTACACAAATAAGATCATACGTACTTCATCCATATAAAATGGTTAAGGATTTAAGGACTAATGTGGAAACCGGAAACCCCGAAAGTGTTTTAGACGGAGAAATCGAAGAATTTATTGAAGCGGAATTAAAAAATTAATTATTAAATCAGCCAGTAGACTGACAATTGACTTGTGTGCTATATTGTTTCTGCAATGGATACAAATTCTCAGTACCAGTCACAAAATCCTGTTTCAACTATTGTTAAAAAGTTTCCCGCGGGCGGATTTAAGAAGTTTTGGCCATACATTTTAGGATCATTTCTTGTTGTTTTATTAGGAGTTGGGGCTGGATGGTTACTTACCAAAAATAAAGGATCAGCTGCAGTCGCTCCCGGTGCTAAAAATACGGCCAACGTAGCAGGAATTAATGATACATCCACATTTAAAGACGAAGCAGAGGGTTTATTGGAGGAGGGTGGAATTTCGGGTGAAGGCCAATATCACCTTACCCGTTCGGGAGGGGTTTCCCAGACGGTTTACCTTACTTCAACATCCGTTGATTTAAGTATTTTTGTGGGGAAAAAGGTAAAGGTTTGGGGACAGACCCTTTCGGCTCGCAAAGCAGGCTGGCTAATGGATGTAGGTAAAATTCAGGTAGTCGAATAATTCTTCATCTGCTACACTTAGGTTGATGATTAAATTCGAAAAAGTAACCAAGGCTTACGGTGATGTTTGTGCTTTAAAAGATGCTTCATTTGAGATTAAAGATGGAGAATTTGTTTTTTTAACAGGTGCGACAGGTGCAGGAAAAACGACAATTATTAAACTGATAATTTCTGAGATATCTCCAAATCAGGGAAAAATATATTTTCAGGGAAACGATATTGCAAAAATATCCGAGAAAGACCTTCCCAAACTTAGACAAAAAATCGGATGTGTTTTCCAAGATTTTAAACTTCTTAACGAAAAAACGGTTTATGAAAATATTGAGATAGCCCTTGCAGTTTTAGAAATTCCCGAATCGAAATGGAAAGACAGAATTGAAAAAGTTTTAAAAACCGTAGGACTTGAAGAGAGAAAAAACCTCTTTCCTTCACAACTTTCGGGGGGAGAAATTCAAAGAGTATCATTGGCAAGGGCATTGGTTGTAAATCCAGATCTTATACTCGCAGATGAGCCCACCGGAAATCTTGATTGGAAAAAAGCGGGCGAAATAATTGATCTTTTAGACGAGATTAATAAACAGGGAAAAACTGTTGTTGTTGTAATTCATAATGAGGAAATAGTAAAAAGGATGAAAAAAAGGGTAATTAAGCTTGTAGATGGTAAAATAATTAAAGAATGAATTTCCATACCAAATCGGCAATAACTTCAATTAAAAGGTTTCCCTTTCAGTCTATTGCCGCAATTTTTCTTTTAACAATTACATTTTTAGTGGTTACCGTTCTTTCAGTTGTTGCCTATTCATCAAGCAAAGTCATTAAGTATTTTGAGACAAGACCTCAGGTAATTGCTTTTTTAAAAGACAGTTCAACAACAGAAACAATATCGGCCCTTCAACATAAACTTCAGGAGGATGTAAGAGTAAAAGAAGTAAAATATGTTTCCAAAGAGGAAGCCCTTTCAATATATAAAGATGCGACTGTTGACAATCCTTTGCTGGGGGAACTTGTAAACCCATCTATTTTTCCTGCAAGTTTGGAATTTTCTTTAAGCGATTTATCAAATGCTCAGGAGCTTATTACGGAAGTTAAAGAAGAGGCAATTGTTGATTCGGTTGGTTTTACAGCAAGTTTGGGAGGAGAAAAGTCACTGGATGATGCAGTGGAGCGCTTAAAAAACATTACTATGTATCTTAAGATTGGAGGGGGTATCTTTGCACTTCTTTTATTGGGGACTTCATTTTTGGTTTTGGTTGTTACATTGGGAATGAGAATTGCTTCAAGGAAAGAAGAGGTTGAAATACTTAATTTAATAGGTGCCAAAAAAAGTTTTATTAAAAAACCTATTGTAACAGAATCAATAATTTATGCGGTTTCCGGTGTTTTGATGGGATGGCTAATCACAGTAATTATTATTCTCTATCTAGCTCCCTCGATAATTTCCTATTTTGGTGAAATTCCAGTTCTTCCCCGCGCACCTTTGATGTTTCTTTCTCTTTTTGGAATTATTCTTCTGGGAGAGCTTGTTGTGGGAATTTTGTTGGCCAGTCTTGGAAGCAATTTAGCTCTTTCCAGGACAAGCCGCAAAAAATGAAAACTTTGATTAAAAAATTCCCTGTTTTTCTGATTTTCTGTGCTATTTTCCTCCCATTTTTATTGACAGGATCAAGAGTCTCGGGTCAAACCTGCGGAAGCGTTGAAGACTGCGAAAAACTTATAGGAGAATATCAGAACCAAGTGACCAAACTGCAAAGTCAGGCAAATACCCTTTCGAACCAGATTGCTCAGTTTAATGCCCAGATATCTTTGACATCATTAAAGATAAAACAGACTGAGGAAAAAATTTCTCTTTTAGGGGGAAGAATAGATCAATTGGAGGTTTCTCTTGACGACTTAACCAGAGCATTTGCTTCAAGAGTGGTAGAAACATATAAATTGGCAAAAACCGGAAATACGTTGTTTTTTCTTCTAACATCGAATAATTTAAATGAAGCAGTTTCCAGATTTCACTACCTTCAGCTTGTTCAAAAGGAAGACGGAAATTTTCTTCAGAGGCTTCAGGCTGCCCAAATAAGCTACAAGACTCAAAAAACGGATCAGGAAGAGCTGCAGAAAGAATTGCAAAAAGAAAAAGCAACACTTAATGCACAAAAAGTTGCTAAGGCAAATTTACTTTCCGCAACCAAAAATGATGAAGCAAAATATCAATCATTGATTTCTTCGGCTAGAGCACAGCTTTCGGCATTCAGAAGCTACGTAACCCGTCAGGGAGGGGCAAGTATTCTTTCGAATCAGACAAAATGTGATGGATGGGGTTGTTACTATAACCAAAGAGATGCTCTTTGGGGTAATATCAGTTTGGGAGGATCTTCATATACAGTTGCTGAATACGGCTGTTTGGTTACTTCCGTTTCAATGATTGCGAGTCATTACGGAAAAAGTATAAAACCCAACGACATAGCGGTTAATTCAAGTTATTTTGTTCCCGGAACGGGTTATCTCTATCATTCTGTTTCAGGAATGCCGTTTAGCTTAAGCACAGTATCTAAAAGTATTCTTGATTCGGAACTTTCAGCAGGAAGGCCGGTTATTGCAGGTCTTTACGGGGGTCCCGACCATTTTATAGTTATATTAAAAAAAGAAGGAGATTCTTATATTATGCATGATCCTTTTTTGGAAAACGGTTCAAACAGAAAACTTACGGATAAATATAATGTATCTGATATTACCAGTTTAAGGTTGGTTCAATTCAATTGAAAAAAGCATTTAGTTATTTGATTTTTGCATGTTTATTTTTGTTTGTTTTTGCTTCCGAAATTAAATCTGCGGCTAAAATTACGATATCGAACCCTGTTGTTTCAAGTGATGAAGTAACAATTCAGGTATATATTGAAGACTTAACATCGAAAAATTATCTTCAGGGGATGTTTACAAAATCGACTTCCAATCCATCATATTTTGGTTATACGCAGAATAATATAGGTGATTGGTATAAATATGTGGGAGATCCAGAAAAAACAGAAATTCAATCGACGTTTTTTTCTTTTACTCCCCAAGATGCCAGCTGGTCTGGTCAATTAAAAATTAAGAATGATACTGCGGATCCGGACTATACCGGACCCGGTGACTATTTTCTTAGAGTAAGACGTTATACTGGAGAGTCTTCTTCTGGACCAACAGGAGATCCCTCAAACGATATAGTAGTTCAACTTAGTTTTGTTCTACCTACTCCAACTCCCACAGAGACTCCGATTCCGACAACTGCTCCAACTGTAACTCCAACAATAAATCCTACACCTACCCCAACAAAAACATCCACACCAGCCCCTTCAAAAACCCCGTCACCAAGACCAACTTTGGATTCGGTGGCAGTAGAAACATCGGAAAGTTTAGTTCTTGGTTTAAGGGATACTATTTTTACCCCTGAGGCTTCACCTGAAGATGAAGATGTTGAAGAAAAGAAATTTCCTGTATTTCCGGTTATACTGATAGTTACCGGTTTTTTGTGTATTGTAGGTGCTGTATTTTTCTTTATTAAGAATAATGTTAAAAAAGATATTTAAATATTGGTTTCCGGTACTGTTTTGGGCTTTAATAATATTTTCCTTTTCATCTTTTTCGACAACATCAACATCCGATATTTATTGGCAGGATTTTATAGTCAAAAAAACTGCACACATGGTTGAGTATGGTATTTTGGCCCTTCTTCTCTATAGGGCTTTTAGGGGTTATAAACTTAATAAAACAAGGGCTGTGATTTTATCGATTTTACTTGCAGGAATTTATGGAGTAAGTGATGAGTTTCATCAGTCTTTTACTCCGGGCAGAGAACCGCACATAAGAGATGTTGCTTTTGATACAATAGGAGCAAGTTTGGCAATGCTTGTAATATGGAAAAAATTTTAATAACAGGAGGGGCAGGCTACATAGGTTCCTTTATGGCAAGACACCTTAGGCAGAAAGGTTTTGAAGTAGTTATTGTCGACAACCTATCTCAGGGACACAAAGAAGCGGTTCAGGGGTTTGATTTAAGAGTAATGGATTTAGTTAAAGAGTCCCAAAAGGTGAATGAACTATTTGAGAAAGAGAAGTTTTCTGGAGTTATACATATGGCATCTTTTATTCAGATGGGAGAATCTTTTATAAATCCCTCCAAATACTTTCAGAACAATTTGATAGCCGCCTTAAATGTAATGGACGCGATGGTCAAGAATAAAGTATCCAATTTTATTCTTTCTTCTTCAGCCGGAGTATACGGAAATCCAGAAAGTCTGCCGATTAAGGAAGATGACAAAAAGGAACCCCTCAACCCATATGGAGAAACAAAATACATGATTGAAAGAATGCTTGATTGTTATGACAAGGCATATGGACTTAAATTTATGGCCATAAGATATTTTAATGCAGCAGGAGCCGCACTGGATGGCTCAATTGGTGAAGATCATCCTCAGGAAAGTCACCTAATACCCTTAATTATTAAAGCAGGTTTAAAAAAGGAGAAGTTTACAATTTTCGGAAACGATTATAAAACTAAAGACGGAACATGTATTAGGGACTATATTCATGTTTTGGATCTTGTAGAAACACATGAGCTGGCCTTAAAAAAGTTACTTAATGGAGCAGAGAGCAATTTCTATAATGCGGGTGTGGGAAAAGGATATTCCAATAACGAAATAATTGAAACGGTAAGAAAAGTTACTGGTCTTTCAATAGAAGTTGAATACGGGCCGAGGAGAAAAGGTGATGCGGATTCCCTTTACGCCTCTAATGAAAAGATAAAGAAAGAATTGGGATGGGAACCTAAATATGACATTGAAAAGATAGTGGAAACTGCCTACCTGTGGCACAAAAAACACCCAGAGGGATATTAAACATAGCACCCCTTTTCCTTTAAGGACCATATTTTGGGGAAATGTGCATCCTATAATCTACTTCTTGACAAATCCTATAATCGGTTTTAGAATAGTCCAGTTCATGAGAAAGTATATTACACCGTTGGTTTTAATAAACGTCCTTTTGGTCGTTTTTGCCTTTGTGCTTTTTACATCTAAATCTCCAAATATTGTTATTGCTGGTACATGCAAAACTGAAAATGCTGAATGTGATATCAATGATAGTAATAAAATTTGTTGCCCAGGTTTAGTTTGTATGGATCACGGTGTTCCTTCAGATAATGGTAAGTGCGAATTGGCTTCTTCCCCAACAGCAACACCGACAGCAACACCAACGGCTACACCTACAGCTACTCCGACTGGTAGACCTACACCTACTCCTACTATAGAACCTACGGTAACACCTACTCCGGAGGAAAGTTCCACTCCTACGCCGGAATCTAGTGCCACGCCAACACCCTCTGCATCAAATCCTCCTTCCTGTGGAGAAAATGAACATCTAGATGCAAGTGGAACAAAATGTGTAAGCTTTAGTGTTCCCGGAGTTCCCGAATCATCTTCCGGAACAGGAGGACAGGTATTGGGTGCTTCTACAATGGCAGGAACGGGTGTTGTTGAAGATACTATCTTTAATTTGATTTTTATCTTCGGAGCTGGTCTTACAGCCTTAGGTTTAAGAAAGTTCAGAACCGCTATATAATAGTGGTTGATGAAAAAAATCTTCAGTAAGCTAATTCAAGCCTATAGACAGGAAAAACAGGGTTCTATCTTGCTTATTTCCGGTATATTTCTTCTTTCTGTATTTTCCTTATGGCGTTTCCATCAGGCAAGAATTTTATCCTTTAATGCCAAAGAAGTTTCGGAAGTAGTTTTGTCAACCGGTATAAAACCGGTGTATATAAAAAGTTATCCTGTAGGGGTAGATATAGGAGTAAAAGAGACTGTTATTAGAGATGGGGTTTGGGTAATTCAGCCTAATCATGCAAGCTATCTTCTAACCTCGGCAGGAATAGGTGATAAAGGGAATATGATTATTTACGGACATAATAAAGATGATATCTTAGGTCCCGTAAGATATATTCAGATCGGAGCAAAAATTGAGATTGAAGGAAGTGACGGCAATACCTACTTTTATGATGTTGTAAAAACAGATACGGTAGACCCCGATAATTTAAACTACATTTTGCCCAAAAATGAAGAAACATTAACCCTTTACACCTGCAGTGGTTTTTTAGACTCAAAAAGGTTTATAGTTATAGCTAAAAGAACCATTTAATTTCAGTATATCTTCGCAAAAGGCAAAAAAAGAGTTAATATGAATGGATGAAATTTATTCATAGAATTGCCCATGTGGTTTTTCCCAGAGAATCGAATAATCACAAAGCAAAGATTCTTCATAATTCCAGTCTTACCCTAATTACATTTGCTTTTATTCTCTATCAGCTTATTATTTCTTTTGTTCCTCGTTTTGCTCCAAATATTTTAGGGTTTGCTGCAAATATTTCTCCAGATGAAGTTGTTAGGCTTACCAATGAAAAAAGGTCCCAGGCGGGACTTCCGGCACTTACATTGAACATGACACTTTCCCAGGCTGCGCAAGCTAAAGGGGCGGATATGCTTAATAAAGGCTACTGGTCTCATGTAGCACCTGATGGAACCCAACCATGGTCTTTTTTTACCAATTTCGGCTATAAATATCGCTATGCCGGAGAGAACTTGGCCAGAGATTTTTCTTCTCCCTCCGCTGCAGTTGAAGCTTGGATGAATTCTGCTTCACATAGGGAAAATCTTCTTTCCTCAAAGTATAAAGAAATTGGAATTGGAGTAATTGAAGGAAATCTGGCGGGAGTAGATACAACAATTATAGTTCAGTTTTTCGGCACAAAGTATGCGGATAGTATTCCAGCCGCTCCTATTGCAGAGGCCAAAGCGGTTAGTGCTACAGCAACAGCAAAACCTGCAGTACCAGCTGCCACACCCGCAGTTGTAATAGTAAAAACCCCTATTCCGACTCCGACACCTACCCCTCCGACGGT
Organism: uncultured Gammaproteobacteria bacterium; assembly: GCA_964583105.1. GTDB lineage: Bacteria > Patescibacteriota > Microgenomatia > UBA8517 > UBA8517 > JAPLZT01. Next base: position 48,079 of record CAZOUV010000001.1, read on the forward strand.
TGAAGCAAAAGTTTTAGTTTCGCCGTTTAATGTAACTAAATCGGTATCTTTGGGGATTGTGGGAGTTTTACTATTGGTTTTGATTGTCGATGGGTTTTTGGTTTCCAAAAGAAGAATTGCCAGAATTGCAGGAAGAACCTTTGCTCATATTGCCTTTTTAGGAATGATACTGGCAATTGTATTAATACTTAAGGCAGGACAAATAATATGAAAGGAATGTCTAAACACTTACCGCACTATTTTGCACTTTTTGGTATTTTGGTGGTTGGAATAATCGGATTTGCTGTTTTTTCCTACGACAGGATATTTCAAATGATCGTGGCGGTATCTGTTGCAGTAGCCTATGTTATTTGGGGTTTGGTACATCATTCTATTCACAGAGACCTTTATTTTTCGGTTATTTTGGAATATCTGGCAGTTGCTGCCTTGGGGCTTGTCATGGTCTTTTCGTTGATTCTAAGAACCTAATTTTGTATACTTGTAGCTACCTTTGATGAAAAAAGTCACAAAAGCAGTCATCCCCGCAGCAGGCTTTGGTACCCGTTTTTTGCCTCAAACCAAGGCTATGCCTAAAGAGATGCTTCCGATCGTGGATAAGCCTATTATTCAATATATAGTTGAAGAGCTGGTTGATGCCGGAATTAAGGATATTATTATCGTTACGGGATATCATAAAAGGCTGATTGAGGATCATTTTGATTTTCCCAATAAAGACCTCATAGAAAACCTTGAAAATGGAGGGGAGAAAAAAAAGCCACTTCTCGAAGAAATTAAGCATATTTCGGAACTTGCCAATTTTATTTATGTAAGGCAAAAGGGACCATATGGAAACGGTACTCCACTTTTGAACGTAAAGCATATTGTTGGAGATGAACCATTTATCTATACATGGAGCGATGATTTTATCGTAGCTGAGCCATCAAGATTTAAACAACTGATTGCTGCATATGAAAAATATGGCTGTAGCTCACTGGGGTCAATTGCGGCCACAAGGGACGAAGATTATGATAGATATGGTTTTGCGGGAGGAAAAGAAATTGATCCTGGGGTAATTGATGTTGAAACAATCATTGAGAAACCAGGAAAAGAAAATGCTCCCTCGAATTTGGCCAATGTTTCGGGATATTTATTTACACCCGATATATTTGAATATATTGATCAGGCCCTGGCGGAATTGAAGGAAAATGAGGAGTTTTACTATAACAAGGCACTTGATTTAATGCTTAAAAACGGAAAAAAGATTGTTGCTGTTGAAATTAAAGGAGGTAAATATTACGATACCGGAAATAAAATGGAATATATGAAGACCGTTGTTGAATTTGCCCTTAAGCACCCCGGGCTTAACGGGGAGTTTAAAAAATACCTTGCCTCTCTTAAGCTTGAATAATATTTAAAAATGTTTAACAGTCCCACTAAGGGTGAATTGACCGTAGAAGAGGTAATTGGTGATGTTTCAAATTTTGTCAAAGCGGAACCAGGAAGTTATTACAGACTGGTTATAGGAACGGATTCTCAGGTTAAATCAATTAACGGAAAGACCCAAATTGATTATATTACCGCGGTTGTTGTTCACAGAAAAGGTCGTGGGGCAAAATACTATTGGAAAAAAGAAAAAAAATATAAAGCACCAGTTTTGAGGGATAAAATATATACCGAGACTTTACTTTCTCTTTCATGCGCTCAGGAGATGGTACCTTTACTTCGAAAAGCCGTAACTCCAGTTAAATACGATTTTGAAATTCATATAGATGTTGGTCCCATAGGTCCCACAAGAGACATGATCAAAGAAGTTGTGGGAATGGTTAACGGCAACGGATTTGTGGCCAAGACAAAGCCTGAAAGTTGGGGAGCATCAAGCGTTGCAGATAAACATACTTAGTACCGATAGTAATTGACCAACCCCTCTATAAATATTTTATTAGTAAAAAAATTACACGGGCTTGAGATTGATGAAAGAGGCGCTATAATTAGAGTTGTTTTTATGAAGGCAATTATACCTACGGGAGGAATGGGAACGAGAATGCAGCCGATGAGTTTTTATGTAAATAAACATTTTCTCCCCGTTGCCAACAAACCTCTCATTTTTTATCCTATTGAAACAATTGCAGCATCCGGTATTAAAGATGTTTTGATTACTTATAATCCCGGAGGTTTAGATCTTGTTAAGAAGTTCTTGGGAGACGGAAGTACGTGGGGTCTTAAATTTACATACGTTGTTCAGGAGAATCCTCGCGGTGGACTTGCTGATATTATTAGGGTTTGCGAAAAAGATCTTAAGGGAGACGTTTTTTTGCTTCATTTGGGAGATAACATTTTTACCGAGGGGATAGAGGAGTTTGTTAAATATTTTCTTGATGAAAAACCTAACGGGATGGTGACTATGCTTAAGTGCAAGGACAACTCCAGACTTGGAGTCCCTGTATTTAATAAAAAAGGTGAACTGGTTGATTATTTGGAAAAACCACAAAAACCTCCCAATCGATATGCAATTCCCGGATTATACTTTTTTGATAATAACGTATTTAAATGTTTTGACGGTAAAGATAAAATTACTCCTTCGGAACGCGGAGAGCTAGAAATAAAATCTCCTTATATGTGGTTGATAAAACATGGCTACAAGGTTGAAGTAAAGGAGTATAAAGGCAAATGGCTTGATCCCGGAAAGTTTGATGATTGGATAGATTCGAATCAATATCTTTTAGATAAAACAGTAGAATCGAAAATTGAAAGTGAGATTGATGAAGATTCCGATATCAGTGGAAGGGTATATATCGGGGAAGGTTGTACTATAAGAAATGCCGAGATTCGGGGACCCGTATCTATTAAAAATAATTCTTCGATAATTGATTCCTATATAGGTCCTTATACCTCAATAGACGAGGGTTGTATGATAGAAAAATCCAGAATAGAAAACTGTGTTCTTATGAATAATGTAAAAATTTATAAAGTTAAACAACAAATAGACAACAGCCTTATTGGTCCCGAAGCTTCCATTTCTTCAACAAACGGACGACATTCATGTTTGGAATTCTTTATTGGAGAGAAAGCGGATATCAAACTTTAGTTTATGCATCTTCTTGTAACAGGTGGAGCCGGATTTATAGGATCAAACTTTATTAGATATTGGCTTAAAAATCATCCTCAGGATAAAATAAATAACTTGGACAAATTAACATATGCGGGACATATGTCATCAATCAAGGATTTTGAAAATAATAAAAATTACACTTTTATCAAGGGAGATATTTGTGATCAAAATGCGGTTGAAAAGGCAATGGATGGTGTGGACTGGGCTGTTCACTTTGCTGCCGAAAGCCACGTTGACAGATCAATTGTAGGCCCTCAGGTATTTCTTCAGACTAATGTTATAGGAACACAGGTTTTACTTGATGCAGCAGTTAAACATAACGTAAAAAAGTTTCATCATGTTTCGACGGATGAGGTTTTTGGAGAGCTTTCTTTGGATCCTGAAGAAAAATTCCACGAAAATACTTTGTATAATCCCCGCAGTCCTTATTCTGCATCTAAAGCAGGATCTGACCATTTGGTAAGATCGTATTTTTATACATACGGTCTTCCCATAACAATTACCAACTGTTCCAATAATTACGGACCATACCAAGATCCCGAGAAATTTATACCCCGCGCAATAACCAATTTAATCGAAGGTGAAAAAATTCCTTTGTACGGGGACGGAAAATATGTCAGGGACTGGCTTTTTGTTGAAGATCATATAAGGGCAATAGAGATTGTCTTGGAAAAAGGAAAAGTCGGTGATACTTATTTGGTTGGAGGGCTTAGCCAAGATATAAATCATCTGGAAGTAACCAAAAAACTTCTTAACATTTTTGGAAAGAACGAAGACGGTATTAAGTTTGTCAAAGACAGAAAAGGACATGACAGAAGATATGCTGTTAACTGGACTAAAATCAATAAAGAGCTTGGTTGGAAACCAAATTTTGGTTTTGACGAATGGCTTGCAAAAACCGTAGACTGGTATAAAGAAAACGAATGGTGGTGGAAGCCGCTAAAGACGGAATCGGAAAAACTATACGAAAAAACCGGACAAAAATGAAAGACGAAAATTATATTACAAAAACTTCTATTGAAGGTCTTTATATTGTTGAAAGGCCGATATTTTCCGACAACCGTGGTTTTTTCAGAGAAGTCTTTAGACTCAACGACCTTGAAAAGGAAACCGGAATAGAATTTAAAATAGTTCAATCTAACCATTCGCGTTCGGTTCCTGGTGTTATCAGGGCTCTTCATGCGGAAAACTGGAACAAACTGATTTATCCCTTAACGGGGAAAGCTTTTTCGGCAATTGTTGATATAAGGCCAGATTCCCCGACATTCGGAAAGTACGAAACTTTTGAGTTCGACGGCGCTAAGCCTAAAGCCATCTTTGTATCTAAAGGGCTTGCCAATTCGGTTTGTGCTCTTGAAGATGAACCTGTGGATTATCTTTATTTTGTTGATGCCTACTACGACGGAAAAGATACTAGAGCTATTGCATGGGACGATCCGGATTTAAACATAAAGTGGCCGGTTAAAAATCCCACAATTTCGGAAAGAGACAGAGGTAACCCCAGATTAAGAGATATGTTTCCCGAAAAATTTAATAAGTGATATTTGGTGTTGAAGCTAAAATTTTTATAATTTAATGAAAAAAATTTATATATCGGGATCCAGAGGAATGGTTGGTTCCAGATATATGGAATTACTGCCAAAAAATTTACTTCCCCTTACTCCGGAAATTGATATTTTGGATATTACTAATAGGAAATCAGTAAATGCATTTTTTGATAATGAGAAACCGGATATTACTCTTCACTTTGCTGCTTTTACGGATGTTGGTGCAGCCGAAAACCAAAGGGGAGATGAAAAAGGATCCTGCTGGAAGATTAATGTAGAAGGGTCGGCAAACATTGCCGAGGCTTGTAAGAAACATAATTCTCATTTGATACATATTTCAACGGATTATTGTTTTTCGGGATTAAAGGAAGACCCCGGTCCGTATCCGGAAAGACACCCCCTTGAAAAAGATGAAAAAAAGTTGACATGGTATGGATTTACGAAAAAGGAAGCGGAAAAGGGGGTTACAAAAATTTTGGGAGACAACTTTTCGATTTTAAGACTAATATATCCGGTTAGAGGAAAGTTTGATGCTAAACTTGATTACATCAGAAAACCCCTTTCTCTGTTTGACCAAGGGAATCTCTATCCTCTTTTTTATGATCAACAGGTTTCAATTACCTATGTTGACGAAGCATGTTTGGCTATAAATAAAATAATTGAAGAAAAGGCATTCGGTATTTTTCACGCAAGCACTCCGGACACAACAACACCCTATCACCTTATTGGTTATGTAATTGAGAAAGTAAGAGGTAAAAAGGATGTGGTCAAAAAATCTTCGCTTGATGATTTTTTAAGGACGGTTGATAATCCCGCCAGATACCCTAAATTTGGTGGTTTAAAAGTAGAAGAAACCGAAAAGGGATTAAATATGAAATTCAGTTCATGGAAAGAGGTTGTTAAAAAATTGATTTTCCAGGGTTTAGGAAAAAATTCTTAAAGACACTCACGCATGAGCTTTCTGGCAAATTTTTTATGTTCGTCTCCAATTTTTTGTGCAACCGCTTCTAACCAATCAGGATATGATTCTTGAATGTACTTAAAGCCGTTCTTCCATTTTAGTTGTGTTTCGGGATTAAGTTCTTCCCAGACCATGGCAAGCACATTCCAAGACCGAAGAAAATTTTTTGAACCGGAAACTTGGCGCAGTGTATCTTTTATAATTGCTTCAGCGGGAAGCTCTGAATAATTCATTGTATCTACGCCAGACGTTACTATTTTAACAAGCTTGTCTACTTGCATCGTCTTAATGGTCATAAGTTCCCGAATCAATGGAAACATATGATCATCCTTGCTGTAGTGAGAATTTCCGAAGTTTGACCCTGCATACATCAACGCATGCTCCAAAATAGTTGGAGGAGTATTTTTTCCTTCTCTTACTTCCGGGGAAAAAAGTGTCCTTAATTTCTCCCTGTTGATTTCAAAAAATCCTTCTTTTCCTTCAAGGTCGTATCCTCCCGTCTCGGCAGCGTCGGCATAAGCGGCAAAAGTTCTTGCCACTAAAATATTTCCGTTATTTTCAAGTCTATCGGAAAATCTGGTAATGATAGGGGCAAGTCCACAGGGTTTATTATCATCATTTGGATAGAATATGTCGTACCAGTAAGGCTGTCTCTCATTTTTTTTGGGGTCAAAAGGTTCCTTGACGGAAATTGGTTTCAGATAGTGTGTGTGCGCTGCAATTGCATATGCGGTTAGTTTTTTAAGGTTTTCTTCCAGTAAATCTCCGGAATTTTGAAAAAAAATATAGGCTCCAACTTCAGCGTGTCCATTTATGTACTTAGTGTCTTCATATCGTCTTACCACGGAGTTTCCTATGTCGTGATATATAGATCCCAGAACACAAGCATTAATATCCGATTGCGAAAAACCGTTTTTGACAAAAGAATCTCCTGTAGCGAAAGCCAGACCATGTAATGAATCCCTTCTTATATGATTTACGTCGTGTCCCGGAGATGTATTAGCAATTAAATTTTCAAATCTGGTGAAAAGATTCTCTAGGGTTTCGGAATTTGTTTCCATTTTTCTTTTGTCTGCTTCGTGGCATGTATTTAAATATCCCTCTTTGTTTCCAACCTCACTTCTTAGTGTGTCGATAAATTCCGTGATCTCTTTTTGTTTTTCGGCCGATGAATAATAATCCCTGTTTTCGATAGGAGATGGATGAAGTAATTCGTTTGACATATTCTAATTGTATATTTTAACATGAGAGTTATATTTTTTTCTCCACCCGAATATTTCCTTGTGGTTCCCCGAAAGAAGTATTTTGGGAACAGACCAACCTTTATATTTTTCAGGTCTTGTATATTGGGGATATTCGATATACCCCGGTTTTGAATGAGACTCTTCAACTATTGATTCTTCTTTTCCGACAACCCCCGGGATTAGTCTTACTATTGAATCAGTAAGAACCATGGCGGGAAGCTCTCCTCCCGTAAGAACATAATCTCCGATTGAAATTACCTCATCCACTAAATGTTCGTGGATCCTGTGATCAACCCCTTCGTAATGACCGGCAATTAGAATCAAATGTGGAAGTTTACTTAAGTTTCTTGATTTTTCCTGATTAAATTTTTCTCCTCCCGCATCAAGAAGTATTGTTTTGGAATTACTTGTTTTCAATTCCTCTAAAGCCTTATCAATAACATCAACTCTCATTATCATTCCCGGACCTCCTCCATAGGGCCTATCATCTACGGTACGTCTATCATCCAGTCCCCATTTTCTTAAGTCATGAATATTTATTTCAACAATTTTTTTGTCCCTCGCTCTTTTAATAATAGATTCCGCAAAAGGACTCTCGAACATTTTGGGAAAAAGGGTCAAAATATCAATTTTCATAAACAAACCTATTTTAACAGTTTAGATAGTGATTTTGATAGACTAAACTGCTAAAGTAGCTATATATGGATAAAGTTGTAATTGTTATGCCCGCCTATAACGAAGCGGAAAATATGGGGCCGATGATCACTGAACTTTTTGAAAATGTTTTCCCTAAAATAACCGGGGCCGAAATGAATCTTTTGGTGGTTGATGATTTCTCTCCCGATAAGACGGGGGATATTGTTAAGAAATATCAGGATAAATACAAAAATCTTCATCTTCTGCAAAAGGAGAAGGAGGGTTTGGGATGGGCATATGTTAAAGGGTTTAGATATGCTATGGAAAAACTCCATGCGGATGCGGTAATGGAAATGGATGCGGATTTTCAGCATCCTCCCAGATTTGTTATTCCCATGGTTCAGGCATATTTGGACGGAGCGGATTATGTTATCGGATCCCGTTATATTAAGGGAGGTTCTGTTCCCAAAAATTGGGAGACCTTCAGAAAACTTGTTTCCTATTTTGGGAACATGTTTATTCGTATTGTTCTTGTAAAACCCAAACTTCATGATTTGACAACGGGTTTTAGATTAACCAGGGTAAAAGGAGTTCTTGACACAATCGATTTGGAAAATTTGATGGAGCTTAGGAGATTTTCCCATAAAGTTGACTTGTTTTATCAAACCACTAAACGGGCAAAAAAGATTGTTGAAGTTCCTTTGGAATTTGCTTCAAGAACCAAAGAAAAATCCAAATTCAATACCAAAGAAACAATATCTACTTTTAAGGTAGCAATAATTTTAGGGATTAAGGATAAGATAAGGTTTATTAAATTTGGGATAGTAGGCTTTACTGGTTTTGTTGTTAATTATTTAGGGCTGGAACTTTTAAAGAGAGTTGGTCTTTCCACATATTTTTCAACTCTTTTGGCAACAGAAGCCGCAATTATTTCTAATTTTATTTTTAACAATATCTGGACGTTTAAGGATAAAACGATAACTAAAGTAGCAGATATCATTCCTCAATTTTTGAAGTTCAATGTTTCTTCGCTTTTTGCCGTAATTGTTCAGCCCTTAATTGTTACAGCTGCTACTAAAATATTTACAGACAGTTCAAGTATCCGTTTTTTTGCCTTGGTATTTGCACTGATTGTTATTGTCATTCCATATAATTACATTGTTTATAACCTCTTTATCTGGAAAACATGGAAAGCCCCCTGGAAGAAGAAATAATACTTCCTAAAGAAACGGAGCCCAGTTTGATATCGGCATGGTGTTTTGGGAAATGTAGGCAAGGGAAAAAAGAAAAATAGGAATTACAATTACCCCAAAAACTATTTTAAATTCTTTGGTGATCAGAGTATCCGAATAGGCTTTAATTAAAAAAGGAACAACAGGAAGAGCGTATCTTAAAATATCTCTGTGGGCAACAAACAAAATCGAAAGAATAAATATTCCACTAAATAGATAAAGTACATAATCCTTTTGTTTAATAAGTTTAATTACTCCAAATATTCCCAAAAGGTAAATAAATATTATTTCTTCGAGCCAAAAAGTTCCTACCCAAGAAGAGGAGTAGTTAAAAACCGAAAACGGCGGAAACATCAGATGAATATTGTCTCCCGAATGGAAATATGCCCAAAAGTCTTTCAGCTGAATTCCAAAAAGAAGAAAAACCAAAGAAAGCGACAGCGGAATAAACAGAATTGGCCAGTACTTTTTAATTTCATCAAACCTAAATGCTGCTTTACTCTTAAGAATTAGGGGTTTAACCATCGGTATTAAAATTGCCAGAACATATGCTGCAAAAAGAAGGATTCCTGGAGGTTTTGCTAGTTGTGCAAAAGCGCCCCAAAGTCCTGCCGAGAAGTATTTTTTCTTTTGAAAATAATAGAGGGACGCAATAATTCCTGCAATAAATAAAGGTTCTGCGGAACCTACGGATTTTACAATCAGCCAGCGGGCGGGGAAAACTGAGAAAACAAGGGTCAAAAACAGAGAATCTGCTTCAGAATGATACTGTTTTATAAATTTATAGAAAAAGTAGCTGGCGAGAAAAGCTCCTACAGAGGTCGTAAAAAGCATTGCATACGGAAATCCTAAAACTATGGAAAATATTCTAATGAGGGTAGGAAACAAGGGGAAATGTGCTGCGTAATATTCAAGAGGAAGTGGAAATTGAAAGTTCCATTTAATAAATTCGGGATTATAGAAGCTTTTGGCAATTGCAAGATAGACGGGTCCGTCATAGTTGGAAACGATTGTTGCCATTCCTGTCTGCGGAAGCGGAATTCCCCAAAAACTTTTAAGTCTTGCAAAAAAAGGAAGCCAAACCAAAAGCGTGGGAATAAGCGATATTGCAAAAATCAGAATAATCCCTTGAATCTTTTTCATTAAGTCTATTATATGCTAGACTTTGCCTGTATGGCAAAAATAGGATCTCTTTCGGTTTTTTTACCCGCTTTTAACGAGGAAAAAAACATCGAAAAAACCGTATTATCGGTAAAAAACATTCTTTCCGGGGTTGCTGTAACTTGGGAAATTATTATAGTTAATGACGGCTCCCAAGATAAAACGGGAGAAATTGCCGAAAATTTGACTAAAAACGACTCAAGGATAAAAGTTATCAGCCATGAAAGTAATCTTGGTTACGGTGCTTCATTAAAAAGCGGCTTTTACAATTCAAAATATCCTTGGATTGCATTTATCGATTCCGACGGACAATTTGATTTTTCCGAGATAAGTTCATTTATCGAAAAACAAAAAGAAACCCAGGCGGACTTGGTAATAGGCTACTACAAAAAAAGAAAAGTTTCCTTTTTTAAGGTGATTACCAGTAAGGCATGGGAACTTCTGGTTTATCTTCTTTTTGGTTTAAAGGTAAAGGATATCGATTGCGGTTTTAAACTTGTTTCAAAAAGAGTTATTGAAAAAATTCCCAAACTGGAATCCGAAAGAGGAGCTTTTATCAGCAGCGAATTTCTGATTAAAGCGAAAAAGACTGGTTTTAAAATCGTTGAAATTCCCGTTACCCATTATCCGGCAACAAGAGTTGGAACAGGTAGAAAATTAAACGTGATTATTAAAAGTTTTTCGGATCTGATAAAACTATGGAGAAAATTGTAAATTGGCTAAAGAAAAATAAAACGGAGTTCTCCCTTTTGATAATTATAGTTTTATTGGGGGGATTTCTGCGTCTTTACAGAATCGGCGAATATATGACATTTTTGGGTGATGAAGGAAGAGACGCAATTGTGGTAAGCAGGCTTTTAAAATACTTCGACATAATTTTGGTAGGTCCCGGAACTTCAATTGGAAATATGTACCTTGGACCCCTTTACTATTACATGATGGCTCTTCCCCTTTTTCTTGCAAATTTTTCTCCAGTGGGCCCTGCCGTAATGGTTGCCTTTTTAGGTCTTGCAACGGTTGCACTTATCTGGTGGGTTGGTAGAGAATGGTTCGGAAAAATTGCAGCAATTACTGCCGCCCTTTTATATGCAATATCCCCAACCGTAATAATATATTCGCGATCTTCATGGAATCCTAACATAATGCCTTTTTTTGCACTCCTTTCGATTTATTCTATCTGGAAGGTTTGGAAGGATGAAAAATTCAACTGGCTTATTGTTTTGGGAATTTCTTTTGCTTTTGTTCTTCAATCCCACTATTTGGGCTTAATTCTTATTCCGGTACTTATTTTGTTTTGGATTTTGGAGTATCTGAAAATTAAAAATAACAAGCTTCATTTAAAAAAATATTTGACAAAAACATTTTTAGGTTTTTTGCTGTTTTTTCTTTTGATGAGTCCTTTGCTTATTTTTGATGCGCGTCACGCGTGGAGAAACTTTTCCGCAATGCAAAGTTTTTTTACTTCCAATCAGTCCGACCTTTCCATATCTCCCTTAAGTGCGGTTTTTAAAATAGGTCCGATATTTGAAAATGCCACAACAAGACTTCTTTCCGCGAGAAACGAAGCCGTCGGAAGTATTTTATTTTTATTATTAACATGTTTTGTTATTTGGATAATTGCAAAATGGAAAAAGCTTGATTTAAAAATCCGCCTTCCTTTTATGATGCTTTTTATCTGGCTGGGTTTTTCCTTTTTGGGTTTGGGGTTTTATAAAAAAGAGATATACGATCACTATCTTGGATTTTTGTTTCCGGCACCTTTTCTTTTAGCTGCAGCAATGTTGCAGCTTTTGATTAACAATAAAAAAGGTAAAGCTGTAGCTTTTTTAATGTTTTCTTTCTTGGTAATTTTTAATTTATTAAATACTCCAATTCGTCATTCTCCGAATTTTCAGATGCAAAGAAGTATGCATATTGCAGAGTTTATTAAAGAAAAAAGTGCAGGTGAAAGGTTTAATATTGCTACAATTTCCGAAACCGGAAACCGCGACGTTTATCAGTACTTTCTCGAGTTATGGGGAGCAGAAGTGGTCGATACGGATCCTAGTGCTGTTAACTTTACTGTTACGGATCAGCTATTTGTTGTTTGCGAAATGCCAAAGGAAAAGTGCGATCCGACACATAACCCTTCGGCATGGATTACCGGTTTTGGCTGGACTAAAATAGTAGATGAGTGGGAAGTTTGGGGAACAAATGTTTATAAACTGGGTCATGCCAATTGAATATGAATTATCAAGAATCACTGAAACTACTTGAGCTGATTAAAAAATCAAAAAGGATTTTGATTAATTGCCATTACAAGTCAGATCCCGATGGAGTGGGGAGTGCATTGGCAATTTACCTTGCTTTAAAAAAGATCGGGGATTTTGAAATTTCACTTATTTCTCCAAGTGTTGCCCCCAAAAATTTAAATTATCTTAATGGCTTTTCGGATATAAAAAAAGTTGATTACAAAAGTTTTGATTTCTCAAAATATGACCTTTGGATTATTCCGGATGCAGCCAACTTCTGGCAGATTTCGGGAATACAAGATTTTAAGAGGCCGGAAATATCCATGATTAATTTTGATCATCATGAGACTAATGAAGTAGATATTCAAAATAAAATTATCGAAAAAGGGCTTAGTTCAGTTTGCGAACTTTTATATAAGGTTTTTGAAGATTGGCAGATTGATTTTGATAAAAGCATTGCCGAAGCTCTTCTTTCCGGAATCATCGGAGATACCGGAGTTTTCAGGTTTACCAATGTAACCACAAGGACTTTGGATATTGCAAGAAAATTGATGGATTTGGGAGCTGATAAAAACATGATTGTTTCGAAAACCTACGGATCGATACCTTTTGACGAAATGAAGTTTTGGGGCAAAGTAATAGAGTCAATGAAAAAGGAAGATGAATTTAATTTTGTCTGGGTTGCAATTAATTTGGAAGAGTACGAGAAGTATGGCAGACCTACCGATGCCAAAAGCTCTGCGGCATCGAATTTTGCAGGAATTGTAGATGAGACCGATTTTGGAATAATTATGGTTGAGGAAAAGAAGGATTTTGTAACCTGCAGTTTCAGATCACGTGGGGACTTTGATATTTCCCCGATTGCTCAGGAATTGGGAGGTGGAGGACATAAAGAAGCAGCAGGAGCAAGAATAGTTGGACTTTCCTTTGAGAATGCCGTAGAAAAAGTTTTGGATGTTGCCAAAAAACATGCTAAAAAAACTTCTTAAGGAAATTTCGGATCATAAACTGACATATCTTTCCCTTTTTATCATTCTTGGCTTGGGACTTTTTTTAAGAGTTTATAATATTGAAAGATTATTGGGTTTTCATTTCGATCAAGGAAGAGACGCATTAATCATCTGGGATCTTTGGCATTCGGGAGATGTTCCGTTTATAGGACCCACTACAGGAATTGCCGGAATTTTCAGAGGACCTTTTTATTATTATCTGATCGCACCTTTTTATTTACTGGGTAGAGGAAATCCTGTTTGGCCGTCTGTCTTTCTTTCTCTGACAACCGTTATTGCGTCTTTGTTGATGTATTATTTGGGCTATAAAATTCAAAATAGGATTACCGGATTAATTGCCGCTCTTTTATCTTCTCTATCCTTTAACATAGTTGCCGCTTCACGCTGGCTTTCAAATCCTACACCAATGCTTTTTTTAAGTGTTCTATTTGTCTGGATGCTGATTTTGATTGTTGAGAAAAAAGTTTGGGCATGGATTCCCGCAATTTTCATTGCCTCAATTTCATTGTTTCATTTCGGTTCAGCGGGGGAAGTGTTTTATTTTCCTGCACTTTTAATAATATTATTTTGGCAGAGAAAAAAATTACCAAACAAAAAAATTATAATATTATCCATATTATCGTTTTTAATCAGTGTTTTGCCGCTAATTGCATTCGACATCAAAAATAAAGGAATTCTCTCAGGAAATATAGGTAAGTTTTTGATCACAGATAAAAGTTTTTCACTTCCTTCTTGGGCAATGGTTTTTGAAAAAATATACTTTTACTACAATACTTTTACCAACAAGATATTTAACGCAAGGTATTACTTGGAAAAAACAGTATTAAGTACCGTCCTGATTTTATTTGTTTATCATTTTAAGAATCTTTTTAAGAAAAACGGCGTAAAGGTTTTGGCTATTCTTTTATCGTCGGTTTGTCTGGGATTGATATTTTTTCAGGGCAATTTTGGAAATATCTATGACTATTATTTGACAGGATACTATCTTCCCTTTCTCCTTCTTTTTTCTATAGTTTTGGGGTATCTTGTAAGGTTTAAATTGGGAACTATCTTTGTTGTATATTTTATTTATTTATTTATGACCAATAATTTCGATGTTTTGCATTTTAAATACTGGGACAAATCCCAAGGACCGAATAGTATCGGATTTATCAATCAAAAAGAAGTTGTCAGGTGGATATATCAAGACGCCGGAGAGAACATCTTTAATGTAGATGTTTATGTTCCTCCCGTAATTTCCTACTCCTATGATTATTTGCTGAAATGGTTGCCAACAACGGACGAATACAAAAGCTATGATGGTAAAAAGGTTGATGAAAACGTTTCCCTTCTATATACGCTTTACGAATCCGATTCCGATCATCAGGAAAGACTGGATAGCTGGCTTTTAAGACAGAAAAAAATAGGAAAGGTTATTGACGAATTTAAATCCGGTTCGATTACCGTCCAAAGAAGATTGAGGTTATGAAAAATAGATTAAAAAATTTTATTAAAAATAACTGGATTTTAATTTTAATTTTATTAATAGGTCTTGCTTTCAGAATTTATAAACCCCTTCAGCTTTATATGTACGGACACGATCAGGATTTGGCAGGATGGATAGTAAAAGATATCTTGATAAACAAGCATTTAAGGCTTATAGGACAGGAAACATCTTCTCAGGGGGTATTTATAGGACCACTTTTTTATTATTTGCAGATACCTTTTTATCTTTTAACCAGAATGGATTCTTGGGGAACATTAATTTTAGTTACTCTGCTGGGTTTATTTTCTATATTTTCTTTTTATTTTTGTTTTTCAAAGATCTTTGGGAGAAAAGCAGGTTTGATATCCGCTTTTCTCTATGCAATCGGAGTCTATTTTATTTTTACGGATAGGGAAGTCGTTCCCACCATGCCGGTCCACCTTTGGGCCGTCTGGTTTTTTTACGGACTTCACCTTCTTTTAAAAGGGAAAAGCGGGGCATATATTCTTTTGGGAATTCTTCTTGGACTTGCTTGGAATATTAATTTGGCCCTGGTTATTCTTACTCCACTGATTTTGCTGGCACAGTATCTTTCCAAGAAAAACTTGAATTTTAAACATATAGCTATCGGAATAATTTTATTTGTAGTTACTTTTTCCCCTTTTTTGGTTTTTGAGTTAAGGCATTCATTCAGACAGACAAGAGCTATTGTAACGTCTCTTACGACAAGTAAAGATTATGTTCAGGGAACAAGCAGGGGAATACATAAATTAAACCGCGTATATCAAATTGTAAAGAAAAATACTTCCGCAGTTATCTGGGGAAGATTTAGTAAAATAGGTTATTCATTGACACTATTTATTCTTCTCGGAATTTACATTTTCCTTCTAAAGAAAAAGATAATCCAAAAAAACATGGGAATAATAATGACTGCTTGGCTACTTATCTATGTAATCTTTTTTACATTAAATTCGATTAACATTTCCGAGTATTACCTTAACGGAATGAATGTTGTCTGGATCGCAATTCTTTCCTTGTTTATCAATTATCTTTTAAATAAAAAATATTGGGGATATTTGGTAATTTTTATAATTGCAGTATCAAACTTGAGAGAGTTTGTTTTAAGGCCTATTAATAGAAGCGGATATTTGGAAAGAAAGGCAATTGTTGAATATATCGATTCGGATGCAAAACTACATAACTATCCCTGCATTTCTGTCTCATACATAACCTCTCCAGGAAATAATTTGGGATACAGATGTTTTTTCTGGCTTAATAAAATGCATGTTAATCAGCCGAAATCGGGAAGCCCTGTTTATTCAATAGTTTTTCCTCATAGCATGGTAGATAGAATAGATAAGGACTTTGGAGCTTTGGGTTTGATTTTGCCGGATTACAAAAAGTATACTGAAAGTCAGGTTAAAGATAGCTGTCAGGGAGCAAATTCGAATTTAGTTGATCCTATGGGCGGCTATACAAAGTAATATGCAAAAATTATCAATTGTAATTCCTGCCTACAATGAAGAAAGAACCATTAAAAACGGTTCCCTACAGGATGTTTGGAATTATCTAAATAAACAAAACTACAATTGGGAAATAATTGTTGTGGATGATGCATCCACCGATAGAACCCTATCTCTTTCTAAAGATTTTGCTAAAAGTCACAAGGGTATTACTGTTCTTCCGGAACCACATAGAGGAAAAGGGGGAACGGTTATTGCGGGAATGCTAAAGGCTTCGGGAGATATCGTGATTTTTGCGGATATGGATCAGGCAACCCCGATTAATCAGGTAGAAAAGTTACTGCCCAAATTTAACCAGGGCTTTGATATTGTCATAGGATCAAGGTCGGGAAGAGAAGGAGCACCTTTAATAAGAAAGGCCATGGCTTATGGTTTTTCCCTTCTTAGAACAATAGTTCTTAGGCTTCCGTATAGAGATACACAGTGCGGATTCAAAGCATTTAAAAAAGATGCCGCAAGAAGTATTTTTGACAAGATGAGGGTTGTTAATGAAAAAATCCTGGAGGGAGGAGCTTCTGTTTCGGCGGGATTTGATTTGGAGGTTTTATATATTGCAAGAAAATTGGGATATAAAGTTGCGGAAGTAGAAGTTGAGTGGCACCACAAGCAAACTGAAAGAATAAACCCCATCAAAGATTCCTATGAAGGTTTAAGAGATCTTTTAAAAGTAAGGTTTAACGCTTTATTTGGAAAGTACGGTGTATAATTAGCTTGTGAATATTAAAAAAGCGGGACTAATTCAAGCGTTGGGAGTGACAATATACTGTTCTTTAGTAGGTCTTCTTTTTTGGCAGGGAAACCGACTTTTTCCCAAGGTTAATCAATATTTTGCTCCGGTTATGATGCTTCTTCTTTTAAGCTTCTCGGTTCTTATTTGCGGACTTATCGTATTTTATAAACCCTACAGACTATTTTTTGATGGAAAGAAAAAAGACGCAATAAACTTGGTTCTTAATACATCAATTTTTTTGTTTGTTTTTCTATTTGTTTTCTTTCTTCTAATGATTGTTTTTAAGTAGGAGTTTGTAAATTATACAGACAAGATCCTTATAGTTCTTTGTGTTAGAATCGTGGTATTGTGAATAGAGAAATTCTTTTTGCTACAACAAATCCACACAAGAAGGAACGATTTCAAGCATATTTTAATACATTAGGACTTACTGTTATCAGTTTTTCAGATATTCAAAACAATGTGGAGATAATGGAAGACGGTAGGACTCCGGAAGAAAATGCTCTTATAAAAGCTAAGGCTGGTTATAGATTGACAAAGATGCCAACCTTTGGTGTTGACTATTGGCTTTATATAGAAGGATTCCCCAAAGAAATTCAACCCGGGCCATATGTGAGAAGAATTTTTGTTGATGGAAATAAAAAAAGAGTGGAAGCAAGCGATGGTGAAATGCTTAAATATTATATTGAAAAAATTGAGGCCTTAGGGGGAAGAACAAAAGGAGTTTGGACATCGGCAATTGGTTTGGTAGTAGATAACAATAAAATATATGCAGAAAGTTATACTACTGATACGATTTTTGTTTCTCAAAAAAGTCCAAACAATACCCCCGGCGAGCCATTGAATTCTTTACAGATAGATCCGAAAACTGGAAGATATTTTACTGATCTAAAACCTGAAGAGTGGATAGATCTGCAGAAAAACAGGGAAAAGGGGTATATAGACTTCATGAAAAAGCATCTTCAGGAAATATAATGTGTTAAAATTTGATGAGGATGAAAAAGTTCTTTGGTGAGTGGAGATGGGTTATCTTTGTTGGTTTTCTTCTTTTGGTTTTTGCCTTTTTATTAAGAATATATAACTTGACCCTTCTTCCTGTTTTTGCGGATGAGGCAATCTATATTCGCTGGTCTCAGATTATGAATGCCGAACCTACTTTAAGATTCTTGCCTCTTTCCGACGGAAAGCAACCTTTGTTTATGTGGATTTTGATGTTTTTCGTAAATAAATTAAGTGACCCATTATTCGCAGGAAGAATTATTTCGGTTTTTTCAAGTATTGGAACCTTAATCGGAGTTTTTGCCGTAAGTTATCTTCTTTTTAAAAATAAGATCCTTTCATTAATTTCTTCTTTTATCTGGGCAATTTGTCCGTTAAGTTTTTTCTTCGACAGGATGGCCTTGGTTGATTCAATGCTTGCCATGTTTGGTATTTGGACTTTGTTTTTTGGAATTCTAACTGTAAAAACAAAAAGACTGGATATGGCTTTGATTGCGGGATTTATTTTTGGATGTGGAATGCTTACCAAATCTCCTGCTTTAATATTTTTACTTCTTCTTCCGCTTAGTTGGATTTTTCTTAAAAAACCTAAAGAATTATTTAAAGTAATTCCACTTTATTTGGTTACCGCACTTGTCGGATACGGAATGTACAACATTTTAAGACTTGGTCCGAATTTTAATTTGATTGCCAGCCGAAATTTGGATTATGTTTTACCTCTGTCAAGACTTTGGACTTATCCCACGGATCCTTTAATTCCCCATATGATTGACGTTTTTGTTAAGTGGTTTCCTAAAATGGGTCCTTGGCCTATCCTACCTCTTATTCTTATGGCATTTTTAACTTCTTGGAAAGGGTATTGGAGAGAAAAAGTATTAATTACCCTTTCTTGGCTTGGACCACTGTTGGTTTTGGCCGAGTTTGGTAGAGCATTCACGGTCCGTTACATTCTTTTTATATTTCCAACTCTTTTTATATTTATTGCAACGGGAGTTTTGGCTAAAAACAAAATTATTAAAGGTATCTATTATCTTTTCTTAATTATTTTTTCCGTAACGTCGCTTGTTTTTGATTATTATTTACTAACAAATCCTGCAAAGGCGGATTTGCCAAGAAGTGAAAGAAGCGGATATTTGGAAGAATGGACCGCAGGGGACGGAATAAAAGAGATTGCGGATTATCTTAAAGAAGAAGAACTGAAAGATCCCAATAAAAAAATAGTTGTGGGAACCGAGGGGTATTTCGGAACTCTTCCCGACGGGCTTCAAATGTATCTTAATAAAAATCCAAAGATTATTGTTATCGGAGTGGGACTTGATTTAAGCGAAATTCCCAAAAGCCTTGCGGAATCGAAAGATGCAGGAAATAAAACATACCTTGTTATTAATGAATCCAGGTTTGGGGGCGATCCCGATAAATTAGGCTTAAAACTTATCGCAAGTTACCCAAAATCGCCCAGAAAAGACACCAAATCTAAGGAATTTTATCTTAAAGGTCCTCAGGAAGTATTATTATTCTTTGAGCTTCAGTAATGGTACAATTTAAGCGTGGAAGGCGAAATTGAGATAAATACGGTCAAAAGCCGTGCCGTAAGAGGTGTAGTTACCTTAACCGGCAGAACCTTACTTTTAAATCTTATCTCTTTTGTTTCTCAAGGCCTTCTTTGGCTTTTTTTAAACCCCTCCCAATTCGGTACCTTTTTAATCGTTTCGGCAACAGTAAATTTTTTATCATATTTTGCCGACATTGGTTTGGGAGCGGCTCTTATTCAAAAGAAGGAAGTTCCCCAAGAGGTTGATTACAGAACCGTATTTACTGTTCAGGAAATACTGGTAACAACAATCTTGGTTATAATTTTTCTTTTGGGCCCGACACTTACAAAAACACACTCCCTAACTCACGAGGGACTTATGCTTTTATATGCCTTGGGAGGATCTTTTTTCTTAGCTTCTCTTAAAAATATTCCTTCGATTATGCTTGAAAGAAAACTGGAGTTTGGAAAATTTGTAATTCCTCAGGTTTTGGAAAATATGGTTTACAGTATCTGCGTTGTTTTTTTTGCATGGAAAGGATTTGGTATTACAAGCTTTACCTATTCAGTTCTTATAAGGGGAGTCGTGGGTTTGGTTGCAATATACGTTCTTAATCCTTGGAAGCCTATGGTCGGTTTTTCCCTTAATTCTTTTAAAAATCTTATTAAATTTGGAATTCCCTACCAGTTAAATAATTTTTTGGCAACTCTTAAGGATGACGGTATGACAATTGTTTTGGGGGGAATTTTGGGGACTGCCGGAATAGGAATTTTAGGAACGGCTCAAAAACTTGCCCAGTATCCTTTAAGGTTTTTCATGGATAATGTAACTAAAGTAACCTTTCCCGCATTTTCCCGGATGCAGGAAAATAGAGAAGAACTTTCAAGAACTCTTTCCAGATCAATATTTTTTATTTGCTCCCTTGTCTTTCCTGCCCTTATTGGTCTTATCATAGTTTTTCCTAATATCATTGAGGCAATTCCAAAGTATACGAAGTGGTCTCCTGTTTATCCTGTTTTGATATTTTTGGCGGTAAATTCTTTTTGGGCGGCAGCAACAACCCAGCTTACAAATTTTCTTAATGCGGTGGGGAAAATTAAAACCACCTTTAAGTTGATGATTATGTGGACTGCTCTTACCTGGGCTATGGTTCCTTTTTTTTCCAAATATTGGGGAGTAACCGGAGCAGGAATTTCCTATATGATAATAGGATTTAGTTCGGCAATTGTCTTTTATATAGTTAAAAAACATATAGACTGGAAAATAGGTTATTCGGTAGGAATGCCTCTTATCTCGTCTTTGGCAATGGGTCTTATAATTTATATTGTTCAAAACTCACTTCGGGTTGGAGGATACAAAGAACTTATTGTTTTGGTTCTTCTTGGTCTAATTTTTTACTTTGGCTTTTTATATCTTCTTGTAGGAAGCTCATTAAGCGAAGATGTTAAAAAATCTGTTAAAACGTTTTTGGGAAAGTAGATTAATTATTACCCTTATACTTTTAGGAAGCATAATCTGGTCTTTGACTATGGTAAGAAGTGGGTTGGTAACGCCAACCGGTATGGGATTTTGGGGAGCTAGTGGACATGACGGAGTTTGGCACATTGCTCTTGCCAATCAGTTAACCCAGTTTCCTTTCAAAAATCCCGTTTTTTCCGGAACATTTCTTCAGAACTATCATTTCGGTTTCGATTTACTCATGGCATTTATTAATCTGGAAACGGGAATTTCTTTAAAAAATCTCTATTTTCAAATTCTTCCCCCGATTTTTGCATTCTTAATAGGTTTTTTAACTTATAAATTTGTTAAGTTATTGACCAAATCCAAAAAATCTGCATTTTGGTCTGCATTTTTTGTTTATTTCGGAGGAGGTTTGGGTTGGCTTGTCACCTTCTTAAGAAACGGAAAGTTTGACGGAGAAAGCATGTTTTGGTCACATCAGGCAATTTCAACTTTAGTCAATCCTCCATTTGCTCTTTCTTTGATTTTTATTCTTTCCGGACTTATTTTTCTTTTGAAATATAAAAAAAATAATAAGCCGTATTTATTGATATTGTCATCAATATTTTTTGGTCTTCTTATTGAAATAAAAGTCTATGCTGGGATTTTGGTTTTAGCGGGGCTTTTTATATCTTCTTTGTGGAGAGTTTTTAAAGAAAAGAAAAAAGATATTCTTTTTGTGTTTTTGATTTCACTGACAATCTCTCTGTTTTTGTTTTTTGAATTCGGCAGTAAAAATCCCCAAAGTTTAATCGTTTTTCAGCCCTTCTGGTTCTTGGAAACCATGATGGGCCTTAGCGACAGACTTGGATGGATTAAATTCCATTCGGCAATGACCACCTACAGAATGGGGGGGATTTGGATTAAGGCAATCTTGGCTTACGGGGTTGCTTTTATGATTTTTATTTTGGGAAACACGGGAACAAGAATTTTATTTATTAAGGAAGCTTTTAAAAAATATGATTCGACTAAAGTTTTTATGTTAAGTGTAATTTTAACAGGTATTATAATTCCTACGTTTTTTTTGCAGAAGGGAACTCCGTGGAACACAATCCAGTTTTTTTATTATTCATTGTTTTTCTCTGCAATTTTAACAGGCATTGCGGTATCGCAGTTTAACAAGTATCTATTAACAGTTGTTGTACTGCTGACTCTCCCCACAACCATTGGAGCAATGAAGCATTATTTACCCAGAAATCCACCTGCTTTTCTTTCACCTTTAGAAATTGAAGCCTTAAATTTTTTAAAGAATGAGCCTAAGGGAGTGGTTTTAACATTTCCGTTTGATTCAATTAAGGCAAGAGAGGCGGAAGTTAATCCCCCAAGACCTTTATATTTATACGATTCAACCGCATACGTTTCGGCCTTTTCCGAAAAAATTACTTTTCTGGAAGATCAGGTAAATTTGGATATAACAGGGTACAACTGGAAAGAGAGACTTGATGATATTAATAAATGGTACAAAGAACCAAATTTACAAAAAGCCAGAGAGTTTTTGAAAGAAAACAGTATTAAATATATTTATTGGCTGAAAGGGGATAAACAATATCTTTACGCCACGGAACAAAGATCTTTTTTGGGAGAAACAGATTTGGTGATCGAAAAAATATTTGAGAATAAAGAAGTAGGCATTTACATGGTAAAATCAGAGATATGATATCGGTAGTTATAAATACACTAAACGACGAAGCACAAATTGCCCGTGCAATTGTCTCCGTAAAATCCTTGGCCGATGAAATTGTTCTTTGCGACATGGAATCGTCCGATAAAACAGTGGAGATTGCAGAAAAACACGGAGCAAAAGTCTTTTCCCACAAAAAGGAAAGTTACGTTGAACTTGTTAGAAATTTTATGATTTCAAAAGCAGGTGGAGATTGGATACTGATTTTGGATCCGGATGAAGAGATATCTTCGAAGCTTTCTTCAAAATTGAAAGAAATTGTTAAGAAAAACGAAGCCGATTATTACAGAATCCCAAGAAAAAATATTATTTTCGGAAAGTGGATGAAACATACCAACTGGTGGCCTGATTACAATATCCGATTTTTTAAGAAGGGGTTTGTTTCATGGAGCGAGGTTATTCATGCCGTGCCTATGACTCAAGGGAAAGGTATGGATCTTCCCGAAAAAGAAGACAATGCAATCATTCATCATAACTATGAAAGCATTGATCAGTATTTCGAAAAAATGCTTCGCTATACCGAAGCACAGAAAGACAATCTCCTAAAAGGTGGCTATGTTTTTTCATGGAAGGATTTGATTAAAAAACCTCTGGGGGAGTTTTTGACTAGGTTTTTTTCGGCGGAAGGATTTAAAGACGGGGTTCACGGACTTATCCTTTCTTTGCTTCAGGCTTTTTCTGAACTTACCCTTTATGTCAAAATCTGGCAGAAACAGGGCTCAAGTGAAAAAGATTTGAGAAGAAGCGAACTTAGGGAAGAATTTAAAAAAGCAACCAAGGATGTAAAGTGGTGGGTATCTAAAAAACTATCATGGCTAAAGTTTCTTTAATAATCCTCAATTGGAACGCACGAAAATTGACCCAGAGCGAACTTGAAAATGTTTCAAAGTTAAAAACAGGCAGTCATGAAGTTGAATGTTTGGTTATAGACAACGGTTCAACAGATGATTCTTTGGAAAAGCTTTCTATCTATCAGCTTCCCAATATGAATTATAAATTTATGGAAACCAACGAAAATTTGGGATATGCGGGAGGAAATAACGTGGGACTTAAACATTCTCTGAAAAACAATTTTGACTATACAATTTTATTAAATAATGACGTTGTCCTGCCCGAAGACTTGATTATCAAACTTGTCGATATTGCCGAAAAGGACAAAAAAATAGGACTTCTTTCCCCAAAAATGTATTTTGCCAAAGGCTATGAATTTCATAAAGACAGATATAAAGAAGAAGACTTGGGAAAAGTTATCTGGTTTGCGGGGGGAGTTATGGATTGGAAAAACATGTATACAGATCACAGGGGAGTTGATGAAGTAGATAGCGGACAATACAACGAGGAAGCGGAAGTAGACAGTATAAACGGGGCATGCCTTCTTATGAGAAACAAGCTAATTAGCGATATTGGTTTACTTAAGGAGAAGTATTTTATGTATTGGGAGGACGCAGACTATTCAATTAGAGCAAAAAAAGCCGGATGGAAAGTCTTATACACCCCCGAAACCTTTATCTGGCACAAAGTATCTTCTTCATCTGCGGTGGGAAGTAATCTAAACGATTATTTTTTAACCAGAAACAGACTTGATTTTGGTTTAAGGTATGCTCCTTTTAGAACAAAGCTGGCTTTAGTTAGAGAAAGTCTGAAATTTTTAGTTAATGGGAGAAGTTGGCAGAAAATCGGGGTCCGTGATTATTATCTTGGAAGGTGGGGTAAGGGATCATGGGGAAAATAAAAATTTCGGCAATAGTTCTTATTGGAGGAAACTACGACAAAGAGCTTCTTAAAAAGTGTCTTAAATCTTTGGAGTGGACTGATGAGATAGTAAAGGTGGAAAGCGAAAATATCCAAGGAAGTTTTTCTGAATGGAGAAATTACGGTGCAAAAAAAGCCTTGGGGGAATGGCTTTTCTATGTTGATGCGGATGAGGAAGTAACACCTAAATTAAGGGAGGAAGTTCGGAGACAAATTCTTGAGGGAAAGTATCCTGCCTACGCAATTCCCAGAACAAACATTTTATTGGGAAAAAGAATGCGCTTTGGTGGGTGGAGTCCGGATTATGTTTTAAGGCTTATTAGGAAAGAGGTATTAGTCAAATGGGAAGGAAAACTTCACGAACAGCCGGTTATAAAAGGAGAAATCGGAAAATTAAAACAGCCTTTAATTCACAGATCCCACAGGAGTTTGACGGAAATGGTTGAAAAAACAAATGCATGGTCCGAAATCGAAGCAGATCTTTTATATAAATCGGGCCATCCCAAAATGAATATTTTCAGGTTTTGTTCAGCTGGTTTCAGGGAATTTTGGCACAGGGGAATTGTTAAACTCGGATTTCTGGATGGAACAGTAGGGGTAATTGAAGTAATCTATCAGGTTTTCAGTAGGTTAATTACCTATTCCAAATTATGGGAAAAACAGTTAAAAAAGGAGACAATATAAAAAAAATATACTATCGAAAATTAGTCAGGGATAAAATTCCTCAAAGGATAAAAGAATCAGGAGGAAGGTTTGAAATAAAAGCCTTATCCCAAATTGATTACAAAAAATATCTATTGGAAAAGGTAAGTGAAGAAGCGAGTGGAATATCTTTAGCAAAAAGCAGAAAGGAAGTAGCTAGCGAGATGGGGGATTTATTGGATGTTTTGGAAGAGGTGAAGACTCATTTTAAGATTAAACCTGAGGATTTAAAAGAATCAAGACAGAAAGAATTTCAAAGAAAAGGGGGCTTTAAGAAAAAAATATTTTTGATTTGGGCAGAAGATACGGGATATAAAACAAACGAAAAGAGGGGAAAAGCAAAATGAAAGCTGCAATATTCAATCCCTATTTAGATACCCTAGGTGGCGGTGAACGATATACACTTTCCTTTGCCAAGGTTTTGGCAGATAAAGGATATGTTGTGGACGTTGAGTGGAAAGACGGCTCAATAAGAGAAAAGCTTGAAGATAGATTGGGAATTGATTTATCCAAGATTAATTTTGTAAACGATGTTAAAAGGGGTTCGGGCTACGACCTTTGCTTTTGGGTATCGGACGGAAGCATTCCACTTCTTCACTCAAAGAAAAATATATTGCACTTCCAGGTTCCCTTTCATGACGTGGACGGTAAAACTCTTTTTAATAAAATGAAACTTTTTAGAATAAATGAAGTTGTCTGTAATTCTAAATTTACCAAGGAGGTAATTGATAAAGAATTTGGAATAGAAGGTACAGTTCTTTATCCGCCAGCGGATTTATTAAAAATAAGACCCAGAAGAAAAGAAGATATTATTTTGTATGTCGGAAGATTTTCGGAACTTGTCAGATCCAAAAGACAGGATATTCTGGTAGATGCGTTTAAGAAATTCTCCAAGGTTTTTCCCTTGTGGAAGATGATATTGGTAGGGGGAAGCGATGTGGGAGGAGGGGAGTTTGTGGAAAAATTGAAAGAAAAATCCAAAAATTACAACATTGAAATAGTTCAGGGGATAAGCTATTCCAACCTTCTCGATTTATACGGCAAAGCAAGATTTTTTTGGTCTGCAGCAGGATATGGAATAAACGAAAAACTTCATCCCGAACAGGTAGAACATTTTGGAATAACTACCGTTGAGGCTATGGCGGCAGGTGCCGTTCCTCTGGTATATAATGCCGGAGGGCAGAAAGAGATAATTAAAAACGGAGTTAGCGGTTATTTGTGGAATTCTGTTAATGAACTTGTAAAAATAACATCAGAATTAATTAAAAACAAATCGCATTTGGTTAAACTTTCCAAAGAGGCTAGATTAAGATCAGAAAATTTTAGTCAGGATTTATTTGAAAAAAATGTTTCTAATCTAATTTAAGATGAATAAAATTTTACAAAATACATTTAAGAAAAAAAGAGTATTTACTTTTTTACTTGTGATTATTTTTGTTCTTGCCTTTATCTTGAGGACAATGTTTTTGTTCAAAAACTCTCTTACTTTTGGTTACGATCAGGCAAGAGATGCGATTATATCCCAATCCATTCTTAATGGAGATTTAAAGATTCAGGGACCTTCTGCTTCCACCCCCGGTCTTTATCACGGAGTTTTTTATTATTATCTTTTGGCACCTAGTTATTTAATAGGTTCCGGCAGCCCCGTTGCGGCGGCTTATTGGATTGCTTTTTTAAATTCCCTAACCGTATTTATAGTTTTTTATCTAGGCTTTCTGTTTACTAAAAAGCCCTGGATGGGAATTTTAGCCTCTTTCCTGTTTGCAATTTCTTTTGAGGCAACCCAATATGCAACCTGGCTTTCTAATCCGACAATTGCCGTTTGGACGGTACCTTTAATTTATCTTGGACTATGGTTATGGATTTCCGGAAGAGGCAAAATCGGTTCGGTTGTTGCGGCTTTGGGTTTCGGGCTTTCCATTCAATCCGAAATTTTTCTTCTTTATCACATTATCCCGATTTGCATTTGGCTTTGGATAAGCCGCAAAGACATAAAAAGAAAACAAATATTTACATTTGCTTTTTGGTTTATAGCCGCAGTCAGCACAATGATTTTGGTTGAGTTTAAATTTGGCTTCAGAAGCATTCAGGGTTTTAAAACACTTGCACTGGGTGGGGAAACCAATCTTGCATATGCAAAATCAATCGGGGATTATTTAATTCTTTACCTTAATCAGATAGGAAGAATATTTGCATTTAATCTGTACCCGGGAAATATCGGTTGGGGAGGAGCCGTAGTAATAATTCTTGGAATATATTCTTTGATTAAAAAAAATAAAGTGGGAGCGTTTTTGGCAACATGGCTCTTTGCACATATTTGGGTAGTTACCGTCGGAGGAACAAGTACGCCCTTTTTAATGGTTGGAATAGGTCCCGCGGTGTCACTAATTGTTGCCTACTATCTTTTGAAATTTAAGTCATGGATTCCCATGGTTTTAATAGTTCTTGTAATAGTCTTCGGAAATATATCCATGATTTTAAAAGAAAACCCTAAAGGCTCGACCTTGTTTTCGATTCAAAAAGACATGCTTTTAAGTAAACAAATGCAGGTTATAGATTACACCTATAAAGAGGCCAATGGAGATGAATTTAGTATCAATACACTTACTTCTCCTCTTTGGATAAATATTGTCTGGAGTTACCTATATAAATGGTATGGTTTGCCTAAATACGGATATCTACCTTCTTTCCATGGACATGATCAGGTAGGCCAGATTGATTCACTGGTTCAAGTATCTCAACCCGCCAAAACCTCGTTTTTGATTATTGAGCCGATGGCGGGAATCCCTCCCCAGTATCTTGATTTGACGGTGGGAGAAGAAGATGTGGAAAGCAAACTTATAGATGAGACAAGTTTCGGTGAACTTCGTGTTCAGAAACGTTTCGTAAAATGACGCCTGCGTCAGGAAGTGTTAGAATTCCTAAAATGAAAAAGAAACAGACTCCTTTTAATTGGTATGATGAATCCATAAAAGTGGATTTTTTCCAAAGATTTTGGCACAGAACAAGATTTAGTCAGGTATCCAAGGCAGTAGAACCCGTTAAAGGTATAGTTTTAGATGTAGGATGCAATGACGGGACCTTTTCCAAGGTGATTTTTGACAAAACAAAGGCAAAAAGACTAATAGGTATCGACATAGAAAAAGATCCGATTCTCTGGGCAAGCAAACATCAAAAAATAGTTGGTTTAAGTTTTCAGACAGGAGATGCCGAAAACTTGAAATTTAAATCCAATTACTTTGATGCGGTTTTTTGTCTGGAGGTATTGGAGCATGTTAAAAATCCCCTAAAGACGCTTCAGGAGTTAAAAAGAGTAATGAAAAAGGGTGGTTATGGAATCTTTTTAGTTCCATCCGACAGCCTCCTTTTTAGAATAATATGGTTTATTTGGTTGAATTTTTACCCTCGAGGCTGGGTATGGAGAGAAACTCATATACAAACTTATAGGGGCAGTTATTTGCCTAAAGTTTGCAGAAAAGCCGGTTTTAAGGTCGAGAAGGACAAAAAATTTAATCTGGGCATGCTACACTTAGTAAAAGTAAGAAAATAACAAAATGAAAGCTTCAATAATTATTCCTAACTTTAATGGAGAAAAGTTGTTGGCCCAAAACTTACCATTTCTGCTTAAGGCAATGGAAAATGGGGAAAATAAAATTGCCGAGATTATTGTTGTGGATGACGGTTCTTGGGATGGAAGCGTTAAACTTATTAAAACCAAATTTCCCCAGATTAAATTGATTAAACATACTAAAAACAGAGGTTTTTCCGCTTCTGTAAATACCGGAGCAAGAGCCGCAAAGGAAAAGTTAATAGTTTTACTTAATAGCGATGTTGTTCCAAGTGAAGATTTTTTATCAAGGACACTAAATTTATTTGAGGACAAAAATCTTTTTGCAGTTTCTATGCATGAACAAGGCTATGGTTGGGCAAAAGGAACCTTTAGTGACGGTTTTGTGGGGCTTGCCATGGGTGAAGAAGGAAATTCTGTTTTACCCAGCTTCTATGTAAGCGGGGGAAGCGGAGTATTTAAAAGAGAGATTTGGATGGAGCTTGGGGGAATGGACGAAAAACTTCTTTCCCCTTTCTATTGGGAAGATATCGATATTTGCTACAGAGCTTTAAAAAGGGGATACTTGGTTGTTTGGAATCCCGAAGCAAAAGCGGTCCATAATCATGAATCTACTATCGGAAAATTGCCGAAAAAATTAGTTGCAAGAATTAGGGAAAGAAACCAGCTTATATTTATTTGGAAAAATATTACAAGCAAGAACCTTACAAGAAAGCATTTTGCGGGACTTGCAAAAAGGTTTATTAAGCATCCCGGCTATCTAAGAATTATATTTATGGCTTTGGCTAAATTGGGACTAATTATTAAAGCCAGAAAAAAAGAAGCCAAAGAATCGAAAGTGTCCGATGAAGCGATTTTTTCGAGATTTAATTAATAATTATGGGAAAACTTCTTTCAATTGTTATAGCAAGTTTCAATACCAAGAGCCTTACACTGGGTTCTATAAATTCGGTTATTAAATCTAACCCCAAGGTGGATTATGAAATTGTGGTTGTTGATGATGCATCATCCGATGGAAGTGCCGAGGCTTTAAAAGAAGTTGTTGAAAAAAATAAAAACATAAAATTACTCATAAACAAAGAGAATTTGGGTTATGTCGGAACCAACAATAAAGGAATTAAAAAATCGTCTGGAAAATACATACTTCTTTTAAATTCCGATACGGTAGTTAAAAATTCAGCACTGGATTCCTTGGTTGATTTTGCCGAAAACCATAATGATGCAGGAGTTGTCGGAGCAAGGCTTTTAAATCCCGACGGATCGGTACAGGCTTCCTGCTACCGTCTGCCGACAATTAAAAATGCGATATTAGAATATTGGTTTGGGAAAAAAGGACTTTTCGAAAAATATATTCCTTCGGGAGAAAATTATAGGGAAGTGGAAGCCTTGGTCGGAGCAGCTTTTTTAATTACTCCCAAGGCTTTGCAAAAGGTAGGAATGTTAAATACTGCCTACAAATCTTATTTTGAGGATTTGGATTACTGCCGTGCGGTAGGAAAAGCAGGCTTAAAAGTATATTATTTACCCAAGGCGGAAATTTTTCATTATCACGGAGCCTCGTTTAGCAAGCTTGGGAATGAAAAAAACCGTTGGAAAAAACTTATTCCCTCAAGCAAAATTTATCACGGTTTGTTTGGACATTACTTAATTAATGCTATCATTTGGATAGGTCAAAAATGGGCATTAACAAAAAAAACATTGTTTGGATAATTCTTCTTCTTTTATTAATTATTCCTACTTTCTGGAAGCTTTTAAGGCCCGGCTTTTTTTCCATGCAGGATGATTTGCAGGCATTCCGCATTTATGAAATGGATAAATGCTTTGATGACGGACAGATTCCCTGCCGCTGGGTTCCCGATGCGGGTTACAGGTACGGCTATCCTCAATTCAATTTTTATCCGCCCTCCGTTTACTACATTGGGGCAGTAATGCACAGGTTTGGAATTCAGTATATCGATGCCGTAAAAATTCTTTTTGTGGCGGGATATATTGTTTCTGCTTTAACAATGTTTTTACTTGTTAGCTCCTTATTGGGTCCATGGCCGGCTTTCGTTTCATCCGTTCTTTATTCATATGTTCCCTATAAGGCGGTTGAAGTCTTTGTAAGGGGGGCAATGAGTGAATTTTGGGCTCTTTCGATCTTTCCTTTGATTTTCCGGGCGGTTTATAAACTTATAAAGACCGAAAAGAAAAAATATTTTATCTGGTTTTCCATATCCATTGCCCTTCTTGTTACCACACACAGTCTGATGACTTTAATATTTGCACCCTTTGCAGTTATCTGGGCGGCTTATTGGCTTTATGCCGAAAAGAAGTGGAAACATGTTTCAAAAGTTATATTATCAGGTCTTTTGGGAATTGGACTTTCGGCCCTTTTCCTATTACCTGTAATTTTTGAAAAGAAATTTGTTCATGTTGAATCTATGCTTTCCGGATATTTCGATTACAGGGCCCATTTTGTGAGTTTGTATAAAATTTTTATTTCCCGAGAGTGGGGATACGGATCATCCGGATTTCCCAAAGAACTTCTTAACCTCTCGACGGGAATGGTTCAGTGGATTATAGGAATTGTTGCTGTAGTTTTGGGGATATTTAGCCGTAAAAAAGAAAAGAAACTTTCTTTACTACTGTTTATTCTGGCAGGATGTGAATTGATAGCTCTTTTTATGATGCATATGAAATCAAGTTTTATCTGGGCGAAGCTTCCGTTTCTTTGGTGGCTTCAATTTCCATGGAGATATCTTTCCGTTAGTATTTTCCTTCTTTCCATCCTTGCCGGACTTGCGGTCTATTTATCATCCAAAGCAAAGTATGTTTTGGGAAGTTTGGCAATTATTGCGGCAATTGCATTAAATATCGGTTTTTTTACTCCGAAGGATTGGTTGAATATTTCCGACTCGGACAAATTTTCAGGAATTTCCTGGGAAAAGCAAATGACAATCAGCATTTTCGATTATCTGCCTATTTATGCAAAATTGCCGCCCATAACGGAAGCTCCGAAACTACCTGAGGTATTGGAGGGCTCGGCGGATATTACCGATTATCAAAAAGGAAGCGATTTTCAAACCGGTAAATTTGAAGTTAGCCAAGAAGCTGTAATCCGGTTACCCCTTTTTGATTTTCCGGGAATGAAGGTTAGGGCAAACGGGGAAGTAATTAAACACAGTAATGACGATTGCCGCGGCCAGGAATTTTGTCTTGGTCTTATAACTTTCAATCTTCCTAAAGGAAGCTATTTTATTGATGCAAGACTTACAGATACTCCCGTAAGGAAAATTGGCAATTATTTGACAATAGCTAGCATGGTTACGCTTATTTGGTTCATAATTAGAAAGAAGAAGAATTCGAAATAAATTATGAAAAGGTTATTTAGTAAATACTGGCCGATTCTTCTCATTTTCGGCTTAAGCTTTTTGGTTACCTGGCCGCTTTTTAAATATGGATATTTTTCCCACCAGGATGATTTGCAGGTAATCCGAATTTTTGAAATGAGGAAGTGTTTTGTAGACATGCAAATCCCCTGTAGATGGGTACCCGATATGGGCTGGGGTAATGGTTTTCCTCTGTTTAATTTTTACGGGGTTTTTCCATACTATTTTGGAGCAATACTGAGTTATTTGGTAGGTTTTATAGGAGCTTCAAAGGTCCTATTTTATATTTCTTTAACCTTGGGAAGTTTTGGAATGTATTTTCTTGTAAAAAGCCTTTGGGGAAAACTTGCGGGGGTAACTTCCGCCGTTCTTTATCTTTTCGCCCCGTATAAGGCCCTTGATGTTTATGTTAGAGGTGCACTTGCAGAAAGCTTGGCACTTGCGATAATTCCTTTTGTTTTCTACTTTGGCTATAAGTTAGTTGTTTCAGAAAATATTAAAAAGTACTGTTTTTTATTTACACTTTCATTATTTATATTCCTGACAACCCACAACATTATGGTTATATTATTTGCACCGTTTCTTTTTGTATGGTTAACTTATTGGCTATTAAAAAATAAATGGAAAAATTTTAAACCGGTATTAATTTCCGGTTTATTGGGATTTGGAATGGCTTCCTTTTTTCTTCTTCCTGCGTTTTTTGAAAAGAATTTAGTTCAGACAGAATCACTTCTTCGTTTTGAATTGGATTTTAGAGCCAATTATCTGAAATTAAGTCAATTGTTTTTTGACAGAATCTGGGGCTACGGGACTTCAATTCCGGGTCCCGAAGGAGGAATGAATTTCCAGGTCGGCTGGCCGTACTGGTGGTTGGTGGCAGTTTCAGCAATTATTTTGTTTTTCCTAAAAACCAAAAGAAGCGTCAAGGTTCTTGTTGTTGGAATTATTGCTGTTTTTATTTTTTCCGTATTTATGACACACAATAAGTCGACTTTTATCTGGATTAACATTCCTCTTCTTAAATATTTTCAATTTCCTTGGCGCTTTTTATCCTTGTCAATTTTTACCGCCTCTTTATTGGGGGGATTTGTGGTTACTTTCTTCAAGGAAAAGCTGGGAATATATATCGCCGCAATAATTATCGTTTCGACGGTTGTTTTAAACTGGAATTATTTTAAGCCTAAAACTTTTTACTCAATTTCGGATTCCGAAAAACTATCGGGAGAACCTTGGCAGGAACAGAGAAAGGGGGCAGTGTTGGATTATCTTCCAAAAACCGCACTGGAGCCTATGGAAGCTGCACAGGAAAGTCCCATTGTAAGATCCGGCATATCTGAGATATCCAATTTTATTAATCGTTCAAACCGTTGGGAATTTGATGTTGACGTTACAGACAAATCTGAAATAGAAATCCCCGTATACTATTTTCCTAATTGGGAAGTAAAGGTGGATGGAAAAACATATCCTTTTTCCTACAGTAATTTATTGGGAAGAATTACTGTAGAACTTGATATGGGTAATTATAAAATTGAAGGACATTTTAAAGATACTCCAATAAGAAAGGTGGCCAATATAATTACGATTTTAAGCGCAGTAGGATTTATTTATTATGTAAATAGAAAGAACTTAGGTAATAATTACATAAATGATATTCACAAAAAATGATGTCTACATAAATGATTAAAAAAATACTAAATAAGTATTTATTTGTTCTCATTATTCTACTTTCTATTCCTGCCGTAAGGTATTTGTTTGTTCACGGCTTTTTTGGGGTTTCCGATGATCTTCATATAGGCTGGCTTTACGAAATGGACAGGGTAATAAAGATGTTTCAGTTTCCTCCCAGGTTTGTTCCGGATTTAAGTTTCGGTTTTGGCTATCCGCTTTTTACTTTTGTTTATCCGCTTCCCTTTTATATTGGAGAAATTTTTTATCTTATCGGATTTTCCCTGGTTAACAGTGTCAAAATTGTTTTCGGTCTTTCAATACCTTTTTCGATGTATTTTATGTACAAATTCCTCAGAGAATTTTTACCCAAAGAACTTTCTTTTGCAGGATCGGTTCTTTATGTATATGCGCCATATAGAGCAGTGGAAATATTTGTAAGGGGAGGAATTGGAGAAATTGTGGCTTTTGTTTTTCTACCTCTTATTGCCTTGGCTTTTGTACGTTTAACTAGCGAAAAATTGTCCCTTAAATGGATCGGAATCTGCGCTTTTTCAATTGCCGCGTTGGTATTATCACACAATATCATGGCTTATATGTTTATGCCTTTTGCGATTGTTTTATTAATTGCCAGATTAATCTTTTTGACCAAGAATAAAAAGAAAGCGGTTTCATTCAGTTTGGCGGGGATAACTTTGGGACTTTTAATCTCCAGTTATTTTTGGTTTCCTGCGATTTCAGAAAGTTATCTTATGCGCTACGATACCGTTTTTAATTTCTACGATCACTTTCCTACTCTCAGGCAATTTATTACTCCCTATTTCGGATATGGAGCATCTGTTCCGGGACCATATGACACAATGTCTTTCTATTTTGGAATAGTCGGAATTCTGGTTATCTTATTCGGTTTAATATTATTCGTTTTTAAATTTAAAAAGTTTTCAAAAGAAGAAAAAATATATTTTGTCTGGGGAACATTTGTCTTTTTTGTAAGTGTATTTATGATGAATTATCGTTCAGCCTTTTTGTGGAGAAACCTTCCACTTTTACCATATTTTCAATTTCCCTGGCGTTTTATTTCAATGATTACTTTCTGTACTCCCGTTTTTCTTTTGGCTTTCTCAAAACACAGATTTATGAAAATTATTTCTTTAATAGTAGCCGTTGGGGCAATTATTCTTAATTTTAATTATTTTAAAACAAGCGAATATTTAGGTAGGGAAGACGGGTACTATCTTAATAGGTATATTCCGGTGCCTTCCGCCTCCGATGAATACAAAAAAACATCCGAGGAGTATTTAAGACTACCTAAGGAAACCCTTGAAAGACCATCGGAAAATTTACCAAGGGCATATGCCGAAGTACCCGGCATTAAGCAAATTAACGAAGAAAATGCTCTTGATGCGGTAGTTTTAACGGATTACAAAGAAGAATTTATTCTTAATTACAATAAGTACTATTATCCCGGTTGGTTTGCTAGAATAGATGGAAAGAGGGTAGGGATTTTGCCCGGAAAGCCATACGGACAGATAACAATAGCAGTTCCGAAAGGAGAGCATAGGATAGAAGTAGGTTATAGAGAATCTCCTAAAAGACTGATGTTTGATTTAATGTCGCTGGTAGGTTGCGGGATTGGGCTATTCTTGATTTTAAAAAAGTCTAAATGAAAAAAATAATTTCAATAATTCTTGCGGTAGGGATAGTTTTAAGGATTTTTCTATCTTTTTCCACATACCATTCCGATGTTGCTCCGTTTGATTTTGCGGGAAAGGTAATTTCTCAAGGAAATATCACCAATTTCTATGACTATTTATGGAATCTTCCGGAAGACCATCCTTATTTGAAAGTTTATCCGAGAAATCTTTTTAACTATCCTCCGCCAGTTTATTTTTTCTTAGGAGGAGTTTCTTTACTAACCACATGGATGGTTAATCCCGAGGTGTATGCCAATTTTATTCTTGATTTTCCTTCAACACTGGGCAATATTCAGCTTAATCTGCTGCTTTTTCTTTTGAAACTGCCTTACTTTTTCTTCGATATAGCAATCGCCTATATGCTTATGGCATTCTTCAAAGAAGAAAAGAAGAAGTTGTGGATTTTTGGTTTATGGATATTTAATCCTATCAACCTTTACGCAACATACATGGTAGGACAGTTTGATATTATTCCCACATTTTTATCAGTTTGGGTACTTTATTTGGTCTTAAAAAATAAGGAAAAGATTGATTCCATTAGTTTAATACCAAGCGGTATTCTTTTGGGAGTTGGGGCAGCTTTTAAAATATTTCCACTTCTTTTTATTCTGCCTTTGGCGCTTTTGAAGAAAGACTGGTGGGGAAGAATTAAGGTTTTATGTTCAGGATTTCTGACCTATCTTGTTTTGGCTTTTCCGTTTATATTTTCAAAAGGCTTTAGGGCAACAGCTGCCCTTGCCGGTCAAACCACCAAAAGCCTGTATGCCCAAATTCCTATTTCGGGAGGGGAATCGATAATTTTATTTTTAGCGGTTGTTGTATTTTTGTATTTGGTATTTATTTATAAAAAGACTGCAGCCGAAGATTTGTGGAAAAGATTTTTCCTAATGATGCTTACTTTTTTTGTTTTTACCCATTATCACCTTCAATGGTTTGTTTGGATTACCCCGTTTTTGCTGATTGATTTAGTGAAATCAAATTTTAAAAATTGGGTGGCTATAGTATTAACACTTTTAAGCTATATTGGTTTGATGACATTTTTTGATCCGGGTTTGACTGTTTGGTTATTTGCCCCCATCAATCCTTTGCTTTGGGGAGCCCCCGGGGTTTGGCAGCTTATTGGGTTAAATCCCGACATTAATATCTTTAGGAGCATTTTCCATACTTTATTTGTGGGTGCGGCTATCTATTATTTTTATATTCATTTTCCAAAAAATACGGAGAATAAACTATGAAAAAACTATTAATGTTGGCAATAGTATTAAGACTTCTTGTTTCCGCATTTTTATTTCACCCCGATATTAAAACTTACAATTTTCAAGCTTCCTTTTTGAGAAAGGGAGTTGTCAATATTTATTCCTATCTTATAGAAAATAAGAAAACATTACCCCTTAAGGATGAGTTTGTTTACTTTCCTCTTACCTATTTTATTCTTGGAGGCTATCAGGCAGTTACCTCCGGAATTTTGGGAAGCGGGTTTGATTCATGGCTTGCGGATGCAGGAGCCAATTCGGTAGTTGCCAACCCCAGTGTCTTTAAATATTTGGTAGTACTTAAATTTCCCTATTTGATACTGGATATTGGCATAGCCTTTCTTCTTTTAAACTATTTTAAGGACAAGAAAAAAGGGGAAAAAGCTTTCTATCTTTGGCTTTTTAATCCTTTTACAATTTTAATTATTTATGCCTTTTCCAATATAGATATATTTTCCGTTCTTTTAACTTTGGTTGCTTTTTTGTTTATTAAAAAAGAAAAACTTATTAAGGCGTCGGTCTTTTTGGGAATTGCATCATGTTTTAAACTTTATCCTTTGCTTTTTATACCATTTTTGTTTTTAAAGGGGAAAGATTTGAATGAAAAAATATTAGTGAGTTTGATACCCGTTCTTATTCTTCTTGCGGTTGTTTTACCTTTTTGGTCTCCCGCATTTGTTCAATCGGCACTTATCTCGGGGCTTACAACAAGAATATTTAATCCCGGATTTGCGATAGGTTTTAACGAATCGATAATTGTAGGCTTTTTTATTTTATCGGCTTTGTTTTTTTACGGCTGGCTGTCGGATAAAAAAATTAACCTGTTTAACTACTGGGTAGTTTTTTTGATTCTTATTTTTTCTTTCTCTCACTTTCATATAGCATGGCTTCTTTGGATAGCTCCCTTTATGGTAATTTTAGTAATTAAAAAACCATATTTATCTTTACCCATTCTTATTTTATCGGCCGTAGCAGTTGTTATTCCCATGTTTTATCAGGACAGATCGATGACAATTTCATTGTTTAGAATTTATACAACATGGTACGATCTTCTTCCTACTCCTTTTGTTGTACTGCAAAAGATTTATGACCCCTATAATTTTATGAGTGTCCTACATTCTGCAATGGCGGGGGGACTGCTAATCATCGGATATAAGATTTTACATGAAGATAAAATATAAGCGATTTCTTCCATTTATTATCCCTTTCCTTTTAATCTTTATTTTATTCAAAACGGGCAGTTTGAGAAATTTAAGCTACCACCTTATTCCGGAAAGTTATGTAATTTTAGATGAAAGGGCAAATGTTTGGGCGGGATTGGGAATTCGTCAGAGCGGTATTCCCGCTGCATGGTCTATTTTAAAAGCCTACAGTAATGTAATAAATGGAGGTACCGACAAATTTAACTTAACTGCGGATGATAAAAGTCCGTCTTTTCTGAATTTTAGAAATTTTCCGAAGCCTGTTCGGGGAGTTGTGGATATTGAATATAGGGTTGGTACAATACTGCAAACGCCATTGATGCAGCCATGGTTGGATCATCCACCGCTTGGTGTTTTGATCTTATCTTCTGCGGTTTCCTCACAGGTAGATAAGTTTACGGACCTGATACCGGAAGAATTCCGAAGAACCAGTTTGTATTTGGCAGTAATTACGGGTTTTTTAATATATTTATTAGGTTGGCAGGTTTTTAAAAACCCCTTAATAGCTTTGATAGCTGTCACAATTTACGGAACAGGGTCAGCCTTTCTACTCTTGAGCCGCTACGCTTTATTGGAAAATGCTTTGAATCCGTTCATATTGCTTTGTCTGAATTTATTGGTTTTTGCCAATTATCTTTGGCTAAAGAAAAAACATTCTAAACATGTCAAAACATTAATCATTATTTCCGGAATATTTACGGGAATGTCTGCCCTGATTAAATTATCGGGTTGGACAATGCTTCCGATCGGAATTGCTCTGCTTTATTTTTGGAAAATGGGCAAAAAAAATATTCTTTTGTTTTCAATTCCGGCACTGTTGATTGGTTTATTGTATGCGGTTTGGGGGCTATATCTCGGTCCTGAAATATTTTTAAATATTTTTAAATACCAGGCAATAGAAAGAAGCTTTATTGGATCAATTAATTTTTTGGTTACCCTTGGACATATTGGTATAAAAAATTTTCCTTTGGATGGTTGGTGGACGGGAGGTTTTATAGCTTTGCTTCTTTTACCGAGAAAGAAAGAGTTTTTACCAGTGTTTGTCGGAGCTGTCGGATTTCTTTTATCAGCTTTATTTTTGGGCGGAGCCAATTATCCTTGGTATTTTATCCCGATGATTCCTTTTTTGGTGCTTGCAGCAGCGTACTTAATTTGGCAAGTTGCGACAGAATTATCTTTCAAAAAAATATTAGTATTTTTTCTTTTGTTTTTTTCAACCAGCATGTATTGGGGTTATGGTGTTTATGAGGCAGCCCGGGAAGTTACTAATTATCAGCAGCCTTTTATGATTTACAGATTGTCTCTCGTGTTTTTTTTGGTTGCTGCTTTGATTCGAAAATATGTTCCTCGTTTCCAAAATAAGAAATTTAAAATAGTTTGGTTTTTGGCGGTTATGTCATTTTGTCTTTTAATGTTTTATTTAAATGTTAGAGGTTTTCGTTTTATTTTGACCAATTGGGGCAAGCTGCCGTCAATTTATACGCCGGGTACTTTTACGGCAATACCGTAAATATTAAATGCTTTAACATGATAGACAATGAGTGTTAGAATAATTGCTATATGAGAAAAATGATTTGGTTTACAACAGCTTCGGTTTTGTTTGTAATTTTTATTTTCCCTGCAATTATGGCTTTGACTATTAAGATGATTCCCGCGAAAGATCAACCTGGCTACGGTCCCAAAAGAATTTCTGTTTACGGAATAAAGGAACTTAGTCAGAAGTTTGTATCCTTAGAAAAAAATCTTACTGCAATAGGAACAACCGTTAAAAATCCAAACTTAAAAAATAAAAAAGAGGTGATCCTTGATTTGTATGATGTCAGCGGAAACTTGGTTAGAACCTCTATTCTAAACGGTTTCAATATAGGTGACGGAGATTTTGTTAAATTTGTTTTCGATGTCATACCCGATTCCGTGAACAAGGAATACAGACTCAGATTATCTTCTCCGACAGCAGGTGCCGACGAGATAGTAGAAGTTTTTTTAATGGATAATCCAACGCCGGAAATTATTGAATATACTTTTGCTGAAGAAACATATCAGGGTGGAATTCCTTTGGTTACTTTTCATAAACCGGAAAATAAATGGGAAGTAATAAGAAGAATATATTCTAGTTGGCTTTCCAGACTTCTATTTCCCCGTTCTCAAAAAACAAAGTAAGACCAATAGTTTCGGGATTAACTTTCGGTCGTAGTATTTTTGGAAAATAGAGAATTTTCGAACGGGATTGCAGGAGAGTATCTTTTACATATTCTGGATCCGTACTTTCGAAAATAACTTTTTTAACTTCTTCCCTGGGTCTCCAGTTATAGTTCATAATATCTGCTTGTTCATAATCGTCAAAATATGTTCTTCTGGCGGATATGGCGGAGACATATGACGTATCAAACCAGTCCCAGATGTTGGGAGTTGCCCCTTCAAGATAAAGATATTGATTGTATGGTGGTGTAATAATTGTGGTTTCAACGGAAGTATTGGTTTTAATAAACTGCAGGGCTTCTATTTCGGATGATGATATTTTGGCAAAAGCAGGTCTTGAATAAAATTCAAGTAAAAGACCTATTTGCGTTGGGATCATTAAAATAATAATTACAGGTATTAGGAATTTTACCTTAGCAGTAATTTTAGCTGTTGTAATTCCCGCTAAGATTCCGAAAAGAAGAACAAAATACTGCAGAAATTGACTGGAATTTGAGGCAACTCCTTTTTGTAAAAACAAAAGAGGAAGAGTAAGTGAAATGACAATTATAGATTTAAAAATGATATGGGATTTTAGAAAATCCCAAAGCCCTATAAATCTCATACCTAAATTACCGAAGAAGAATATTAAAAAACCTATTCCTTCTAGCCAGATAACACGTTTCCAGTTATGTTCATAAATATATGTTTGACGCCTTAATTCCCAATCAAGAAGGTTAAGTCGTGAGGGTTCAACAATCATGGTGCGTATATACCACCATGGTTGAAAGATTAAAAACGAAGCCGAACCTGAAGTGTTGGGTAAATAGATAATTGCTGCCAACATTCCGCTTGTTAGGGCCAGTAAAAGCAATTGAAATCTTTTTTCTTTAATAACCTGCCATACTCCGGCAATTCCCAAACCCGCAAAAACCACAACGGCGGCATAGACCTTAAAAGAAACAAGGCTTCCTGTTAGTATCGTGCAGATTAGAAAAAGAATTCTTTTTTGCAATTTAGCCTTTTGCTCTACCAGTAAAATTACAAAATAAATTATTGCTAGAACCAAAAAGTCGGAGATAATTTGAGGCGGGTTACCGCTTGCACTTTGGGGTTGGGTCGCCCAGAAAATACTTTCTCCTCCGATTGTTTTATTTTTAATATAGGTAACAATAAATCCGAAACTTCCCGCAAAATAAGTAAAAATCGTTGCCCAAAGGGAAGCGGAAAAATTTTTAGTAAGTTTTTTTGTGAGAAAAAATACTGAAGCTCCCAAGAAAAGGGAATAGAAAAAAG
Source organism: uncultured Gammaproteobacteria bacterium (assembly GCA_964583105.1). Taxonomy (GTDB): domain Bacteria; phylum Patescibacteriota; class Microgenomatia; order UBA8517; family UBA8517; genus JAPLZT01. The sequence continues at coordinate 89,300 of CAZOUV010000001.1, forward strand.
GAAAAATTCTAAAATATAAATCAAAGTTTGAAATAGGCAGATATTTACTTACCATGGCGGGTAAAATGTCCGAGAAGAAATGATAATTAACCAGTTTTTCTCCCGCGAAGATCGGATTTTCAAAAGGCCAGCCTTTTTTAATTTCTTCCATTAAGGCGATGTGCCAGGTTCCGTCATGACCGTGAGCACTCCAGAAAAGAATATCTCCGTTTTTAAATATTCCGCTTGGGGAAATAACGGCAAGTTGACCCGCAATTCCCAGAGTAAATACTATTAAAACCAAAATTGTTTGAAGATTAAGTTTTATTTTTATTTGCCTGACAGTTTTAATCAGGGGTTTAATTGTTAACAACACTAAAATAATAAAAATTGGAATAATTAAGAAGGGAAGATTAAGAACTATCAAAAGATAGGAAAGAAGGGTTAAGGTTGTGAAAGCGGCAATTAACCCCATCAGTATTCTTTCCATACTCAAAGTATATATAATAATAGTATGACAAGGAAATATATCCTGATTCTTCTCGGGATTCTGCTTCTGGGATTTGTCCTTCGTGCCTATAAAGTTGCCCAGCTGCCCCTTTACGGGGATGAACTAACCATGGTTTATGATTCCTACTCCATTTTCAAAACAGGGAAAGATCAAACGGGAGATTTCCTTCCCCTTACTTTCAAAATGGGTGCGGGAAGGCCAGCAGGTTACGTTTATTTTTCCATTCCTTTTGTAGCAACTTTTGGTCCGGGTGCTTGGGGAGTAAGAGGATTATCGATTCTTTCAAGTCTGGGAATAATTTGGCTGATGTTTCTTCTTGGAAAAAAGCTTTTCAATGAAAAAATTGGCTTAATTGCATCTTTTCTGGTTGCGGTTTCTCCGTGGGATTTATCTTTAGCCAGAGGAGGGTTTGAGTCACATTTTGCACTATTTTTGGCAATATCGGGATTATACCTACTTCTTAAAATAAAAGAATCCGGATGGAATTTTATTTTTGCCGTAATTCTTTGGGGAATAACCGTGAATACCTATCCGACATATAAATTAATTCTTCCGATATTACTACCGGTAGTTATCTGGTACTTGGGGGGAGTTAAAAACATTCTGCCTAAAAATAAAAAACTTCTACTCTTAGGAAGTATCTTCACGGTTGCAATTATCGGAGTAACTTTAAGTCAGACATTTACGGCAGGATCCGAAAACAGATTCTTAAATATTAATTTGTTTTCAAGCAGTAAAGGAACTGTTGAGCAGGATATCAACTTCAACCGTTCGGTCGATTCGGGTAGCAGTTTAACAAAAGAGATTTTTTACAACAAACCTCTTTCCTACCTTAAGCTTCTGGGGTCAAGCTATTTAAGCCATTTCTCGCTTGAGTATTTAATTGTGACTGGTGATAAAAACCCGAGACACAATATGACATCCTCGGGACTTATTTATGTTATTGAAATAATCACGGTTCTTTTAGGTTTCGGTTACTTTTATAATCTGAAGGAAAAGAGGAAGGATTTTATTTTAATTTTATTCTGGCTTTTGATTGCCCCTATCGGAGCAATTTTTATGCTTGATAATCATGGCTTAAGAACAAACTTCATGCTACCTCCATTAATTATTTTTTCTTCTATGGGAATATATCGTCTGATTAAAACCAGAAAACCAATTCTACTTATGGGAGTAATTCTCGTTTGGATGATTCAATTTGTGATAATTTTAGAGAGATTGTATTTTCTTTCTCCCAACAGGTTTGCCAGATTTTGGTCGAATATGGCAAAAACGGTAGCGACACAAAGCTTTAAAGAAAAAGACAACTATGATTTCGTTATTGTTTCTTCAAAAATTGACAATGTAGAATATGCCTACCAGGCTTATAACAGAATCGATCCGAATATTGTAATTAAGGAAAACAATCAGAAAACAACACTTAATAATTATGACTTTAAAAAGTATGACAATGTTTATCTGGGTTCCGTTCCGGAAGGAAACCTTCTTTCGTTTTTGAATTCGTTGGAAGGAAGGGTAAAATATTATGGAACGAGTGAAGATTCAAAAGTTTTGAGCGGGTATTTCGGATATTCTGATCTCGACGGAGTTTTTTCGGTGATATCTTATGAAAAAAGGTAAAGTAGTTGTGGTAATGCCAGCATATAATGCCGCAAGAACGGTTAAGGATACGTATAAAGAAATTGATCCAAAGTATCGTAAACACATTATTCTGGTCGATGATCAAAGCAAGGATAATACCGTAGAAGTTGCCAAAAAATTAGGAATCGCTGTTTTTGCACACCCCAACAATTTGGGTTACGGAGGAAATCAAAAAACATGTTACTGGGAAGCTTTAAAACTGGATCCCGATGTTGTTGTTATGCTCCATCCGGATTATCAGTACGATGCGACAATGATGCCGTATCTTGTTCAGCCCATCTTGGATGGAAAGTTTGATTTTATGTTCGGAAGCAGAATTGCAACAAAAAAGGGTGCTTTGGATGGGGGAATGCCCAAGCATAAGTACATAGTAAACAGGATTATCTGTTTTGTTCAAAATATTTTACTGGGTGTTAATTTTACGGAACATTTTTCGGGCTATCGTGCGTTTTCCAAAAAACTTCTTAAAACAATTCCTTTTCAAAGATTTTCCAACGATTTTGGTTTTGATCAGGAAATGACCATTTCTGCTATAAGCCATAAAATGAGGATAGGTGAGGTACCAATTCCTACCCGTTATCACGAAAAACAATCCTCAATAAAATTCCTTAAAGGCTCGAAGTTTTTACTGGATGGTTTTTATACGATTTTCAAGTACCATCTTCACAGATTGGGGATTTTTAAAGACAGAAGGTTTGCATGAGAAAGTATATCTTATTGGTTTATTTTGTTCTTACCCTTTTTTTGCTGCTAAATATTTTAAATCCTAGAAAATATATTCTTTCGGGACTTGAAGCAGATAGAAATTTTACCAGACAGGAGTATTTGGGAGATGATTTGGGAAAAATATATAAAAACAGATTTGGGGTAGTCTTTTTTAATAAGGTTTACCCCGGGTTTATAAAGCTGGAATCAAATTTCTTCTCCGATTTGGGTAACATGTTTGTCTTTGTGCCTCTTTTCGGAATTTTATTATATGCAGGGTTAAAGAAGTTTAATGAGAAATAAGTATTTTATATTATCTTTGATTGTGGTTTTGGCATTTGTCTTGAGATTTTATAAACTAGGAGAAGTTCCTTTGGGTTTTCATCAAGATGAAGTTTCTCAAGCCTACAATTCTTTTTCGGTTTTAAATACAGGGAGAGACCGTTATGGAGAATTATTGCCGATTTTATTTCGCTCTTTCGGTTCATATCAACCTCCCGTTTATACATACCTAACCCCTATTCCGATTTTTCTTTTTGGAAATACAATATTTGCTGCTAGGTTTACATCTGCCATATTTGGAGTTTTTATAGTTGCTGTTACTTATTTAATCGTTCTGACTTTGGTAAGGCATAAATATCAGCATAATTTGGCACTTTTATCGGCATTTACTATTGCAATTTCACCTTGGTCCATACATTTCAGCAGAAGAGTAGTTGAAGGAAATTTGGGTCTTTTCTTTTTTCTTCTTTCCTTCTATTTATTTTTTCTGTCCTTTAAGAAAATTAAGTATTTTTTACCCGCGTGTCTTGTTTTAGGAATTTCAACCCACGCCTATTATTCGGAAAGGCTGATAAGTGTAATATTTCTTCCTGTTTTTCTTCTGTTTTTTAAATCATATTTTTTGAAATATAAAAAGATTGTGGTTGGCGGACTTATTGTTTTTTGTCTGGTTCTAATACCTCATTTAATAACCGTTGTGTCAGGAGCATTTTTTTCAAGATTTAATCAGGTGGGTTCATCCGGAAGCAGTTTTTTCTTGATTGAATTTATTAAACATTTTATAAGCTATTTTTCGCCCAAATATCTTTTTAGTGATGCGGGTAGCGGCTTGGCTCGCGTATCACCGAATCTGGGAGTCTTTTACGATTGGTTTTTCTTTCCTTTTTTAATCGGACTTTATTATTTGGGCAAAATAATCGATGTTAAATATCTCAAGTTTCTGGGAATATTTACACTGATATCTCTCATACCGGTATCTTTGACGGGAGATGTATTTTACCCTCTCAGGGCACTTGAATTTTTTTGGCTTCTTTCTTTTGTTATTTCGATTGGAATATTCAGAGCGGGAGAAATAATAAAACACAAAATAATTAAAAAACTGATATTTTGTACTTTAATTGTGTATTCGCTGGGGAGTTTTTACGTTTCATATTTTGTTTTGTTTCAGCATGAAACTACAGAAAATGCCGGAAATACATATGTCAAGCTGTCTCAGGAATTAGAAAATTACAATGAATATAAAATTGTTTTGGATTCTACAAGAGATACCGCAGCGGGATTAAGAATGGCCTATTTTAGGAAATACGACCCCTTAAAACTTCAAGCATCCCTTAAAAATCAGCTTACGACGCCTTATTACAGCAGCAAGGTTGATCTTCAGGAACTTTATGTAGTTGATAATATAGAGGCAAGATCTATTGATTGGAGAAAGGACAGGTGCAGTCCAAAGACAATTTTGGTCGGAGACAGTTTGGCGTTTTCGGATGAACAAATTAAGGAACACAATCTTAAAAAAGCTTTTGAAATAAAAGGTGTAAATAAAAATGTTGTACTTTACGGATACGAGACGAATCCCGATAAAAAGTGCATAATTAGTTTATGAAGAAATATATATTACCGATTATTTTGACAGTAATTATCGTGTTGGCTTTTGGCCTGAGGTTTTATAAAGTTAAAACTATTCCACCTTCTCTAAATTGGGATGAAACCTCAATTGCCTATAATGCTTATTCAATACTAAAAACAGGCAGGGATGAATGGGGAAAGTCCTTTCCGCTTCATTTTAAATCTTACGGGGAATATAAACTTCCGGCTCAAGTGTACGCTTCTATTCCTGGGATTTTTATTTTCGGTTTAAATGAGTTTGGAGTAAGGATTACTCCGGTAATTTACGGAACATTAACGGTTTTACTTCTGTATTTTTTGGTTCAGGAAGCTTTCAGAAAAAAATCAGTATCGTTAATTTCGGCATTTTTATTAGCTGTTTCTCCATGGCACATTCAATTAACCAGAGCATCTTTTGAATCATCATTTGCTCTTTTTTGGATTGTTGCGGGTATTTGGTTTTTGATTAAAGGTTTAAAGAAACCAAAATGGCTTATTTTTTCCATGATTCCTTTTGTAATCTCTGTGTATACATATAACTCCGCAAGGGTATTTACTCCGTTATTTTTATTTACCCTAGCAGTACTTTTCAGAAAGTATTTCTGGGAAAAGAGAAAATGGTTTTTAATTGCAGGAGCTTTATTTGCTGTTTTAATGCTTCCGCTTGTTCCTTTTGTTCTTTCCGGAGAAGCCTCGGCAAGATATAAGCTGGTAAGCATAACCGATGAAAAAGGACTGATTCCAAGAATAAATGAAAGAAGGGGGGCATCGACTCTTCCGTGGATATTTCCCAGAGCGGTTCATAATAAAGTAACCTATTTAAGTTTTTATTTTGCTAAAAACTATTTGGCCCACTTTACTCCCGATTTCCTTTTTGTAAATGGTGCAGGGCACAGACAGCATCATGTGCAGGGGGTAGGGGAACTTTATTGGTTTCAGGCGCCATTTTTGCTCTTGGGAGTATTTTTCCTGATTAAAAAGAAAGACAGGAATTTAAAAATACTTATTCCTTGGCTTTTAATTGCATTTATTCCGGTTGCCATGACAAACGATAGTATTCCCAACGCATTAAGAACTTTAAATGCGGCTCCCGTATATCAAATATTTTCTGCTCTGGGAATTTACTATTTGTGTACATTAATTAAAAACAAAAAAATATTTTATGTTCTAATGGGAATTTCAATATTGTTGTTTTTGGTTAATTTTTCTGTTTACCTTAAAAATCTATTTGTTGACTATTCCGTTAAGTATTCGCGTGACTGGCAGTATGGAAATAAAGAGGTTGTGGAATATATAAAAAATAATCAGGATAAATATGATTTAATTACCTTTACAAGACATTATGGGGAGCCCCACATGTTTACTCTTTTTTACCTTAATTACGACCCCAATAAATTTCAAAACAGTCCGAATATGGATAGATTTGAAACATACGATTGGGTAAGGGTTTTAAGATTTGATAAATTTTATTTTCCGGATCTTGGAGATGAAGGAACCAAATATCAGGATGTGGTCAACGAAAATCCGGGAAAGAAGATACTATTTATTGGTAAACCTGGAGATTTCCCGAGCTACTTACCAAGGCTTTTGACTGTAAATTTCTTAAATGGCGATCTTGCTTTTGAAATCGTTGAAAAGAGATGAAAAGAATCGGTTTTTTTCTAAAAAACAACCTTTTACTTATACTTGTTCTTTCTGTTTTTTTAGTATCCCGTTTTTATAAAATAAGTCAGATTCCTTCTTCAGTTTATTGGGATGAGGCCTCAATCGGCTACAATGCATATTCGGTCTTAAAAACAGGAAAAGACGAGTGGGGAGAGTTTCTTCCGCTTCATTTTAGAGCATTTGGTGAATTTAAGCTTCCTGTTTATATCTATTCTGTAATGATCGCCGAATCGGTGTTTGGATTAACACCACTGGCGGTAAGATTGCCGTCGGTTATTTACGGACTCTTTTCCATTCTGGGATTATATTTATTAACAAAAAAGATAACAGATAATAAAAAAATAGCTCTTATTTCTTCATTTTTGTTTAGTTTTATGCCGTGGTATTTTATTTTTTCCAGAACCGGTTATGAGGCAGTTGCCGGACTTACGTTTTTTATTTATGCTATCTACTTTTTAATACTTTCGTTTGAAAAGAAAAGTTTCTTAATTATCTCTTCCTTTCTATTTATTTTGTCATTTTACAGCTATAACAGTTTTAGGATTTTGGTTCCGTTATTCTTTCTTTCGGGACTGGTTGTTTATTATTTGAAAAACAAAAAACAAGGGACATTGGTTATTTTTGTTTCCTTGATAGTATTTTTATTAAGCTTATTTCCTGTTTATAAGTTATATCGGCAGGATTTTGGGTTAAACAGACTGCAAACGGTAGGAGTAACTCAAGGCCTGATAAAAAATTATTTGACCCACTTGTCTTTTGATTTTTTGTTTGCCAGCGGCGATTCAAATCCGAGAAGTCAAATTCCGGGCAGCTCTCAACTTTTCTTAATTGATTTACCTTTTGTTATATTGGGGTTAATCTATATCTTTAAGAAAAAGAACATTAAATATTATCTTATATTAATTACACTTCTAGCCTCTTTTATTCCTGCGGCAATTACCCGAGAATCTCCACACGCACTAAGAAGTATAACTGTGGCACCTTTATTTGCTTTAATTTCTTCATTCGGAATATATTTTTCTTTAGAGCTATTTAAGAAAAACAATAATAAAAATAAAAAATATTTATTAACAGGGATTATATCTTTATATCTGATTTATTTTGGTGTTTATTATTACAAATTTATAACCAAATACAATTTGTTAACTTCAACAGACTGGCAGTATCCTTACAAAGAAATATTTACTACACAAAAAGAAGGCAAAGTTTCGGATAAATATGCTCAGCCTTATATTTTTGCTCTTTTTTACGGAAAAGTTGATCCAAAGGTATTTATCGAAACCAAGAAGTTGAATCCCGTTTCCGATTGGGGATTTTCGACAGTTAAGTCTTTTGATAAATTTGAATTTGTTAAATATGAGTAAAAAACTAACCTATCTTTTTTTAACGATTATTGTTTTAGCATCTGTTGTTACCAGATTCTATAAACTGGGAAAAGTTCCGGTTGGTTTTACATGGGATGAAGCAGCAGTTGGTTATAATGCCTATACGATTCTTCATTGGGGGAAAGATGAATGGGGAAAAACTCTTCCTATTACTTTTAAATCTTTTGGGGATGACAAAAATCCGGCTCACGTATATTTGACTGCTCCTTTTGTTGGAATTTTTGGATTAAACGAGTGGGCAACAAGAGCTTCATCGGCTTTTTTCGGGGTACTACTTGTATTTATATCATTTTTCCTGGCAAAGACACTGTTTAAAAGTAGGACCATCGGTTTAATTACTGCGCTTTTTTTAAGCATATCGCCCTTTAATATTCAATTTTCCCGTTTCAATCATGAACTTAATTTTGCCGTTTTTTTCTTCATGGCAGGAATCTACCTCTTTTTTAAGGGATTAAGAAAGAAAAACTGGATGGTTATTCTATCTTTTGTTTTTTTGGGGTTGGACCTTCTTACATACCAAAGCGCTAAAGTAGTTACCCCGATACTTGTAATTTTGTTAATAATCTTAAATATTAAAAAACTTTTAAAAGTAAAAAAGTATTTTATTGCAGGGTTGGTTATTTATTTATTATTTGTTAGTCTTCTTTTTATCAAACCTCAGTTATTGGGTGGGGCCAGATTAAAGCAAACTTCGATAGCGGAACCAAAAGTTGTATTAGCAAGGTATTTTGAGTACTTCAGCCCTAAATTCTTGTTTGTTTCGGGGGATGACAATCCACGTCACTCGATTCAGACGGTAGGTACTTTTTACTGGCTTGACTTACCTCTTCTTATTATCGGTTTATTGGTAGTTTTGTGGAGACTTTTTGTTAAAAAAGATACAAAAATGCTTTTTTTACTGACATGGGTATTTTTGGCTCCCTTGCCCGGAGCGGCCAGTAGCAGCTTGCCCCATGTCTCCCGTGCTATGTTTATTACAGGAAGCTGGTTGATGATATCCGCTTTGGGAGCATATACGGTAATTTCAATACTGAAAAATAAATACTACCGAATAATAATGGGTATTTTGTTGGTTGTGGTCTCGGGATATTTTCTGTCAAGGTATCTTAAAGACTATTTTGTCAAATACGATCAAAGGTATGCAATAGAATGGATTTACGGAATGAAAGATATCGTTAAATTTGCGGATAAATTTGATTTTGACAGGGTTTATATGACGGAAAGCATGATGCAGCCTTATATATTTTTCCTGTATTATCTGCAAACACCTCTGCCTGAATATTTAAGTTCCGTAAAATACAATGAAACCAAAAGTGCTCCTTCAAACGTGGTTTATTCCTACGGGAAATATCAGTTTATTTGGGATGAATACCAAAGTGTTCCCTACATGGGAGCTCTTTATGTTGTAAGACCCAGCGTCTATGACGGGCTTTTTTATAAAATGAGCTTTGATGTTGTCAAACTGATAAAATATCCTGACGGGACGGATGCATTCTATTTGGTTGTGGGGCACTAGAATGCACTAGGAATGAAGATTATGAAAAAAAAGCTATCGGTGGTACTTGCCACAAGAAACGAAGAAAATAATATCGAAAGATGCATAAATTCGGTGAAGGAAATTGCCGATGAAATTGTTGTTGTTGATGAGTATTCAACAGACAAAACCAGAGAAATCGCCCAAAAGTTGGGAGCAAAAGTATTTTTGGAAAAACACCATGATATTTTCCACATAACAAAGCAAATTGCCCTTGAGAAAGCAATGGGGGAATGGATTTTACAATTGGATGCTGATGAGGTTGTTACTACGGAACTTGCCGAAGAAATAAAGACGATCCTTAACGGAGAAAAATCAACTGTTGATACCAACAAACAAAGACTTTTTGAAAAACACCAAAAATTAATCGAAAATAGGGACGGAAAAGTAGGAAAAGAAGACGGTGAAATTGCAGGTTATTTTATAGCCCGTAAAAACATGTTTTTGGGAAAACCTCTGATTCATGCGGGAGTATATCCCGATGGGGTAATAAGGTTGGTTATGAAAGGAAAGGCCGGATTTCCCCAAAAGTCTGTACATGAACAGATATCGGTTGACGGAAAAGTATCGTGGTTGAATTCCGATCTGGAACATTATGATTCACCAACCCTAAGAAGATACTTTGAACGGATGAACCGCTATACGGATCTGCATGCCGAAGAACTAAACGAAAGAAAAGCTCCCAAAAATATTTTATATTTTATTTATTATTCATTTTTTAAATCTTTCTGTGTTTTTATTAATTTATTTATACTTCACAAAGGTTTTTTGGACGGAGTATATGGTTTTTTCTGGAGTTTATTTTCTTCTTGGCATTATCCGGTTGCGTATTTTAAATATTTAACCAAAAAGGTAGCATAAATTATGGAATTAAAAGGAAAAACTATACTGATAACGGGTGCAAGTAAGGGAATGGGCAATTCCATAACTAAGAAACTAGCTAAAGATGGAGTTAATCTTATACTTGTTGCCAGAAACGAGGATAATTTAAAAGATTTAGTAAAGAGTTTGGGTGAGGGAAGACATAAATATTATTCCTGCGACCTTGGGAAACAGGAAGAGGTTACAAAACTTGCAGAAAATATATCCAAAGATTACGAAAAGATAGATGTTCTTATAAACGGAGCGGGTATTGGGATTTATAAGCCGATAGAGGAAGTAACTTATGAGGAGTGGAGAAATTCTTTTGCGGTAGGTCTTGATGCCGTTTACTTTCTGACTCAAAAATTGCTTCCGCTTCTTGATAAGTCCGAAAAGCCTTTGGTAATTAATATTGGATCTGGCATGGGGGTAATTCCTGCTCCCGGAAGAAGTGTCTATTGTTCACTCAAATTTGCGCTAAGAGGAATGACACTAAGTCTTGCGGAAGAATTTAAAAGAACCAAGACACAATTTGTACTTCTTACCTTGGGAAGTGTTCTTACTGGTTTTGGTCCCAAAAGCCTGGAAGAGAAAAAAAGCGAAGGAAAAGCCTATTTGACTCCGGAATGGGTAGCGGATAGAGTTTCGGAGATAATCAAGGAAGACGGCAAAGAGGTGGAATACACTTTTTATCCTTCAGATTACAAAGAAGAGTGGGAAGCTGTAAAATAGTAGTATGCGAGTCGGAATTGATCTTGGCGGAAGTCATGGTGGGCATGAAGAAAGAGGAATAGGAGTACATACAAACGAGCTATTTAATGCCCTTAAATCCTTAAAAAGTAAGGAAGTTGAAATATCAGAGTATAAACCCGGGAATAAATACGATCTTGTTCATTACACGGTATTTAAGCCTTTCAGTTTTTCGCTTCCTTTTAAAAAACCCGCCAAAAAAGTCGTTCTGACGATACATGATTTTATTCCTCTTATTTATCCCAAGCATTACCCTTCCGGAATTAAGGGAAAAATAATTTTTCTAATTCAGAAGTATCTTATTAAGAAAAATGTTGATGCGATAATTACCATTTCCGAGACATCCAAGAAAGATATCTGCAGGTTTTTGGGAGTTAGTCCTGAAAAAGTATATGTTATCTACCTTGCACCAAAGAAGATATTTAAAAAAATAGAAGATGAGAAAGTAAAAAGGGAAATAATTGAAAAATACGATCTTCCTAAGAAATTTGTTCTTTATGTCGGGGACGTAAATTACAACAAAAACATTCCCAATTTAATAAAAGCTGCAAAACTTGCCAAATTACCTTTGGTTATCTGTGGCAAGCAGGCAAAAGAAATTGAAACAAAAGATCTTAATCATCCAGAACTTTTGCATTTGAAAAACATTGATTGGTCGGGTGTTTTAAGATTGGGTTTTGTTTCGGATGAAGACCTTGGTGTTATCTATAATTTGGCAACTGTTTATTGTCAGCCTTCTTTATATGAAGGTTTCGGACTTCCTGTTTTGGAGGCTTTATCTTGCGGCTGTCCCGTGGTTGCTTCCAAAACACAAGCATTGATTGAAATTGCCGAAGATTTAGGAGTTTTTGTTGACCCCAAAGATCCTATGGATATCGCCAAGGGCATAAATAATTTTGTAAGACCCTCAAAACCACCAAGAGAATATTCTTGGGAAAAAACTGCAAAAGAAACACGATCCCTCTATGAAAAAATCTGATTTTAAATTCCTGATAGGTTCTTTTTTAAGTTGGAGAATAATTCTTTTTATAGTTTCTTTTTTTTCAACAATACTAATTCCAGTTTTTGGAAACAGATTTCCTTATGCAGATAGAGTACTTGAAGTAACAAAACTTCCTTCGTGGATCTGGGGTTTTGGAAACTTCGATGGGGTGCACTATTTAAGGATTGCCCAGAATTTATATTCTTCCGATTTTACCCAAGCCTTTTTCCCTTTATATCCTCTTATAATTCGATTTTTTAATATTTTTCCAAAAAATGGTTTTTTGAATTTAAGATTATTTACAGATCCTTCTTATTTTTATACCGCTATGGTTTTGTCGGTAATAATTTTTGCTACTGCTTTATACTTTTTGTTTAAGTTATTTTCCGAAACATACGGAAAACAAATTGCAAAAATATCGATACTTATTTTGCTTTCTTTTCCGACGGCGTTTTATTTCGGATCGGTATATTCGGAGTCTTTGTTTTTACTACTTACGGTTTTAACTTTTTGGTTTGTTAAAAAGGACAATTTTATAGTTGCGGGTATATTTGCTGCTTTGGCCTCTGCAACAAAAATTCAAGGGGTTTTATTATTAGTATTTTTAATAATTGAACTGATTAGTAAATATAAAGAAGGTATCAAAAAATTAAGGAATGAAATTGTTAGGGATATTTTAGGAATAATTCTTGCTCCATCAGGACTTATTTTTTATATGATCTATCTAAAGAATTTAACCGGTAATTATTTTTATTTTCTTACTTCACAACCAGCTTTCGGGGCAGAAAGAAGTAGTATCCCCATGGTTCTACTTCCTCAGGTAATTTACAGATATTTTAAGATTATTTTTACAGTAAACCCTTTAAGTTTGCCGTTTTTTAATGCTTTTATGGAGCTTTCTCTAAGTATTGTAGTTATAACACTTCTAATTATTGCATTTAAGAAAATGAGGTTTTCCTATTGGCTGTTTTCATTTTTGGTGGTTGTTTTGCCTACCTTGACGGGTACACTGTCTTCAATGCCCAGATATGTACTTTTGGTTTTTATGTTAATTCCTTTTATTGCAGAGAAATTTAAGAAAAGAACCAAATACATTATAATTGTCCAATCCGTTTTACAAATTATTCTATTGGGACTTTTTGTCAGGGGTTATTGGGTAGCATGAAAGAAAAAATAAAAATCTTTATGAAACACCCTCTTTTTAGCGGGAGTGCAATTATGGTTGGTGGTACTATGATGGCCAATGTAATTAACTACGTTTACCATCTGGTGATGGGAAGGAACTTGGGACCGGTTGATTATGGTGTTTTGGCAAGTATTTATTCTATCCTTTACCTTGTAGGAATTATTCCCACCTCGGCAAGTATGGCTATTGTGAAGTTTGTTTCTTCTGCTGAACACCAAGAAGTATATTCGATTTTCCACGCAATTAGAAAATTTGTTTTCAAACTTTCGATATTTTTATCAATTTTAGTTTTCTTTTTATCTCCTTTAATTTCAGATTTTTTAAAAATTCAAAATCCGCTTTCGATAATGCTCATATCACCCATATTATTTTTGACTTTAACGACATTAGTTAACCAGTCTACTTCACAGGGCTTATTGAAGTTTACTGGAACAGTAATACCTACCCTGATCTCTTCGCTTATAAAGTTATTTTTGGGATTACTGTTGGTTTTTCTTGGTTGGTCGGTTGTTGGGGCTACGTTTGCAATTGTGGTTGGACTAGGCTTGGCTTTTGTTTATAGTCACCTTTTCATTAAGAGAATTTTACCAAAAACTAAAATTAAAAAATACGATTTGAAAAAGTTTTTTAAATATTCTATTCCGGTACTTCTACAGGCACTTGCATTCACATCTCTTTTTTCGACAGATGTTTTACTAGTTAAACATTTCTTTGATCCCTTTCAGGCAGGTATATATGCCGCGTTGTCTACTTTGGGAAAAATCATTTATTTTGCCACATCTCCCGTTGTTGCGACCATGTTTCCTATCGTTTCTAAAAGACAAAACACTGGTGAGAATTACAGAAAAGTTTTTTGGCTTACAATGCTTGCTGTATTCGGGATTTCGTCAATTGTTACTTTGCTTTATTGGCTTTTCCCTGGTGTTGCCATAAACCTACTTTATGGTTCAGAATATCTTTTAGCTAAAGGCTATCTTGCTTGGATGGGTTTATTTATGCTCTTTTTTGCTTTGACCCATCTTCTCATAAATTACTCATTATCCTTGGGAAAAGTGAAAGTGGTGGCGATACCGTTGGTTGGGGCTTTTTTGCAGATAATATTAATCTGGTTTTTGCACAACGATATTCTTACTGTTATTAAAATATCCTTGATAATCACTATTGTGATGTTTTTGTCTGTTGGGGTATATTTGAAGTATAATTCAAAACAATGAAATTTCTTTCGGTTATAGTCCCTGCATACAAACAGGAAAAAACCATAAAACAGGATTTAAAAAATATTGTTTCTACCCTTGAAAATGGACTTATTGGTACAGACTTTGAAGTAATATGCGTTGTTGATGGTTTTTTGGACAGAACTTTTGAAAATGCAAAAAGTATAAAATCCGAAAAGCTCAAGGTTTTTGGATATAAAGAAAATAAAGGCAAGGGATTTGCGGTTAGGTATGGAATGAAGAGGGCAAAGGGTGACCTAATCTCCTTTTTGGATGCGGGAATGGAAATAAGCCCCAAAAGCGTAATGATGCTTATGGCTCATCTCGAATGGTATAACGCTGATATTATTGTTGGCTCCAAAAGACATTCTGTATCAAGAGTCAATTATTCTCTTACAAGAAAAATTATCAGTTTTTTTTATCACGTTGGGGTAAAAATACTTTTTGGACTTGACTTAAACGATACCCAGAGCGGGATAAAAATATTTAAAAGAAAGGTTGTTGAAAAGATACTCCCAAAACTTTTAGTGAAAAGATATGCCATGGATATAGAAATGCTTGCTTTAGCAAATCATATTGGTTTTGACCGTATCTTCGAGGGTCCAATCGAAGTACATTTTGACAAAGAGACCAGTCGCGTTAACTGGAAAGATGGATTGAAAGCCATTTGGGATACTGTCGCAGTTTTTTATCGCCTCAAGATTTTAAGGTATTATGACCGTAACTAGTTTTGTTAAAAAACACAAACTATTACTGCCGGCAATTTTGGTTTTAATTTTGTTTTTTGGGCTTTATGGAAATACTCTTTTTATGTTTTTCTCACAGGATGATTTTTTTCACCTCAAACTTGGTCAATTATCAATAAACAATAATGTTTTAGATATTTTTTCTTTCAGATCATTTAATGACAGGGGCGGAGTATATTTTTACCGCCCGATTTTTAGAGAGTTGTTATATAAATATTTCTATCAGATATTCGGATTTAATTCTTTTCCTTTTCGTATTTTGCAGTTTTTAATTCTGTTTCTTAATTCTTTCTTAATTTATTTTATTCAAATTAAGTTGACTAAATCCAAGTTTATTTCGATCTTCTCAAGTTTTTTTAGTTTGTTTGCGGTAGCCAATATCGGCGTGCTTTCCTATCTTGCGGGTGGAATTCAGGTTAGTGGGATGGTCTTTTTTTCTCTGTTATCCATAATTTTTTATCTTAAATATTTAGAAAAAGAATCTTTCTTAAAATTTTTTATATTCGTTATTTTTAATATTCTCGCACTATGCTCTCACGAAATATCTGTTTCATTACCGTTAATATATTTACTTATTTATATATATGTTAGGGGTTTTACTAAAGAAAATATTATAAAAAGTTTAAAGTTGAATTTTTTTTCATTTTCATTAAGTATATCTCTTCTTGCGGCCGAGATTTTTGTGATAGGTCTTCCCTTAAATGAGGCTCAATACGGAATAAGTTTATCTTTAACAAAAATACTTAATTCATATTTTTGGTATGGACTATGGTCTTTGGGGATTCCCGAAATGCTTATTGATTTTGTAGGTCCGGGTTTTAATTTGAACCCAGATTTGATGCGCTTTTGGGGGGTATATTTTATCTTTATTTTCTCCTCGTTTGTCTGTTTATTGTTAATTTTTATTACGAATATCAAAAAAATAATAAATGACAAAAGGTTTTGGTTCTTTTCCGTATTTTTTATTTTAGGTATTTTTCCTGTAATTCTTGTTCCTTTACATAAACAATATGTCTATCTTTCTCTGGTTATTTTTGCTGTCGGAGCTATTCTGGGAATAATTGCTGAAAAAATAAAATCAAAAATATTTTTACTTGTTTTTATTTTTTCGGTTGTTGTTTTAAATATTTCCTCTATTTTTCTTGCTCAAAAAACATATTGGGCTTTAAGTAGAAATGAAATCTCTGAAGTTATTATTAATCAGATAAAAAGAGAATATCCTTCTCTTCCCAAGGGATCAAAAATATATATAATCAACGATCCAAATTACCCAAATTTGGGCAAAGATTGGGGAGGATCATCCACACAGGCTTCGGTTATTTTATCGGGCAGTGACGGTTTGCAAATGCTATATAATGATTTAATCCTGAAAGTTTATTATGAGGATATCAAAAAACCTGAAGCATACGATGAATTTATAGTTATTAGTCCAAGGGTAGAAAGAAAATAGAATGAATATATTGGTACTAAGCTGGAGAGACCCAAAACACCCACTTGCCGGTGGAGCGGAGCAGGTTATGCATGAACATATGGAGGGTTGGGTAAAAAAAGGACATAAAGTCACTCTTTTTGCATCAAGCTTCAGGGGAAACAATTTAAAAAAAGAAGTTTTGGACGGGATACAAATATTGAGAAGAGGTAATCAGCTTTTCGGAGTGCACGTATTGGCGCTTTTTTGGTATTTAAGAAAAGGAAAAAGAAATAAATACGATTTGGTGGTTGATCAGTTCCATGGAATACCGTTCTTTGCTCCGATTTATGCAAAGACCAGAGTTATGGCAGTTTTACAGGAGGTTGCCGGAAGTGTGTGGTTTAAAAACGATTTACCTTTCCCCTTTAATTACATTATTGGTTTAGTCGGTTTTGTTTTTGAACCTTTTATCTTTTTACTTTACCGTAAAATACCTTTTATGGTGGGTTCGAATTCCGCAAAAGAAGATTTGATAAAAATGGGTTTAAAACCGGATAGTATTACAATTATCCCGCATGGGGTAATAATTCCGAAAATTTTACCAAATAATGAGAAACCCAAAACAAAAACTATTACATATTTGGGTGCGTTGGCCAAAGACAAGGGGGTAGAGGACGCAATAAGGTCTTTTGCGTTTTTAAATAAAAAAGGAAAATACAATTTTTGGATTGTGGGAAGGGGAGGTAGGAGGTATCAACTGAAATTACAGGAATTAGTTAATAAACTTGGATTAAAGGTTAAATTTTGGGGATATGTAGATGAAGATAAAAAATTTGAGATTTTACGTAAATCCCATTTGCTTGTTAATCCTTCCATACGCGAAGGTTGGGGACTTGTTAATATAGAGGCAAACGCAATGGGCACTCCAGTAATTGCCTACAAATCTCCTGGTTTGGTCGATTCGGTTAATAACGGAGTAAGTGGTTTGTTTGTGGCCGAAAATACACCCCAAGCCATAGCGGATACGATTTTAAGAATACTTAGTGACGAAAAAAAGTATAATAAGATACAAACAAGCTCGATTAACTGGAGCAGAAACTTTAATTGGGAAAAATCCCGTAAATTAAGTTTATCTCTTATTGACAGGGTTGTTAATTCTGAATATATTTAACGTATGAAGAATCTCTTAAAAGTCCTTTTTTCTTTTATCTTTTTTCTGGTTTTGGCGGTTCCTGTTTTTTCCCAGACTACACCACTTTCTTCCGATCTTAATTCTTTTGAAATTTTCTGGCCTGTTGCTGCAGGTAAAACTGTCGGCGAGCCTTTATACAAACTTAAGCTTTTTAAGGAGAAAGTAAGAGGAATGCTTATTTTTGGGGATATCCAAAAGGCCGATTATGCGCTTTTTTTGTCAACAAAGAGATTGGTTGAAGCAGAGAAACTTATCAACTTGAATCAGGTTGATAGTGCAAAGCAGACAATTTCTGCAATGTATGATCAGCTGAAAGTAGTTTCGGAAAATGTTTCCAATAAAGAGGGAGCCGATAAGGAGGATATTGACGAGATAAACATAAAGCTGGAGAAACTTGAAATGTTTGTTGGTTGGCTTGCTTCAAGGAACGAAGAGTACAAAGATCAGTTAATGGAGGTTTTAAATGAGTTGTTTATGTAAATAAGAATATTTAATTTTCTTCTTCTTTTATCAAAATCCAAAAAAAGGTGGGTGTGAAGTATTTGAGTGTTTTAGACAAAAACAGCGGTATTGCGGGGTTTTTATAACCGAACTTTTTCGGTTTGTTTAATATTTCGGGTGTATAGTCCACCATTTTAAACTTTTTAACCAAAGTTTTTAGCTGCCAGTAGGATAGGGGGTTTTCCCAATATTCGTCTTTATTTCTAAAAATTTTAATATATATATTTGCCATTTTTTTGGGTAAATAAGATAGAAAGGGAAGATTGTAATGAACCTCCATCGGCCAAAACCTGTTTATTGCTGCAAAATAGCAAACTCCACCCGGTTTTAAAACTCTGTATATTTCGTTCATAAGTTTTTGGGGGTTAGATACGTGCTCGTAAACTTGGGAGCAAATTACAATATCATAGCTTCCGTTTTTGTATTTAAGATTCATTGCGTCTTCGATTTCAAACTTTAGGTTTTCTTTTTTGTATTTTTTATTGGCATACTCAACGGCTTTTTTGTCGATATCAATTCCTGTTAAATTTTTTATCGATTTGGAAATTTCGTTATCTATTATTCCTGTCGAAGAACCCACATCCAAGACATTGAGATTATTAAGGTTTTTGTTTTTGAAATAATCCTTCAGTAATTTAACTATTCTTACACCTTTTTCTACCCTTGAGGAGTGTTCATACATTTGTCTTCTCCCTTCCGCGTAATCTTCCTGATATTTTTTCATTCCAGTTAGTATAATACATATATTATGAAAGTTTTAGTAACCGGGGCAAGCGGTTTTATTGGAGGAAACATAATTTCTCTTTTTAAGAAAGAAGGGATAGACGTATTACCCCTTATAAGAAAAGGGGAATATGGAGATTTAAGAAACTATTCGTCTCTAAGGGAAACAACAAAAAATGTTGATGTTGTCGTTAATTGCGCGGCAGCACTTTTGCACCACCATCTTAACGAAAAAGATTTTTGGGATATAAATGTCTGGGGATTAAAAAATCTGGTTAATGCATGTATTGAAAATAAAATAAAAAAGCTTATTCATTTTTCGACGGTTGCCGTATTTGGTCCTACGGATAAAAAAGGTTTTGACGAAAGAGCAAAAATTGATTTTACCGATATTTATTCTCAAACCAAGCATGAGGGAGACAAAATTATTAGATCGGTTCCTTCAAATCTACAAAGTATCATAATTCGTCCCACCATAGCTTATGGCCCGGGAGACACAAGGCCGGTAATTTATAGATTATTTAAGATGGTCAAAAAACACGTTGGATTAACAATTAATGGTGGAGAGAATTATATTCATACGGCATATGTCGGAAATATCGCAAACGCTGTTTATCTGGCAGTAAGAAAGGATTTTCATTCGGGAGAGGATGTAATTATAGGGGATGAGTATTGTCCAAAAATGAGAGAGATAATTGAAACAATTTCAAAAGTTCAAAATAAAAAGTATTTGAAGGTTTCCGTCCCATTATTTCCAGCAAAAGTAGTAGGAAAGATATTGGGATTGGAAAAAACTGTTAAATTTGTTTCCGAGAATAGGAGATACAAAATTGAAAAAGCAAAAAAAATATTGGGTTATAACCCAGAAACCGATTTATATCAAGGTATGAAAAGTACATATGATTGGTACAGAAAAAAAAATTTGATTTAAAAATGAATATTTGCATTCTTACACATACTTTTCCCAGAAACGAAAAAGATAGCTCTGCTGCTTTTATGAAGGATTTTGCCCAAGGTTTAGTTTCCGTGGGTCACAGGGTTTTTGTTCTTACTCCTTTTGATAAAGAATTTAAACGCGATAACGATACTTTTAAGGTTGTTAACTATAAATATATTTGGCCGGATTTTTTGCACAGACTTGGTTATTCAAGATCGATGGGTGCAGATGTAAATCTTAAACTTATTAATTTTCTTCTTATCCCCTTTATGTCGTTATTTTCCACAGTTTCTCTTATCAAACTTGTTAAAAAAGAAAAAATAGAGCTTATAAATGTTCATTGGATATTACCAAACGGTGTTGCTGCATATATTTGTTCTTTTATAACAAAAATTCCATATGTAGTTACTCTTCCGGGAACGGATGTATATCTTGCCGGCAAAAATTGTATTTTTAAAAATATTGCCAAAATTATTGCAAACGCATCGTCCGGAATTGTTTCAAACAGCAAGTTTTTGTTAAAAAGGTTTTTATCTTTTAAAATTAAAAAAACAAGAACTGCAGTTATTCCTTACCCCGTAGACGCTTCCATTTATAGACCTTTTGTAAACAATGTTAGTAGGTTAAAGAATATGCTCGGAATATCTGAAAAAGATTCTGTTATTTTGGCAGTCGGAAGATTGGTTTACAAAAAAGGTTTTGGATATCTTTTGGATGCTATTCCCGATGTTTTAAAAGAGTTACCAAACACAAAACTTATTATCGGTGGGTCGGGAGACTTAAAGGGAGATCTTATTCAAAAAACAAAAAACAACAGTATTGAGGATAATGTTGTTTTTGCAGGAAATATAAATAGAGATGAAATTTTGGATTACTATAATTTGGCTGATATTTTTGTTACCCCTTCAATAATTGATGAAAAGGGAAATTTTGATGGAGGACCCGTGACCTCATATGAATCTATGGCTTGCGGAAAGCCCCAAGTTGCAACAAACATTTTGGGAGTTTCTGATATTATTGTTGACGGGGTAAACGGGTATAAAGTAAAACCCAAAAACTCCAACGAATTATCCGACGCAATAATCAAGTTATTGAAAGACAAAAGCAAAAGAAAAAATATGGGAGAAGTAAACAGGAAATTAATAGCCAAAGAATTCAGTATAAGAGCGATAGGATCGAAATATGATGAAATTTTTAAAGAAGTTATCAAATAAAACCTGGTTAATAATTACCGGAATTTTCTTTATTGCCGGTCTTATTACTCTTCCCGATTATGGAATTAACTGGGATACAATCAATCATCTTCCCAGGGGACAGGTTTACTTACATTATTTTTTAACAGGTAAAAAGGATTACTCGGATTTTCCTGATTTTTTCAAAGAATGGCAAAAGCTGGGAGAGTGGTACTGGCAAAAAGGTAATACTATATTTTTTAAACCGGATATTCCCAAAGAGAGTGTACCAAGGGTAAGCCTTTATCAACGCGCTGGTGTTGATTTTAATTATTTCATGAAGAAAGACGGTGGACACCCACCGTTAAGTGATATTTTGTCTTCGTTTTTTAATTACATCCTTTTTCAAAAATTGGGAATTATCAACGATGTTGATTCCTACAGAATTTACGGGATTTTATTGGCAACTTCCCTCGTGGGTCTTATCTTCTCTTGGGTCAGGAAAAATTACGGAAGTTTATCGGCGGGGGTGTCGGCTTTGAGTCTTTCCCTATATCCTTTGTTTTGGTCCGAGAGTCATTTTAACGGTGAGAAAGATATTCCCGAGACTGTTTATTTGAGTTTTTTCCTTTTTTCAATCTGGCAGACGGTAAAAAAGAAAAACTGGAAATGGATGATTCTTACAGGAATATTTTTTGGACTTGCTTTAGGAACCAAGTTTAACATTCTTTTTTCGCTATTTATCTTTTTGCCATGGATTTTGATTGTAGGCAAAAAAGTATTGGTTAAGAAGTGGTTTTGGATATCTTCAATTACTGCAATATTAATAGGTTTAACAATATTTATGGGATCCTGGCCTTATTTGTGGGCAGACCCAGTTGCAAGAATCCAGGAAGTTTTTGGATTCTATAAAGAAATTGGGACCGAAGCTGCTAACGGAATTAATACTTATCCGATTCTCGGAGTTTTATATACCACACCCATTCTGATTTTAATCCTTTTCTTTTTTGGTGTTGCCAAAACAATAAAAGATATTATTAAAAAGAAAAATTACGAATTGGGATTATTGGCACTTATTTGGTTTTGTGTAACCATGGGAAGAGTCATCTTTCCTGGAGCTTCTATTTACGGTGGATTAAGGCAGATTATGGAATATATACCTGCGATGACAATTCTTTCCGGAATAGGAGCGGGGTATATTGCACTAAAGATTAAAGAAAAGATTAAAGTAGAAAAACAATTGGTTGAAGCAGCTTTTGTTGTTTTGACAACTATATTGTTATTGATACCAATTATTAAAATACACCCTAATCAAAATGCGTATTTCAATTTTCTTATAGGTGGTCTTTCGGGAGCTAAAGAGAAGAATTTTCCCTATTGGGGAAACACTTTCGGCGCGGCATATAGACAGGCTGCGGATTGGGTTAATCAGAATGCCGAAAAAGATGCAAATATGGCTTATGCATATGAACTTATTCCAAATATTCCGAGGATTTGGATAAGAACGGATATAAATCTTCACAATAGCAACAGAAGCGGATATTTAAGAAAGGGGGAGTATGTAATAACCCTTCCTTACCAAGGAACCGAAGACAGATCGTATTTTGATATGTATTTAAGAAAGTTTTTAAAACCCGTTTATGAATCAAAAGTTGACGGTGTTTCGGTTGTTACCGTTTGGAAAAACGACAATGAACATCTTAATCAAGATTGGAACGAAAAAATTGCAAGAAATGTAAAACTAGATAAAACAGCAAATTCCATAGTTTTTACCTTACCTGAGTCTGAAGATATTTCCAGACTGGAAATTAATTATGGAGAGTGGGGTTGCTCCGAACTTGAAATCGGAAAGGTCTTCATATCCTTGGATGGGAATTTGTGGACCGGTCTTCCAGGAGTTCTTCCAAGAGACTGGTTGATTCCTGTTCAAGGACAGCAACCAAAGGAGGGTAAGTTTATCTATCCTTTCGTTGGGCAAAACACAAAATATATAAGAATAGAAGTTGCTCCGGAAGACACTTGTCTTAAAAATATAGTAAATTACAATATTTTTTATATTGAATGAAGAAAATACATTGGGAACTTTTGTTTTTATTTTTAATTACCGTTTTATTTATCTTTGTTTATTCATATAGAATTCTTCAATTCCCCATTTTTGAAGATGAGGCAGAACTTCTTTTTTTTGCTGAAAGAATAATAAAGAACCCATTTAAGAATTTGTTAATATCTATGCAATATGGTCCACTACCCGCCCTTTCTTGGTTTACGGCTTTTGGTGGATACCTTGTCGGAGATACCTTGTTGGGGGGGAGATTGGTAAATGTTTTTTTTGCATCCAGTCTTATTAGTTGGTTTTATTTAATTGGCAAAATATATAAACTTCCAAGAAGATTTTTTATTTTTGGATCACTTGTCATCTTTTTTTCTCCAATATTGCTTTTAAACTCAAGGGTGGCTTTATGGGATACTTCTGTAATGACATTCTCTGCATGGTCCTTATATTTTTTTCTACTTTACAGTAAAAACAAAAATATACAAATTATGTTAATTTTTATTTTGATGACTTCAATTTCACTACTGATAAAATTTACTTCATTTTTTATCCTACCGTCTATATTGATAATTTCTTTACAACACAAATCGAAACATTTTTTAAAAATTATTGCTATTCCGATAGCTCTATCCTTAATATTTGTGGCTTTGTTTACAGGATCATCTTTGGAAGATGCAGGAGTAAGTTTGATCCAAAAAGGCAATAATATTGAAGCTATTTTAAAAATTAAGGAAAATATTTACCTTTTTATAAATTGGGCAAAGATTTATTATTTGCCGTTTATGCTATTTCCTTTATTGTTTTTGCTTATTTATCGTAAACATAAAAAAGAAAAGATTTGCGAATTATTAATTTTGATGGCAATTTGGTTTACGACCTCTTTATTGATGATGATTTTCCTGAACAGATTTTTTTATCCGAGACATATTTTAATTTTGCTAGTGCCGTTAACGGTTTTAGCTTCTTATCTATTAACTCGTATCAGATTTTCTATGGCCATATTTTTATTACTATTAGTTATTGTCTGGAATTTTCCTTTATTTAAAAATATAGTTATCAGTCATCATTTGGCAAAAATTGCAAAAGAAGATCGATTTCAATATTTTGAAGATTATACTTCAGGGATAAACATTGATAGTATTTCTAATGCAATATCAAGGGTGTTGGATGGCAAACAGACAGTTGTTTGGACCGATAAGAGTTGGGTGATGAGGTATGGTTTGGAAAGAAGTTTTAAAAATTACCAAAATGTTAGTTTTAGAACATTTGAAAACAAAGAGAATATAGTTTTTGACAAAAAAGACAATAATCTTGTTATTGCCAATAAATGGGAGCCAGGTAACATAAAAGATTTGAAACTATTGGAAGATTTCAGTTGGAATAATCACAAACATCAATATTTATTTTCTTTTTGATGAAGTGAAACAATCATTTCAGCTAAGAGTCCTGTTGTAATTAACTGAACTCCTATAATCATCAAAAGTATTCCCAAAAAGAGAAGCGGGTGTTTGTACTGTATGCTTCCGGTTGTAAATCTTAAGTAGGTAATATAGAGTCCTATTACAAATCCGAAAAAGAAAGAAACAATCCCTGCTGTCCCAAAAAAGTGTGCAGGGCGTTTTAGATACCCTGTTAAAAATACGACAGTCATCATATCCAAAAATCCTTTGATGTTTCTTTGCCATCCGAATTTACTTTTACCGTATTTTCTGCGTCTGTGTTCGACAACCACTTCAGTCACTTTGTAGTTCTGTTTTTCTGCAATTATCGGAATATATTTATAGAGTTCACCATAAAGATGTAGGTTTTTTGCAACTTCCTTTCTGTATGCCTTAAATCCGCAGTTTAAATCATGAATTTTAATTCCAGTTAAAAGTCTGCTTACCCAATTGCCTATCTTTGAAGGAATTGTTTTTGACAAAGGATCGTGTCTTTCCTTTTTCCATCCGGAAACGACATCGTAACCATCGTTTAATTTATTCAGAAATTTTTGTATCTCTTTGGGATTGTCTTGAAGATCTCCGTCCATTGAGAATATGATTTCGCCTTGGGCAAGATCAAAGCCGTGCTGTAAAGCAACGGATTTTCCGAAAGTACCCCTGTGTTTTATTATCTTTATTCTTTTATCCTTATTTTTAAGTTTTTCGATAACAGAATGGGTTGCATCTGTGGAGCCGTCATCGATAAATATAAATTCAAAATTATCTGTAATCTTTTTAAGGTTAGAAATAAGCTCTTGATAGAGAATGGGAAGGTTTTTCTCCTCGTTTTTGACCGGAATAACAAAAGAAAGCTCTATCATTTTTGTTATAACCGATTATACATTAAATATGTTAATATTTGCCTATGTATAAGGCGAAAACCGTTTCCGTTATTTTTGGGACGTACAGAGAGAAAAAATCCATTAGAAAGGCAATTGACGATATCTTTTCCACTGGTTTTGTTGATGAAGTTGTCGTTGTAAACAACAACGCTGAAAAAGGAACGGATACCGAAATTAAAAAAACAAAAGCAAAGCTATATTATGAAAAAAGACAAGGATATGGTTGGGCGTATCAGGCGGCAATGGCAAATGCTACGGGTGATTATATTATTACAACCGAAGTTGACGGTACGTTTGACGCAAAAGATATTGAAAGACTCTTGGTATACGCCGAAGATTATGAAATCGTACAGGGCTCAAGGACGAGTTTGATTGGTTCTCTTGAAGGAATAAACGGAATGAATTTGACAAGAAAATGGATGAATGTTTTTGTGGCAAAGACAATAGAATTTCTTTTCAATACAAACGCACTTACAGATGTCGGTTGCACATTCAGGCTTATAAAAAGAAAGACTTACAATAAATTAAAAAAATACTGGGTTAAAAAAGACGCACTTTTTAATACCGAAGTTTTGGTCTCGGCAATAGCCAATAAGGTAAGTTTTGTGGAAATTCCAGTTTCTTATCGCAAAAGAGTCGGTAAATCGCAGATACTGGGAAGTTTCATGAAGGAAGCCCAGTGGGCCATAAAAATACAAATCTATATATTCTACAGTTGGCTTAGATTTATAATTAAAAAGATATATGGCAAGTAAGTTGGCTAAAGTTTCCATAGTAATTGCTACCCTTAACTCGGGCAGGACTATTGTTCCATGCCTTTCGTCAATCTCCACACAAAAATATTCCGGAGAAGTTGAGATAGTTATTGCTGACGGAGGAAGCACAGATTCCACAATTGAAATCGCCGAATCTTTTCGAGCTAAGATAGTTACAAACCCACTCAAGACTGGAGAAGCAGGTAAAGCGGTCGGAATTAGAAAGGCGACAGGCGAAATTATTGCCCTTATTGATTCCGATAATATTCTCCCCGATGATTTATGGCTTGAAAAGATGGTAAGGCCATTTTCAAATTCCGAAGTTGTCGCCACGGAACCTTTATATTTTACCTACAGAAAAAGCGACAAATTATTAACTAGATATTTTGCACTTTTGGGAATGGGGGATCCACTAACGCTTTTTTTGGGAAACTATGATCGTCTAAGCCACCTTACAGGTAAATGGACTGAGATGAAAATCAAAACCAAAGAGAAAAAAGATTTAATAGAACTTTATTTGAGGGATAAAATGCCAACCATAGGAGCAAACGGCTTTTTGATCAGAAAAAAAGAAATTGAAAGATATATACCTTCAAAATATCTTTTTGATATCGATTTGCTTAAGGAAATTGCTGCCGATAGACAAATTTTGGTGGTAAAAGTAAAAATCGGAATAATCCATATCTTTAGTGGAGATATTGCAACTTTTATAAGGAAGCAAAAAAGAAGAATACGGGATTTTTTGCATTACAGAAAATCAGGTATGAGGAAGGATCAGGTTGATAAAATAACATCTATTTGGGGAGTGACAAAATTTATTGCTTCTTGTTTGACGGTTGTTCCACTTGTATTTCAGTCAATCAAAGGTTATTTGAAAAAACCCGATCCTGCTTGGTTTTTTCACCCATTGGCTTGCTATATTACTTTATTTGTTTATTCAACGGAGTTAGTTAGAAGTTTTTTTACAACATCCGAATTAAACAGAACTAACTGGAAACAATGAAAAATTATCCTCTTGTATCTATTCTTATGGCCAATTGGAATGGTGGGAAAGTATACGAAGATACACTATCTTCGCTTTCAAAAATAACCTATCCGAATTGGGAACTAGTGGTTGTAGATAACGGTTCTTCTGACGGAACAACCAAACTTCCACTTAATCGGAAGTTTGGTATTAAAAAATTTAAGTTAATAGAAAACAAAACAAATTTGGGATTTGCTCCGGCCAATAATCAAGGATATGAAGTCTCAAGGGGTAAATACATTCTTCTTTTAAATAACGACACCTTGGTGGAAAAAGACTTTTTGGAAATTATGGTTAAAAAAATGGAAAAAGACGCAACTATTGGGGTAATGCAGCCCAAAATAAAGATGATGGATAATCCCGAGCTTTTGGACAATGCAGGGTCTTTTTTTACCAATATTGGATTTCTGGAACACTGGGGATTTATGAAAAATGACGGACTGGAGTTTAATATAGAAAAAGATGTGTTTTCAGTGAAGGGCGCATGTATGCTTACAAGAAAAAGCCTAATTGAAAAATTGGGTTTATTTGACGACGATTTTATATCTTACTTTGAGGAAAGCGATTACTGTTGGAGAGTTTGGCTTGCTGGTCTCAGGTGTGTATTTTACCCGGCAACTTTTATCCGTCATAAAGTGGGTTTTACCATAAGAAGACTTGATGTCGGAAACTTAAACTGGCATTACTATAAAAATAGGATATGTTCTCTTATAAAGAACTTGGGGATAGCGAGATTATTCCTTATTCTACCCGTTCATCTATGCATTTCCGTTGCAATTTCAATCGCATTTATTCTTAAGGGGCAACTATCAAGTTCTGCGATAGTCTGGAAGGCAATATGGTGGAATCTGGTTAATATCAGAAAGACACTAATTAAACGTAAAAAAGTTCAAAATATGCGAAAAGTGAGTGATTCTTTACTTTTCAAAAAAATATCAAGACCCATCGACTTAAAAATGTTTATTGGTGATTTTGCCAGAGTCAGTAAGGATATTTCCCTAAGAAAAACTAGATGATTTTTGGTTTTGGAACCGGAATTATGAATTTTCCCCCCGCCCTTTTATAATATTCGAGTTTTTGAATAATCGGTTTTGCGTAATTCCAAGAAAGGATTAAAAGGTAGTCCGGAGGATTTTTCTTTATTTCTGCTACTTTCAGAATGGGTATATGTGTTCCGGGTGTAAATAGACCTACCTTAAGTGGATTATCGTCAACTATGTATTCCAGGATTTTTTTATCAATTGCAAAATAGTTTAAAAGGGTAGTGGATCTTCCCGGAGCTCCGTAACCTGCGATTTTTTTGCCCTGTTTTTTAAGCTTAAGGAGCATTTTGTTTAAATCAGTTTTTGTTTTTTTGATTTTCTTAAAGAAAATATCATAAGTGGGAATTTTATTAAGTTTATTTTCTTTTTCCAATTTCAAGTATTTTGAAACCGATTTCGAAGTTTTAAATTTACCTATACTTTTTTGAACAAATATCATTAAAGATCCTCCTTGAACGGGAGTTTTTTTAATATCAACTATTTTCATTTTGAATCTTTGGAAAAATTTACTTAAAGGTGAAATTGCCAGATATGAAAGGTGTTCATGATAAATTGAATCGAAAACATTATCTTTGATTAGGTTTAAAACATAAGGAAATTCGATAATAAAAACACCGTTGTCGTCGAGAAGTATGTTCACCGCTTTAACGATTTCATCCAAATCGTTTATGTGAGCAAATACGTTGTTGGCCGGAATTATTTGTGCCTTGCCGTATTTTTTGACAATTTTTGCCGAGATTTTTGTATTAAAAAAATCCGCAATTGTGTAAATGCCTTCAGCCGTAGCAGTTCTTGCGATATTTTTTGCAGGATCAACCCCAAGCACTTTTAAGCCCCCTTTTTTGAATTCTTTAAGAAGTGTTCCGTCGTTACTTCCAATTTCTACAACCAGACTCATTTTGGTAGGTTTGATTTTTTTTATGACCGTTTCGGCGTAGGTCACAAAATGATCTTTCATTACACTTGATAAATAAGTATAGGAAGAAAACATTAATTCAGGATTTACAACATGAGAAAGCTGGAGCTGTCCGCAGTCTTTGCAAAAGTTCACCTTAAGAGGAAAGATATTTTCTTTGCTGTTTAAATCTTTCTTTTTAAGGAGATTATTTGGTGGGGGACTATTACCTAGATCGATTACAGGTTTTAGATCTATCGACTTACATAGGCGACAACGCTTGAGAATAAATGCGGGTTTTGTCATTTGACAAGGGTAACTCTTACGATTTCTTTCTCGTATTTTTTCTGATCCCTTTCCTCGGTCGTAAATACGTAGAAGACTGTGTCTTCGAGAAACCTGGTTGCGTGAATTACATTCGGCCCAGTAAGAACCAAATCCCCAGCCTTCATTAATACGCTCTGTATTTTTGCCTTTGGCTTATCTGCCGGTTTTTCATAGTATCTTAATTTACCGCTTTCAAGAATAATCCAGTGATGATCCCTTTTGTGATAATGGTTTGCTCGGAGAGTACCTTTCTTGCTTGTAATTCTTAAAATCGACTTGACGCGGATTTTGTCGGGATCAAGAATTCTGGTAATTCCCCCCCTTTCGTCAATAAATTCTGGTTTGGTATGAACAATCTTTATTTTCATAGAATACTAGCGATTGTAATTTATGGAATTTACAAAATCAACAACCATCTGTTTAACAAGACCTTTTTTTCTCGATTTGATTAAAGGTTCCCACCACCACCTGTTATTCGCGTACCAAAAAACGGTTTTTTTAAGCCAGTTTTCAAAAGAATCTTCCGGTTTCCATCCAAGTTTTAAAATTTTTGAATTGTCTATGGCATACCTGAAATCATTAACAGCTCTATCTCCGACAAATCCTATTAGAGAAGAATCTTCACCAAAAATATTGACAATATTTGTAGCAACTTCTAGATTTGTTTTTTCTACTCCTCCCACGCAGTAACTTTCCCCGATTTTTCCGTTTTTTATAATCAAATCAACCGCTCGGTTATGATCGTCAACGGATATCCACGATCTTATGTTTTTGCCTTCTCCAGCAAGAGGAATCTTTTGTTTATTAAGAATTTTAGTAATGAAATTCGGTATCATTTTTTCGGGATCTTGATAAGGACCGAAATTGTTTGAACAATTTGTAATGGTCACCGGAAGACCGTATGCAGTGTAATAACTTTTAACCATTAAATCGCTTGCTGCCTTACTTGCGGCATAAGGACTTTTTGGATTAAGATGTGTATTTTCATTAAAAGGGGGATCATTTGGTTTCAATTCACCGAATACTTCATCCGTAGAAATATGATGAAACCTTTTCCTTCCGTGTCTAAGGCAGGCATCTAGAAGAACGCATGTGCCCGAAACATTGGTTCTAGCAAAAACCATCGGATCTTCAATGGATCTGTCGACATGGCTTTCTGCCGCAAAATGTACAACCAAATCCACATCTTTAATGACAGAATCAACATCGTATTTGTTGACTATATCTCCCTTGAAAAATGTATAATGCGGGTTTTTGTCAACTCCCTTAAGATTTTCCAAATGTCCGGCGTAAGTTAATTTATCAAAATTTACTATATGATCTTCGGGGTATTTATTAAGCCAATAGCGGATAAAATTGCTTCCTATAAAACCCGCTCCGCCGGTAATTAATAATTTAGACATAGATTTTCCACCAGAATTTAAACATGCTTAACAATAATTTGAAAATATTTCTTGTATCCGTGATCTTACTTGCACCCGCAAATCTAGGTCTGTAGGGTGAAGCAATCTCGGCAATTTTAAGACCTCTTTTTTGAAATTCTATCAGTGTTTCAACCAGGCAAAATAGTCCAGAGTTTGAATCTATTGTAAGTTTGGTAAGTTCCTTCCTTTTCCAAATATAAGACCAATGCACATCTTCGTACTTGATACCAAATAATAGTCTATAAAGAAGCATTCCTCCGTAAGAAAGAATAAATCTGTATAAATCATAGTCTATTCTTTTTCCCCTTATTCCGATGGTTAAGTCATAATTTCCCATTACCTTAATGCTGTTTACCATATCTCGTATAAGATCTTGCCCGTTTCCCTGCATGTTTGCGACATAATCTTTTTTTGCTGTTTTTATTCCTATAGCCAATGCTTTCGCATAGCCGAAGTGTTTTTGAGAAATTACATTTACTCTTTTAAATTTTTTCCCAAAAGATTTTATAATTGCGGGAGTTTTATCTTTTGAACCGTCATCGATAATTATTATTTCGAAATTTGAAACAAGTTGGGGAAGATTTTTTAATGTATCATCCAAAACATAGCCTATTGAATTTTCTTCGTTATAAACAGGAATAATAATTGAAAGAGACGGACTCTTTTTCATTTGAGCCGATTGTATGGATAAAGCCGGAGTTAGTCAAGAAGACCAAGACGCATTTTTAACGCTTCACTAAACATTGAATATGCTGTTTTAAAATTACCAAGGCTTGTTTTGCCCGCTTTTCTTGGTTTGTAGTAGGATTTTGCTTCAACAACTTTAAAATTATTTTTTAATGCTTTAATAACTATCTCTGTATCAAAAAATGGTGTTACGGAATTAATTTTAATTTTTTTGAATATTTCTTTTCTGTACGCCTGTGACCATCCCACATCTTTATACTTAAGACCAAAAAGAAGATATATCATAGCTAAATATCCCCAAGAAAAAAGTTTTCTAAGAGGTGTGTAATCGAAACGATTGGTCCTAACCCCCAAAACAATATCGGCTTTTTCTATCTTTTTAAGAAGGTCCACTTGATCCGAGAATGGCTGTTGTCCATCACCTTCTATATATAGTATTGTTTCCTTTCTTGCATTTTTGATTCCTGTTTTCCATGCCGTTGCCAAACCCATATTTTTCTTATGACTAACAGCTCTTACGTTTTTATATTTATTGGCAAGATTTTGGGCAACCTTTCCGGTTTTATCGCTAGACCCGTCGTTAATAATAATAATTTCGAAATCTTCGCAGATTTTATTTGCGTAAAAATTCGTATCTTTGATAAGTTTAGGCAAGTTTCCTTCCTCGTTGTATGAGGGGATGATTACGGAGAGGGATTTATTGAACTTAAAGGTTTTCATTCGTGATATTATATTTCAAGTCATGCTTAAAAGCCATTATAAAGATGTGTTTCAAAATCAGTTTAGACATTGGTGGTATTTGGGAATGGCCGAAATAAACAAAATTCTCTTAAATAAATATCTGCCTAAAAAACACAATCTTAAAATACTTGATGCCGGGTGTGGTCCAGGTGCTATGCTTAAGGTCCTTAAAAGTTATGGAGAAGTTATCGGAATTGATTTATCGGACGAAGCTTTGAAATATGCAGGTACGATTGCTAAAGTTCAAAAGGGAAATATCATCAAAACAAAATTTAAAAAAGAAAGTTTTGATCTGATTATCTGTATGGATGTTCTTTATCACACATGGGTTAGGGACGAAGCCTTGGCTTTGAGGGAATTTGCAAGGATAATAAAAAAAGGAGGTCTTCTTCTATTAAGGGAACCTGCGTATGATTGGATGAGAGGAAGAGAGGACAGAGGAAGTCTTACAGCAAGAAGGTTTTCGAAAAAAAGATTAAAAAAATCCTTAACCGATAATGGATTTGATGTTGTCAGAATGTCCCATGCAAATTTTTTTCTTTTTCCGGCCGTTCTTATTATTCGGCTTTTAACAATGGCTAAAATTAAAACAGGTAAAAGTGACATGATTTTTCCTTCTAAGTTGATAAATTCAATTTTTGTTTATTTATTAAAGACCGAAGGTAATCTTATGAAATATCTGTCTTTACCTTTCGGAAGTTCTTTAATCTCTGTTTCAAGAAAAGTATAATAATCCTTCATGTACAAAGATTTATTTGAGAAAGCAAAACTAAATGAAAGAAAAAGATTAAACCTACCGGAGGGTATAAGTGAAATTAAAGGAAAAAGGGTTTTTAAGATGCTTGATGTCATACTTCCCGAATCAGTAATTTTGCCACATAAACAAGTAACAACTGGGGTTATTGAAAAACTAACCTGTATTTATGGAGAAGTATTTGTGGTTTATTTAAACGAAAAAGGGAAAATAATTAAAGTCTTTTATCTCGACTCAAGAAAGAAAGATAACATTACAATCCCCCTCGGTGTTTATCATTCCATTGTTGCAATTTCTCCGGTTGTTTTAAAGGAAGAGATGGGGCAGCCAAAAACAAGTTTATATGATTCCAAAAAAGATAAAATATTTGCTCAATGGGGAAAAGATGTTATGAGAAATGTAAACGAAAGTATCCGAAGATTTTATGCGATAGGCCTTTACGCAAAAAAACCTTGGGAAAAATTCCTTTCGCGTTTTAAATTCTGGGAAGAACCATATGAGGTTGTTGACAGAATGCTTCCCGATAGGGGGGTGATAACGGAGTTGGGTTGTGGTGAGGGACTTCTCTGTAATTACCTTGCAATTGCCAAACCCCAAAGAAAAATAATCGGAATAGAATTGGTCTCCCAAAGAATGAAATTGGCAGAAAAAGGAATTAAAAACACTTCATATAAGGTGGGAGATGTTGTAAAAACTCCTTTTAAGAAAGCAGATGCATTTATTCTTTTCCATGTTCTTCATCATCTTCCGGGTAAAAAAGCACAAGAAAAGGTATTGTTAAAAGCAAAAAATGCTTTAAATAAAGGCGGAAAACTTATAATTGTCGATGTGCATGTAACTTTTACTCTTAAATATCTTGCTGCTTGGGTTGCCGATCACTTTCTTGTCCCTTGGGTTTTTGAAAAAAGGTTTTTTACTCGAGCCTATTTCAGAACCGAACGGGAATGGAAAAAGACTCTTAATAATTTAGGGTTTCGTGTAAAAACAAGAGTTGAAACCAGAGGAAGACCCTTCCCCAATATCGTTTTTGAGTGTAATCTGCCTTGATGTCATTTATCCGAATTTATTGGACAAAACAGATTGTTTTAAATATACTTCTTCTCATATGATTCCTCTTGTTGATGTCGGAAGGTTGCATAAACCCTTAAGAAAAGAGATTGATGCTGC
This sequence comes from uncultured Gammaproteobacteria bacterium, assembly GCA_964583105.1. GTDB lineage: Bacteria > Patescibacteriota > Microgenomatia > UBA8517 > UBA8517 > JAPLZT01. The sequence continues at coordinate 123,475 of CAZOUV010000001.1, forward strand.
CATCAAAAAAGTGATTGATTCTTCACAGTTTGTTTTTGGAGAAGATTTATCAAAATTTGAATCTGAATTTGCAAAATATTGCGATTGTAAATACGCACTTGGCGTAGGAAACGGCGGCGATGCATTAAGACTTGCGATTTTGGCTTTGGGAATAGGTCCGGGTGATGAAGTTATTTCCGTAGCCAATACTTTTACAGCAACCATAGACTGCGTTATCCATGCAGGAGCAAAACCGGTTTTGGTGGATTGTGACGAATACTTCAATATAGATGTAGATCAAATAGAAAAGGCAATTACTAAAAAAACCAAAGCTATTATCCCTGTTCATCTTTATGGTCAACCGGCCAGAATGGATAAAATTATGAAAATTGCTAAAAAGTATAAGTTATTTGTTATAGAGGATTGCGCACAGGCCCATGGAGCGGAACATATGGGTAAAAAAGTCGGATCTTTTGGGAATGTCGGTTGTTTTTCCTTTTATCCGGGGAAAAATTTGGGTGCAATGGGGGATGGGGGAATGCTTGTGACTAATAATAAATCTTTGTATAACAAACTTGAAAAATTAAGATTTTTCGGACAGGGAAAAAATAAGTATCATCATGAATTCGTTGGTTTTAATTCAAGATTGGATAATATCCAGGCTGCCATATTAAGAATAAAACTGAAATACCTTGATAAATGGAATATTCAAAGAAAAGAAATAGTTAAAACTTATAACAAACTTCTTGATGGGGTTGTTGAAACTCCCAAAGAAATTAAAGACGCAAAACATGTATATCACCTCTATGTAGTAAAAACCCCAAAAAGAGACGGACTTCTTGAATACCTTGCCAAGAATAATATTTTTGCAGGTATTCATTATCCGATTCCGCTTCATCTTCTTGATGCACATAAAAAATTACAATACAAAAATGGAGATTTCCCATCATCCGAGAAAAATGCAAAGACAATAATTTCTCTTCCCGTTTTTCCAGGAATGAGTAAAAGTGAGATTAAAGAAGTGTCTACCTCAATCAAAAAATTTCTTGTCAAATGAAGATTCTTCGGATCACAAAAAAAAAGTATTTATTGGTAGCAATCTTATTGGTGTCTGCAATTCTTCGTTTTGTTGCTGTAAAACCGGGATATAATCCATACCATGGAGATGAAACTGCGATATGGGGAAGCGCTTCGGTAATGGTTAAGGAAGATACATTAGATCCCGGAAGATATGATTATCCCGGAACCGCTGCTACTATTAATGCCTTCTTTTATAAATTTGTTTTTATCCCTCTTTCTTGGACAAAATTTACCCTTAGTAATTTTTGGGATATCGTAGATGGAAAGATAAAAATTCCGCTCATCGAGAAAGAAAAGGATAAAATATTTGCAACACAAATAATAGGAGAAAGGGAAATAAACTCACTTTTTTGGTCAAGGTATATAACGGCGGCTTTTGGTGTAGGAACCGTATTTTTGATTTACCTTTTAGGAAAAAAAATGTTCTCCGAGGATATTGGTCTTTTGACATCATTATTTTTGGCATTTAATTATAAAAACGTAGTAAATTCTCATTTAGTGCTCCCAGATATTTACAATGCATTCTTTTTCATTCTTGCTATGATTGCATTTTGGAATTTGTATAAAAACAGTTCCGCAAAGAATTATCTTTTGGCTGGGATTGCTGCAGGAATTTCATTCAGTGTTAAATATCAATCTTTCGTATTTTTACCGTTGCTTTTGATCCATCTAGCGATAAGTTTTAAAAACGGTTTTAGTCTGAAAAAACTTTTTGGCATTTATGCAATCGTTTCCGCATTTTCCATAATTCTTATTTTTCTTATTACGAATCCTTATTTTTTTATAAACATAGAATATGTTTTTACCAAAATGAATGAAGAGTTTATAAAATATGGGATGGGAACAAATACTCTTAATCTTTTTCCTTATTCATACCTTTATCATATTGATTATGGTCCAGTATTGTCTTTTATTGTGATATTGGGAACGTTGTCGGCAGTTTTTAAAGATAAATTCAAGAGTGTATTTTTACTTTCGGCAATTGTCCCAGCATTTTATCTTTTCATATACTATTCAAGAGGTGGTTTCTACATAAGAAACTTTATTCCTTTGACACCGTTTCTTTTTCTTTTTGCTTCTAACTTAATTTGCACCACAAAATTAAAAAAATGGTTTATTTCGATTCCTTTGATTATTCTTGCCATATATATCCCTGCCAAGAATTCGATAATCAGCTCTTATTGGTATACAAAACCATGGGGATATGAAATATTATCGAAGTGGCTAAAAGATCATATACCCAATGATGCGAAAATAGCATCCCACCCTTTTGACAGGTCTATTTTGGCCGTTAAAACTAAAACTACGGAATTTTCTCCAAACGAAGCATTTTCCCTAATGGAACACAAGGAAAACGGTGCAGAATATGTGGTTGAGAATCTTGCATGGGCATCACTGCCTTTCTATTTTTGGATGAATTACAACTTAAATGAAGTAAACATTTTGTGGAATAAACCCGTTGATATTATGAGAAATACTTTTCATGGTCTTGCTGCGGAAGAAATGCTGCGCTATATGATTTTTGCAAACGACAGATCTTGGCAAAGTCCTGATATGTTTTTTGTAATGGTCAAACTTCCCGATTGGCCAAAAACCGAAATGAAAGAGATTGCGAAATTTGACTTTAATCAAAATTATCAAGATTGGAAAAACTATGGTGGATCAGGACAGGCAAAATTTACGTACGAGAATGATATGATATCTTTTTCGCCCGGGGGAGAAAGATACCCAAATGTAAGAATAACATCTCCATTAATAAACATTAAATCCGGACATCTTTATAATATTGAAGGATTTATTAAGACTGAGAAAATTCTCAATTCCAAGGAACGGGAAGGATTTTTAAGAATTGATTTTTGGACTGACAATCCAGATTTAAATAAAACTGGCATAATATCCAGTGTCTCTTCAAGGGTCTACGGAACTGATAATTGGATCAAAAAAGAAATATTCGAAAGAGCACCCGAAAATGCGAAATATCTGACTGTTAGTTTTCAAGTCTATTCGACTTCGGTTACAAAAATTTTGTTTGATAATATATCCATTAAGGAGTCTTTTTCGCCCGTCGAAAATATTACTAAAAAAGAACCATATATCAACAAGAAAATTGATTTAAACTTCCTTTATCCCAATTCGCACGGAAATTTATAATATGACATTTATATCTATTCAATTTGTAATTTTTTTTCTTATTGTCTCCTTTCTCTATTTTCTGATCCCCTATAAATTTAGATGGCTTCTTTTACTTATTGCAGGAATAATTTTTTACATAAGTTTTATTCCTGTTTACGTTTTGTTTTTGTTTTTTCTGATAATTGTTGACTACTTGGCGGCCATATTTATTTCAAAATCAAAAGGTAAGAGAAGGATAGTATTTTTGTTCGTTAGCATACTTTCAACTTTAAGCGCTCTTTTTATTTTTAAATACTATAATTTCTTTGTTGTAAATTTCGAAAGTTTTATTAGATTTTGGGATTGGAATTATAGTCCTAAGCTTTTGAAATTTGCGCTTCCCGTTGGATTGTCCTTTCATACTTTTCAGAGCCTTGCCTATGTTATTGAGGTTTATAGAAAGAAACAAAAAGTAGAGAAACATTTGGGAATATATGCGCTATACGTAATGTTTTATCCCCAACTTATGGCGGGACCAATTGAAAGACCGGGACATATGCTTCCTCAATTTAGAAAAAAACATTATTTTGAATATGAACGGGTAGTCAGGGGTTTAAGGTTGATGCTTTGGGGAGCGTTTCAAAAAGTGGTAATTGCAGATCAGGCGGCAAAGGTCGTCAATTATGTTTACGGAGGAGCACACCTTCATAACGGTTTAAGTTTAATTATTGCAACAATACTTTTTACTTTTCAGATATTTTGTGATTTTGATGGTTACACTAATATTGCAAGGGGTGCCGCAAGGGTGATGGGGTTTGAACTTATATTAAACTTCAAAAGACCGTATTTGGCAGAAACTTTTAAGGATTTCTGGCATAGATGGCACATTTCTCTTTCTTCCTGGTTTAGAGATTATATTTATATTCCTTTAGGTGGAAGCAGGGTGGGATATTTAAGACTTGTTTTTAATATAATGGTCACCTTCGTTCTAAGTGGACTTTGGCACGGAGCCAATTGGACATTTATTGTTTGGGGAGCTCTTCATGGAATCTTCCTTGTCCTTTTCAGCGACAGACTTAAATCCAAACTTTTGGTTTTTTTGTTTGTAACATTTGCCTGGATATTTTTCAGGGCAGAGAGTATGGATGTTGCTATCCACATAATAAAAAATCTGTTTAATCGTTGGTCTCTGGAGATTATGGGCGGAAAGTTCTTGGATATGAAATTAATCAATTGGATAATTCTTCTTGCAAGTATTTTTGTAATGTTTGTTATACACAAAATACAGGAAAGAAAAAGTATCCAAAAAATATTTGAAAATAGACCTGCTTTTTCAAGGTGGGTAGTTTATTATGCCGTTCTTATTTTAATTTTGGCATTTTCGTTTAGGGGTAGAGAACATTTTATTTATTTCCAGTTTTAAATGAGAAAAGAAAAAAAAGAAGTTAAAAATTTTTTATTGAAGTTTCTGGTTTTTTCCTTTCCTATTCTTTTGGTTGTGGGATACATAGTTTATACAGGACTTGTTCTTCCTGTTGATTATTTTACTTTTAGGGCTTGGGAGGCATTAAGTGTTTACAAAAAGAACGATATTTTATCTGGTCCATTTTACCCCAACATGCATTTGACTAAAACGGAATTGGGGGATTTGTCAGGGCTTTCAAAATATCCTGTCGCAAAAGAAGTTGAGTGGTATACGGATAAATATGGATATAGAATAAAAAATTATAAAGATAGAAATTACCAAATAGTCATTATTGGAGACTCAAGTATTGCTGGATCAGCATTAACTCAAGACAAAACAATTTCCGAAATAATATATCAAAAAACAGGTTTGGGAGTTTATCCTTATGCCCCCTCCAACTTTAATAATTATTTAAAAGAAAAACGTTTCAAAGATAATCCTCCTAAAATAGTGGTTATTGGATCTGTGGAGAAGCTGGTTTTGGGTATGTCTGAAGTTTTACCAAAAGAGGAGCTCGTTTCTAAAAATATTCCATGGTCTTCTTGGGGGATTGTCTCCTATTTTGCTATTATGGAAGACAGGCTTAAAAAAGATACTTTTGTAAATTACATTCGAGCAAGATTTAAAGAAATACCGAGATACTTAAAAGAACCCGGTTTTAAACCCAGGAAACCAGGCGTTCTTACTATCGAAAATCCAGGTTTTGGATTAAGAAGTGAGATGGTTTTTTATTCGGAACCCGAGGCTTACTTTAAATTATGGAAGGAAAGTGAAATTAATAGGGTTGTTTTTGCACTTAATCAGTATATAGAAGAATTGGCTAAAACAAGTACAAAACTTATTTTTATGCCTATTCCCAACAAGGAAAATATTTATTGGAGACAGGTTAAGGGTGGAATTTGGACAAACAATCTTAAAAGGTTGGTTGATAAAGCTAATGAATCGGGAATTGCAACTGTTGATTTATGGTCGGTATATAATAGCTTGTACAATAAAAATCCAGACAGGCTTTTATACCATACGGACGATACGCATTGGAATGAGTATGGGGTAGATGTTGCCAGCGATAAATTAATTGAGAAGATAAATGAAATTAGTAAAGAAAATAATTGATTTTTTAAGTAAGCATTATTGGGTTTTTATTCTTGTTGTTGTTTTAATTTCCTACGGACAGCTTATATTTATGTTTCCCTGGCAGGATGATCACGCCCTAATGTTTAAGCTGGCAAACATCGAGGGAAGAGCTGGGTATTTAGGAACCGGTCTTTTCGGAGAAGGGCCATATAAATATACGGCATTTTATCTTTACTCTATTTATCGTCTTTTTGGGTTTAGCACAGTATTGTTTTTCCTCGAATCTTTGATTTTTTATTTTATTGCCGCATTTTTTGTTTACAAAGTTTTTTCAAAAATACTTGATGAAAAGACTGGTAAAATTGCGGGATTTATTTTTGCCTGTGGGTATATTGCAAATGACGGATTTGTAAGACTTTATAATTCGGTAGGTACCAGTTTAAGTATTATTCTTGTACTTTCTTTAATATATTCATATTGGAAATTTTTCAAGAATGACAAAAAATGGTGGTATTTTGCAGCAATTGCTTTTTATTTTCTGGCGGTTGAGTTTGTTAGATACAGAACTCATTATTTAATTTCAATAGTTTTAATCTTCGAGATTATTTTTCTTGCTTTTAGAAAACCAATTTTAAAGTCTTTGGTAAGTTCGCTTATCAGACTTATTCCTTTTGGTTATATTTTCTATCGTTATTTTATTGTTGCTGGGGATGAGAGGGGCGGCAGAGTTCTCGGTTTGGTTTCGGATATATTTAAAGGGGAGCTCTATAAGTTATATGGTTTTTTTGCAACGTTGGGTAATTTGATTTTTCCCGATTGGTTGATTAAAAAGTTTTCATCTGTTTTTAGTTTTAATTTTATTTCTTTTCCCAATATAAATTTGACACCTCAAACCAAACTTGCTTTTGTTTTGGGTATTGTTATCCTATTTATAGGATTTTTATGTACTAGAAAGATAGAAGAAAACAGAAAGGTTTTTGTTTTCCTTCTCTTATGGTGTTTTTTGAATATTGCAGGATATGCTGCATATGAACCTACCGTAGCAAGAGACAGTATAAACCGTTTTTTGGCTCACTCATTTGTTGCCCTTTCCGGTCTTTTGGCTATAGTTGCACGGAAAAACACCTTAATGTATTTGCTTGTTTTCTTTTGGGCCATTGGGAATTTAATCAGCTCCTATCGTCTTTTAAATATTATAGTTAAAGAAAGAAGTATTCCGGCAAAAAAATTTTATCTGCAATTGAAGGAATTTGTACCGATTTTGGAAAAGGGGGATGTTTTATATTTTGATGTTCAGGATTCAATGAGGCAAAAATTTAGCGACACATTTTCTGTTGCTCAAATGCCGGAAGAAACCGCAATTGCCCGGAATTACGGAATAGATAGATACGATATAAGAAGGTTTACGGATTATGATGATTTTGTTGAAACAATAAAAAAGTATGCTGAAAAGTCAGAAAAAAAACCACTTGTCATT
>CAZOUV010000001.1:130671-151413 GCA_964583105.1 uncultured Gammaproteobacteria bacterium
ACATAAACAAAAACTCCATTAAGATAAATAATATTTATACCTTTTTCTATTCGGATAAAGGTTTAATTAACACCACGGAAACATTTTTAAAAGACTATAAAGATACTTATAAAGAATATAAAAGTCTCGATTTTGAAGTTTCGGGGGAGGGGGATTTAGAGATAATTTTTAAAGATCTGATTTCAAGTGTTACTCCTGTTAATTTAAGTATCTACCTGAAGGCAAATCCACCGGATGTAAATAAAATTGAGTTTCCGATAGGTAACAGCTTAAATGCTTTTAGAAACGAAATATATAAAAATCAAAAATTAATCGACTTGGCTTTTAAATACAAAAAAGAAAAAGAGAGTTTGAGAAAACATTCTAAGGTAAGCTCACTAAACTATTGGAAGGAAGATATTCCCAAGAACGTCTTTGATCAAAGACAAGATACTTACTGGAGAGCAGACAGGGTTCTTTGGAAAAAAGAGGGAGCAATATTAAATATTGATTTAGGGAAAGTAGTTTTAGTTAATAAATTTGTATGGATTAATGGTTACGCAAACAATACCCCTACAAAGTATAGGATAGAGGCTTCTTTAAATGGAACTGTCTGGCAAGAAATTTTTTCTTGTACAAGTGTCAAAAGGATAGATCCTGGAGTTTTAAATATTGATGAATTAAAAACAACTGAAGCAAGATATTTAAAAATGATTATTGAAAAAACAGTGAGTACTGATTCGGCAAGTATTTCCGAGGTGTGGGTGGTTCCTTCTGGTTTTGAAGATTTGGATATTTCTAAAACTGAGGAGTTTCTGAATAATCCATTTGCCTATGTTGAAGATGCGAATGCATTCTTAAGATCACTAACATTAACAGATTATTCTGGAAATGTTTCAGTGAGTTGGCTGGGAGATAAATCGTCAAGCTGGCAGACAACAACCGCTTCGAACATACCGGTTATGTATGATGGGCAGATAAAACTGTATAATATTGAAATTCCTGCAGGGGGAATAAAAATTTATAAAGTGAAATTAAGTCAGACTCAAGTACCGGGAAGTCCGAATTTATTAAAAGTTTTTTATAAATAAAAAGCACGAAATGAATAAAAATCCAAAAGTTTCAATAATAATACCCTTGTATATTGACTCGCCAAGGTTTTTTGAAGATCTTAAGAAATTTAGAAAACTTAACTATGACAATTACGAAATACTGGTAGTTTCGGATAAAAAAGTAGAAATTGATGAACCCAAAGTAAAAGTAATACTTACCGGGAAAAAAAGAACAGGTCCTGCTGAAAAAAGAGATATAGCGCTTACCAAAGCCAATGGAGAACTGTGTGCTTTTATCGATGACGACGCATATCCGGAAAAAAACTGGTTAAAAAACGCATTAATACATTTTCAACATCCACAAATTGCCGCAGTCGGTGGACCAGGTGTTACTCCCGAAGAAGATGGATATCTTGAACAATTAACAGGACTAACGTATGAGTCTTTCTTTTGTGGAGGTCACGCAAGACATCGTTTTATTCCAGAGAGCATGCGTTTTGTAGTTGATTTTCCTGCTTACAACTTGATTGTTAAAAAAAATGTTTTAAAAGAAATAGGTGGGTATGGATCTCATTTTTATGGTGGGGAAGATACTTTTTTATGTCTAAAAATAATCAAGAAAGGTTACAAAATACTTTATGATCCGAAAGTTATTGTATATCACCACAGAAGGAAGCTTTTTATGCCTTATTTAAAACAAATAGCAAACATTGGAAAACACAGGGGTTATTTTGCCAAAAAATATCCTGTTACATCCAGAAGTTTAAGCTATGTTCTTCCCTCAATTCTAACTTTAGGTTTTCTTTGTGGCGGAATATTAAGTATTTTTTATTTGAATATATTTTACGTTTATTTTAGTTTGCTGCTTATATTTTATTTGTTGGCTGTTTTTTCTGTTATTAAAAAGACTTCTTTAAAAAGCTCGTTGATAGTTGGTTTGGCGATTATTGTAACTCATGTTTCGTATGGGACTCAATTTGTTGTCGGTTTTTTTACTAAACGCCTTGTAAGATGAGAAAAATACTTGTCCTTGGTTCCTACGGACAATCAAATCTTGGAGATGAAGAAATGTTAGGAATTTTTATCTCCCACCTGAGAAAAGCTGGTTTTAGAAAAATTTATGTAAATTCTTCAAACCCAGGGTTAACGACAAAAAAATATAAGGTAACTAGTTTTTCTACGGCCATTTTCAAGGATTTAAATCTCAAAATTGAGGCTTTTTTAAATTCCAAAATCTATTTTTTTGGAGGAGGAAATGTTTTAATCGAACACCCAAGAGAAAACCTTAAATGGTACAGTTTTCCAAACCGTGCTTTGTATCTTACATTACTAACTTGTTTTTTAGGTAAATTAATGAATAAAAAAATAATATTTGCAAATATTGGGATAGGACCACTAAAAACAAAAAGGTCAAGGTTTTTGACGGGACTAATTTTAAGACTATCCGACACAGTCGTTGTAAGGGATAGTTTAAGTAAAAAACTTGCAGAAAATTTATCAGATAAAATAATATATTTATCTTCGGACGTGGTTTTACTAAAACCCATGCAATCCAATAACTCAGCAAATGTAATATCTGTTTTTCCTAGCTGGCATCTCCCTGTTGATAGCAAGCATAAGGAAGAGATATCTGAAGAAATTGTAAAAACGATTAACTATTTCCATAATAAGAAATTTAAGGTTTTTTTAATTCCCCTTTGGTCAGCATTTAGCCCAATAAATGATTTTTGGTACTCCCATAAACTTAAAAAGATGGGCGCAAAAGCTCAAATTGTAAAAGCCGAAACATTTGAAAAAATAATTCCATACATAACAAAATCAAAATTTTGTTTTTCAATGAGGTTGCATGGTGCAGTTTTTTCATCTTTATGTAAAACTCCTTTTTTAGCGGTTGATTACAACCCTAAGGTGAAGGGTTTTGTTAACGAAATTGATTCTGATTATTTGTTAAAAATTGAAGAGATAAAATTCGAAAATATAGTTAAAAAATTGGAAGCGATAACCTTTGGCAAAAAAGAATTGGCCAATCTAAATAAATTACGTAAAACAACAAAGGATATGTTTTGTAAACTAATGAATGGAATATGAATTTACCTTTGATTTCTATAGTAGTACCAACCAAGAATGAAGAAAAAAATATTGAAAGGTGTTTACATTCAATATTTAACCAGGATTATCCACATAATAAAATGGAGGTGATATTAGTTGATGACTCCTCAATTGACAGAACTCTTGAAATAGCCAAGAATTTTCCAGTAAAAATACTTAAACATAATTCAAACCATGCTGAAATTGGTAAAAAAATTGGATTTGATAAATCTTCTGGACTCTTGTTTATGTATTTTGATGCCGATTGTCAATTTGGTGATCATAAATCTTTATCAAAACTTATTGATGTTCTAATTAAGGAAGATTGTTTGTCTGCCGTTTTTACCGCAGAATCAACAGACGATAAATCTTCGAATATAGAAAGATACTTATCTCTTGATAGTTTACAAAGAGACCCTGTTTTTCAATATTTATCTCCAAGCGTTGAAAGCACGATTGTCTTTAAAAAAAGGAACTATTTTCTTTGTGAATACAAAGCTTGGAAAATACCACCGAGCGGTAGATGTCTGTACCGTAAAAAGATAATTGAAAATATTTTGAAGAATGAAAAAGAATTTAGGGAGCTAGATATATTGGTTGAGATGGTGGAAAATAATTTTAATAAATTTGGTTATGTTCCGGGAGCAAAAATATACCACCACCATGTTAATAGTATTAGACAGCTTATTAAAAAGAGGAAATATAACATTCAAAAAGTTTATTTTAAATTTTACGATAAGAAGAAATATCTTTGGATTAATTGGAAAAACCCCATATCTTATTTAAAATTATTGTTTTGGGTGCTTTATGCTAATTCAATCATTGGTCCAACAATTTCCTCGTTTTATAAAATACTTAAATTTCGGACTTGGTTGGGGATTTATGATTTTGTCATTATTCCTTTGTTAACAAACCTTTATATCTACTGGTTTTTTAAGATGTTTCTAAAGAGAAATATATTTAGAAATTAATAAAAAACATGTATCAAAAAAAAAGGATAATAAATTTTGAAACAGACAGTAAACCATCCTTTATGCATGCGCACAAAGGGGAATGGGTTAAAAATAACTCAAATGTCAAGAAAATCAAAGGAGTAAAAAAAATTTTGGATGTTGGTTGCTGGACTTCGCAATTATCAATGGTTTTGGATAAAAAATTTGACTACTATGGAATAGACGTTGATGAAAGTTTGATTCAATCCGTCCCTAAGGATTTTAGCAACAAAATTAAATTGGGTTCTGCAACAAAGATTCCTTTTAAGAATTCAACGTTCGATGTCGTATGTTTTTTTGATGTTATAGAGCATTTACCTGAAAATTCTGAAATTAAAGCACTTAAGGAAATATTCAGAGTTTTAAAGAAGGGCGGTGTGCTTTTTTTAAGTACCCCTAACGATAATATATTATCCAAATTATTAGACCCAGGATTTATATTAAATGGACATCGTCATTATAAAAAAGAATATTTGATTAAAATTACCAAAAAGTGCGGCTTTAAATTCATTGAATCGTTCACGGTTGGTGGTTTTTTTAGAGGCCTAGAACATTTATATCACCTTCTAGTAAAGCACTTGTTTAGGGGACATTCGGTTAAGTTAATATCCGATTATTTACAAAAAAAATCAATTAAAGAACTGAAAAACGGGGGTTTTTTAATAGTTTATGTTTCAGGATTAAAAAAATGAACCAATATATCAAAACAGGGATATATAGAGACGTGTTAGCTTATAAAATGATCCCGCCTTGTAAGAGCTTATTAGATATTGGTTGTGGTAATGGAAGGTTTATTTTGAATTTTGATAAAGCAGAAAAAAGGTATGCTTGTGATCTTAATGAAGAGTTTATCGAAAAATTAAAAAACAAAAAAATATCAATAAAGTTTGTAAAGATGACTGATCCCACAACCTTGCCCTTTGCCGATTCTTCCATGCATGTTGTTACTGCACTTGAAGTTTTAGAGCATGTTTTTGAAAAAAATAAATTCTTAAGAGAAATTCACAGAGTTCTAAAAAAAAATGGAACCTTGATTATTTCTGTTCCCCATAAAGGCCCAACCTCCTTCATTGACTGGGGTAACATTAAATATTTTTTTCCTAAATTTCATAAATTTTTAATTATTTTAATTAAAGGAAAAATGTATTTCCAAAAAAAATATACATCAGGCCTTTTTGGAGACATGGATCCAAGACTTAAAATTCACCAACATTTTACAGTTAATGAAATTAAAAAACTACTTAATGGAATGTTTAGAATCGAGATGGTAACAAGATATGGTTTTTTTGTGCCATTGCTTTTACCATTGAGAGATTTATATCAGTTGCTATTCAGAAAAAAAAGCACTTTTTTTGCGAAATTGATTTTATGTGATGCTAAATTGTTTAAAGGTTTATTTGGATATGGAATGATTATAAAAGCAACAAAAATCAAGTGAAAAAAATAATAGATAATAATTGGTATTTAATAATAATTTTCTTTATTGCTTTATTTAAAAGCTGTTATTTATCGCGATTTGGTCTTTTAATGTTTGACTACGGAGAATCTTTACATAACGGTTCAAGGATTTTAGAGGGGATGAAGCTTTATAAAGAAATCTGGAGTTTTTTTCCACCAGGAGATACTTATTTCCCGGCAATAATATTGAAGTTTTTACCAGGGTTTTTGTCCATAAGGTATGTAGAATCATTTTTCTTTTCTTTATTTGTTGTTGTACTGGCATTTATAACCAAAAAGATAATTAATAAAAAATATGCCTTTTTATTATCCATATTAATTGTATTTTCAAATCCCCAAACATATACATGGTTCATATTGTTGCCCTTTTATTTATCTGTTGTTTATATCTTTAAATTTCTTGAATCAAATATCAGAAAATATTTATTTTATTCAGGTATTTGTTTAGGAGTAGGATGCCTTTTTAGGCATGATAAGTATGTTACTTTTTTGGTTGCACTAACTGTAGCGGTCTTTATCAGTTATTTTAATAAAAAAATTAACATAAAAAGAAAGATCTTAAATTCCGCAATTGTATTTATTGGGTCAATGGTCATTGTTACACCACTTATTTATTGGCTCATACAAAATGGTACTTTATCGATCTTTTTAAGACTTGCATTCATAAAAGGACCTGCCATATCCAGTCAATTTTCCACTGGATTTTGGGGGTTAACTGTTTTTTCAAATCCATTAAGTTTTAGGGGTGTTTATGACGCCTTTACCATATTTGTATATTTATTTTGCTTATCTATTTTCATTTTATTTTCAACATTTTTATTTAAAAGAATAAAAAAAGAAAAAAAATTTAAGTTGATTACAAAATACATATTAACTTTATTTCTTGTTGCTTTAGCAGAAATTCCTTATGCTTATTCAGTCATTGATTTAGGGCATCTGCTGACCGCCTCTATGGCAGTTTGGGTTTTAGGGTTATATCTAATTTATGAAAAGAGTAAAGAATTTCCGATTTATACCAAAAGGATTATTAAATTTTTCTTCACAATCCTTTTTTTGGGAAATTTTATTACAAATTTTTGGACTATTTTGTATTATGATAGCAAACTTAATATTTTGGGAGATATGGTTAACATAAACTCTAGTTATACTTCAGGAACAACACATCCCACAAAAGAGACTGTATTGAAAACGATTGATTTTATTGAATCGAATTCTAAAAAGAATGACTATATTTTGGCCGTACCGTACCATTCCATGTTTTATTACATATCCGAAAGGCGGGATCCACTTAAATACGACAATTTTCTCCTGGGATACGTATCACAAGACGATGAACCGGAAATTATTGAAGTATTGCAAAAACGCGATATTAATGTAGTTATATATGATACAGCAAATGGTCCATTAGGTAGGAGATTTCAGGATTATTATCCTAGCATTCATAACTATTTGATTGAAAATTATAAAATAATAGATGAGAGTGAAGAAGGGTGGTTCTTTATGTTGAAAAAAAGGAGGGTTGAAATGTGAGTAGTAGAAACAAAAACATATTTTTTCTTATATTCCTTGTAATTTTTACGATTTTAATTTATTTGCCTGTTCTTAAGGGCTTTTTCCAGCACGATGAGTGGAACACTTTTGCTGTTTATCTTACTGATGGAGTTAGTTTTAAGCAAAGAATTTTTAGTTATTTTGAACCTAACGTTGCACATTTTGCCCCTTTTCAGGCAATCCTGTTTTATCTCTTATTTTCTATTTTTAAATTAAACTATACGGGGTATGCGATAGTAAGTATATTTTTGCAGGTCGTTTCGGTTTTATTGGTTTACTTTTTTTCATCCCTATTGTTTAAAAGAAAATCGCATGCTTTTTGTGTTTCTCTTCTTTATTCCTCGATGGCTTCTTTGCATCAAGCAACTTCTTGGGTAGGTACTACCATTAATACACACGGAGCATCTATTTTCGCTCTACTCTCTCTTACCCTTTTTCTTAAAAAGAAAATAAATTTGAGTCTAGTGTTTTTATTTATATCACTTTTGTTTAAAGAAATATCAATTGGAGTGTTTGCAATTTTATTATTAATCACAATTCTTCATAAAAAGGAATATCCCAAACAAACTTCTTTAAAAATAATTTTTTCTGCTTTGGTATATTTTATTTTTAGGGGTTTGATGATTTTTGCCCCTAAAGCCAATATCGAAGAAAGAATAGTAACCGAATCCCAAAGCTTTTTGGATATTTTCAATAATTTTATTACCTTTCCTGCAAAGATATTTTCTCAGAGTTTAATACCTACAGATTTTTTGCTTGCTGTTTCCCAGAAAATAACAACGCTTTTTCCAGCTAGTATATCCGGACCATACGGAACAACTGAATTTGATATCTTTTCTCAAAATGTAGTTTTACAATCCATAAATTGGGTTGTTTTTATTTCTGCCATATTTATTATTTTTAAACTTTTCAAAAGTAAGGATAAAAAAAACTTACCCCTTGCTTTATTTGGTTTTTTGTTTTCCGTTTTAAACAGTTTTGTTTACGTATTGTCTCCGGGAAGGGCGGGTAACATACCGGTTGTAGATTCAAGAAATATATTTTTTCCGGCAATTGGAGCGAGTATTTTTTTGATAGCAATTTTAAACCATTATTACAAAAGTAGGAAATTTATATTTTATATAATATTTGCGCCCCTAATTGTGTTTAACTTATTTTTTTTGGAAAAAGAATTGATGTTTTACGCTAGACAAGGAACTGAAAGAAGAAATATATTAAATCAAATAAAAAAATGGTATCCAATATTGCCCGATAAAACAATTGTATATACAGAAAGCGATACTTCGTTTTACGGTATGCCGGAGGATGTTAAAATATTACCTTTTGAAATTAATTTTGGATACACACTTATGGTTTGGTATTTACCTGAAATGAATTATGATCGGGAATTGATTAAACTTGGTGCTTTTCTTTATGGAATTAAAGACGAGGGTTATCTGGAAGTAAATGGGAAAGGCTTTGGTTACTTCAGGAATCTGGACAAGCTTAAAGATGCTATTTCTTTATACGATTTAAAAACAAGATCTCTTTTTGCTATTAAGTATGATTCTGACAAGAAGGAGGTAGTAAATATCTCCCAAGAGGTGTCTAGATTAATTGAAAATGATGATTTGGAAGAGCCTAAAGCTAATTGAACTGGTGTTTTGATCAATTGAAATTGTTTAAAAAACTTGTTTAGATTAAAACACTGGTGGAAATTTGTCAGGTATAGTATTCTTCACATATGAATGTTAAAGAAACCAAAGTTGTTATAACAGGGGCATGTGGTTTTTTGGGAAAACATGTCTTAAAAGAATTAAAAAAACACAAACCCAGAAAAGTGTTTGCGCCTGATCACAAAAATTTTGATTTAACAAAAAGGAGTGTTTGTGATACTGTTCTTAAAGATTCAGACCTTGTTATTCATTTGGCGGCACTTATCGGTGGAATTGGTTTTATTGATAAATATCCTGGAGATATTTTTTATCAGAATGCCATTATGGGTATCGAACTTATGGAGGCAGCAAGAAAGGCGGGTGTTAAAAAGTTTGTCACCATGGGTACGGTTTGTGAATATCCGGAATATACAAAAATACCTTTTAATGAAGAAGATTTATGGATGGGATATCCCGAAGAAACAACAGCTCCTTACGGTTGGGCAAAGAAGGTATTGATAGTTCAGTCAAAGGCATACAGAAAACAATACGGTTTCAATTCTATACACCTTTTACCTGTAAATTTGTATGGACCGGGAGACAATTTTGACAAAAAACTGTCACACGTAATTCCAGCTTTAATTAAGAGATTCGTTGAGGCTGTTGAGAAAAAGGAGAAAAAAGTTGTTGTTTGGGGGAGTGGTCTTGCAACCAGGGAATTTCTGTATGTTGAAGATGCAGCAAGGGCAATAGTTTTGGCAACCCAAAAATATAATTCAAGCGAACCTATTAATTTAGGTACTGGTGTTGAAACATCAATAAAAGAACTTGCAGAGATAATTGCAGAGATCTCCGGTTTTAAAGGAGAAATTGTTTGGGATAAAACAAAACCTGATGGACAGCCGAGAAGAAGATTGAACACCTCCAAAATTAAAAATTTAGGTTTTAGTCCTAAAATTGGTTTACAGGAAGGTTTAGAAAAGACAATAAAATGGTACAAAAAAGAACTGAAAAAAAAGAACCTTTAGTATCCGTAAACATAAGAACATATAATTCCGAGAAATATCTCAAGGAAACTTTGGAATCTGTCAAAAACCAAACTTATAAAAATATTGAGATTTTGGTTTCGGACGGACACAGCAGGGATAAAAGTGTTGAAATTGCAAAATCATATGGTGCAAGAATTGGATATGCGGATAAATTGGGGGACGCAAGATACCAAAATTACATAAGAAGCAAGGGATATTACACTCTTTCTCTTGATTCCGATCAGGTGATTGATGGTGAATTAATAGAGGTTTTAGTTCAAAAAGCTCAAAAAAATAATCTTGATGCAATAACCATTTCCGAAAGATCGTTGATAAACAAAAATAGTAACCTTGTTGAAAAATTGATTGCCTATGATAAGTGGGTAATTGATAAAAATAAAGACGATCATGCAATACTTGGTACCGCATGTCCAAGGTTTTTTAAAAAGGAGTTTTTAAAGAAAGTTAAATGGCCACCAGAACTCTCAATATTTGATGATACAATTTTGTATTCCGAAATTATTAAAAGAGGAGCAAGAACAGATTATTTATCAAAGCCTCATATATATCACCACGAAGTAAAAAGTTTTTTTGTTTTGGCCAAAAAGTTTTTCAGATATGGAAAAGGTTATATTAAGGCATTTGAAAATAATCCCCATGCAGTATCTACCCATTCTCTACCTCGTAGATCATATTTTTCCAGAGCTGCATTCTCTAAACCCATATATTTTGTGGGTTTAATGTTCGTGTATTTTCTAAAAGTTGTATCTGCGGGATTGGGTGCATTAAGTTTTATAATATTTAAAAAATGATTTGCTTGATTTTATCCTTTTTAATTACTTTTATTTTTTACTTCCCCATATTTAACGGTTTTTTTCAGCAGGATGAATGGAATGGTTTTTCCGAATACATAATCCGTGCGGGACTGCCTTTTATAGACTTAATAAAGTATTTTTTTACTCCATATATATTACATTTCACTCCGTTTACTATTGCCATCCTTTATATTCTATTAAGCATATTTGGTATGAATTATCTCCCTTATGCGGTAATCAGTTTTATTCTTCATCTAATAGTTATTTTTCTTGTATATAGACTGCTTTTGGAAATATTCTCCTCAAGAGTAAAAGCTGGTCTTGGAACCTTAATATTTTCATCGTTTGCTTCAATGCATCAAGCAACGAGTTGGGTTATGGCAGATATTGGAACTCATACGGCAACGATAATGGGGATGTTGTCGGCAACATATTTTTTTAAGTTTTTAAAAGAAAATAAAACTTCTTGCAGATATCTTAATCTTTCGCTAATTTTTCTTTTTGCTTCACTTTTTTTTAAAGAAATTACAATTGGACTTTTTGCAATCTACCTGTATTTAGTTTGGAGAGAAAGAAGTGGAAAGATTAAGGACAAACTACCTTTTTATAAGAAAGTAATATTTACGGGTTTCATCTATCTTCTTATTAGAACTCTTATGATTCCTTTTGTTGATACTGTTGCCGGTGAATCTTCCACTGTTTTTGAAACGAAGAGTGTTGTTTTGATCGCATATGATTTTATCTCAATTTCCGTTAAGTCAATTTCTCAATCAATTATTCCTATCCAAATTATTCGTTCTTTTTCAGAGTTTATTGCAGGTTTGTTTCCTATATCCAGCAGAGGCGAAATGGGAACTCCGGATTATGAAATTTTTGTTGTCAAAAGAGTAATGGAAGCAGTATCTCTTCTTTTATCATTTATTATTGGTGTTTTTGTTTTGATAAAATCAAAAAAATTAAAAATTATTGTTTGGGGACTTGTTTGGATAGTTGTTAATAGTTTTATCTTTGCATTCTCTCCGGGAAGAAGTGGTATTACCTCCGTAATTGATTCTCGCAATCTCTATTTTGTTGGAATTGGGAGTGCAATTGTTTTGGCGTCTATTTATTTTCAAATTTCCTCAAAATTCAATAAAGTTTTATTTTTGCTTTTGGTTTTGGTCCCCAATCTCTACTTTCTTAGAATAAATATAAAAGATTTTGTTGATGTAAGTAATTTGAGAAAAAGTGTTTTAACAAGAATTAATGTTTTATTTTCGGATTTACCGGATAGGGTAGTTATCTATACTCAAAGTAGCCAATCTTACTATGGACTTCCCGAGAAAATAAAAATAATGCCTTTCCAGTCCGGGTTTGGACAAACACTTCTAACTCTTTACTATCCTAAAGAGGATTTTCCCAAAGATTTTTTTAAAGAAAGGTTCCTGTGGGAAATTGACAGTCAGGGGTATAAAGAATTTGAAGATAGGGGATTTGGATATTTTAGGGATCTCCCCTTGCTTAAAGAGTCAGTCAAGCAATATAATCTGCCGGAAGAGTCGATACTTGCTGTTTCCTGGGACGGGAAGAGAAATGTTCTTTTGGACATAACGGAAGAAGTAAGAAGCAAAATAAATGATTGAAAAACTAAAGAAAAATTTGCACCTAATTATTCTTTTTATTTATTGTCTTACCCCCATAATATGGTTTTTGGGAAAAGGGGATATATTAATAACCGGACTAGATACAAACTTTCCTTTAAATCCTTTGGTTTGGATACAAAGAAGGTTTTTTGTCTGGAATGATGTTGCAAGTACCGGAGCCAATTTCGCCTCATCTACAGCCGGTTTGTTTTTCCATTCAATACAGACTATTCCGTATATTTTGGGTATCGGTCTAAAACTTGCCGAGGTTTTCAGTATGTTGTTTTGGTTTTCTCTTCTTGTTTTTTCTGCATATTACTTTTCTACAAAAATAATCCCAAAAAACAAACTTTCTCAGATAGTCCTTGTTTCATTTTACGTTTTCAACATATATCTATTTAATACTTGGGAAAACGTAAAAGTAGCTAATCTCGCAGTGGTTGCTTCAACCCCTTTATTTTTAGGTATATTTCTTTCCTACATTAAAAAAGAAATATCCTTAAACAAATTTATTTTCTATACGGCTGTTTCGTCTGTTATTGCCTCAGGATCGGGAATTAACCCTGCATATTTTATTGCAATAATCGGAGCCATTGTTTTATTCGGTTTGATTCAGACTAAGTTTAAGATTCTTGGTTTAATGTTGGGAATTATTTTTTTGATCAATTCGTTTTGGATTGCTCCAACGCTCAACCAGCTTCTTTTTTCTCAAAATAGGGCAACGGCAATTTCAGATATTGGTTTTACTGATTGGTTGAATAGTCTTTCGGTAAATACAAATTTATTGAACGTGTTTAGGTTACAAGGTGCTTGGGATTGGTACGCAACAGACGATGCAGGTGCCCCTCTTTACATACCATATTCGACAAATTATTTCAGAAGATTTCCTTTTGTTGGTTTTAGTGTTTTGATAACAACATTGGCAATTGCGGGGCTTTTGATTAGGGGAAGTTGGGAAAGGAAAACAAAAATATATTTTCTTTTAATGATGCTTTTGGGAGTTTTCTTGGGAGCAGGAACCCATGAACCCACTGGTTTTTTATATTCATTTTTGAATAAACACATACCCTTTTTCTCGTTTTTCAGAAGCCCATGGTATATTTTTACACCCTATGTTACCCTAGCTTTTGCAACATTAATTGCTTACTTTTTTACCTTAAACAAAAAAGCTGTTTATTATTTATTTCCAGTAATTATTGTTGGTAATCTTTTTTACAATTACCCCTTAGTTACTGGAAAGATTTTTAGACCTGAGAGAAGCGACAGTTTTTACGTTAAAGTTCCGGATTATATATTTGAAACCGAAAGGTACCTTGAAGAAGATAATATCAAAGGAAGAATTGTCGGGTATCCGGGAGACGAGATAGAGCAATTCAGATGGGGATATCGCGGCATAGAATCGATACTTAATTTATTTTCTTCTTCCGAAACTATTTTTGCCGGACTTAATGCAACCAACTATTTTGCTCCAAGAATAATTTCCAGATATTACGAATCATTACTTAAAGAACAAAAGGAAATTTCCGAATCTTTTTCCGGTAAGCTTAATATTTCAACAATTTTTGAAAAAGGTGATCAGGGAAGCATTTGGAAATCTCCACCTTCATTTTTTGAAAAATATGAACAAAAGAAAATGGGTGAATGGATATTTCACACACTTTCCGACGAGACCTTCGTACCTAAGATATATTCTTCAAAGAATATATATACGGTTAATTTGGGAAATAACATGGAAGATGCCTTTGGGATTACCGAGCCGGAATCATTGGTAATTACAACCGGAGATACAGTTATCGAAAAAACTCCTACATATAAAGATTTTTCGGCAAAAATTATCTCTTCCGATAATTCTCAAGAAACCGATTATGAAAATTACCAAAATAGTTCTTTCAGGCAAAGTTTGACTTATCGCACAAGAGATCCGAATAAAGTAGTCTATTCTTTTGAAATCGAAGAATCGGGTTATTATAAACCTTATTTGGAAAGCTACCGGCTTAATAATTTGGGATTTAATTTGCAGTCAGGAATAAATCTTACATTTAATGGTTATTCTACAAGCTGGGGTATTCAAAAATATGGTGATTATCTTGTTTTTGATCAAATCTTTCTGCAAGAGGGTAGGCATGAGATTGTTATTACGTTAGATAATAAAAACCTTTTGTCTAAAGAAGCTGGAAATCTTATTTCATTGATTAACAGAAACGATGGTGAAAAAAGTAAAACTTTTGTATTAGATCCATTGGTTAGCACTCAGCCATATCTTATAGAGTTTGATTATAAGAATGTGTTTGGAAACAATTACGCTTTAAAAATAGAACAAAAAAATAAGTCCGTTGACTACAAACTAATTTCCGAGTCTCCACAGTTTTCTCCGGAAAAGACTCGTTTCAGCTTTTTCTTTACACCTGTTTCTGTATCGGAATCCTTTTTGGAATTAAAACCATCCGCTTTTGACGGAAAGTATGACCCCATGGGAACAAAGATAGAATATTCGGATATTGCACTTTACCCCGTGGTTAGGAACAAAATGTTTTTTATTAAAGAATCCGAAAATAAATTAACGGAACCCGAAGAGATTAGATTTGAAAAAATATCACCCGTTAAATACAAAGGAGAAGTTATTGATTCTTTTGGATCCCATATTCTTGTATTTTCCGAAAACTATTCCAACGATTGGGAAATAAAACTTTTTAATCTCGACGGATTAGAAATTACATATGACCCACTTCATTTTTCAGCTAATTTATATGCAAATGTATGGTATATAGACGGGCTTGAGGGAGATTATAATTTTGAAATTTATTATAAACCCCAGAGAATTTACAACATTTTTCTTACTATTTCGGCATTAAGCATAATTTTGTCTTTTGGTTATTTTGTTTACGGAAAATATAGAAAATGAAAAAGTATAAAGAAAAAATTGATTTGTGGGCAAAAGAAAATTTTTTCAATATTGTTGTTTTTAATCTTGTAATAATAGTTCTTTATCTTTTAAGATCTGCGGGATATTTTGATCCTTATTTTTTGATATCCGTAAATTTCATAGTTATATTCGGTTTGGTGCTGACAATTTTTCTTTTTAGGGCGGGAAGCAGGTTAATGTTTTTAACAGCTCTTTTGTTTTGGTTATTTGCTGGTTTTTTAAGAATTTTAAATCTTGATACCTGGGCGGAAAGAACAGCTATTTATTGTTTTGAATCTTTGATTATCGGATTTGTTCTTTTAGTTTTCCGTCGCTGACAGTTGCTGAAAATCCGTTTCCGTCAAGTTCCTCATTCATAACAATATTGTATTTTGTTTTTGTGTTTGATATTTCATCCGGGTAGAGCCATCCGAAATTGTAATCCTCAGATGTTTTTGTTGGAGTTGCCCCATATGCTTTGAAAAGATATCTCCAACCAGAATATGCATGACAATTTCCGGATTCCGAAAGATAGAAAGTTTCATTACCTATTTTTTGTGAAACTTTCTCAATTAATTTCTTCTGTGCATTTATTCCGTAATTTCCTGTCGCAGTAAAGATAGAATAAAGAGCAAACACTCCGAGAATAATTAAGGGAAGAGTAAACTTTTCGAAAAAATTTGCAACAATTATGAAGAGAAGTGGAAAAAACCCGAGAAGGTAATATTCAACGGGATTTATTACAGGAAGTATCGTAAAAGGAATTACAAAACACAATGAAGAAAGAGCAATCAGTCTTGTTTTTTCATTACTCCATGTTTTTTTCTTTAAAAGAAATAAAATAAAAATTAAGACAACCGTTCCTGAAATATAGAAAGGTGCATAGTTTTTGGAACAAGTGGGAAGAATTTGGTTGGATGCCTCTGATTGGGGGGGAATATAGTAAACTCTTCCCATAGAATCAAAAAATGCTTTAAATCTTGGTGCCAGGTTTGTTTTTGGAACTCCGTTTTTATCTATGTTTTTTATTATTCTTACCGGGGTCAAAATGTTACTTCCTTTATGAAAATAATCAAAAACAATCATTGGAGATACGGTTACCGTAAAAGCAATTATTGAAAAAACAATTACTTTTTTATTTATCGTTTTTCTGTGACTAAGCAACCAATAGAAAGCCACAAAAATAATTAAGAATGGGGATAGGTGAATATGGAAAACCAGTCCATATAAAATTGAAAAAAGCACCCAATACCATTTTGAATACTTGGTCATATAAATACTTGCAACAAGGAAAAGACTCAATAAAGATATTCCCGTTGGATATGCTTTTTGATCGTAAAAAATAATAAGGGGTGAGAGTGCATAAGTTAGACTTGCGATAATTGCAGTTTTTGTATTGAACATTTTTTTTGTAAGGCAGTAAAGAAGAATGACGCTTCCCGCACCAAATAGCGATGATAAATAATTAAGAATGATAGGGTCGCCTTTTGATAGCATTAAAAAAGGAGAGATAAAATAAATCCAGAAAGGACCCATATAGAAATCAAAACCCAATGAACTTACCCCTATCCAGATAATATGAAAGTCTTTAATGATTGTGTTGGCGAGGTATATTAAATATTCTTCATCCGGAGTAAAAGGTGCAAGATCTGATGCTCTTAATATCCTTATTAAAAGTGCGGTTAAGAATATTCCTATTGGTATATATCTTTTGAGTTTCATTTAAGGTAGTAAAAATCCACAAATTGGGTATCCGTTTCTATGTCAACAGCTCTTAAGGCGTTGGGTGTTTCCTGGACCATGGTTTTTTTACTTCCGTTTAAGTATGCGCTCCAACCTTTCGAATAAACTTCCGGAATTACAATCTGCATCTTTTTATAATCATCCGGAAATACATTTACTCTTATGTGGTTGGGTGTATATATCTGGTAATTCCTGGATGTCGAAAGAGTGTTTTCGTAAATCAGATAATCTTCGATTTCTTTTTTAAGGATCAGGTTTTTGTTTTCAATTTTATCCGGAGAAACAATATATTTAACGGTATATTCCCCAAGAGATTTTATATCGGGGTTTTTAGTGTTTGCCCCTAGTGGCGGAATCCAAAGAGTATAGTAATTCCAATAATCCCCCGTTAATTGCCAGGCCTGTTTGTAGAAATTCTTTTGCTGTAATGTGGAATAACCCCCCAATAGCTCCAAACCATAGATTGCGGATTCTTTTTGCGACAGACAAAAGTTTGTGCAATAAACCCTGAATAGAGATTTATCACTTGATAAAAATTCATAAACTTCTCTTGGCGCAAGATTTGGGTTAATACTTACCGGTTTTTGCAAATACTTAATTCCCCAGAATAGCGATTCGAGTATTCCCAAAACCGCAATCAAATAAACTATTTTTGATTTGTATCTATCCAAAGAAAGACTGATGAGGTAAAAAGAAAAAAAGACAACAATCATCCAAGGCCTTGTCACCACCCTTAAAAGAAGAAACCATTTTTGGTTTTGAAGAATACCAAAAATTGAACTTGCGTTATTTCCGATAATCAAACCCAAAATAAAAACTCCCAGAACTATTTTTAAAATTTGTTTTTTCTTGAGTTTCAATATTCCCAAGAAAGTAAGTGTTGCCGGTATTACTCCCAAAGCTATTGCTTTTTCCGTTTCCATATTGGGAATCACAGTTGACTTAACCACTTCAAAAATCGAATGCCATTTGGGGTATGTATCTTTTGCTTCCAAAAGAAGATATCTTGTTGATTCCTTTTGCCAGTATAGTTGAGGAATTAGAGAAACTGCGGTAAGAGCAAAAGTAATAACCCCGCAGAAAAAAAGACTTTTATACTTTTTATTGGATAAATATATTATGGAAATTCCTAAAGTTGCAATCAAAAAGGTTGGTAAATGACAAAAATAAATAAGAGAAAGAAAAACCGCGGTTAATAAATACTTCCCCTTAATTGCAAAGTAGACAGTAAGAGGAATCCAGGCAAAGGAATAAATTATTCCCACATGCCCAGCTTCAAGTACCGCAAAATAAACGGGAGTTAAAGAATAGAGGGTTGCGGTGAGAAGGGAAGCAGTTTTTGAAAACCCGAACCCTTTTTTAGAACAAATATACATTCCGTAAATTCCCACAAGGAAATGAAGCAGAAAAGAAAAAAGATAGAAAGGATCAAGGGGCATAATAAGGGCTAATAAGTTGATCGGGTAAAAAACTGGTGATTGAGGATCGGAAATTAAGGGAGTTCCGGATAAATGCAGGTTATTCCATTTGGGTATTTGATGATGTGTCAGGATTTGTTTTTTTACCCAATAGAGAATCGGCCAGAAAAATTCGCTTAAATCATTGCCTCTATTTAGAATAAAGCCAAACTTCGCTATAATTGGGTTTGTCATGATCAGGAAAATTTTAATAAGTATAGCATTTGTTTTACCTATCCTTCTTGTCTTTAAAAACTTATTTTTAGGTCCGCTTCCTGTTCGGGGAGACGCTCCTTATTTTTACACCCAAAACATAAAAGAACTTATTAACGAACCTTTTGCCTGGACGGAAAGGGGAGTAAGTCTCGGAGGAGTAAACAACTTTTTGTTTATCTCTCCCTTAATGCTTCTTATTGGAATAATAGGAAATTCGGATTTGGCAGTTAAACTCATTTTTTACTTTCCCTCTTTAATATTATCCGTCCTTGGCATTTTTCTTTTGTGTAAATATTTAAAGTTAGGCAAAACAGTCGGTTTTTTTGCATCCTTCTTTTATCTTTTAAATACATACTTTTTGCTTTTGATTGATGGGGGACAAGTGGGGGTTTCTCTGGCCTATGGTTTATTTCCTCCGGTTTTACTGTTTTTGAAAAAGTATACAGACAAAATTTCAAAAATAAGTTTTATTTTTGCTCTTATTTTTTCATTTCTTCTTTCAATTATCGATCCGAGAATCTTTTTAATTTCTTTTCTTTGCATAATCTTTTGGGTTTTAATAGAAAGGACGTTTAAGAAACTAATTTACCTTTTTATTCTTGGAGTAGTTTTACTAGGTCTTAATATGTATTGGATTTACCCACTATTTAAGATGGGTTCCGATTTTCTTTCATTAAGCTCAGGACAATCGCTTCTTAAATGGTATTATCCTCTATTTATATATTCTCCTCACTGGCCAGAAAATATTTTTGGGGCAATTTCTAAACCAAGTATATATTTTCTGGGTATTCCTTTGATGGTTTTTCTCGGAGGAGTTCTTAAAAAGAAATTTGATTATCTTTTGATGTTTGTACTATTCTTCATTTTATCCTTAGGATATTTTTCTTTCGCAGGAATTTTCAGGGATTCCACAAAGTTTTTTATTCCCCTTATTCTTTTTGGGGGAATCCTAATTGGTTTACTTGCCGAACACTTTAAGAAAAACGTATTTAAAGTACTTTTGTATTTATATATTCTTTTTCTTGTCTTTCCTGCACTTTCGGGAAAAATGAATTTTATTTTGGGAAGAGAGAATCTAAAGGATGACTTTAATTTAATTTACGAAAACCTTAAAAACAATTCTTCCTTCGGAAGAGTAGTCTGGTTTCCGGAAAAACACCCGCTTTCTTTTGAATCCCAAAATCGTCCTGCTGTTGATGCGAGAGACTTAATAGAACTTGATCCGATTTCAAGAATCAATGCTTCGGAAGACGCTTTTAACTTTTTGAATAATGAAGAATATATAGAATGGTTAAAAAGATTTGGTGTTAAATATCTTATTCTTTCGGGAGACCCCAGAAATATCAATCCTTCGGAGGATAATATAGAAGATTGGGATACAATTTCAAACTTAACTGCAAACACCTCAGGACTTAAAAAAATTGATTGGGGAACAAGCTTTCCAGTTTATGAAATTGCCGATTCTTCCCCCAAAGCCTATTTTGTAGACAGGGCAATTGCAGTTGTCGGAAGACCCCTGGAAACAAATTCATTTGTACCCGTATTTAATCTGGAAGACGGAAAAGTCGATCCCAATGAATTTTCCGGAAAAGATAAAAACTCTTTAAAGATTGTATTTAACGAAGCGGAAGAATTGGATCTTACAATGAGTTTTTTAAGTAAGTATTTTGTATCACCGTCGGATAATAACTTTTCCCAGTGGGCTGTATATTCTCACAACGATTATCTAAAGAGTAAATACGAGCTTCTTATAAGGGATTTTATTTATGACGATTTTGATTATGGAAAGGGGATTGCATTTTCAACAATTGCCGGAGAGAAACTTTCTTTTAAATTCAAAGTTCCTGTAAACGGAACATATATCTTTGCTTCAAGAAAGGCTGATTTTGCCAATCAGCATTTTTTCTGGGAAACTCAAGAATTGAATTTGAAGAAAGGAAGTTGGGAATATGTTTTTGAAAATAAAACCGGGTTTGAAGTGTTAAATACGGCAGGATTAATTCCCCAAAAAGATTTTAACGAAGCCCAAGCAAAATCAAAGACATATATAACTCATTTTGGAGTGGTTAATGCAAACAATCTTGGAAACTTCTCTTTTAAGGAAGCGGATCTTGGAATTATGGGGACTTTAAAATACAATGTAAAACCAACTGAAGGTTATTTTTGGCTGGTACTTAACAACAATTACAATCCTCTTTGGAATTT
>CAZOUV010000002.1:0-23945 GCA_964583105.1 uncultured Gammaproteobacteria bacterium
CAACAAAAAGACTAGGGAGAAAGTAAGTACGGCCGACGAAAGTTTAGGAACCATAAAACCAAGAGCTGTTTTGGCGAATCGGGGATTAAGAAGAGAAGGTAGCTGAAGTCCTATGGTTATTATAAAAAAATGAACAGGCCAGAGAAAATGAACTTGTAGTGCGTGTAAAACCCTCATTGTTTTATTCCAAAAAGAAATTCCTTCAACAACAAAATAGTTTTTGATTATCCAAGGATCATCCGATGTTCCCCAAGCCCATCTTTTTTTCTGTTCGTATTCGTTTTTTAAAGTTTTAAACAAATTTTCACCCTGTGCTGCGTCAGCGTAAATTGGAAGAAATATTGGTTCTACCTCAACTTTGCCGTGGGTTTTATAAAAGCTTTTAAAAAATATTCCCCAATCTTCCGGAATTTTATCTGCCAGCCAGTAGCCAACGCGGTCAAGTAGTTTAAAAGAGAGAGAATAATTAGACATGTTAATAAGCCTATCCTTTCTATTTAATAACCCTATTTGTACAATTGAACTTATGGAATTTGTTATCCTTGTAATTGCCGGAATTTTCCAAATATTGTTGTAAAAAAGTACTGCGGGTTGCCAAAATCTTTCATATCTTTTCGGATTATCCAAAAAAAGAAAAGAAAGATAAGAAAAATGGCTTTTATGAAAGATATGATCCGCATCGCAACTTGTGACAACTGCGTATTCGAGGGGTAATTTATTTGTATCAAAAAGTATTTTTTTTGCCTCTATGGCTCCAAATTTTTCGTTTGAAGATTTACCTGCGGCTTCTCCAGGTAGTAGTGTGTGAACCGTAACGATAAAATTTGCAAATATTTTTGAAAATTTTGAGGTTAATGCATTTACCTTTGGAAGCCTTTGTTCTTCTTCCTCCTTCTTTTCCGTTGCTAAAACAACCGTTATTTGATTTTTGGGAAGTGTTTGATTGACTATTGATTCAATTGTTCTATCCAGAATATGAAGAGGTTCTTTATATGTTGGTATTATTACTACATGGTGTACCTTTTTCCAGTCGGGAAAAGTTTTTAAATCTTCCAGCCAGTCATATGCCATTGAAGCACGCATCTTAAGATGTCCCGCGACGGACGCAATTCCTATTTGAGCCGAAAGATAAAACCAGTAGATATTGTAAAAAAGAATGAAATAAGCAACCACATTTGGTATTACCAGAATTCCCCAGTAAGGAAATAGAATTATGTTCCAAGAAACAAATCCGGGCAAAATTTCCAAAGCCCTTTCAACCTTCTTATCGTTTTTGATAATGTAGTCTCTTAATTTGGACATTTTATTTTAGACGGGGGAAAAGAATTTCAGATACTGGTTTTTTACTTCCAAGAATTGCCAATATTCTTTCTGCTGTGGATGGTAATAACGGTTTCAAGTTTAGGGCAATATCCCTAATTTCAAATAAGTATTTTTCAAGATTATTTTTGAGAACATCTCCCGTAAGTTTCCATGGTTCGGTTTTGTTTATTTCCTGATCAACAGAACTTATTTTTTCCCAGATAAATTTAAGCGCTTGATCAAAGCGGTATTTACTAATGAAATTACAAACTTCAGGGTAAAATTTTGGTGAGGAAAGCTTAAATTCAAAGTCCGATATTTCGCATAGTTTTGCTACTCTGGAAACAAGATTACCTAAGCCGTTTGCAAGATCCGAATTGTAGGCATTTTCAAATTTTTCTACAGTAAAATCACTATCTTCGTGTGGGTTAATTTTTGCAAGTAAAAAATACCTTACTGCATCAGTTCCAAATTTTTCGACCAAGGTAAATGGGTCAACAACATTTCCAAGACTCTTACTTATCTTTTGTCCGTTGACTGTAATAAAGCCGTGAATGAATACCTGTTTGGAATTAGGAAGTTTCGCAGACATTAACATTGCTTGCCAGATTGCAGTTTGTTGCCTTAAATTATCCTTTCCTGCGACTTGAACCCCAGGCCAAAAGTCCTCGAAGACCTTTTTATTTTTTGGCCAGCCAAGAGTAGAAATATAGTTTATTAAAGCATCAAACCAAACAAAGATAACGTGGTCAGAATCGTTTGGAACAGAAATTCCCCATGGCATTTTACTTTTAAGCCTTGAAATACTGAAGTCCTGAAGACCCTCTTTTACAAATGATTTAATTTCTTTGTATTTTGAAGAGGGGATTACAAAATTGGGATTGTTTTCAAAGAACCTTAGAAGTATATCCTGATACTTACTGAACTTAAAAAAGTAGTTTTCTTCTTCGATTATCTCAATTTCGCGGCTAGGGTGAAGCGGACATTTGCCATCTGTAAGTTCCGAATCAGTCTTTTCAAGTTCACAACCTACGCAGTATTTTTGTCTGTAATTTTTTTTATAAATATCTCCGTTTTTAAGACATCTATCCCAAAATTCATGTACAGCCTCAATGTGTTTTTTATCAGTTGTTCTTATGAAATTTGTGTAGCTTAGATTTAGTGCCTTTTTGAGATTATCAAATTTTGCAGCGTATTCATCACAGTACTTTTGGGGGTCTTTTCCTTCCTCAAGTGCTTTTTGGTAGATTTTTTGGCCATGTTCATCTGTACCGAAATTAAAGAAAACATTTTCTCCGAGAAGTTTGTGATATCTGGCAATAACATCAGCCTGTACGATTTCAAGAGCAAAACCGATATGCGGATCGGAATTTACATACGGCAGGGTGGTTGTTATATAGAAATTCTTGTTCATAATGACTTATTCTACAGCGTGAAGGTGTTTGAAGCTACTTTTTGATAAATTTCTGAATTTTTTTAGCCCAGACATTGGCCCACTCTTCCGCTTCCATTTTTTTTATGGCCAAGGTAAACCCGGGTTTTTTAGACAGTTTTTCTATGGTTGCAATTGTGGCGGAAGAAACTTTTAAATTTGTTTTTATATTTTCATAACTTCTACCCTTTTTTAGGTAGTAGGCAATGGAGAGGCGTTTTGCAAATGTTTCCAGTTCGCTATCATTAAAAAAATCGACCAAAAATTTATTCATCTCATCGGTATTTTTTAAGTCCGTAAGAGTTTGCCCAAAGGTTTTTATAATTTGATTTTTAAAAGAGATGTTTAATTTGTTTTCAGAAATTCTCATACTAGTTTCTTCTTGCGAAGTATATTTCGCAAGTTATTAAAAGTCCAGAGATAAGAAGGAAGTTTAATATATTTCCAACACCAAAATATCTAAGAATTAAAAATAACAAAGCACCAAAAGAAATCAAAAAACCCCGTCTGGAATTTGCAAAAAGTGTGGAAAATGTAAAAAAAAGACTAAAGAAAATTAGTAGAAAAAAACTGCCAAGTGCAAAAGTTGTTGATGGGTCTATAAAATATACAAGGGTAAAGGTTAATATCCAAAAAAGTAATGTTAGTATTAAAGTGGGTAGAAAGTTTTTTCTTTTTCGTATTTGTTCTTTTCTCCTTTTTTCCATGTTAGAATGCTTGATATGGACGTTACTGTAGTTTTAATTATAGCTGTAGTTACTTTTATAGTCTTGTTTATTCTTTTAAACAAAAAACTTACCGAATTAAAAGAGTCTCAAAAACCATCCGATGAACTTCTGGAAATAATTAAAATGCTTCAAACAGGAAGCAAGGAAGATAGAAAAGTATTGTTAGACTCCCTTCAAAAAAATACACAAAATATGAACGAAAGACTAGATAATGCTGCAAGAGTTATTTCTCAGGTCCAAAGAAACTTGGGGGAAATGAGCGAGGTTGGAAAGGGGATTAGAACATTACAGGAATTTCTTCAGTCTCCGAAATTAAGAGGGGGCCTTGGGGAAGAGGTATTAAAAGAGATGATAGGGCAGACTTTTCCCAAAAATGCATTTCATCTCCAGTATCCATTTAAAAGTGGGGTAAAGGTTGACGCAGTACTTAAAACAGAAGCAGGACTTTTATGTATTGATTCAAAGTTCCCCATGGAAAATTTTAACGTCATGGTTAAAGGAGAGACGGAGGGGGAAAGAAATATGGGGAAGAAAGCATTTATTGGCGATGTCAAAAAACATATAGATGATATTTCAAGAAAATATATACTTCCCGAGGAAGGAACCATGGATTTTGCTTTAATGTATATCCCTTCGGAAGCAGTTTACTATGAAGCCGTTAATGTTCAGGAACTTTCAAACTATGCAAGAAAACTTAGGGTCTATCCAGTTTCCCCAAACACTTTATATGCACATCTTCAGGTGCTTCTACTTTCGTTTGAAGGAAAAGATCTGGAGGCAAAATCAAGGGAAGTGTTTAAGATTTTAAGAGGAATGCATAAAGATTATGAGAAAGTAGAAGAGAACTTAAACGTACTTCAGAAACACTTAACAAATGCATACAATATGATAGGAAATGTATTTTCATCCTTTTCTCAATTAGGAAGAAAGATTTCATCAACACAGAACATAGGAAGTGGGACAAAAGAAAAAGTAAAGGAATTAGAAGAATGATTAATCAAAATTGGATATATGTTGGGGTTGGGATACAAACAATCGGGGGAATTGGCTATCTAATAGATACCTTGAGGGGGAAAGTTAAGCCAAATAAAGTTGGGTGGTTACTATGGTCTATTGCTCCACTTGTTGCATTCTTTGCCATGATTAAACAAGGAGTTGGTCCAGAAGCCTGGGCTACATTTATTGTTGGTTTTTTACCGCTACTGGTTTTTCTTGCTTAATTTGTAAATAAAAAAGCCTATTGGGAAATAACACGACTTGATTATATTTGTGGAGGATTATCTATCTTAGGTTTAATTTTATGGATGGTAACAAGGGTGGGTAACATAGCAATAGTTTTTAGTATTATGGCCGACGCCTTAGCTTCGTATTTAACAATATATAAATCTTATAAAAAACCAGAGACAGAAAGCCATTTGGTATTTACACTAGGGGTTATCAACGCAGCAATAGGACTTTTGATAATAAAAAATTGGAACTTTCAAAACTATGCTTTTAATCTTTATATTTTAATAGATGATATATTAATAACAACTTTAATTATCACGAAGGTTGGCCCAAGAATCGATAAATACTTTAAGGAAAGATGAAAATACTTCAATGGTCAATGACAATTCCTAAAGAGAAACAGAAAGAATTTGTGGAATGGTTTAAAAAAGTAGCCAGACCGAAATTAAATAAGTTTGGTGCCATAAAACATGAACTTTATAAAGTTGAAAATAGTAAGGTTGTTGGTAAGCAGATGATTGAAAAAGACAGATATATCGAAAGAATATATTTTAACAATGATTTTGATACCCCCAAATATTTTTCTGACGTAAAGGCCAACCCGGAAGCCTGGAAGGTATCTCGGATGTATGAAGAAAAATTCGGGGCAATAAATATCAAATTACAGGTTCTTCATTCAATTTAATGATCTCCGTGATAAAATGCCTTTGTGGCCAAAGACATCCTTCTTAAATTAAACGAAGAACAGTTAAAAGCTATTAAATTTGGTGAGGGCACACTTCTAATAATTG
Source organism: uncultured Gammaproteobacteria bacterium (assembly GCA_964583105.1). Lineage (GTDB taxonomy): Bacteria > Patescibacteriota > Microgenomatia > UBA8517 > UBA8517 > JAPLZT01. Next base: position 5,481 of record CAZOUV010000002.1, read on the forward strand.
CAGGAGCAGGAACCGGAAAAACAACGGTTCTTTGCGAAAGAATTAAAAACTTAATTTTAAAGAAAAAAGTAAAACCTGATGAAGTTCTTGCATTAACTTTTACCGAAAAGGCTGCCAGTGAAATGGAAGAAAGAGTAGATATTGCCCTTCCATATGGGTATACCAACATGTGGATTTATACTTTCCATTCTTTCTGCGACAGGGTCTTAAGAGCCGAAGCTTTGCATATTGGTTTAGATCCCCGTTACAAACTCATGACCGAGTCGGAGGGGGTACAGCTTTTAAGAAAGAATCTTTTTAAACTTAATTTAAATTACTTTAGACCCTTGGGAAACCCTAATAAATTCTTAAGTGGAATGCTTCAACATTTTTCCCGTTTACAGGATGAAGATGTGGACCCCAAAGAATATTTAAGATGGGTAGGAGGGTTAAAAACAAAAACTTCTGAAGAAAAAGAAGAAAAGAAAAAATACAAAGAACTGGCAAATGCGTATAGGCAGTATGAAGAATTAAAAGTTAAAGAAGGAAGTTTTGATTTTGGGGATTTAATTACAAAAACATTAAAACTTTTTAGAGAAAGAAAAAGTGTATTAAAGAATTATCAAAAACAATTTAAATATATTCTTATTGATGAGTTTCAAGACACCAACTATGCACAGTATGAACTGATTAAACTTCTCGCAGATCCAAAGACAAATACAAATTTGACTGTTACAGGAGACGATTCCCAAAGCATCTATAAATTTCGTGGTGCCGCAGTATCAAACATACTTTCTTTTAGGAAAGATTATCCAAAAGCAAAAACAATTACTCTTATAAAAAATTATCGTTCTACTCAGACTATTTTGGATTCTGCCTATAGACTAATTAAATTCAATGATCCTGATACATTAGAGTTTCAGTTGGGTATTAATAAAAAATTAATTTCTGTTAAGAAAGAAAAGGGAGAAGAAATAAGATTTATTCATGTAGATAGGGTAGAGAATGAAGCAGATGAAATTGCAAAAGAAATAAATAAATTAATTAAGGAAGAAAAATATCAATTTAAGGATTTTGCAATTTTAGTTAGAGCCAACAATCATTCGGAGCCAATTATTAGAGCTTTATATCGCCATGGAATTCCACATCAGTTTTTGGGTCCCGGAAGACTTTTTAGACAGAGTGAGGTTATTGATTTAATCTCTTACTTAAAGGTTTTATATAACTTCGAAGATTCCGTTTCTTTCTACAGGATCCTTTCAATGGAATACTTTGATATTGCAGGACGTGATTTGGCAACAATCGGGAATTATTCCAAAAAATACAATCTTTCGTTATTTGAATCGGCAGAAAAGATAGACGAAATTTCTGTTACAAATAAAACAAAGGAAAAAATTAAAGAAATAACCGAACTTGTCAAAAAACATTTAAATCTATTAAGAAAAGAAACCGCGGGACAGCTTCTTTACTATTTCCTTTCCGAGACGGGACTTTTAGTTAAAATGCTTTCTCCGGAATCCGTGGAAGCGGAGAAAAAAGCCAAAAATATTTCAAAATTTTTTGATAAATTAAAAAGTTATGAAGCCGATCATGAAGACGCAACCGTACCCTCCGTTGTTGATTGGTTGGAACTATCGATGGAGTTAGGAGAAAGCCCGCTAGCGGCAGACGACGACTGGACGGAAATAAATGCAGTTAATATTCTAACTATTCATTCAGCCAAAGGTCTTGAGTTCCCTGTTGTATTTTTGGTTAATCTTGTTTCCCAAAGATTTCCTACAACCGAAAGGAAAGAACAAATTCCAATTCCGGAAAAGTTAATCAAGGAAGTTTTACCAAAAGGGGATTATCATCAGGAAGAGGAAAGAAGACTTTTTTATGTTGGAATGACCCGTGCCAAAGAAAGGCTTTATCTGACAGCGGCCGATTATTACGGAGAAGGTAAGCGCGGAAAGAAACTATCTCCGTTTATTTTCGAAGCTTTAGGGGATAAAGCATTATCAAGTGAACAAGATAGTGGCAAAACCAAACAGCTTTCTTTTATAGAATATAAACCAGCAGTTTCCATTAAGGAAGAAAAAGTACCTTTCCACGTAGATTATCTTTCCTATTCTCAAATAGAAACTTTTAAAACCTGTCCTCTGCATTACAAATTAAAATACATTTATAAAGTTCCAACTCCGGTTACCTCATCCCAAAGTTTCGGAACCACAATGCATGCGGTCTTAAAAGACTTTTACTTAAAAGTAGGGGAGGGAGAAAAACCGACAGAGAAGTTAATACTTAGTTTACTTAAAGATTTATGGATTAAGGAAGGTTACTTAAGTAAGGTTCAGGAAAGAAAGTTTTTGGAAAAAGGGAGAGATTATTTAAGAGGTTTTTTTAAAGAAGAATTTAATCCTAAAGTTAAAACAACATCTCTGGAAATTCCTTTTACCCTTCCTTTAATTTCGAAAGACAAAAGACAAAAACCGTTAAAGATTGGGGGGAGGATAGACAGGGTAGATATTCTTCCGAAAGGTGTAATTGAAATTGTTGATTATAAAACAGGAGCTACAATTCCGTCACAGAAAGAGGTTGACAAAAACTTACAACTTTCTTTTTACGGACTGGCGGCCGCAAAAATCCCCACAGAACCTTTAGGGAAAAACCTTGAGAAAATAAAACTCTCACTTTACTATCTTGATTCTCAGGAAAAAATATCAACAACTAGAACAAAAGAGGATTTGGAAAGGGGAGTGGAAGAAATATTTAAAGTAAGGGATGAAATTGAAAAATCTGATTTTAAATGTTCAAACCACATGTTTTGTCAGAAAAAGTGTGAATATTCCTTGTTTTGTAAATCGGATTGATTATTTTAACCCGATAATCTGAAGCCCGTATTTGTTAATATCTGATCTCTTCCAATACTTCTGTTTATTCGTATTTAATATAAACACAATCTTTTTTTCTAGCTTTCTTCCTGTATATTTTTTCTTTTTAGAATCATATTCTTCTAAAATTAAAATATCTCCCTTTTTGCATTTAAAGTCTGCAAGCCTGACATCAAATGTCTTTTCTCCAGAGGCAATTTTTTCAAATCCTTCTATCCAAGTTTTTTTCCTAATTACCATCAGAATCATTGTAACATATTCTTTATGACCACAATATAGGTCTTGACAAAAGACATGTTAATGATAATATTTGTATATGCCTAGCATATCAATATCTGATTTGAAGAAAAATCCATCTAGCGTTATTTCTATGTCCCTAGATTATCCCGTAGCTATAAAAAATCGAGAAAAAATAAAATCTTACCTTATAGGCAAGGGATTATTTGAGAAAATGGTTTCTTTTATAGAAGATAGTATTGATAAAAAAGCAGTTAAAGAAGCTGATTATAAAAACGCAGTTAATTTGGATGATGTAATCAAAGATTTGGGATTGGAATAATACAATGGATGTAGTGGTGACGCAAAAGGCCTTTAAGCAGTTTAAAAAACTGCCTAAATTTGTCCAACTATTAATAACAGAAAAACTGAAAAAATTAAGGTTGGATATTTTTTTGGGTATAGAACACCTGACTGGCTTTAATAATGTTTATCGATTGAGAGTGGGAGATTACAGAATAGTTTACAAAATCACAAAGAAGAAAGTTTTTGTAATATTAATTGGTCACAGAAAAGAAATTTATGAGCTTCTTTCTAGATTATTGGAACGTTAGTAGGTAGTTTTAAATGGTAACCGTATCTTAAACTTAGAGTAGCATCCTAAATAAAAAACCTCTTTTCCCCCAAATGATTTTTTAAAATGCGTAAACCCCAACCAACTTTTATTTGGAAATCTTTGATCATAAATGCCTTCAAAGTCAAAGATTTTACAACCCATCTTTTTAGCCCATAGTATTCCTTGATAAACAAGGGAGTACTGGGAAAGGGAAGTGCGCCCTTCTTTATTTGTAAAACCTTGCCAATAATATGCGCAGTCGTGTAAAGAACGTGTGAAAATCGCTCCACCAACAATAGTGCCAGACTTATTGTGCGACGCAAGTATTATAGGGTTATGTATAGAAAAACTCTTTTGTAAATTTATTAAACTTTGCAAGCTTGGTACAAACCTTGTAAATTTTACAGATCTTTTCCATGCATCACGAAATTTTTTTATATCTTGGGTAGAGGAATATTTTTTTATCTTTATTACCCCTCCCCTCTTAATGGCACATCTTGCATCCTTCTTAAAGTTTGCCATGATTTTGGAGATAGGTTGGCTAAGGTCTATTTGAAGTGTTTTTGAAGGTAAATATGGAGACTTGCTTAATTTATAGCCGTGTGATATTAATAGATTATGCTCAAAGAAGGTGAAGGTTCCACTGGTGGAGGGTAGGTTTGGCTCCAAAATAATTTGAAATACACGGTATTTTCGGCATAATTTGTCTATTGTGTTGAAATTTATCTTATTCGGTCTTTGTATCTTTAAGAAATATCCTAAAAGAGGAAGTTTTTTAAGAAAGTAATTTGTGTTTTCGATCCTTTCAACTGTCCAGCCTTCGCGTTTGAGGTAATTTGCGTATTCTTGAGTTTGACGTATGTCTATCACTTAATCAGTTTTAAAAATTTCCACCTTATCTCTTCGGCTATTCGATACGGCCAATAAAGAACGGATATTGGAAGATCCCATGTTCCAATAAAGGTAACCACTTTGGGATTATAACCTTCTTTAAACTTGGTAAAGCCCTTTCCCTCTTCTCTCCCCCAGAGGTCGAACGTCTTTAAATTTAGTTTTTTCCCAAGTTTAATTGCTTCCCACATCATCAGGTTATTTGCCATTACGTTTTTGTATTTGTCCGTTGATGCTCCGTAGGGATAGTAAAGAAAATCCTTAAAGGAAAAAAGAATCCAGGTTGTGATTATTTCTCCTTTATATTTTGCAGTAAGAAGGTGGGCGATTCCTGCGGGTTTGAGATGTTTCCACATTAGTCTATGATATTTTTCGCTGTGTGCATAAAATCCCTGTCTTTTGGAGGTTTCTTTGGTAAGTTTTAGATAATTTTCAAATGCGAAATCGGAGTTATCTTCGGACACTGTAACACCCTGTTTTTGTGCAAGACGTATGTTGTACCTTGTCTTGGGATGGAAGCTTTTGAGAAGTTCATCCTCGCCTTTTGTTAAATCTATCCAGAATGAGGTTGGTGTAAAAAGCCTCCTTCCCTTCCTCAACCCAAAACTTCTAAGATCATCCGCAAGCTTCTCCTTGTAAAGTACATTGGGTTCAAGTTTAATAAAAATTGCATTTGCTTTTCTTGCAATGGTTTTGATTTCTTCGATATCCCTTCTGGTGGGTTTAGGGCCCCTTATTACGGTTCCGATTTTGTATTTTGTGTAAGGTATTTTGGAAAATATTAATTGAAAATGGGGAAGTCTTATTATTTTATTTCCCCATTCTTTCCTGAATTCCCCCCACTCCCAGGATTGCAGCGGATGAACAGCGTTTTTATTAAAATCGTTTTTCATTTTAGGTACTTCTCAATAATATCATCAAATACTCCTTCGAAATTTGTGTTTATTTTTCCGTCGTCCAAATCAAAAAAATCTTTTTCAACCTTTGCTTGTCTTCTTGCATCAATTACGTTTATATTTTCAAACAGATTTTCGGGAATGTCTATTATGAATCTTGAAGGAGGATTTGCAACTTTTTCTCCAAAGTAAATTCTTTTGGAGGCATAACTTAAATAAAGGATTTCTTTTGCTCTGGTTATTCCCACATATGCAAGCCTCCTTTCTTCCTCAAGCTGGTTTTGTTCCCAGAGACTTCTGGAATGGGGAAAAAGTCCCTCTTCCAAGCCCACAATAAATACAATCGGAAACTCAAGTCCTTTAGCCGCATGAAGGGTCATTAAGGTTACGGCATCTTTATTGTCATCTCCTTTTATTCTTACTTTTTTGCTGTCAGTCTGTTCCGCTTCGACCAAAGATACGTTTTCCAAAAAATCGTTAATTTCTTTAAATTCCGTAGCAACAGATCTTAATTCTTTAATATTTTCAAGTCTGGCAAGGTTTTCCTCTGTTTCTTTGGCAAAAAGATCTAAATATCCTGTTTTTTCCAAGGTAATGTCCAGAATGTCCAAAGTGGTTTTGTTTTGAATTCCCTCAAAATTTTTCTGAAATTCCTTAAATTTTTCCAGTTTTCTTACTCCCAGTTTTTCTATCCTTTTTCTTGATACAGAATCTTTGGGATTAACCAAAAGCCTTAGATATGAAATTACGTCTTTTACTTCCTTTCTACTATAAAATTTTGTTCCTCCGACCAGGGTATAGGGAATTCCTACATGAAGAAGAGCTTCCTCAATTACCCTTGACTGGGCATTGGTTCTATATAGGACCGCAATATCGGAATACTTAGCCCTTTTTCTTTCCAGTTTGTTAATTTCATTTACAACAAATTCCGCTTCATCTAAACCATTTCTTGCGGTATATAGTTTAATTCTTTCGCCCCTTTCTTTCTCGGTCCAGAGTTTAAGAATAGGATGGGTTGTATTTTTGGATATTACCGAATTGGCAGCTTCCAGAATATTTTGTGTTGAACGGTAGTTTTGCTCCAAGTTAATTATTTTAATATCGGGGTAATCTTTTGTGAGATGGTTTATGTTTCGGAAGTCGGCCCCACGCCAACTGTAAATTGATTGACTGGCGTCTCCGACGGCAGTGATATCTTTTCTTTTCCCAACCAGTAGTTTTGTCAGGGCGTACTGAACTTTATTTGTATCCTGCCATTCATCAACAAAAATATGTGTAAATTTGTCCTGCCATTTTTTTAATATTTCTGAATTTCCTTTAAGAAGCAGCACAGCTTTAATAAGTAAATCATCAAAATCAAGTGCTCCGATTTCACCCAATCTTTTTTCATATTCAAGATAGACTTTAAATACAACTTGTTGAAACTCACCACCAACAAATTCTGAATATTGGGTGGGTGTAAGCATTTGGTTTTTGGCATCGGAAATTACAGAAAGAATAGCATTAGGATTATACGAATCGGTTTGGTAGCCAAAATCTTCAACAATTTCCTTAACCAGACTTTTTTGATCCTGTTCGTCATATATCAAAAACCCCGGGCTAATTCCGACTACTCTTCCGTCAATTCTTAATATTTTGGCGCAGAAGGAATGAAATGTTCCTGCAAATCCCGGAGATTGATTGATAAGCCTGGCTATTCTTTGTTTCATCTCTCCGGCGGATTTGTTTGTAAAAGTTAAAAGAAGGCAGTTTTCGGCAGAGGTTAACTTTTGATCTATATAGTAGGCTACTCTATTTGTAAGAACTTTGGTTTTTCCGCTTCCCGCTCCGGCTAAAACAAGAAGTGGTCCTTTGTTGTAGGTTACGGCAGCCTTTTGTTGTGGGTTTAAATCGGATAGAATAGACATATTATGGAAAAACCTGATAGAGCCAATTTTAGCATTCTTCTCAAGGTTATTCTTGGGACTTTGACAGCTATTTTAATAGCTTTTCTTTTTATAGACGGTCTATTTAAAAATGCCGAATCAAAACTTAATTCTCAAGAAGGAAGAGTAAATGTACTTATTTTAGGTAAAGGCGGAGATAATCATGCTGGAGGGGATTTAACCGATACCTTGATTTTAGCTTCAATATCTCTTACGGAAGAAAAGGCCAGCCTTATTTCCATACCCCGTGATATTTGGATTCCGGAAATAAGAGCAAAAATAAATAGTGCTTACTATTGGGGAAAAGAAAAACCCGAATTTGGAGGAGGACTTGCTTTTGCCAAAGAAAATATTCAAACAATTACGGATGTACCGATAAATTACGCTCTGATTTTGGATTTTTCTTCTTTTAAGGAAATAATTGATTCCTTGGGAGGAGTAGATATTGATGTTGAGAATTCCTTTACCGATGATCTCTACCCTATTGAGGGCAGGGAAAATGATTTGTGCGATGGAGACAAAGAATATAAATGCAGATATGAGACGGTACGCTTTGAAAAAGGCGTAAATTTCATGGACGGAAATTTAGCCCTAAAATATGTCAGATCAAGAAACGGAGATAATGACGAAAATACGGATATTGCAAGAGAGGTAAGACAGCAAAAGGTAATTTCTGCAATTAAAAGCAAGGTGCTTTCAAAAGAAGTTCTATTTAATCCATTTAAGATTTTTAAGCTTTGGAACGTAGTTAAAGCATATATCGAGACTGATATAGACTTTTATTCTGCTATGGTTTTAGGAAAGAAACTTTTTAAAATTGATGGAAATATTACTTCTTTTACAATTCCGAAAGAAATGCTTATTAATCCTACTATTAGTTCGAGATATGATAATCAATATGTGTTTATTCCAAGATCGGGAAATTGGGAAGAAATTCGTCAGTGGATAAAAAGTTTATTATAGTTATATAAACAAATTTGATAAAACGCTCTATCAACAAAAAGATTAATAATTAACCCAACCAAATTTGTTTATCCAGATAACACCCCAGAAATTAACCAGTATTGAAATAGATAAAAGTAACCAGTGGTGCCATTTTAATTTATTACCCGAAACTCCCTTGACAGTTAATAAAATTAGGAAAGGATAAAAATCTACAGCATATCTATAACCAAACTGGGAAAAACCCGTTGATCCGTAACATGCATTTAATAATCCAATAAAAAATATTGAAATCCAGGAAAAAATATTTACTTTATCCTTAAGGCTGGTTCGAAAAGCGTAAATAAACGCTGGAGTAGTAATCCAAATAGCAAGACCCGCCCAAGAAGGTTTAATAAAAGGAAAGGTGTTAGAAAATATTGGCAATTTTAAAAATAACAAATTTAAATGATTTGGAACATAATAAAAACTAAATTGCCCCTTATTAAACCAGGGTTCTTCAAGAATTCCCGGTATTAGTGTGTAACCGTTTTGCAGCACATTTCCAAATCTCAGGTAGTTATAGGTAAAATACATACCAACAAATAGGGTTATGGGAATTATAAACAAAAAAACTTTTTTAAATGAAAGGTTATTTTTAAAAATTAAAAAAACGAAAAAAGGTAGTGACAAAATCAACTGAAGCCTGGAAAAAAAAGCAAGGCTTAAAAAGAGTGATATCCAAAAAATCCTTCTTTTGCCTAAATATTCGTTAAGAGAAAGAAGCATGAAGAAAACTCCAGTAATTTGTCCTAAATACCAAACTGAGCCGTTGGATGACAAAAACCAAATTATTGTGCCAAGTCCGAAAAGAAGAGATGACCAAATAATCAAGCCAATATTATTACTTATTTTTTGTGTGATTTTTGCAACGACCAATACACTTAGTGCCCCTAATATGTGAGCTAGGAATTGTTGTTGAAAACCTTCTTTAAATATCCAAACAAACGGGGTTGCAATAATGGCAGGCAGAGGAGGATTAACAAAAGTATATTTTCCTAATCCAATTTCAATTAGTTCTGACATCCACACAGGGTTTTCTGTCAACAAATATTTTCCGGAAAGGAAGGAAAAAGATAGTCGGGTAAAATAATTGTAAGGAGTGTTTCCTGAAGAAGTTATATAGTAGACTAGTAAAATAATAATAAATATCAATATATAAAAATAGCAAGGAGAAAGTTTTATTTTTTTTAATCTGAACATGATTAATTATACATTTCTGGTATTGGGTTTTTTAATTGCCTTTTTTATTATTGGATTTTCATTTATAGAACTATTTTTTCCAAAAATCGCATTTAGGATAAAATTTCCTTTATATATTTTATCAAGTATAGTTGTTTCCACTTATGTAATTTATTTACTGTCTTTCCTTTTTGGTCTAAATAGGATTACGATCACAATTGTTTTTGCAGTTTTTTGTTTAATATCAATTCCGTTCTTTGTAAAAAGAAAATCAGAATTTATTCAGTATTTTAAAACACATGCATGGGGATGTGTTGGTACATTAGTTACATTTCTAATATATTTTATTGCACTTAACAATGGAATTTTAAATTTTGATAAGGATTATTACGTAATGTCCGGGTCAAATTGGCAGGATACGGCAATGCATATGAGTATAACTGAAAGCCTAACCCAAGGTAATTTTCCACCACAAGCCCCTTATTATTCAGGAACTCCACTTAATTACTATTATTTCAGTGATTTCCATTCTGCGATAATTTCAATCTTTTACGGTAAATATTTTCCTAAAAATTTCGTTTATACAAATGCAATTTTTGCGGCCCTTTTGTTTTTAGCTGCCTATTCTCTAGCTTTTGAATTTTCGAGAAAGAAAACACTTTCCATATTTTCGACCATGTTAACCACATTTTTTTCCGGATATCTATTTTATAAATTTATACTCGACACATTAAACAATGGAAAAATTATTGATCTTTTAACAACAAAAAGTTATTCCATGGAATATATGGGAATTTTTGGCTTATCCAATATGGCGGATTATTTTTTGCAAAATAGACCGATGATGGTAGGCATTCCCGCGTTTATATTAATTATGACATTAACTTTATACGGTTATAGAAAAGAATATACAAATCCTTTTATTCTAGCCGGAGTACTGACAGGTGCGCTGATTAAATTTCAATTATTTTCCATTATTGCCTGCGTATTTATGTTTATCGCAGTATCGCTAGTTTTCCTGAAAAAAGATAATATAATTCGTGTCTTAAAAAACCTTACGTTGTTTTTTGCGCCAATATTGTTGTTTTACTTTTTCTTCAATACAAGAACCATAAACTCGGTTTCTTTTATTGAGACGTTAAAAAACAATTTCTTTTTTAAACCATGGAATGATACAAAAACAATATACTGGCACCTGTTGTTTATTCTTTTTAATATTGGTGCCCCACTAATATTTTCGATAGTGGCCCTTTTCTTTTTAAGAATAAAGAAGGTTGTTTTTTTAATCCTCTTGGCTTTAATTTATATTTTAATTCCTTATCTGATGAAATTTACTATTGCAGAGGGAGATATGCTTAAGTTTTTTTATTTTGCAATTGTAATTTTGTCGTTAATATCAGTTTATTTCATTGCTACGGTTATTAAAAATAAATTTATTTCATTTTTTGTGATTTGCGTAGTTGTTTTCTCTTCTACATTTTCGTCGTTTCTTACTCTTTCAAACAGTTATCTTAATAAAAATTTCGGTTATTCGATTGGAGACATGAAAGCCGGTCTTTGGATAAGAGAAAATACTCCCCAGAAGTCAGTTTTTGTGACGATGCCAACGGTACATTCGGCCCCAACCGATATTGGTGGAAGACTTAGAATTATTTCATATATTAATTGGCCGTACTCTCATGGATTTAATTATGGGGAGGATAATGTATTTTCTAGGGTTGATGATGTTGAAACGGTATACCGCACGGCAGATATAAATTTGGTAAAATCGAAATACAAGGCGAACTATATCTTTTTGGGCCAAGAGGAGAGAGGAAAGTTTCCAGGTGCCGAAAGTCTACTGGATAAGAATGTTTTCCTTAAAAAGGTATATACCCAAGAAGGTGTATCGATTTATGAAATTTATTAATAAAAACAAAAAAATATTAATTGTCCTATTGGTTGGATTACTTATTAGACTATTTTTCTCGTTTTTAGGTACTCTAAAACTTGATCAAGGAACTTTTATGGGTTGGAGTAATGCCTTAGTCGAGGGTGGATTACCCAATTTCTATAAAGGTTGGTCGGACTATCTTCCGGGATATTTATATATTCTTTGGTTATTGGGAAAAATAAGAGGAGTAATTCCCGACGTTCTGCTTTTTAAATTGCCCGCAATTATTGCGGATTTAATTACCGGATTTATGATTTACAGGATAGTTGGGAAATTAAAAAATGAGAGGTGGGGATTAATTACCTCATCTTTTTATGTTTTTAATCCGGCAATATTATCTAACTCAACTTTTTGGGGACAGATAGATTCTATTACATCGCTCTTTTCCGTTTTGGCGATATATTTCGCTCCCGTTAATTTATTCCTTTCTTCTTTTTTTCTTGCGTACGGAACTTTAGTAAAACCCCAGGTTGCCTTTATTGCGATTGTGGTTTTTTTGATAATGATTAAGGGGAAATGGAAATTCAAAAAAATACTTAGTTATATATTATTTTCCTTTTTAATTTTTGTTTTGGGATTTTTCTCTTTTTCCCAAGGAAATGATATATTTAAATTTATAATCGAAAGACTTGCGATTTCTTCCAGCCAATATCCTTATACAAGTGTTAACGCTTTTAATTTCTGGGGAATCGGTGGGTTTTGGAATAAAGAATCGGTTTCGTTTCCTCCAATGCTTTTAGGAGTAATTGCGACCTTGATAATTTCGGGGTATGCTACTTTCAATGTTTGGAAGAAAAAGGGTTGGGAATATATGCTTGCTTCAGTCATTTTATTTTCTAGTTTCCTTTTTTTGACAAGGATACACGAAAGACACCTTCTTCCCGTTTTTGCTCCTTTAATAATTTCAGCATCGTTAATTCCGGATCTTTTTATTTCCTATGTCGGTTTATCCATAACTTATATAGCCAACATGTATTATTCTTATATTTGGATAACGCACGATTTTAAAACTGTTTTTCCCCAAAACTTAATTATTTTATTTATCTTTCTCAATCTTTTTTTCTTGGTTTTTAGCAGTTGGAAGTTTTTGAGAATAAACGGATCTGAAATTAGCCAAAAAATTAAAAATATATTCTTAATTCTTAAAAAAAGACCAAGAAATATTATTCCATCTGGTTTCAGTCAAATTAAACAACCCCCTAAATTTTTTAATTTATTATTAATCGGAGTTTTGGTATTTGCTTTCTCTACAAGGGTATTTCAACTAGGAAGTCCCAAGAACGAATATTTTGACGAAGTTTACCACGCCTTTACCGCAAGAATAATTCTTAATGGGGATGCCAAAGCTTGGGAGTGGTGGAATCCGCACCCTGAAGGTTTTGCCTACGAATGGACACATCCTCCTTTGGCAAAACTGGGAATGGTTTTGGGAATGATGGTTTTTGGGGAAAACGCATTCGGTTGGAGGATAATTCAGGCAACATTAGGAACGGGATCAGTACTAATCATTTACCTTATAAGTAAAGAACTTTTTAAAGATAAACTTCTTGCATTACTTGCAGCTGGTGTTTTTTCATTGGATGGACTTCCCTTGGTTATGTCAAGAATTGGGATGAACGATATCTACATGCTTTTTTTCATGCTTTTATCCCTTTATTTCTTTATTAAAGAAAAAGACTTTTTTTCATCATTAGGTTTTGGTTTAGCACTTTCCTCAAAATGGTCGGTAATCTGGGTAATCCCGATATTTTTTATTCTCTGGTTAAGAAGAAAAACAAAATTTAGATTTTCATTAATATGGTATATCCTGATTCCTCCTCTAATATACCTTGCAACATATATTCCAATGTTTGTAACAGGACACAGTTTAGATACCTGGTGGGGAATGCAAAAGCAGATGTGGTGGTATCATACGGGGCTTGATGCAACGCATCCTTATACGTCTTCATGGTGGAGTTGGCCGCTTCTTTTAAGACCGATATATCTCTACACCAGCAGTGAAATTAATGGTTTTGTTTCAAGAATATATGCTTTCGGTAATCCTCTGATTTTCTGGTTTGGTTTAGTTTCAGTTATTACCTCTTTTTTCTATTCTTTTGTTGAAAGAAATAAAAATTTGGCAATTGTGATTTTTTCATATCTCGTCTTTTTTGTTCCCTGGGCCGCCTCCCCCCGAATAATGTTTTTCTATCACTACCTTCCGTCAATTCCATTTTTGGCAATTGCCACAGCCTTTGTTTTAAGAAGAAATATGAAATTAATTCTTCCCTTTTTGACTCTAACACTAATTTGTTTTATCTATTTTTACCCCCACTTTACAGGACTTAATATACCCATCTGGTTGGATACCTCATATTATTGGTTTAAATCTTGGAGATAAGTATTAGAGAGCCAGAAGTATGGCTCCGAGAAGTAGAATTACACCAAGTCCAATTCCAAAGATTGTCGGAAGCGAAGTTCCAGCCTCAGGTAGGGAAGGTTCGGTTGGTGCTGGCGTAGATATTGTGGTAATTTGTGATGTTGATGTCGGTGTTGATGTTGTTGATGTACAACTACAATCCGTTTCGTTTGGACAAGATGAGTTTCTACAATAACCCGAATAACAGAAGAGACTGGAATCGCAATTTGAATTTGATCCACAGGTTCCATTACATGTATTTGGAGTTCCCGAAGGTGTTGCGGTTTCTGTTGGTGTAGGAGTTGGAGTATCTGATCCTGTTGGTGTGGGAGTTACTGATCCGGTTGGTGTTGGTGTGGGACTTCCTGATGGTGTGGTTAAAGTAAAGGCAAGTGCTGTACAGGAATTTGTACCGGTACCACCGCCATCATCAGAACCATCACAAGTACAATCTGTCTGATATGGACAATTCTCGTTTCTGCAAAAGCCATTTTGACACTTGTAACCAGTAGGGCATGTAACCTGAGGGTCACTCCAGAGACTACATGTTTGCCCGCAGGCATCCACGGCCTTAGGTTTACTACTTGGTTGTATTGGAGTTATCGACTCCTGTCTTAATTGATACAACCTAATGCCAGTAAATACGGCAACACCCGCAAGAATCAAAGTTGCGATTATTATTCCTATTGTTGCGATTTTACCCTTAAACATATTTATTCTTAAAACCAACCTAAAGTAACATGGTGTACTTCGGCCTTTACTGTAAATGACGTAAATCCTTCCGGAATTGTATATTCATAATAGAATTCATTTGTTCCCGGTTTTTTATCAATAATCTCCCCACTAAACCCTATGGCATTGGTTTCACCCGAGGGTTGTTTCTCAATAGTAAATTTAGCCTTATCTATTTTATCCGGAGGACCTCCCGCTACAGTAAATATTACCTTATCTCCAGACTGTAATTTTGATAAATCTATGTCAGTAAGAAGTTTCCACTCTGTATCGTACGCTTTAATACTCCAACACTTTGCCCAATCACCCGGAGGAGGAGTGGGTGTTGGATTATTTGATGATGGAGGTGTTGTTCCACAAGGTGGATCGTCGACTTTACTTATAAATTTCTTGGAAAGATCGGTACATGCGGGATAATAAACATCTATTTGTTCAACTCCACAATCTTTAGAAAAACTTGCCGATTTAACCTTAATTGCCAATGTTTGTTCATTGCATCCACCGTGTGCTGTATCTCGGGTCATGTTTGGACACCAGAAATGAGTCACCCAACATTCACCATTATTATAAGGATCATTAGGGCAACCAATTGAAGTAGATGTTTTAATGATATCTGAACAAGGGTCGAGGCCATCTTCTGCCAACGTCTTACATGCATTTGCTACCAATCTGGGTTTACTTGCTGGACAACAATAGACATTTTTTGCTAGCGAAGAAGAATAGCAGAAAATAGCACCGGTAGTGTTGTATGCAAGATCAATTGCACAATAGAGTGCATCAGCGGGGCAATCCGGGGCTTGAGGAATTGCTGTTGCTGAAGAAACGCTACAAGGATCTCCCGGAACTGCAGCAGGAAGCATGCATCCGGAATATTCTCCCCAATATCCACTTGAATTACACGTTCTTTCCTTTGTTCCCTCACAAGTGTTACCATTTACCTCCCTTGTACAAGTATTGTCTTCCTTAGTTCCCGGTTCGCACTGTGTAGAACACCCTGATGTGCTTGCTGGGCAAGGACCAGGGCAAGTGTAACCATTATTACAAAATCCAGAAACAAGTGTTCCACTGGTGCAGTCTATTTTTTGAGAACAATCGTAGTATAGGCATGTGGTACTGCCCTTACTTGCACAAATAGCAGAATAACTCCCGGCCTTTTGTTTGAATAATTGTTTTTGTCCTACTAGTACAACTCCCGCTCCCACTGCTCCAATAAGTAGAAATATTCCAAGGATGGTTGCAATTACTCCACCCTTTTTCTTTTTTGGTTTTTGGTCTGTAATAATCGGTGGAACATCTATAGGTTGTTGTGTTTGATTTATATCATCCGGAATTGTATTTACATCAGTTGTGGTAGTTGTTGTGGTGGTAGTGGAAACGTCCTGCGGAGTTGTAGGAATACTTGGAATATCCGTCATTTCTGGAAATGATTGTGGAAGAGTTGTTTGATTTTGATTATCGTTGGTTATTGGGTCAGGCATACGACTTTTTCCAAAGCAAAATACTTAGGGCTATAAGGCCTATACCCATAATAGATAGTAGGATGGTGGGTGTCAAGCTACCTGATTCAGGTTGTGGAAAGGGAGTTCCTGTTGATGTCGGTTTAATGGTTGCCGAAGATGTTGCAGTTGCCTTTGGTGTTGCCGAAGAAGTTGTGGTTGGTTTTACTGTTGATGTTGGTTTTGGAGTAAGAGATGCCGATGGAGTTGAAACAAAAGCAGCTCCTTCGGAGGCCTGAACTACAAAATTTCTGGTTAAGGTTCGTAAAATTCCGCCGGCATCCTTCCATGAAATTGTGATTGTATGCGGTCCTTCAGGAAGGTTTTCCGGAATTTCCCAACTCCATTCTCCTGATGAAGGAACTGTAATATTATCTGTAATTACCTCCGATTCAACAGTTATTTTAAGTTCGGTTCCTTTTGGTCCTTCTCCAAAAAATTCTGGTTTTTGTGTGGTTATAACCTCATTATTCGAAATTGACTCAAGGGTTACCGTAGTTGCGGATGGTGTTGAAATATTTTCCGGTATGTCAAAGCCGGATGAGGGAGTACTTTCCTCGGGAATTTCTAAAGAAGCCTTGGGAATATCAGCACTTTCGCTTGGAGGAAGATTTTTAAAATCATGAGTTTGTCCCATAATCATTGCAGGAACCGGACTTGCTGACTGGGCATATATTTGGGCGGTTGAAACATCTCCCTTTCCGGAAAGAGCCGAAATTTCAAGAAGTGTATTTGCACTTACAATATTTGATGGTAGTGAAATAATCCAACTTCCGTTTTGGGAAGTAAGAGCTGAAAAGAGTTTATTGTTGATTGTTATGTATATAATTGCGTTTTTGGCTGCCATTCCTGTTGCCAAAAGAACACTTCCGGATATTAGTTTTGGTTGAGAATTGTCTGATGCCGTTAGAGTTTGTCCTTGCCATGGGATTTCGTTATTATCGAAATCAGTTTCTCCGGAATTTATTTTGAAAAAATAATCCGTTTGAGGAGTAAGTTCGGTAATATTAACCAAGTGTGTAAAATCGGGTGTTTGGGACTCTTCCGTTTTTGTATTTGTAAGGTTTCCCACGGAACTGCCGTATTTAATAAAACCTACTGTTTCGACATCAGTAAGCCAAGTTACTGAAAAGGAATCGGATGTAATATTTGAAATTCTGACATCCTTTGGAGAATTTTGGGCTTCAGCTCCAAGTTTAAAAATTTGTATATTTTGGACAAGCATTACTCCTACAGCAAGTCCCAAGACAAGAACGATGATTCCAATAATTGTTGGTATTTTCTTTTTTTTCATAATTTTTTATTTATTAGTTTAAATTTTCCGATTCAATTGCACTTTCCGGTGTTCCCGAAGAACTTGATTCGGAAGTTCTTTCAGGGGTCGGACTTTGTTCAGTAATTTCAAAAATTTGTTCATTGTCAAAATATATCCTTTGCTCTATTTTATCAACCACCGATTTGTCGTAATTTGGATTTAAGGGGTTTAGAATTTCTTCCGGAATCGAAGGAGAGGGGTCTGTTGAAAAAATTCTGACTACACTGAAAATAATCCAAAAGATAATAGTTACGGCAGTAAGTATTAATATCGTTATTATGTTTGGAATCTTTATTTTTTTCATTTTTTCTATTGTTTTGGCTCTGTGTGTATTTTTCCCAAATAAGGAACTTTTCCGGAAATTACAAGTGTGAGAATATTTCCCTCCTCACGTTTTGAAAGATTTATTCCCAAAATATCGATTTTTACGGGGTTTCTTAAATTTTCAATACTGTTTAAAAAATTTGAAAGATTTTGATAACTTCCGATTGCGCTTACTGAAAAATCAGTAGCTCCTATGTCTGACGGGAAAGCAGATGTTTTTTTTGCGGTTTGACCTTTGGCTACAGAATCTCCTTTAAGTAGAGTTTCATCTATTCTTATCCCCAATATTTGGACATTGGTTGTTAGGGCAATTCCTTCTATTTGATGAGAAAAGTTTTGGGGCTGAGAAAATAACGGAACAGCGGTTTCCAAAATCGGGATTCTTAAAAACTCCTGTTCCAATATGTTCTGAGCAGTTTGAAGGTTTCTGATTTTAGTATCCATCTTGGCAATGGTTTCTTTTTTTGTTTTAATCTCTTTCATTAATGAAGAAATGGTTAAAAATGTTGGTCTTAAAGCAAAAAGAGCAAAAAGAGAAATGGTGGCAAGGGAGAGTATTATCTCCAGAAACATTCTTATGTCTTCCTTTTTTTTGTAGAGATTTACAACATTTAAAAAGTAGGACTTGTATCTTATATATTCTTTTCTCCAACCTAGTGCCATATTTATTTTTCTACAACGTCAGCCCTGATCGTAAAAATAATTGCC
>CAZOUV010000002.1:23955-107084 GCA_964583105.1 uncultured Gammaproteobacteria bacterium
ATGGATTATCTTCGTTTGTATCAATTTTATTTAAAGAAACGTTTTTAAAATTTTCAACGGATGAAAGATTTTTAATAAATTGAGAAATACCCCTCTCACTATTTGAAGATGCCTTAATCTGTAAAGAATTTTCACTATCCGAAATTGAACTTAATATGACTTCAGCCGGAGTAAGTGAGGTAATCAAATTCACATATTCGGTTTTTGGGGTAAGAGATGTAATTTTTGCAAAGACATCAATTCGTTTTTGAAAAAGCCTGAAATTATTTTCAGTCTGATTAAATGATGCAATTATTGCTTTTTTTTGATTTATCTCTTCATTTAAGTCGGAATTATTTGCATCCAACCAGAATCTCGAAAGAAATGCTGCCATTACGACCATTTCGGTTAAAATGACAATAATTCTGAACGAGGAAACAGCCCATTTAAGGATTCTTCCCAAAGTGGATCGTTCAAATTCTTTTTGGGGGAGAAGATTTACTTTTACGTCTTTTTTGGCAGGCATAATATCCATTCACTATATCACATGGAAAGCTGTGAAAGAAGCTATCGAAAGATAAATATTTGATTATTTCGAAGTCAAAAGGAATTTATTTTTTTGAAGACGTTTTCTTTTTGGGCCCGGCCTTTTGTTTGGCTGAAATTTTGTCAAGTTTGGATTTAATTCTCGCAGCTTTATTTTTGTGAATTGCATGTTTTTTAGCTGCTCTATCGGCAAGGGAAATTGCCTTCATAATTTTCTCGCTGGAAGGATTTTTTTTGGCAAGCCTAACCGCAATTTCCATTTTGGAAACAATCATTTTATTAATATTTGCTTTTTGCAAAGACCCCCTTAGGGCTCTTTTGGCTGTTTTTGTAACTGGCATGAGGGTAGTATAATCGAGATTAAGCATGAAATCAATCAAGCAATTTTTAAATTCTCAACAAACTTCTGTTTTTTCTGCCGCAACTTTAATTATGATTGCAATTATTGCATCCCGTCTTTTGGGTCTTGTTAGACAAAGGGTTTTGGTAAATTTTTTTGGACCCGCAGATCTTTCTTTGTTTTTTGCTGCATTTAGGCTCCCGGATCTTATTTTTGAAGTTCTGGTTTACGGAACATTTGCCTCTGCTTTTATTCCAGTTTTTACCAAAGCACTTAAGGATAAGGAAAAAAATGTTTGGGAAATAGCTTCCTCGATTGCCAATATTGGAATAATTATTTTCTCAGTTCTTGCTTTGGTTGTGATATTTTTTGCCGACCATCTTTATGGGATTCTCACGCCCGGGTTTAGTGTTGAACATAGAGATCAAATAGTTGCTCTTTCAAAGGTTTTATTCGCCGCTCAGGGTTTTTTTGTGGTGAGTTATGTTTTAACTGCAGTACTTGAGTCTTCAAGGAGGTTTTTAATGCCCGCAATTGCACCACTTTTTTACAATTTGGGGATTATTCTGGGAACGGTTTTTTTCTCAAAAAATTTTGGCCTTATGGGTCCGGTAATAGGAGTTGTAATTGGAGCTTTTTGTCATGCCTTGGTCCAGTTTCCGCTTGCTGCAAAATTGGGTTTTAAGTTTTCATTTAAGATAAAAATTTCCCAGGATGTAAAAAAAATTGGAAAGTTATCGTTGCCCCGTGTAATCGAAGTAATATTTTTACAGGTTGCCAAAAGCGTGGAACTTTCACTTGCTTCAATCATTTCAACAGCGGCTTACACATATTATACGTTTGCTAATTCTATTCAGCTTATACCCGTTGGGCTTTTTGGGACGTCAATTGCAAAAGCTGCTCTTCCTACTCTCTCAAGACTTTCGGAAGACAAAGAGGGGTTTAGGAAAACACTTTTTAATGCCCTTTATCAGGTTTCCTTTGTAGTTTTGCCCTTTGCTGCCATTCTTATTGTTTTAAGAATTCCTCTTGTCAGACTTGTATTTGGAACAAATCTTTTTGGTTGGGAATCTACTGTACAGACAGGCCTTGTCGTTTCCGCATTTGGTTTGGGTATTATTTTTCAAGTTGCCAATTCGATTTTGGCAAGGGCTTTTTATGCGCTTCACAATACCAAAACTCCGGTAATAGTATCAATATCTTGTATAACCTTAAATGTACTTTTGAACTATATTCTTATTAAGATTTTTCAATTTCCCGTTTGGGGACTTGCCGCCGTATTTTCTTTAACTTCACTTATACAATCAGTGGCCTTATTTGTTTTGATAGTTAGAAGATTATCTCTTAAATTTTCTTTTAAGATAATAACACCTTTTATTAAATCTGTTTTATCGTCTTTGGGAAGCGGTATGGTAATGTTTTTTATTCTGAAGTTTTTTGACAGATCTGTTTGGGTAAAAAGACTTTCTTTTTTGGGAAAGATTGATTTGGATAGATCGATTCCTTTTGAAAAATTTGTTTTAAACACCCAATACGGTTTTAATCTTTTAATGCTTACTTTAATGACAATAACTACAGGAATAATTATCTATATTCTTCTTTCTCTTCTTTTCAAATCTCAGGAGCTTAAGTTTTTTGCAGGTTATATTAAAAGAATTTTTGTGATGAAAAAAGCTTCTCCTATATCTACAGATCCTCTTGACAACATTTAGCACTCATGATATCTTAGTGCTAATATGACAAACGGGCTTTCTGCAAGACAAACTCAAATTTTAAAAGCTTTGATTGATGAATATATTGAAACAGCCCAACCGGTTGGGTCTGAGAATTTGGATAAAAAATATAATTTGGGAGTTTCCCCTGCGACAATCAGAAACGAAATGGTTTCTTTAACAAAAGCGGGATATCTTAGACAACCTCATACTTCTTCCGGAAGAATTCCAAGCCCCACAGCCATGAAATTTTATGTGGATCAACTAATGGAGGAAAAACAAATGAGTCTTGCCGACGAGGTTAAAGCGAAAGAGGAAATAAGAGATTCTAAAGACGATTTAGGAAAACTTCTTGATGAAGCTACCCGTGCTCTTGCTCAAAGAACAAGAAATGTTGCTCTTGCCGCAACCGACGACGGCAGGGTCTGGCATGCGGGCTATGCAAATGTTTTTTCCAATCCTGAATTTTCGGATATGGGGGTTTGCTCAGGTCTTTTTTCTTTTTTTGAAGAAGCCCAAAGAGTTCATGAACTTTTATTTCAAAGCGCCAGTCTTACCGATCCGTTTGATGTATTATTTGGAGAGGAATTAAGTTGGCCAGAATTATCGACAGTGGGTATTGTTACAGCGCATTTTAATGCAAAAGGTAAAAAGGGGGCCTTAGGAGTTGTGGGACCCGTAAGACTTAGTTATTCGACGGTAGTTCCTATGGTTAGATACTTTTCAAACATGATTGAGGAGGTTGCTGGAAAATAAAGAATGTATTAAAAAGAAAATATAAGAATATGAGCAAGACAAAAAAACAAACAACTAAAATTATTGAACCCGATTTAAAAAATCAGTTGGTTAGAGCACTTGCCGATTATGATAATTTGAGAAAAAGAATCGAAAGGGAAAAAGAAGATTTGGAAAAACTGGCAGGACTCAAATTTATTCTAAGATTTTTGCCGATACTTGATAATTTGCGGGTGGCCCAGAATCATCTTAAAGATGCGGGTCTTGCAATAACCATTTCCGAGTTTGAGAATATAATCAAAGACGAAGGAATTGAAGAAATAAGACCAAACAAGGGAGATGAATTTGATCATAATTTGCATGAAGTTACGGAGGTAGTTGAAAATTGTAAAGAAGAAAATAAAATAGAAGAAGTAGTTCTTTGCGGTTGGAAATTTAAAGAAGGAGTAGTTATTAGACACGCAAAGGTAAAGGTGGGAAAGAAAGGAGCTAATTAAAAATATATGTCAAAAATAATCGGAATTGATTTAGGAACGACAAATTCATGCGTTGCCGTAATGGAAGGCGGACGGCCCAAGGTTATTCCCGCGGTGGATACCGGAAGAAATATTACACCCTCAGTTGTCGAACCTGTTAAAAATCTTGTTGGGGATGTTGCTAAACGTCAGGTGGTTCTTAACCCCAAAAACACAGTCTATTCAGTTAAGAGACTTATGGGAAGAAGAAATGACGACAAGGAGGTAACCCGCACAAAGTCAATGGTTCCTTATGAAATTGTTTCAGCTAAAGACGGCGGAGCAGTTATTGAAATAGACGGAAAAACATATACACCTCAGGAAATTTCAGCAAGAGTCTTAATGAAACTTAAGAAAGACGCTGAAGTCTACCTTGGAGAAACTGTTGACAGAGCCGTTATTACGGTTCCTGCATATTTTGATGATTCCCAAAGACAGGCAACAAAACAGGCAGGAGAAATTGCGGGACTTAAGGTTGAAAGAATAATTAATGAACCCACCGCCGCTTCTTTGGCATACGGAATGGACAAGAAAAAAGCTGAAAAAATTGCCGTTTACGATCTCGGAGGGGGAACTTTTGATATTTCGATTCTTGAACTTGGTGATGGAGTATTTGAGGTTAAGGCAACAAACGGAGATACCCATCTTGGGGGAGATGATTTCGATGAAAAAATCGTTGATTACATAGCAGGTGAATTTAAAAAGGAAAATTCTGTGGACCTAAAAGCTGATAAACAAGCACTTCAAAGAGTAAGAGATGCTGCCGAAAAAGCAAAGATAGAACTTTCCGCTGCCAACGAGGTTGAAATAAACCAGCCATATATCACTCAAAAAGACGGACAACCCATGCATTTAACAATGAAACTTACAAGGGCAAAGCTTGAAGATTTAGTAAGTGAACTTATTGAAAAAACCTTAAAACCTGTTGAGGCTTGCCTTAAAGATGCAAAAGTTGATGCTCATGATATCAACGAGGTGATACTTGTCGGAGGCATGACTAGAATGCCTAAAGTTGTCGAAACCGTAAAAAATTTCTTCGGCAAAGCCCCCAATCAATCAGTTAATCCTGATGAAGTAGTTGCTGTCGGAGCCGCAATTCAGGCGGGGGTATTGGGAGGGGAAGTAAAAGACATTCTTCTTCTTGATGTCACACCCTTGACTTTGGGAATAGAAACTTTAGGTGGAGTTGCAACTCCCATGATTGCCAGAAATACAACCGTTCCCACTTCAAAAACGGAAGTATTTTCAACTGCCGCGGATAATCAAACACAGGTTGAGATCCATGTAACTCAAGGAGAACGTCCAATGAGTGCAGACAATAAATCTTTAGGAAGATTCATTTTAGATGGTATTCCTCCAGCACCTCGTGGGGTTCCCCAAGTTGAAGTTACTTTTGATATCGATGCTTCAGGAATACTTAAAGTTACAGCCAAAGACAAAGCAACAAATAAAACTCAAAATATTACCATTACCGGAGCAATTGGGCTTTCAGACGATGAAGTCAAAAGAATGCAAGAGGAAGCCGAAAAACACAAAGAAGAGGATGTAAAAAAAGCGGAAATAATAACTGCCAAAAATAATGCTGACAACCTTGTTTCTCAAGCCGAAAAAGCACTCAAAGATGCGGGAGACAAGGCCCCGAAAGACGTAAAGGAAAAAGTTGAGGAAAAAATAAAAAAGGTAAAAGAGATAAAAGACAAAGAGAATGTTTCTAAGGAAGATTTGGAGACTGCAACAAAAGATCTCTCTGAGACTCTTTCTCAGATAGGACAAGCTATGTATCAGGGACAAAAAGATCAGGCAAAACCACAGGAAGAAGCACCAAAAGACGGAGAAGACAAAAAGGACGAAAAGAAAAAAGAAGAAAAAGTTGAGGAAGGCGAAGTGGTAGAATAACTTCATGGCCACAAAGTCCGATTACTACGATATTCTGGGAGTATCCAAATCTGCATCAGCCGATGAAATAAAAAAGGCGTATAGAAAACAAGCTTTAGAATGGCATCCCGATAAACATACGGGATCAGACAAAGAAGCTGCTGAAAAAAGATTTAAAGAAATAAATGAAGCGTATCAGGTTCTTTCTGATTCTCAGAAAAAATCCGCATATGATCAGTTTGGCCATGACGCATTTACCCCTGGAGGGACAGCTAGGGGAAATCCTTTTGCTGGGGGATTTGGTGGTCAGCAAGGTCAATACGGACCATTTACCTATACATATACTTCTGGAGGAGGCGGAGGAAACCCATTTGGAAATTTTGATTTTGGAGACCCCTTTGATATTTTTGAGAGCTTTTTTGGTGGTGGAGGAAACCCATTCGGTGCAAGACAAAGAAGATCAATTCCCAGATATTCCATAAAAATTGATTTTATGGAAGCGGTTCATGGAGTTGAAAAGTCTGTTAATGTAGGGGGAAAGAAAAGAACTATTAAAATTCCTGCAGGAATATATGAAGGAGCAAGGATAAATTTTGGAGACTTTACCCTTTCGGTAAACATAAAACCTGATGAGTTGTTTGAAAGAGATGAAGATGATATTTATGTGAAGGTTGTAATTCCCTATTCACTTGCGGTATTTGGAGGAGAAATTGAAGTTCCTACAGTTGATGGAGATGTAAAAATAAGAGTTAGGGCAGGGACTCAGCCGGGAACTATGGTTAGATTAAGAGAAAAAGGAATAACTCATCTTCACGGAAGAGGAAAGGGAGATGAATACGTAAAACTTAATATTCTAGTTCCTGAAAAACTAACAAAAGAACAAAAAAGAATAATTGAAGAGATGGAGGAAAGAGGTTTATAAATAATTCATGTTTATTTGAACTTCTTGACAGACTAAAAGAGAAAGGATAGGATCAGAGTGTATGTCAGAAAAACATGGGGCAGGTGAAAAGAATAAAAGATACAGTAAAGAGGACATCTTATCTGCGGGTGATGTTGGTTGCGTTTTAGAAAATTATCGAAGAGCTTCTGAACAGGTTAGTCAACATTATGAACGAGCTGGACTTCAGACTGCAGCAGCGGATAGGCTTCATCAGCTTGGAGATGAAGAAAAATCTTTTCAATTTACAATATTAGCGTCCCAATCACAAAATGCAGAGAAGATAAGTAGGGCAGTAGAGACAGTGGGGTATGTGGAAATAGATTTTCATAGAGATGTTTCAAGCATCACGTCGGCATTAAATATGTTTAAGCAGGTAGGGGGTGAAATGACGGCCTCATCAGAGAAAATCCGATCAGCTGGGAATAGTATTGCCGCGTCTATTAATAACATGAGTTCGGCCTCACAAGTGATCGACGGAGCTGCCAGAAGGATAGAGTCGGCTTCAGGTACAATAAGTCAAGCCTCAAATAGGATGGGTCGTTAGTGGTCTTGTTTGACTTCTTTTGGTGTCTGGGATACAATTCTTAATTGGAAATAGTTGTTTTGAATTGGTGGGAAGATGAGCCCACCTTTTTTATTAATAAATATAATATGCAAACACCCAGAACAGAATTTGCACAGGCACTTAAAGCCATAGCTAACGAGCGAGGCCTTGACCCTTCTATTATTTTAGAAACCATCAAGGAAGCGATTGTTGCAGCTTATAAAAGAGATGTTCGAGAACAAGGAGAAGATGTTGAGGAACAGGTTTTTACCATTGAGATTGATCCCAAAGACGGTGGCGCAAAAATTTTTCATGAAGGTAAAGATGTTACACCTCCGGGATTTGGAAGAATCGCAGCTCAAACCGCAAAACAAGTTATTCATCAAAAAATAAGAGAGGCTGAAAAGGGTGCAATAATGGATGAGTTTTCCGGAAGAGTGGGGACCTTGATTTCCGGAATGGTTTTAAGATTTGACGGACCGGATGTAAAAATTGATATCGGAAGAACCGAGGCTATAATGCCTGCGGAGGAAAGAATTCCTTCAGAAAGACTTAATTTAAATCAGAGACTTTCCTTTCTTCTTAAGGAGATTAAAGAAGGGCTTCGGGGAAAGGAAATTATTCTCTCCCGTGCCGATCCTTTATTTGTTGAAAAGCTTTTTGCAAGGGAAGTTCCTGAGATTGCATCAGGCAATGTTATTGTAAAAGGAATTGCCAGAGAACCTGGTATCAGAACCAAGATTGCGGTTGCATCAAGCCAAGCCGGAGTTGATCCAGTTGGTTCATGTGTCGGTCAAAAAGGAGTAAGGGTGCAAGCCGTAACTAACGAACTGGGTGGAGAAAGAGTTGATCTGATTTCATATTCTGAAGATTTGGATGATTTGGTCAAGGCCTCCCTTTCGCCGGCAGACGGACTTACGGTTAAAGTAAATAAAAAAGAAAAACTTGCGAAAGTTTTGGCTCCAGATGATCAACTATCTCTTGCTATAGGAAAAGACGGTCAAAATGTAAGATTGGCGGCAAAACTTACCAGTTTAAGAATTGAAGTTGAAGGAACTGGAGAAAATCTTAATCCTGAAATCCCAGAAGTTAAAAAAGAGATGGTTGAAGAAAAAGTTGAAGAGGATAAAGAAGAAACTAACGAGAATATAAAGACCGATGGAAAAGAGGGTGTTCCAGAAAAACAGGAAGTTTTGGAAACACCCAAAGAAGAGGTAAATAAAGAAGTTTCCGTAGTTGAAGAGGCGCCTAAAGAAGATTCGAAATAACATGCAAAAAGGTAATTTAACTTTTTTACTTTTAATTTAAATCTTCAACTCAGGCCAATCTTCGCTTAGGAATTTTTAAATTTTGATTAAATGAGTCTGTTATTAAATATTATGAATGATAAAAACTTAGAGGTTCGTCCGCCGATTGTGACTGTTTTGGGCCATGTTGATCACGGTAAAACCAGCTTGCTTGACAAAATCAGAGCTACAAATGTGGCAGGAAAGGAAGCGGGGGGTATTACTCAAGGAATTGGAGCTTCTGTTGTGGTAACCAAAGAAGGAAAGAAAATCACATTTATCGACACTCCCGGTCATGCTGCATTTTCAAAGATGAGATCTCGTGGTACGTCTGCCTGCGATATTGCCATACTCGTAGTTGATGCTTCGGACGGAGTAAAACCCCAAACATTGGAAGCACTTCAATTGATTAAAGAGGCAAACATACCTTTTATTGTTGCAATTACCAAAATAGATCTTCCCGCTGCAGAGATAGAAATTGTGCTGGGACAGCTTGAAAAAGAAGGAATTACTTTTGAAGGAAGGGGTGGAAATACACCGTACCTTGGCATTTCTGCAAAAACTGGCGAAGGAATATCCGAACTTCTTGAAATCATTACACTTGTTTCGGAAGTAGCCGAAATAAAAGCGGACCACGAATCTCCCCTTCTTGGCGTAGTTATTGAAACTTCCAAAGAAAAGGGTGGTCTTACGGTTTCACTAGTTGTTCGTGACGGAACATTAAAAGTTGGAGATACTTTGTACTCAGATAAATCCGAATGCAAAGTGAGAGGACTTTTTGATTATCGGCAAAAAGGAGTTAAGGAGATTTTTCCCGGAGAGCCCTGTCAAATATTGGGTTTTTCGGAGCTTCCAGATGTGGGTTCGATTGTTTCAACAAACAAAGCCCTAATTAAAGAAAGTAATAAAGTAATTACAAAAAAAGATCAATTTAAAAAGATTCAGGAAGATGAACTCCCCGTAATTTTAAAAGCCAAGAATGTGGGTGCGCTCGAGGCCTTGGAATCATCCCTTCCTCCTAAGGTTATAGTGGTGGATTCCTCTGTTGGAGATGTTTTGGAAAGTGATATTTTAATGGCTAAATCCACGGCTGCAAGAGTGTTTGCCTTTGATTGCGGGATTTCAAACACTGTTCTTAAACTTGCCGAAGCAGAAAAAGTTAAAACTTATAAATTTAAGATTATTTATGAACTTATAGATAAACTTAATGAAATATTATCCGGAGGCAAAGAAGAAATTTTAGGAAAAGCCGAAATCGTTGCAATTTTTCCGTTTGATAATAAAAAAGTTGCAGGGTGCAAAGTAGTAAACGGAAAAATTACCAAAACATCCGATTTATACCTCGAGAAGAGTGGGGAGAAGGTAGGAAAAATCAAAGCAATTTCTCTCAAGAAAGCGAAACAGGAAGTTGTGGAAGTAAAAGCGGGGGAGGAATTTGGAATATTATTTGAACCCCAGCTTGATTTTGAACAGGGCAATATGATACTATCGGTCGCAAAGTAATGGATAATTCTTTTTCTTCTTTAATTAGCTCTGCCAACTCAATTTTGATTCTGTTGCCTAATAGTCCCTCTTTTGATCAGGTTGCTGCAGGACTGTCTCTTTACCTTTCACTTAAAGGAATTAAGGAAGCTTCCATCTCTTCGGGAAATTCAATGACCGTTGAATTTAGCAGACTTATCGGTGTTGACAAAATAGTTCGGGATGTGGGTAATAAAAATTTAACTATCAGGTTTAAAAACTATCCTGCAGAAAACATTGAAAGAGTAAGTGCAGATATTGAAGAGCAGGAATTTCAACTGACAGTTGTTCCCAAAACAGGACTAATTTCACCTCTTAGAGAGCAAGTCGAATTGACCACCTCCGGCGTAAACTCTGACCTTATTATTCTTGTGGGTGGGGAAAACGATACAGATTTTTCTTCACTTGATAATGAGGATTTGGGTACGGTAAAGATAGTTCACATTGGAAATACTCAACTTTTTGCTTCCCCTAATAGGGAGATAATGTCTTTTACTCTTTCCGTATCAAGTCTTTCCGAGCTTGTAGCTATGCTTATTAAGGAAGGAAACCTTAATTTAGATAGTGATATTGCAACAAATTTGGTTGCCGGCATTGAAAAAGGAAGTAACAATTTTACCGGTGATAAAGTTAGTGCCGAAACTTTTGAGACATTTGCACATCTTTTAAGAAGTGGAGGACAAAGATTTCAAGAAGAGAGCATTAAAAAGGATTATCCATTGGGGGCAATTCCGGGGCAGGATCTAAGAGTTGAAAAAACGGAAAAAAAGGAAGATACATTAAAAATAAACCAAGTTGAAGAAACTTCTAATCAGGCACCAAAAGATTGGTTTGAACCCAAGATTTATAAAGGGACTTCGGTCAACTAGTTTTGCTATTTGAGTATTTCCTTAAAGTTTGGTATTATACCCCAAGATGTTTACAAGGTTTGTCTTGAGATAGACTTACTTTGTAAAGCATGACAATATGGCATTAACAGGAAACGAAAAGAAAGACGTAATTAAGAAGTTTGCTAGGGAAAAGACTGATACAGGTTCTCCCGAAGTCCAAATTGCTCTTCTTTCAATTAAGATTGATAAGTTGGTTAAACACCTAAAGGAGCATGGTCAGGATACGCATTCAAGGCGTGGTCTCTTGGGGATGGTTGGCAAAAGAAGAAGACTTCTTTCATATCTTCACAAGAGAGATGAAAAGAGGTATAAAAAACTAATAGAAGAATTAAAACTAGGTAAATAATTTCTTCAATATAATATAAATTTTAATATTTAATGAAAAAGATAGAAAAGACTATTGAGTTAGGGGGACGTAAATTAACGTTTCAAACAGGACTACTTGCATCTCAAGCTTCAGGAGCAGTCCTTGTTAGCTATGGTGAAACGGTTGTTCTTGCAACGGTAGTTTCAGCCCCTCTTAAACAGGATATTGGCTATTTTCCTCTTTTTGTTGAATATCAAGAGAGGCTATATGCAGGAGGAAAGATTAAAGGTAGTCGTTGGGTTAAAAGAGAGGGAAGGCCATCCGATGACGAAATTCTTTCAGGAAGATTGATTGATAGATCTATTAGACCCCTATTTCCCAAAACTTACAAAAGGGAAGTTCAAGTAATGGCAACAGTTCTTTCTGTTGATATGGAAAACGATCCCACAATTGTTGCAGCACTTGGAACTTCCGCCGCAATTGCAATTTCGCAAATTCCTTGGAAGGAAGTAGTTGTTACCCTAAGGGTAGGAAAGATTGACGGAAAATTAGTTATAAATCCCCTGGTTTCTCAGATGATAAATTCTTCAATGGATTTAATAGTTTCGGTAACGGAAAAATCAATCTTAATGGTTGAGGCGGGTACAAAAGAAGTAACTGAGGATGAGATATTGGAGGGAATTGAGTTTGTGCAAAATGAGGGAAAGAAGCTAATTTCCTTTATAAACGAATTTGCGGGAATCTGTGGAAAGAAAAAAGAATCTATTCCGGAAGATGAAATAACAACAGAACTTAAAACCAAAATCAAAAAGATTGCGGGAGATAAAGTAGGAGAGATTCTTAAAGAGATGGCTATGCATGAAGGAAGTGGGGGTATTTTTGAAGAGGTAAGAAATGCCGTAATTGCAGGACTTTCTGAAGAAAATCCCGCACTAGTTGCCAGTGCCTTTGAAAAAGTCTTAAAGGAAGAAGCCAGAAAAATTACCCTTAAGGGAAAAAGAGTCGACGGAAGAAAGTTTGATGAAATAAGAACACTTTCGGGTGAAGTTGGAATTTTACCAAGGACTCATGGAAGTGCCATATTTCAAAGAGGTCAAACACAGGTTTTAACTGTTGCAACATTGGGAGCCCCTTCCCTTTCCCAATTAATAGAGTCCGCAGAAGGAGAAGAAAACAAGCACTATATGCATCATTATTCCATGCCTCCTTTTTCAACCGGAGAAGTAGGAAAAGTTGGATCCCCCAATAGAAGAGAAATAGGTCACGGTGCACTTGCAGAAAGAGCTTTAATTCCGGTAATTCCAACTGAAGATAAATTTCCTTACACTATTAGGTTAGTTTCCGAGGTTACTAGTTCCAACGGTTCGACGTCCATGGCATCAACCTGCGGTTCGACACTTGCGTTAATGGATGCGGGAGTGCCTATTACATCCCCTGTATCGGGAATTGCTATGGGACTTGTAATAGACGGAAAAGATCATGCGGTTTTAACCGATATTTGCGGAATGGAAGATTATTTGGTCGGGGATATGGACTTTAAAGTTACAGGAACCGCAAAGGGAATAACAGCTCTTCAGCTGGATGTAAAAACACTTGACTTAACACACGAAATTTTGAAAGAGGCTCTAATTCAATCCAAAAAGGCCAGGGTGGAAGTTTTAAAGACAATACTCGCAACCCTTAAGGGGCCAAGAGAAGAAGTTTCAACTTACGCTCCAAAAATTCGAGTTGTCATGGTTCCTGTGGAAAAAATAGGGGAGGTAATTGGCCCCGGAGGAAAGATAATTAAAAAGATAATCGCAGAAACAGGGGCCCAAGTGGAAGTCGAAGACGACGGGTCAGTTAATATCTCAGGAATTGACGGAGCTAAAGTGGATGCGGCAGTAACAATGGTTGAAAATCTTGTAAAAGAAGTAAAAGCGGGAGAAATTTATGAAGGTACGGTTGTTAGAATTCAGCCCTTTGGAGCATTTATTGAAATCTTACCTGGGAAAGACGGAATGGTCCATGTTTCGGATATGGGTGAAGGATTTGTTAAAGATCCTAACGATATTGTAAAAATTGGACAGAAAATTCAGGTAAGAGTCAAAGAAATTGATGATCTTGGACGAATAAACCTTTCGATGAACATGGATCCATCAAAAGATAAGCCAAAAGAAGAAAGAGGTGCTCGAAACGGGTTTGATAGGCCCAGAAGAGATTTTGGAAGAAACAGCTTTAATAGAAGTGGAGGTAGTTTTGATAGGCCCAGAAGAGATTTTTCGGCAAAACCAAGATTCGGTTCGGAAAGAAGTGGGGGACCCCATTTTCCAACTTCAAGGCTTGTGAATGAAGACAAGAAAAGCTTTGGAAGATAATCTTTCTTAAAGAAATATATAATTTGTATTAGTGAATTTATTTTGGTTGTTTTTAGTTTTTATTTTCTTCTTTTTAAATCCCAACTTGTCTGAGATTGATCAACAAACATCAATTATTGCTACCGGAGACATTATGCTTAGTAGAAGTGTGATGACCAAAAGCCTTAAAAAGAATAACTCAATTTATCCCTTTGAGCATGTCGCAGAAGAATTAAGAAAAGCAGACATCGTTTTTTCTAACCTTGAAGGTCCAATTGTTGAAAATTGTCCCTATTTTGATTCCGGTATGAAATTTTGTGCCGACCCAAAAATGATTGAAGGACTTAAATATGCAGGTATAGATATAGTAAATTTGGCCAATAATCACATCTTTAATTATGGTCAAGAAGGTTTTACCCAAACCAAAAAACATCTGGAATTAAATGAAATTAAATGGGTTGGTGACGGAAATTTAGTTGTTATAGAAAAAAACGGAATTAAATTCGGATTTTTAGGTTTTAATTTTTTGGAATATAAACTTCAGGAAAAAGATCTTGAACTTATTAGAAATTCTAAAAAAGAAGTGAACTTTTTAATTGTTGGTGTTCACTGGGGAGAGGAATATAAACCCAAAGCCAATTTAAATCAAAAACTGATAGCGGAGAAATTATCACAAGCAGGAACAGATTATATTGTCGGACACCACCCCCATTGGATACAGGAAATTGAAACAGTCGGCAATTCCAGAGTCTATTATTCTTTGGGAAATTTTATCTTTGACCAAATGTGGAGTGAAGAAACCAAAAAAGGAATGGCTATAAATTTGATATTTAAAAGTAAAAAACTCTTCAAAGAAAATTTACTGTCAGTATATATGGATGGGTTTGCACAACCTAAATGGCTAACCGGTTTTTAACTTCAATGAATGGCTTGAAGATGCTACACTTAGAAAACATATGGATACTGCGCAGAGTGATATTATCAAGCTTAAAGAGATAGTTAAATCCGCAACAATTCCACCCAAACTTCTGGAAGAAGTTTCAACAAGATTGGACCAGCTTGGAAAACTAACCCAATCTCCTACTTTTTTACCTGAGTTTGACAGAATCAGAAAATATATAGATTGGATAATTTCTCTTCCTTGGAACACGCGCACTCAGGATAATTTGGATTTAGTAAACACAAAAACGGTTTTGGATAAAAACCATTTTGGTTTAAATGAAATTAAAGAAAGAATTCTTGAATATGTATCTGTAATGAAACTAAAAAAAGAAAGAGGGGAAGAAAAAGAAATATTTAGAGCACCTATTCTTTGTTTTGTGGGACTTGTGGGAACCGGAAAAACAACAATTGCTTCGTCAATTGCGGAAAGTTTGGGAAGAAAGTTTGTTAGAATTCCTTTTGGTGGTATGGGAGATCCTTTGGATTTAAGAGGGCAATCCCGAATGTATGCGGAATCAGAGCCCGGAAAAATAGTTAAAGCCCTTAAGTCTGTGGGCTCAAGAAATCCTGTAATTTTACTTGATGAAATTGATAGAGTAACCGATGGAGGACGAGCATCGATCATGGGGGTACTGGTGGAGCTATTGGATCCTGAACAAAATCACAGTTTTACCGACCATTACATCGATTTTCCTTTTGATCTTTCTGAAGTTTTATTTATTGCAACCGCAAATAATACTACTAGTATATCAACGGCGGTTTTAGATAGATTGGAACCTATTTCAATGCCTTCGTATACGGATATGGAAAAAATAACAATTGGAGAAAAATATGTACTTCCCAGAGCAATCAGAGTTGCGGGGATCCCCCAAGGATCTTTGCAAATAGACGAAAATGTTTGGCCTAGTATTGTTAGACCTTTGGGATATGATGCGGGGATAAGAACCTTGGAAAGAACAATTGAGGGAATTGTAAGAAGAGTTGCTAGAGCAATCGTTGAAAAAAAGGGGACTTCGTTTAAAATAACGGAAACAAATATTAGAGAATTCCTGCCCCAATAGGATGAAAATATTAATTATTTCCGATAGTCATGCAAATATTGCGAACCTTAAACTTGTCTTGGGTTTTGCTAAAAAGATAAAAGCAGCTGGAATATTTCATCTTGGTGATTGGGATGATATTAAATCTATTAAGGAAGTTTTATCAGCAAGAATTCCCCTTTACTGTATTTTGGGAAATGCAGACATCCATTTGGGTATGAAAGATGTCTTAAAAGATAACTCGAAAGAATTTGACGAAAAATGTCTGAAATTTGTCTTGGACTATAAATTAATAGGCCTTGTTCATAATATAAAAGATTTTGTTTACGATAAAAGAAAATTTAATATTATTTTCTGTGGCCACAAACATTATAAATCCGAAAGAATTATAGACGGGGTTAGAATCGTCTCTCCCGGAGCACTTCATTCTATTAAACCCTCATTTGCTGTTTACGATACTGGTATAAATAAGGTAGAATTTTTTGATTTATAAATATGAGCAAGAAGGATCAACTAAATAAATTAAAGATCGAAATGGAGAAAGACGATAACCTTCCTCTTAAGAAAGGTGCAACAAGACTTGTCTTTGGTGTTGGAAATCCAGAAACAAAAATACTTTTTATAGGGGAAGGCCCAGGATATTTTGAAGATCAGAAAGGGGAACCTTTTGTAGGAAATGCAGGGAAACTATTGGATAATCTTCTTTTGTCGATAGATCTTCCGCGTTCTGAAATATATATTACTAATGTTGTTCATCACAGGCCACCTGAGAATAGAGACCCTTTACCTGAAGAAATATCTGCCTATGGGAAATATCTTGATGAAATAATAAAAATTATTGATCCAAAAGTAATTGTCACTTTAGGAAGATTTTCGATGGGTAAATTTCTTCCAGAGGTAAGAATATCTGGTGTACACGGCAAAAAATTTGAAATCAACTGGAACGGTAGGAATATCGGCGTAATTCCTATGTATCATCCCGCAGCAGCTTTAAGGAGGGGGGAAGTTATGCAGGCTATCAAAAATGATTTTTTGAAAATCCCCTCTTATTTGGAAGAAATTGAGAGTAAGATGGAAGTTGAACAAAGTAAGTTATTTTAGAAATTATGCTTAGATTTATTGCTTTATCGGGAACAACGGGTGTTACGGAAAATTTATATATTTACGAACAAAACGGGGAAATGATGGTTGTAGATTGTGGCATAGGTTTTCCTGATTTGGAAATGCCTGGAGTTGATCTGGTACTTCCCGATTATTCGTACGTAGTCAAAAACAAAAACAAGTTAAAGGGGATTGTTGTCTCTCAGGGACATGAAGATCACATAGGAGCACTACCGTTTCTTTTAAGGGATATTAAAACTCAAATTTGGGCGCCTCCACTTGTTACTGAGTTTATAAAAGACAAATTTAAAGATTATGGAGTCAGAGATTTTAAAATCAATACTTTTAATCCGGACAATGATCTTTTTCAGGTTGGACCTTTTAAGATTCAGCCGTTCAGGGTTACCCATTCAATTCCCGATACGGTAGGTTTTGCAATAGATACGTCCGAAGGAAGGGTCTTTCATGTTCCGGAACACAAAATGGATCAAAATCCGGTTGACGGTAAATCTTTTGATATAGGTCGGGCAAGGGATCTTGCAAAAAGTGGGGTTTTATTTTTAGCTTCCGATTGTTTGGGTGCAAATAAACCAGGATTTGTCGAAAGCGAACTCCCAATCGAGGAAAAAATGTTTGAAATAGTTAAAAATGCCAAGAAGGCTGTCATGGTTACGGCAATCTCATCAAATATTGGCAGGTTTCAGCAGATAATCAATATTGCCAAGAAGGTAAACAGAAAGGTCCTTTTTGTGGGAAGGTCTATCCAGAAAAAGGCTGAGATGGCACATAATTTAAATTATCTTCATTACTCACCCGGCCAAATAATTTCATACAAGGAACTTCCCAATTTAAAACCTAATCAGGTTCTTTATATAGTTTCAGGCTGTTTTGGTCAGGTTGGAAGTTCTGTCTACAGAATTTCTCAGGGTGATCACGACAGAGTAACTGTGAATGTTGGAGATACATTTATATTTTCCGCTGATCCGGCACCTGCCTACAGCAAGGAAAGTGAAGATTTTGTGATAGACGGTTTAATCGATAAGGGGGTTGATGTTCATTATTACGATCTTAAAGAGGGTCTTTATGTTTCGGGGCATGGTGGTCAGGAGGACATTAAAAAGCTTTTTGAAATTGTAAAGCCTAAGTATTTTATTCCTATAGGCGGGACCATAAGATTTATGCATTCCTACGAGAAGCTTGTTATAAATTTGGGAGCAAGTTCTTCGAATGTGTTTAAACTCAAGGCGGGGGAAAGTGTTATTTTTGAAAAAGGAAGTGTTTCTCGGGGTGAAACTGTTTCTACAAAAGATGTTTTGGTTCATGGACTTGGAATTGGAGATATCGGTAAGGTTGTTTTGGGTGACCGTGCAATTTTGGGTAAGGAAGGAATTGTGGTAATTGCAATTAAAATCGGGAAAGATGGAAGAAGCATTGGTAAGCCCGAAATAATCAGCAAAGGTTTCATATTTGAGGTAAAAGATAGAGAAATATTGGAAAAAGCCGTATTTGATTTGACCAAGCTATTAAACAGTAAAGGAAAATTAAATGCAAAGTCTTTAAAAGAGGAATCGATTAAATTTCTGGAGAAGCATTTCTTTAGGGTTACAGGAAGAAGTCCGATGATTTTACCTGTTGTTATTGAGATATAATGTATTTGCCATGCTTAATAAGAAAAAAAGATTTAATAAAAGAGCTTTTAGATTAAAACTAAAAAAGCAAACCGTTTTTTCCATTGCCCAGATTTTTTTTCTTTGTTTGTCTGGCCTTATCGTTCTTTCTTTTCTTCGTCAGGGGATGGTACTTGTAAAAATTAACGATATTTTGGTAGAGTATTTTTCTTGGACGATAATTTTTCTTCCTTTCATTTTTCTTTCCCTTTCCTTTTTTGTTTCAAAACTCAAAGGCCCATTGAGCCGACCCAATGTTTTGGTTGGGATAATTTTATTTTTTATGTCTGTTATGGCTCTTACAAAAGCCGGAGTTTTAGGATTAAATGCGTGGTTGGCAATATCTGGTTTGATAACTGGTCCGGGCGCATTCCTAATTTTTTTAGGAACATCATTTATTGGTCTAATTATTCTTTTTGATACTTCATTTGAACAGGTAATTAATGAAACAAAAATTATTTATAACAGATTGAGAAGATTTATTGTTGCCGACAAAGGTTCACAGGCGAAACTTTGGAAACAGCCCATGAGGGTGGTGGGCGATGGTATAAACTCCTCTTCTGTCAAGAATGTTCAAACAAAAACCAAAGAAGAAAATTTGGAACCTGGAGTATTGGCTCCCAAATTGGTCACCAATGTTCCGGGAGAGGGAAAGGTTTGGAAGTATCCTTCTTTAGATCTTCTTAGTGAGGTCGAAACCGGAAAAGCTGATCGGGGCGACATAAAAGGTAATGCTGCCCAAATAGAAAAAACATTGGATTCGTTTGGTATTACAGCAAGGGTGGTTGAAGTTAATTTAGGTCCTGCAGTTACCCAATACGCATTGGAGGTTGCGCTTGGAACAAAACTTTCCAAAATAACAGCCCTTGAGAGGGATTTGGCTTTAGCTCTTGCCGCGCCCACCGGAACAATCAGGATCGAAGCTCCCATTCCAGGTAGAAGCCTTGTAGGAATTGAACTTCCCAACAGATCTCCCGAATTTGTTCCCTTAAGAAAAATGATGGAATCAGAGGCGATGAAAAACAGCAATTCCAAATTGGCAGTTTCTTTGGGGCTGGATGTTTCGGGTAAGGCGGTTGTTACGGAAATTGGCAGAATGCCCCATGTCTTAATTGCCGGTCAAACAGGTTCCGGAAAAAGTGTCTGTGTGAATGCATTTTTATCATCAATTCTTTTTAGAGCAGCGCCTTCTGAAGTTAAATTTATTTTAGTTGATCCAAAGAGGGTGGAGCTTACGGGTTATAACGGTATTCCCCACCTTTTAACTCCAGTGATAGTTGAGCCGGAAAAAGTAATTTCCGCCTTAAGATGGATACTGAGCGAAATGGATAGGCGCTATAAACTTTTTGCTCAGGCAGGAGCCAGAAACATCGACGGTTATAATGAAATGTCCGGATTTCAAGCTCTTCCTTACATAGTATTAGTTATTGATGAACTTGCGGATATTATGCTTTTTTCTCCAGTTGAAGTTGAAGATTCAATTACCAGAATTGCTCAGATGAGCCGAGCTACGGGAATACATATGGTTCTTGCGACACAAAGACCTTCAGTTGATGTAATAACTGGCCTTATTAAGGCTAATATTCCTTGTAGAATTGCTTTTGCAGTTTCTTCACAAGTAGATTCCCGTGTAATTCTTGATACTCAGGGAGCGGAAAAATTATTGGGAAGAGGGGACATGCTTTACCTTCCTCCCGAACAGGCAAAACCCATAAGAATTCAGGGGGCTTTTGTTTCGGATAAAGAAACAACAGCTCTTGCATCTTTTATTAAAAATCAGGGACTTGGTCCGCAGTATACGGAAGAGGTAACTACAATGAGTAAATCCGGTATGCCTCAGGTGAGTGGTGTTAATGGTGATATTGATGATTTATTTAGAAAAGCAGTTGAAGTCGTTTGTCAATATGATAGAGCTTCAGCATCGCTTCTTCAAAGACGTCTTTCAATTGGATATGCTAGAGCAGCAAGGATAATTGATCAACTGGAGGGAGCGGGAGTTGTGGGAGCAGCAGAAGGATCAAAACCCCGTGAAGTACTTGTTCAAAATGCGGAACAATTCCTAGCCAAAACTGTACCCAGTGAAGCTTCTGCCAACTAAAATTTAAATGAGAAGTGTTGGAGATATTTTAAAAAGCGCACGTCTTAAAAAAGATTATTCCTTAAAAAAGATTGAGAAAGAAACAAAGATTAAAAAGGAATTCATAGAAGCAATTGAAAACGGGGAGTGGGGAAAACTTCCTGAATTTGCAGTTGTTTCCGGGTTTGTTAAAAACCTATCTTCATTTCTTGGCGTTGATGTAAAAACTGCCTGCGCAACACTAAAGAGGGATTATCTGCCGCAAAAACTATCAATTAATCCAAAACCTGACGTCGGTGGTAAATTCGTATGGACTCCTAAATATACTTTTGTGGCAGGGATTATGATTGTAATTCTTTCCCTACTAGGCTATCTCGGTTTTCAATTTTTTAAGTTTAATTCTCCTCCGCAACTGGAGATAGTGCGTCCTACGGAAGGATTTGTTGCCACTTCCAATGTTGTGGATGTCTCCGGAAAAACTGATCCCGATGCAACTATTAAAATAAATAACCAATTGATTTTAATAAACGATGACGGAACCTTTTTTGGTCAGGTTGAAATATTCGAAGGAACTGGTGAAATTGTTGTAACAGCAATAAACAGATCAAATAAAGAAACGACTATTGTTAGAAAGATAACACCTAAGTTAAAATAAAACCTATATGGATGGAGTTCAAAGACTATTAATTATTGTAGTAATTTCATTAACAACACTTCTTCTTGTTGTAGGGGTACAAGTTGTAATGATTATTCTTGATCTTAGAAAAGCCATAAAAAGATTAAATTCAATTTTGGAAGATGCAATTCTTGGGGGAGGTCTTATTAGACCAGATAAACTTACAGGAGTTTTGGAAATTCTTAGAAAAGGAAAAAAACTGGAAACCCACGGACAAGAAAGTTAAAACAGGGTATAATTTGAGCATGACTTCAAATGAGGTAAGAGAAAAATATTTAAAGTTTTTTTTGGGAAGCCCAAGAAATCATAGAGAGATTTCTCCCGCTCCGTTGGTTTTAGAAGGAGATCCCACAACTTTATTTACCTCTGCCGGAATGCAGCCTCTGACACCATATTTTAAAGGAGAAAAGCATCCCAAAGGAAAAAGATTGGTTGATTCTCAACCTTCTCTTAGACTTCAAGATATTGAAGAGGTTGGTGATAACCGACACGATACTTATTTTGAGATGTTGGGCAATTGGAGTCTGGGAGATTATTTTAAAAAAGAACAAATCCCTTGGATCTATGAGTTTTATACCAAAGTACTTGGTCTTTCTAAGAGTAATCTTTGGGTTTCTGTTTTCGAAGGATTTAAGAAGGTTCCAAAAGATGAAGAATCATACAAGATTTGGAAAGAGTTGGGTATTCCCGAAGAGAGAATTGTTTTCTACAACGCTCAAAAAAACTGGTGGAGTAGGGCCGGCTCCCCCGACCAAATGCCAGCTGGAGAAATAGGCGGACCGACCTCGGAAATATTTGTTGATTTCGGTACCAAACACAACCCTAAATATGGGAAAAAGTGTCACCCCAACTGTGATTGCGGCCGCTTTTTAGAAATCGGCAATTGTGTCTTCTTGTGTTACGAAAAAGGGAAAGACGGAGATTTGAAAGAATTGTCTCAAATAAATGTGGATTTTGGCGGGGGGTTGGAGAGGATTACGATGGCGGTTAATAATTTACAGGATATTTTTCAAATAGATATACATAGCCCCGTTATTAAAAGAATCGAAGGAGTGGTTGGCAAAGAATACAAGGATAATCAAAAAGCCTTTAGAATAATTGCCGATCATCTTCGAGCAGCAGAAGCAATCGCAGCAGAGGGAATTTATCCTTCAAACAAACTTCAGGGGTATGTCTTAAGAAGATTGATCAGAAGAGCGGCTCTACAGATACGAACCTTAAAACATGATTTTAACGAATCTGATATTAAAGAGATTTGTAACAATCAAGTAATTGCCGAAGAGGTAAGTAAATTTAAACTGAGTCTGAACAAGGGCTTAAAGGAAATGGAAAAGCTGGATATGGTTGATGGTAAAAAAGCATTTGATTTATACCAAAGCTACGGTTTTCCTCTTGAAGTCACAATTGAGATTCTTTCTCAAAAAGGGCAAAGCATAAATAAAGAGGAGTTTGAAAAAGAGTTTAAAAAACACAAAGAACTTTCAAGAACAGCTTCAGCTGGAATGTTTAAGGGTGGTCTTGCAGATAATTCCGAGGATGTCACCAAATTGCACACAACCACCCATCTTTTACACGCCTCTTTAAGAAAAATCCTTGGAGATAATGTTTCCCAAAAAGGATCAAACATAACCTCCGAGAGATTGAGATTTGATTTTTCATATCCACGAAAATTGGCAGATGAGGAAATTACCAAGGTTGAAGATATGGTTAATTTACAAATTGAGAAGAAACTTCAAGTTTCATTTAAAGTTATGAGTTTGGATGAGGCGGTTAAATCCGGAGCTCTGCATTTCTTTGCCGAAAAATACGGTAAAGAAGTAAAAGTTTACAGCGTTGGAGATTTTAGTAAGGAAGTTTGTGGTGGCCCTCATATAAAAAATACTTCCGAAATTGGACATGTTAAGATAATTAAACAGGAGAAAGTTGGAGCGGGTATTGTAAGAATATATGCTTTGTTAAAATAATATGGATTTCAAAAATTTTCTGGGAAGTAAGGAAGATAAATCTAGAGATTTGTATTGGGCGATTGTATTGGAAGCCGGTTGGATTCAGGCTGGAATTTGGGAAATTATTGAAAAAAAAGCCGAAGTTGTGGCGGTAAGTCCTGTAACACCCTGGGAAACAGACTCGGAAATTATTGGTGCATCAGATGCCGCGCTTTCCTCCGCAATTCAACTTCTTCCTGAAGGGTTTAAAGAGCCGTCAAAAACTGTTTTTGGTATTCCTCCGTCATGGGTAGATAAAGGTGAAATTAAAGGGGAATACTTAAGTAAAATAAAAAATATATGCACAGAACTTTCACTGGAACCATCGGGTTTTGTAGTTCTATCTGAAGCAATTACCCATTTGATTAAAGCAGAAGAAGGTTCTCCCGTGAATGCAATTATTGCCGGTTTTGGTAAAGATTATTTGGAAATATCTGTTTTTGGTTTGGGAAATTTGATAGGTACGACACAGGTTGCAAGAAGTGTATCTTATTTTGAGGATATTACCGAAGGTTTGTCGAGATTTTCCCTAAGTGAAAATCTTCCATCAAGAATAATTATTTATGATGGAAAAGAGGGTGAATTGGAGGATGTCAAAGAGGCTCTGATGGCTTCAAATTGGGAAGATTTGGAAAAAATAAAATTCCTCCATCCCCCTAAAATTGAAATTTTTGCACCGGATAAAAAAGTAACGGCCGTTGCTCTGGCCGGAGCTGCTGAAATGGCGGGTGTGACAGAAATTGGCCTGAAACAGGAAGAGCCTCGGGAAGACGGGGTAATATCGGAAAGCCATCAAAATGTAGTTACGCCTGAAAAATCTCTTTCACCCCAAGAATTGGGATTTGTTGTGGGGGCTGATATTGCTGCTCAAAAAATTCCCGAGAAGATTGACCAACAAGTTAATATTGCAAAACAACCTGCACCCATAAGAAAAAATTATTTGGACTTATTGAAGTCTAAACTAAATAGACTGCTAAGTAATTTTCCTAAAAGACAAAGTTCAATAAACCCAACCCCGACCGTTAATAGAAGGAAAAGATATCTTTTACCTTCCCTGATTTTTGGCACAATTGTTATTGCCTTTATTTTATATTGGCTTTTCGTACCTAAAACAAAAATAAGGATTTATGTTTCACCAAAAAGATTTGAGGAGAAAATTGAGGCAACGGTTCTTAAGGATTCTGGGTCTTCTGATTTGGCAAATAAAATACTTTCTGGAAAAATTGCCATCGTTGAAGCCTCTGGGGAAAAAACAAAGTCTACAACTGGAGCCAAAAAGATTGGAGACAAGGCAAAAGGAGCGGTAAATATTCAAAATGGAACAGATGCAATTTTAAAACTTTCTCAAGGAACAATAATTACGGCAGCAAATGATTTAAAGTATTCTCTTGCCAATTCCGCTTCCATTTCGGCCGCCCTTTCTCCTTCAACTCCTGGAACACAAGTTGTTGAGATAACTGCCTATGATATTGGGGCGGAATACAACCTTGCAAAAAATGAAACATTCTCAGTGGGGAGTTATCCAAAATCGGATGTAGATGCCATAGCAACAGTTGATTTTACTGGTGGATCGAGTAGGGATATTTCAGCTGTTTCTTCGGATGATACGGAAAAACTTCTTGAGAGTTTAACCTCCGAACTTACTGAAAAAGCAAAAGAGGATTTATTGAAATTGATCCCCTCAGATAGACTTTTAATAGAGGATTCTTTTATTGCCACACCTTCTTCAAAAATATTTAGTAATAAAGTTGGGGATGAGGCTTCAAATATAAAGCTTTCCCTTACCCTTAAATCAAGTGCAATACATGTTTCCAAGAAAGATTTGATTGATTTATCTCAGGGTGTGTTATCAAAAGCAATCCCGTCGGGATTTTCTATTGATGAAAATGATATTAAATTTGATTTTGACAGTATAAAAAATCTTTCGAGTGCGTCAACATTTAATATAAAAGTGCAAGCAAATTTTTTGCCCAAGGAAGATTTTATTGTTTTGTCAAAGGAGGTCGCAGGGAAAAATAAATTTCAAGTAGAACAAAAACTCTCCAGAATTGCTGGATTTGTTACCGCAGAAATTAGCACAAAACCCAAACTTCCCGGAATA
This sequence comes from uncultured Gammaproteobacteria bacterium, assembly GCA_964583105.1. GTDB lineage: Bacteria > Patescibacteriota > Microgenomatia > UBA8517 > UBA8517 > JAPLZT01. The sequence continues at coordinate 49,074 of CAZOUV010000002.1, forward strand.
TTTGGAAATGTTCCTCTTTTTACAAAACATATTTTTATAGAAATCGTTGGCGAAAGATGATTCCACACCTAAAATTGATAAAAGTGGAAGGAAATAGTACTAATATATTTGTATTATTATGAAGCGCAGTATTTTTTTAAAAGTTATTGCTGTTGTTTGGGCAATTTCAGGAATTGTAATTTTGGCGGGTGTTGTTTGGCCGATTCTTTCCTATAAAAGCGTTTCCAGGGTAAACAATCAAGATTTATTAAATCCTGTATATGTCAAAGGAAGCTCAAAAATCCAAGACGATCTGGATTTAACTAAAGCTAGCAATTGGTTTATAGGGGGAGAAGATGTAAATTCCTTTAATCAATCCAAAGTGAGTTATTACAATATCTCTATTTCGGAACTTAGAATCAAGAATGCCGTAGTTTCTATTGGAGGAGAAGACTTGTCAAAAAGTCTTATACAATATCCCGGGACCGCTCTTCCCGGGAAAAAAGGAAACTCTGTAATTTTTGGCCATTCTGTTTTACCAATTTTTTACAATCCCAAGGATTATATATCTATTTTTTCTACTCTTCCATCTCTTAAGAAAGGGGATGAAATAACGGTAGATTACGACAATATCTCTTTTAAATATAAAGTGGAGAGTATGTTTGAAGTTTATCCGACCGACATTCAGGTTTTACAACAAGATAATTCCGATTCGTTTTTAACTCTTGTTACCTGTGTTCCTCCGGGAGATCCCAGAAAACCTAAAAGATTAATTGTCAGGGCGAGAATTGTTCCTCTTTAACAAAATGAAAATATTGGCTATCGATTACGGAAGAAAAAAAATAGGAATTGCTTTTAGCGAAACTAATATTGCACAACCCCTGAAAGTTATAAAAATTAAAAACCTTGAAGATGCGCTTAAAAAAGTACTTGGAATAAAAAAACAACTTTTGATTGATAAGATGATTGTGGGGGTTTCCGAAGGACAAATGGCTCAGGAGTCAAAAATGTTTGCTGATAAAATTGGAGCCGAAATTTACGATGAAACCCTTTCAACACAGACCGCACAAAGATTATCTTTGGAAGGAAATATTTCCAGAAAAAAAAGAAAAAAACTTGAAGATGCATACGCGGCAGCAGTTATGTTACAATTGTATTTGGAAAATTATGTTTAAAGATGTGATTGCGCCCATTCAGGCATGGCTTATGTCTCAAGGAAGGTGTGTTGGTTGTGGAAAAGAGCTAAAGGATGGTAACAAATCAAAACTTAAGGATGGAACAGAAAAAATAACATGTTCCTGCGGAAGGATTTTTATTCATGATCCAAAATCCAACAAGTATAGAAGAGCCCTTCTTGAAGAAGTTTAGTTTTTAATGAAGAAATTTTTATTATCACTTTTCTTTTTATCAATCGCCATATTATTAACCTTCTTTTTTGTTTATTCCCAAGCTAAGCCGGTATCTCAAGATACAGGTAGCAAATACTTTTTAATATTAAAAGGTAGCAGCGCTTCTAAAATTGCAAATGATCTTAAAGACGCTGGTCTTATAAAAAACCCCATTCTTTTTAGAGTATATACGCACCTTTCGGGCTTTTCTCAAAAAATACAGGCAGGGCAGTATAAACTCAGTCCCAACATGTCTTTTTTTAAGATGCTCTCCGAAATAAATAAGGGTCCGATTGAAGTTTGGATAACAATCCCTGAAGGGTTAAGAAGGGAACAAGTAGTAGAAAAATATATAAACGTCTTACAACCCCCCGATTCGGAAAAATTTAGAAACGAATTTATGGAACTTACTGCAAACAAGGAGGGGTATCTTTTTCCCGACACATACCTTTTTCCTTGGGATGCGACGCCAAAAATGATCGTTGATAAAATGCTATCGATTTTTGAAGAAAAAATTGGGGACATCACCTTCGAAGAAGTAATTATCGCCTCGCTTTTAGAAAGAGAAACGGTAAACGATGTAGAAAAAGGTATTGTTGCCGGAATTTTATATAAAAGACTTAAGAATGGTTGGCCGTTACAGGTTGATGCAACTATCCAATATGCCTCAGCAACATTAAGGTGCCAAGGAGGTTTAATTAATTGTGATTGGTGGCAAGAAGTAACTAAAGAAGATTTAAATCTGGCTTCAAAATTTAATACTTACAAATTTACAGGTCTTCCCCCGGCTCCCATATCAGGGTCGGGATTAACATCTCTAAAAGCCGCAATAAATCCTGAGGATTCTCCTTACTGGTTTTATATTCACGATTCGGAAGGAATTATTCATTACGCAAGAACCGTGGAGGAGCACAATGCTAATATAGGCAGATATCTTAAGTAGCTAAATACCTATTGACAAGAAATTGTTGGCTTATATAATCGCCTGTAGGCGTACTTAATTGTACGCTTTTCTCGCATCGTGGGGTGCGGGTTTCTATTTGTATCAGATGATTCTTAAAAACAACCGCAAAAATTTTGGTAGAACTGAGAAGAATCTACCTGAATTGGATTTATCAAAAATACAAAGAGAATCCTGGCAGTGGTTTTTAGGTGAGGGAATAACCCAGGAATTGGTTGGAATTTCTCCGATAGATGACTTTACCGGTAAAAATTGGCAGCTTATATTGGGTGAGCATTCTTTGGGGGAACCTTCAATTTCACCAAGTTTGGCCCAAGAAAAAGGTCTGACATTTTCTTGTCCCCTTAAAATTGTGGCCACATTGATTAACAAAAGGACGGGAAAAGAAGTTACTCAAGAGGTATTTTTAGGAGATCTTCCCCAAATGACTCAAAGAGGAACATTTATTATAAACGGAATTGAAAGGGCGGTTATTAATCAGATCGTTCGTTCTCCCGGAGTCTATTTTTCTGAAGAACTGGATGTTATTTCAGGAAGAATGCTTGGAAAAGCTGAAGTAAGACCATTACATGGTTCATGGCTTGAGTTTGAAGTATCTCGTGGAGATGTGATTTCGGCGAGAATTGATAGAAGAAAAAAGGTTTTGGGAACGGTTTTTCTTAGGGCGATGGGCCTGTCTTCCGATGAAGAAATTATTGCTGCGTTTTCAGGGATTGACACAGACCCCAGCCATAAATATCTTCAGGCGACATTGGCTAAAGATTCTACTAAATCTAAAGAAGAAGCTGTTTTGGAAATATACCGTAAATTAAGACCTGGAGAGCCTGCTGTTATTGAAAATGCTGAAAGTTTGTTTCAAAGCTTGTTTTTAGAACATAGAAGATATGATTTGGGAAAAGTGGGAAGATACAAAATCAACAAAAGATTAAATTTAAGTCTTCCCAACGAGAAGTCAACCTGGGTTCTGACAAGACAGGATGTTGTTGCGGCAATATCCTATTTAATTAACCTTCAAAACGGAAACGGAAGAGTGGATGATATTGACCATCTTGCCAACAGAAGATTAAGAAGAGTTGGGGAACTTGTTTCAGTTAACGCGTTCAGGGTTGGATTATTAAGACTTGAAAGATCAATAAAGGAAAAGATGAGTTTGGTTTCTCCTGAAGATAAACCTCTTCCAGCAACATTAATAAATGCAAGACCACTTATAGCATCACTTAATGAATTTTTCAGATCGAATCAGCTTTCTACGATACTTGATGATACAAATCCTCTCTCCGAAATTGATAATTTGAGAAGAGTTTCTGTTTTAGGCCCCGGTGGCATAAATCGAGAAAGAGCATCTTTTTCCATACGTGACGTTAATTCTTCTCAGTATGGAAGATTAGATCCTGTGAGAAGTCCAGAGGGACCTAATATCGGTCTTGTTACTTACCTTGCTCTCTATGCAAAAGTAAACGAGTATGGTTTCTTGGAAACTCCCTATAGAAAGGTTGAGAAAATTAAAAAAGGTAAGAATATTCAAGTAAAAGTAACGGACGAAATAGAATATCTTACCGCTGATGATGAAGTAGATAAGTATATAACCTACTCGGGTATAGAGATTGATAAAGATGGTTTTATTCAAAACGAAAGACTACCTCTTAGACACAACGGTAATTTCAGTGAAGGAAGGGTGGAACTTGTCGATTTCGTGGATGTTACTCCCAGACAGGTAATAGGAGCATCGGCATCTCTTATTCCTTTTTTGGCCCATGATGAAGGAAACAGGTCTTTGATGGGATCGAACATGCAATGCCAATCTGTACCCTTGGTTAATCCCGAATCTCCAGTTATAGGAACCGGGATGGAAACGGAAATTGCTAAAGGGATGAGCAGGGTAATATATGCCAGACATGCAGGTGTTGTTGAATATGCAGATGCCAAAACAGTTGAAGTTAAACTTGACAAAAAAACAGATATTGTAACCAACAAAGCTGATGAAATTGAAATTACTGACGGAGGAAAGAAGGAGATATACCACTTGATGAAATTCAAAAGGACTGCTCATTCAACTTGTTACAACCAAAAGGTAGTTGTCTCCCCTGGAGATAAACTAAAAGTGGGAGACTTGATCGCTGACGGACCTTCTATTGAATCTGGTGAACTTTCTCTTGGTAGAAATCTTGTGATTGCCTATACATCAATGAGTGGTTACGGTTTTGAGGATGCGATTTTGGTTTCAGACAAAATTGTTAAGAATGATCTTTTGACATCAATTCATATCGAAGAATATGAAGCTGATATTGTGGACACAAAGCTGGGTCCTGAGGAATTAACCCGTGACATCCCAAATGTTGCCGAAAGCGAACTTGCAAATCTTGCTGAAGACGGAATTGTTGTTGTCGGAGCAGAGGTGGGACCAAATGATATTCTTGTAGGCAAAATTGCTCCCAAGGGAGAAACAGAGTTAACCTCCGAAGAAAGACTTTTAAGAGCAATTTTCGGTGAAAAGGCAAGAGAAGTAAGAGACACATCGCTTCGTGTTCCCCATGGTGAGAAGGGTATTGTTGTCAGTGTTTCGATACTTGATAAAGATAAGGGTGATGAATTGGGTCCGGGTGTAATTAAAAAAGTTGTTGTTAAGGTTGCTCAGATTAGGAAATTGACTGTAGGAGACAAGGTAGCTGGACGTCACGGTAACAAGGGAGTGGTAGCAAAAATTATGCCGGTATCAGATATGCCATATCTTCCCGACGGAACTCCTGTTGATATTATTATTTCACCACTTTCGGTTTTGGCACGTATGAATTTGGGTCAACTTCTTGAGTGTCATCTGGGTTGGGCACTTTCAAAAAAGAAGGAAAAAGGGGCTCTTCCCGTATTTGACAGAGTTGGTGAAGATTTGATTTTCAATCAATTGAAAGATGTGGACTTGCCGGTTTCAGGAAAGATTAGATTAAGAGACGGGCGTACGGGAGAAGAATTTAAGGAAGAAACTGTGGTTGGTATTGCCTACATAATGAAACTTATTCATATGGTTGAAGATAAAACTCATGCCAGAAGTACAGGACCGTATTCTCTTGTTACCCAACAGCCTCTTGGAGGTAAAGCACAAATGGGGGGACAACGATTGGGAGAGATGGAAGTATGGGCACTTGAGGCACACCGTGCCGCCTACACACTTCAAGAGATGTTAACTATAAAATCTGATGATATTATTGGACGTGCAAAAGCTTTTGAGGCAATTGTAAAAGGTACAGATATTCCTGAGGCCACTGTTCCAGAATCTTTTAAAGTTTTGGTCAGAGAACTAAATTCTCTCGGTCTTTCAATTGAACCTAAAGGTGCGGTTGTTTTACCTGATGCCGAAATAGATACGGAAGGTGGAGAGGAACTTGCAAAAGTTGCGGGATCTGAAGTTGTAGCAACAGATGAACTTCTTTCTCCGGAAAGCCCGATGGAAATTGAAGAGGAGGTAAAAACAATTTAAGAAATATGAATACAGTACAAGACATAGATGATTTAAGGAAATTGGCAGACTTTACCAGTTTGGTAATCAGGCTTGCTTCTCCCGAAGACATCAGAAGGTGGTCCAGGGGAGAAATACTTAAACCGGAAACAATTAATTACAGAACCTTAAAGCCTGAAAAAGATGGTCTTTTCGATGAACGGATTTTTGGTCCGACAAAAGATTGGGAGTGTTATTGTGGAAAGTATAAAAGGATTAGGTATAAGGGAGTTGTTTGTGACAAGTGTGGCGTTGAAGTAACCCAGTCCAGAGTTAGGCGCGAAAGGATGGGGCATATTAGTTTGGCTACACCAATTGCTCATGTTTGGTTTTTTAAAGGAGCTCCGTCAAGACTTTCGCTTCTTTTAGGAGTTGCTCCTAGGGCAATCGAACAAGTTATCTATTTTGCAAAGTATTTGGTAGTTAATGTCAAGGAAACGGAAAGAAAAGAGGCTCTTAAGATTTTGGGAAAGGCAAAGGAAGAAAGGGAAAAGGAAATTGCGGATACATTTAGAGAAGCGAAAGAAAATCTAGCAAAAGAGGCCAAAAACGAAAAAGAAAAGGTCGAAACAAAAATAAAAGATAAAGAGCAATTATCTCTTGCCATAAGTGAAGTTGAACTTGAATTAAGGAAAAAACAAACCTCGCTTTCTGAAGAGGAAGCAAAAACGACAGATAAAACAGCTCAGCTTTTTGAAAATCTTATATCTTTGGCAAAAAGTGTAAAGCCATTAACAATTTTGAGTGAAGATGAGTATGAAGAACTGGTCGATCACGGTGTGGGAGATTTTTTGGTAGTCAAGATGGGGGCTGACGCCGTACTAATGGCTATAGATCAAGTGAATCTTGACCAAACATCTGTTGAATTAACTAAAGAACTTAACGAATCTAAGGTTGGTAGTTCGAAATATATAAAGATTTCCAAAAGATTAAAACTGATTAACGGTTTAAGAAGAACAAAAATAAATCCTTCATCAATGATACTCAGAGTTTTGCCGGTACTTCCTCCGGATTTAAGACCTATGGTTCAACTATCTGGTGGACGTTTTGCCACATCTGATCTTAATGATTTATATAGAAGAGTTATTAATAGAAATAATCGCCTAAAACATCTTATAGGACTTGGAGCACCAGAGATTATATTAAGAAACGAAAAAAGGATGCTTCAGGAGGCGGTTGATTCCTTAATTGATGCTTCACAAAGAAAAGCAACAAGGAAAGGTAGAGGAAAGCAGCCCTTAAGAAGCTTAAGTGATATGTTAAGAGGTAAACAGGGAAGATTCAGACAAAATCTCTTGGGTAAAAGAGTAGATTATTCCGGACGTTCAGTTATTGTTGTCGGACCGGAGTTAAAGTTGACACAATGCGGACTTCCAAAAGAGATGGCCCTTGAAATGTTTAAGCCTTTTGTTTTAAGAGAAATGATTGTTCGTGGAATTGCCCCTAATGTAAAAAGTGCCAAAAACATGCTTGACAGGCGTCCTCCGGAAGTTTTTGATATTTTGGAGGAAATTATTAAGAATCATCCGGTTCTTTTAAATCGTGCTCCAACACTACACAAACTTTCGATTCAGGCATTCTATCCGGTTTTAATAGAAGGAAATGCAATCAGGCTTCACCCCGCAGTCTGTTCGGGATTTAATGCAGATTTTGACGGAGATCAAATGGCGGTCCATGTTCCATTGTCCAAAAAAGCAAAAGAAGAGGCAAGAACTTTAATGCTTCCCACATCAAACCTACTTAAACCGTCTGATGGGTCACCGGCAACAACACCAGCATCGAAGGAAATGGCTTTGGGAGTTTATTTCTTAACAAGCATTAATGAAAAAATTAAACCCTCAAATTCTGTTTTTGCTGATAAAAACGAAGCCATACTAGCCTTTCAAACCGCAAAAATTGAACTTAAGCAGCTTATCACTGTAAAAATTGGAAATAAATTAGTGGATACCTCCTGTGGAAGAATTCTTTTCAATGAAGCACTTCCTTCAGATTTTGATTTTGTCAATGAACCTGTTACATCGGCAATTATTAAACAACTATTAACAAAGGCCTTCAATACTCATGCAAATGAGGAAGTTGCTGAAATGATTGATGCTGTTAAGGATTTGGGATTCTGGGCAGGAACACTTTCAGGTCTTTCGTTCAGTATTGCCGACGCGAAAGTATTGCCTGAAAAAGCGACTATGCTTAAGGAAGCTGAGGGAGAAGTTTCTAAGATTGAGGAAAATTTTGCCCAGGGATTAATAACTGCGGAAGAGAAAAGAAGATTGACTCAGGAAGTTTGGATTAATGTTTCGGAAGATTTGGTAGATAAAACATGGGATGCTTTAGATGAAGATAACCCCATTAAAATAGTAATTAATGCAAAAGTCGGAAGGACTTCAAAAGATCAGGTGAAACAGCTTGCTGCAATGAGAGGTCTTATTGTTGACCCTGTTGGAAAAATTGTAGAACTTCCCATCAAATCCAATTTCAGAGAAGGTCTTTCCGAATTTGAGTACGTTACCTCTTCAAGAGGTTCAAGAAAAGGTTTGACGGATACGGCTATTAAAACCGCGGATGCGGGATATCTTACAAGAAGACTTGTGGATGTTGCGCATGATGTAATAGTCAGGGATGAAGATTGTGGAACAAAAGAAAAATACATAGTTAGAAGAAATCCTAGAGAAAATGTTTTCTACGCGAGAATATTAGGAAGATTCTTGGCTGAAGATATTGTTGATCCCAAGGGGAAAATTGTCTTCAAGAGAAATGAAATTCTTGATGAACCTAAAGCAAAAATCATAAATGAAGATGTTTCAATTTCGGAAGTCGCAGTAAGATCTCCTTTAAACTGTGCATTGAGACATGGAATTTGTGTTAAATGTTATGGTTGGGATTTTTCAAACAAAAAAGTAGTTGTCCCCGGTACACCCGTCGGAGTTATTGCCGCAGAATCAATCGGTGAACCCGGAACACAGTTGACACTTAGAACAAAGCACACAGGGGGAGTTGTTGGGGTTGACGTTACCCAAGGACTTCCTCGTGTTGAAGAACTGTTTGAAGCAAGAACTCCCAAAGTATTTTCACCGTTATCGGAAATTTCCGGGAAAGTTAAAATAAGCGAAACCAACGAAGGTTGGAAAGTAACTGTTAATTCCAAAGAGGCTAAACTTAAAGAAGAAAGAGAATATATTATTCCCAAGAGTGTTAAATTGGGAATAAGCGACGGAGATTTTATTGATTCTGGTTCTCCACTAGCAGTAGGAAGTTTGGATTTAAAAGAGATTCTTCTTATCAAGGGTTTGCTTTCAACTCAGGAGTATATAGTTAGTGAAATTCAAAAAGTTTACGAATCGCAAGGAATTCCAATAAATGATAAGCATTTTGAGGTTATTGTCAGAAAAATGAGTGATGATGTAAAAGTTGCAACGTCCGGAGATACCGCTTTTCTTCCGGGAGAAATTATCAACAAAGCAATATTTGAAGAGGAAAATGAGAAAACTTTGGCCGCAGGAGGAGAACCAGCATCTGCTCAGCAGGTGATCTTGGGCATTACAAGAAGAGCTTTGTATGTAGAAAGTTGGCTTTCTGCAGCATCTTTCGAACAGACTACGGATATTCTTACCGAATCTTCACTTCTTGGCAAGGAAGACAAACTTCTTGGACTTAAAGAAAATGTCATAATTGGAAGACTGGTTCCGGTTCTTCCGGAAAGATTTATATAAAATTATGCCGACAGTATCACAACTTGTAAGACACGGAAGAAAAAAGATAGTAAAAAAGACAAAAACAACGTCTCTAAGGCGCTGGTTTAATGCTCGTGAGCGAAAGTTTTCTGAGAGCGCATCTCCTTTTAAAAGAGGGGTTGTTCTTTCTGTAAGAACAATGACCCCTAAGAAACCAAATTCCGCCTTAAGAAAAGTTGCCAGAGTCAGGTTTTCAAATAAACAGGAAGTAACGGCATATATTCCAGGGGAAGGCCATGAACTTGCGGAGCATTCCATAGTTATGGTCAGAGGAGGAAGGGTTAAAGATCTTCCCGGAGTAAAATACCATGTAGTCAGGGGAAAGTATGATACAACGGGAGTTGTAGGACGCCAGAAAGGAAGAAGTAGATACGGGGCGAAGAAAAGTGGAGTTGCCAAGGCAGCTTCGGCTCCTGTAGCTCCGGCAGCAACACCTGCAGCTTAACGATTTTTAAATAATTTTGTTAAAATAATTAAATATGTCTAGAAAAGGACCAGCAAGAATAAGAGAAGCAAAGGCAGACCCTATTTATAACAGCATAGTTGTTACAAAACTAATAAATAGGAGTATGAAAGATGGAAAAAAGAGTGTTGCCGAAAAAGAAATATACAGAGCTTTTGAAATAATTAAAGAAAAAACTGGTGAAGATCCTTTAAATGTATTTAATCAGGCAATGGAAAATGTAAGGCCTACTATGGAGGTTAGACCCAGAAGAGTTGGAGGAGCTGCATATCAGGTTCCAATGCCTGTTAGAGGACCAAGAAAAGAATCACTAGCAATTAGGTGGATAATAATGGGCGCAACTTCAAGAGCAAACAAAGAATTTCACACTTATGCAGAAAAGTTAGCAGCAGAAATTATTGATTGTTATAAGGGAGAAGGTCTTGCAGTAAAAAGAAGAACTGATATGGAGCGAGTTGCAGAATCAAACCGTGCATTTTCTCACTTCAATTGGTAAGAGTATTTTTATGACAAAATTCCATTCAATTTATGATGTAACCCCATCTTGCAAACTCTTAAATGAAGCCTATGAAAGAGCTTTAGGAAAAGCGTTTGATTTAGCTCCACGTCCAGGAGCGGAAATCTGTTGGGATGGTACAAGGTATGGAAATGCTGTTTCGACAAAAGGTACTTTAATTGGTGCCGACAGGTGTTTAGGTTGTAATAAAAGGATTGAAGTAATACTATCACTTGAACCAGTGGCTGCAACCAATCTCGACCGAGAAGCTGTTAAACTATATGATACGATTGGTGGAAAAGAGACAATAAAGTTGTCGGGTCATCGATGTAAGGAAGCTGTAGAATAGATAATATGGCAGGAGAAGTACAAAAGAAAAAGAGTGCAATGGTAATGACGGTTACTAAAGACCGTGATGTTCCATTGGATAAAATTAGAAATATTGGAATTATTGCCCATATCGATGCTGGAAAAACCACAACTACGGAAAGAATTCTTTTTGAAACAGGAAAAACCTACAGATTAGGTTCCGTAGATGAAGGAACTACAGTTACCGACTGGATGGCTCAAGAGAGGGAAAGAGGAATTACTATAGTTTCGGCCGCAATTACAACCTTTTGGGATATCGATTCCGTAAGTTCTGTTGAAAACGGACGCTACAGAATAAATATTATCGATACCCCGGGACATATTGATTTTACTGCCGAAGTCGAAAGAAGTTTGAGAGTTTTGGACGGGGCTTTAATGGTTTTTGACGGCAGAACCGGAGTTGAAAGTCAGTCGGAAACAGTTTGGAGACAGGCAGATAAATACAAAGTCCCCAGAATTTGTGTTTTGAATAAACTAAATCTCATTGGTGCTGATTTTGAAGCTTCTCTTAAGTCAATTAAAGAAAGGCTTGGAGCAAATGCAGCCCCAGTTGTTATCCCAATAGGTCTTGAGCATGAACATAAAGGGGTTGTTGATCTTATCAAAATGAAGGCCTTGACCTATAAGGCAATTGAGGATAATAAACTAACCGAAGAAGAAATCCCTGCAGATTTATTGGAGAGTGCAAAAAAATACCGAGCAGAACTGATAGAAAAAGTTTCTGAATTTGACGATGAAGCTTTAAATAAGTTTTTGGAAGGACAGGAACCTGATGAAGCGCTTCTTAAGAAAGCTATAAGAAAAGGAGTTATTTCTGGAAAGTTTTTCCCTATTTTTGGAGGAGACAATAGAACCGCTGAAGCTCAACTTCTTTTGGATGGGGTTGTTGAATATCTTCCCTCTCCACTGGATATGCCTCCGGTTGAAGGAATAAATTCTAAAACAGGGGAAAAAGAAATAAGACACAGAAAAGTCGAAGATACTTTTTCTGCTGTTGCCTTTAAGGTTATGACAGATCCTCATGTAGGGCGTTTGGTCTATCTTAGGATTTATTCTGGTAAATTATCTTCCGGTCAGGTTGTCTATAATGCGACAAAACAGACTTCCGAAAGAATAGGAAAGTTGGTTCTTCTTCATGCCGATCAAAGAGAGTTGATTGAAGATGCTTTTGCAGGAGAAATTGTAGCTGCTGTTGGCTTAAAAGAAACAACAACTGGACATACTCTTTGCGATCCCGGACATCCAATACTTCTTGAATCTATTACCTTTCCCGAACCCGTTATCTCTCTTGCTATTGAACCTGCAACAAAAAGTGATCAGGAAAAGATGGGACTTGCCTTGAATAAACTTTCAGATGAAGATCCGACATTTAGAATTAAATCAAATAATGAAACCGGACAGACAATTATTTCCGGAATGGGAGAACTTCAGCTTGAGGTTCTTGTAGACAGAATGAAGAGGGAATTTAGCGTGGAAGCAACAACCGGAGCCCCACAGGTAGCGTATAAAGAAACAATAAGAAAGATTGCTGAAGGGGAAGGAAAATACATCAGGCAAACAGGGGGTCATGGACAATATGGACATTGTCTTCTTAGGATTGAACCATTAGGACGTGGTGAAGGATTTAAATTTGAAAGTGAAATTAAAGGGGGTGCAATTCCTCAAGAATTTATTTCACCTATTGAAAAAGGTGTCAAGGAAAAGCTTGAAAACGGAATTATGGCGGGGTATCCAATGGTTGATTTGAAAGTTGCAGTCTATGACGGAAGCTTCCATGAAGTAGATTCTTCTGAAATGGCCTTTAAGATTGCGGGATCTCTTGCTGTAGAAGAAGCCGCAAGGAAGGCAGATATGTGCCTTCTTGAACCCATTATGAAAGTGGAAGTTTCAACCCCCGATGAATTTATGGGAGACGTTATCGGAGATATTTCTTCGAAAAGGGCACAAATTCAAGGAACCGAACAAAGAGGAATGATGACTGTAATTTTAGCTCAAGTTCCTCTGGCGGAACTATCTGGATATGCAACCAAGTTAAGATCAATTTCCCAAGGAAGAGCCTCATACTACATGGAACCTTCACATTATGAGGAAGTTCCAAGGAATATTGCGGATCAAATTGTAGCCAAGGCAGGCAAGGTAGAAATGGCTAGGGGAAACGGGTAGGCTTCTGTAGAGAATTTTAAATTTCAATTTTTTAATTGGTTTGTATTTTACAGAGAGAGGAAGTAGAATCTTGTTCAAATGTCGCCTGAAGGTTTTATTATTGTTCAAGATCTTCCCGATAATGAATTCGGAGGAGCCAAGATGGGCTTTAGGGGTGATTCAAAATCTACGCCAGCCATGTCGAAAAGAATGGCAGAACAAATAGTTGAAGACTTGAAGGTTTACTCAGGATATAAATGGAAGATAAAATCGATAGGGAATGTGAAGTTTGTTGAGGATACCCCTTGACAGCCTTATTTAGCCTCAGATATAATATAAAGTTAGTAAGGGCGAGTTGCCCTTGTTTCTTTAAAAGGCAGGTTGTATAATTACAACCTAGGTTAAATTATTAAAATGGCAGGAGAAGCAAAACAAAAATTTGAAAGATCAAAACCACACGTAAATGTTGGTACCATTGGACATGTTGATCATGGAAAAACTACCTTAACTTCAGCAATTACTACAGTTTTAGCAAAACAAGCTGGAAATACTACAAAAGCATACGGATTTAGTGATATTGATAATGCTCCTGAAGAAAAAGAAAGAGGAGTTACAATCAATATTTCTCACATTGAATACGAAACGGCAAAAAGGCATTATGCTCATATAGACGCTCCGGGACATGCAGATTACATCAAAAACATGATTACGGGAGCGGCTCAGATGGATGGAGCAATTTTGGTTATTTCAGCTGCAGATGGACCAATGCCTCAAACAAGAGAGCACGTAATTTTGGCAAGACAGGTTAATGTTCCTGCTTTGGTAGTTTTTCTAAACAAATGTGATACGGTTGATGACAAGGAAATAATTGATCTTGTAGAAGCAGACGTAAGAGAACTTCTTAAGAAATACGAATATCCGGGAGATGAAGTTCCTGTAATTAGAGGCTCAGCTCTTAAAGCCCTTGAGGGCGATGCGGAAGCCGAAAAAGCAATCATGGATCTTATGAATGCGGTCGATACATATATTCCTGATCCAAAAAGAGAAACAGAAAAACCTTTCTTGATGCCTGTAGAAGACATTTTTGCCATTAAAGGTAGAGGAACAGTTGTTACCGGAAGAGTTGAAAGAGGAACATTAAAGGTTAATGAAGAGATTGAAATAGTAGGACTTAAAGATACCACAAAATCAGTTGTTACCGGTCTTGAAATGTTTAGAAAAACTCTTGATGAAACCCAAGCGGGAGACAATGTCGGAGTACTTTTAAGGGGAATTGAAAAAGACGATGTGGAAAGAGGACAAGTTCTTGCCAAACCCGGAACAATTACTCCCCATACAAAATTTGAAGCAGAAGTTTACATTCTTTCCAAAGAAGAAGGTGGACGTCATACACCTTTCTTTACAGGTTATAAACCTCAATTCTATGTAAAAACATCCGATATTACAGGAAGCGTAACACTTCCTGCCGGAATTGAAATGGTTATGCCCGGAGACAGTGCAAAAATGACGGTTGAACTAATTCAGCCGGTTGCCATGGAAGAAGGATTCAGATTTGCAATTCGTGAAGGTGGACAGACTGTTGGTGCAGGAGCTATAACAAAAATATTAGCTTAATTTTTTTTCGCACATTTAATTGGACTAAAGATATGCCAACTGGAAGGCTCAGAGTCAAACTCAAAAGCTATGACCACAGGGTTATAGATGAAGCAGCTGCAAAGATAATCGAAGCGGCTCTTGCAACCAGTGCTAAGGTAATAGGTCCAATTCCCCTCCCCACAAAAAGATCTCTAATGGCAGTTAAAGAGTCTCCTTTTACTGATAAAAACGCTCAGGAACACTATGAAATACTGGTTCACAAAAGACTAATTGATATTTTAGACCCTTCCTCAAGAACCATAGACTCCCTCTCAAATTTAGATCTTCCCGCAGGAGTCAGTATTGAAATTAAAATGTAGATGTTTTAATATGCTCATATTAGTTGATTAAGAATTATGCCTGGAGAAAATTTAGAAACCATACAGTCCCCTGAGGTGTTAGGAAGCCAAATTGAGAGACTTAAATTTGACGTGATCCAAGTTCCCCCACCCCCCAATTTTCATGGAATAACGGGAGCAGATTTAAGAAATGATGAACCTGCACGCCTTCAGTACTACAAAGAGTTATTAACAAAACAAGCAGAACGAAATATGCGGGAAACTCTTGGAGTTCGGGATGAAGCTAAGTTTTCCAAGTATACGGGGATGCCTTTGCCCGAAAAGGCAACGAGTGAAGATGGTAGTTTTACTCAAACTAGTTTGGAAGCCAGACTTAATGTTTTTAGGGGAGATTGTGATTATCTGGTTGGCGAGGCAAAACAGAAAGGAATTGAGGTACCAAAATTTGATTCCGAAACAGGTATTCCTATTCCTCAGGATTCATTACGTGCATTATTGGAAGTCAGAAAATTACAACAAAGTTCTCAACAGAGTGACGAGATGACTCAAGTAAACGCGGATTTGGAATTGG
The DNA here is from genome assembly GCA_964583105.1 of uncultured Gammaproteobacteria bacterium. Taxonomy (GTDB): domain Bacteria; phylum Patescibacteriota; class Microgenomatia; order UBA8517; family UBA8517; genus JAPLZT01. The sequence goes on from CAZOUV010000002.1 coordinate 64,595, forward strand.
GTTTGAGAGCATTGGATGAGATGAAAAGGGTAAAAAGAGAAGATGAAGCAGCAAGAAGGGCTCAGGGTTTACCTCCAAGACAATAGACTGTAAATACACAGTGGCTTGCGTGGAAGAGTTTCCTCTGGTATAATGCTTGCATCGTGGTGGGAGTGATTGAAATTAATATCACTTGAAGTTTCCAGGGTGGAAGTGCCATTTGATATAAGGCGCCCTTGGCGCCTTTTTTAGTGTTTTAGAAATTATGATTAAAACGATATTGGGATCGAAAGGAAAAATGGGTCAAACTTATGTTGCAGGAACTCGGGTTCCTGTTACTTCTGTTTCCATTTCCCCTTCAGTTGTAACTCAAGTCAAGACTAATGAAAAAGATGGCTATTGGGGTATTCAGATTGGTTACGGAAATAAAAGGATTAAATCAACCTCAAAACCACTTCAAGGACACCTCAAAAAAACCTCAACAAAAGAATTTTCACCCAAGTTTTTAAGAGAAATTAGATCAGAAAAAGAAACTGAGATTAAAGTCGGAGACCAAATAAAGGCCTCCGACATTTTTAAGGTGGGAGATAAAATTGCGGTTCAAGGAATTTCCAAAGGAAAAGGTTTTGCAGGAGTTGTCAAAAGATGGCGTTTTGCGGGTGGACCTAAAACTCATGGACAAAGCGATCGCCAAAGAGCTCCCGGTTCAATCGGTCAAACAACTACACCAGGCAGGGTTTTTAAGGGAAAGCATATGGCAGGAAGAATGGGGGGAGATATGGTTACTACAAAAAATCTTCATGTAATTTCCTTAGACTTTGAAAAAAATGAAATGCTTGTTTCAGGGGCAATACCTGGCAAGTTTGGAGATCTATTGAAAATTACCAGAATTTCTGAGGGAAGTCTCAAAGATCTTGAACGAGGTACCGTTGTTCAGGTTGTTGAGGGAGAATCAGCAAAAATAGCAGGGGGAGGAGCGTCTGTGGCTTCCGCTCCGGTTTCAACAGAAGGAGGAACAAATGCTTAAGGGAAAAACATATTCACTTAAAGGAATAAAGTTGGAAGAGATATCTTTACCTAAAGAGTTTGGGGAAAAGGAAAACCCTTCTCTTTTGGCTCAGGCGGTAAGAGTATATGAAGAAAGATCTCACGTTGGTCTTGCTAAAACCAAAACAAGAACTGAAGTAAACAGAACGACCAAAAAGGTATACAAGCAAAAAGGAACAGGTGGAGCAAGACATGGAGCAAGATCGGCTCCGATTTATGTAGGTGGAGGAACGGCTCACGGACCAAAACCTATAAGAAGGATATTGACCCTACCTAAAAAGATGACCAAACTTGCCCTTTCTCAGTCTTTAAGTATGAAATTGTCCCAAAAACAGGTTTTTGTAATTTCAGGAATTGAAAAGATTGTCAAAACCAAAGAGGCAAGGGATTTTTTGAAAAAACTTACAAAGTCTGAAGATATCAAAATCAAAAAGTTTACACTTATTTTAAGTAAAAAGAATATTCAGACAAAAAGGTTTCTTAAAAATCTTGAAAATGTCAGGATAGAAATTTTTGAAAATATGAATGCATTTAAGGTTCTTTTGGGGGGAATATTGATTTTTGATAAAGAGATATTTGTTAGCGCCAAGGCTGTTGGAAAGTTGGGAAAGGAAGCTAAAAAATGAATATCACACCTATATTAACAGAAAAAAGTTTGAGTTTAGCCAAAGACGGAGGCTATAGCTTTATTCTAGATAAAGGTTTAGCTAAACCTGAAATAGTTAAATTAATTAATCAGGTGTATGGGGTTCATGTAACTAAAGTAAGAACGATGAATTATAAAGCGGGAGAAAAAAGGAACAACCGAGGAAGAAGGGTTGAGATAAAGGCTTTCAAGAAGGTAATCGTTAATTTGGCCAAAGATGAAAAAATTGATGCTTTTGAAGTAAAGAAGGGAAAGAAATAATATGAACAAGAAAGTAAAATGGTTGCTATCCAAAAAATCTGGCAGAAATAATAGCGGGAAACTTACCGTTAGGCATCAGGGTGGAAGATCAAAAAGATATTTCAGGGAAATTGATTTTAAAAGATTCAAAAAAGATGTTTGGGGTAAGGTGGAGGTTATAGAATATGATCCAAATAGGAGTGCAGAAATTGCCCTTATCTTATATGAAGATGGAGAAAGAAACTATATTCTTGCTCCGTTGGGTTTGGAAGTCGGTAAGAAGATAATTGCATCCGAAGTAGCTCCTATTGAAGCGGCAAATGCAATACCGCTTGATAAAATTCCGATTGGGACTATTATCCACAATATTGAGATTAAACCTGGGATGGGGGCATCACTGGTTAAAAGTGCGGGAAGTGCAGCAATATTACAGGGAAAAGAGGGTAAATGGGTTCTTGTAAAGCTTCCTTCAGGGGAAATTAGAAGATTTGATCCCAAAGCTTGGGCAACAATCGGACAGGTCGGAAGGATTGATGCTAAGATTGAAAGGTTGGGTAAGGCCGGAAGAAAAAGGTGGGCAGGTATAAGACCGAGAGTAAGGGGAGTTGCAATGCATCCTCATGCCCATCCTCACGGAGGAGGAGAAGGAAGAAGTTCTGTCGGACTTAAATATCCTAAAACCGTTTATGGAAAAATGGCAGTAGGAAAGACAAGAAATAAGAAGAAATATTCGAATAAACTAATTATCGAACACAGAAGGAAAGGAAAGCACAGTTAATATTATGTCAAGATCAAGTAAAAAAGGACCATATGTAGATGAAAGACTTGTAAAAAAAGTCCAAGCCGGCATGGGAACAAAGGAAAATCCGATTAAAACATGGTCCAGAGCATGTCAGATTCCCCCCGAATTTGTAGGAAAATATTTTCAGGTTCATAACGGCAGAATATTTATAGATGTTTTTGCAACCGAAGATATGGTGGGGCATCGTTTGGGAGAGTTTTCTCCCACAAGAACATTTAGGGGACATGGAGAAATAGTTAAAAGGACGTTGGATAAAACTTAATATGGATATTAAAGCCGAACAAAAATATTTATTAATTTCACCTAAAAAAGTAAGGGTTGTTGTGGAAATGATCAAAAGATTAAAACCACCCCTTGCTGTTGAAAGCTTAAGTTTGGTGCAAAAAGCAGCAGCAGAGCCTTTAAGAAAGGTTATTCTTTCGGCAATTGCCAATGCCAAAGTGAAGGGAGTAAGTGAAGACACACTTTTTTTTAAGGAAATACAAATCGGGGAAGGACCAAGGTTGAAAAGAGGAATTGCTGTTTCCCGGGGTCAATGGCACCCCATTAAAAAAAGGATGAGTCACATAAGGGTGGTTTTGCAAACAAAAGAAGAGGAAAAAGAAATCAAAAAAGAAATTAAGGAAGTTGAAGAGGAAAAGAAAGGAGTAAAGAAACAGGTTTAACTTGTAATTTATTAAAATGGGACAAAAAATTAATCCAATCGGCATAAGAATAGGTTCATTTTTACCTTGGAAATCACGCTGGTTTTCCAGCAATTCTAATTTCAGCAAATATCTTATTGAAGATGTTTTAATAAGACGTGCATTATTGGCAAGACTTAAGCTTTCCGGAATTACTGCGGTTGAGATAGAAAGGTTGCCCAAAAGTATGGTTATAGCAGTTTCTGTATCAAGGCCAGGAATTGTCATAGGCAGAGGAGGAAGCGGTATTGAGGAAATTAAAAAATATATCGTAGATATAATTTCCAAATCCAGAGGTAAAAAACTCACGGATATTAAGATTGATTTTAAAGTAAACGAGATTAAAAATTCTGAACTTTCAGCAAAATTAATTGCGGAAAGGGTTGCAAGCGATTTGGAAAAAAGAATGCCTCAACGAAGAGTTGTGACCCGAGCCATGGAAAGAGCTTTAGCATCCGGTGCAAAAGGAGTAAAAATCGTATTGGGAGGAAGAATTCAGGGGGCTGAGATTTCGAGGGTAGAAAAATATCACATGGGTTCGGTTCCAAGCCAGACATTAAGAGCAGCAATTGATTACGCACAAGTCCCTGCTCTTCTTAAGAGGGGATATGTGGGAGTTAAGGTTTGGGTTCACAAAAAGGAGGAAGATTAATATGGCAATGCAACCTAAAAGGAGTAAATATATTAAAAATTTCAGAGGAAGAAGAAGGGGGGTTTCTTCCCGCGGAGCAGAACTTGCCTTTGGAGAATTTGGTTTGAAGGCTCAGGAGGTAGCTTGGGTGACGGGACAACAAATAGAAGCAGCAAGGCGTGCAATAACTCACGAATTGAGAAAAGGTGGAAGGGTTTGGATAAGGATTTTCCCTGATAAGCCGGTAAGTGCAAAGCCCGCAGGAAAGCGCATGGGTGGGGGAAAGGGTGATATTGCTAAACATGTGGTTACCGTCAGACCCGGACGGATTCTTTTTGAAGTTGCCGGAACGACCGAGGAAATTGTAAAATCGGCATTTGCAAAAGCTGCAGTCAAATTACCGATTAAAACAAAGTTTATTAAGAAGGAAAATTAATTAAAATATGAAGAAAAACGATTTTAAAAATTTAAAAACGAAAAAGACAGAAGATTTAAGGAAAGTTGTTTCCGAAAAGAAAAACGAACTTATCAAACTTATTTCCAATAAGTCTTCCAAGACGGAGAAAAATGTTAAGAAAGCAAAAAATTTGAAGAGGGAAGTTTCTCAGATACTGACTTTGATAAGAGAAATGGAGATAATTAATAAAGAAGGTGACAAAGACGTAAAATAAACGGGTATTAAATTTAGAGAAATTATGAAAATATTTACAGGAAAAGTTATAGCTAAAAAAACACAGAAAACAGCAACTGTTGAGGTTGAAAGAACGGTTGTTCACGCTTTATATGGCAAAAGATATAAAAGGGCCAAAAAGTATCAGGTAGATGATGAAATCGGAGTAAATATTGGTGATGTGGTCAAATTTGTTTCTTGCAAACCTGTAAGTAAGTTGAAGAAATGGAGGATTATTAAATGATACAACTAAGAACCATGCTTGTTCCGGCTGATAATTCCGGAGCAAAAAGATTGATGGTTATTGGTATTTCGTCAAAAATAGGTAAAATTGCCTCTCTAGGAGATGTTGTTTTATGTATCGTTAAGGGTGCTGATTCGGCTGGAATCGTTGCCGATCACGAGAAGGTAAAGGTTTTAATTGTTAGAACAAAAAAAGAAGTTTCAAGGGTAGATGGAAGTTATTTGAGATTTGACGACAATGCGGGAGTGGTTATTGATAAACAAGGACTTCCAAGGGGAACCAGAATTTTGGGTCCTATCGCCAGAGAAATTAAGGAAGTCGGATACAATAAAATTGCATCTTTGGCAAGAGAGGTAGTTTAAAAAATATGAAATTTAAAATTGGAGATAATATAAAAATAACTGCCGGTAAAGACAAGGGTAGAGATGGAAAAATTGAAAAAGTCTTTCCTAAAACATCTAAGGTTTTGGTTCCGGGAATTAATCTTTACAAAAAACATGTAAAAGGTTTCCAAGGCCAAAAGGGTGGAATATATGATATTCCCAGACCATTAAATTTGGCCAAAATTGCCTTAATATGCCCAAAGTGCAAAAAAATATCCAAGATTGGATATACGTTAAAGGGAGAAAAGAAAGCAAGAATTTGCAAGAAGTGTAATAAAGAGATTGATATAAAATAATAATTAAAAAAGTATTATAAATATGGCAAAACAAAGATTGCGGGAAAAATACGAAAAAGACGCAGTAAAGATTTTAGCATCGGAGTTTGGTATTAAAAACCAAATGGCAATACCGAGACTAGTAAAGGTTGTCTTAAATGTGGGAATAGGAAGCATTGCTAAAAATAAAGAACAAGTAGAAACTCTAAAGAAAGATTTGGCTGCAATTACCGGTCAAAAACCTGCCGTTAAAGTAGCAAAAGTCTCAATTGCTAGTTTTAGCCTTCGAAGAGGTATGCCTGTAGGAATTGCTGTTACTTTAAGAAGAGAATTAATGTATGCGTTTTTAGACAGACTTTTTTCTATAGTTCTCCCTCGTTTGAGAGATTTTAGGGGAGTATCAAGGAAAAGTTTTGATAAAAGTGGTAATTACACTTTAGGAGTTATCGAACACACTGTTTTTCCGGAGGTCGATCTGACCAAAGCAACTCCTCACGGGCTTGAAATAACAATTGTAATAGAAAACAGCGAACCCAAAGCATCAGAAAGACTTTTGGGGCTTTTAGGAATGCCCTTTGAGAAAGGAGAGGAAAAATGAGTACAGTTGCCAAAGAAAAAAGAGAGGAAAGTAAATTAAAATTTGAGGGACGTTATCGTAACAGATGTAAACTTTGTGGCAGGGGCAGGGGTTATATGAGAAAATTCGGAGTTTGCAGATTGTGTTTTAGGGAACTTGCTCTTAAGGGAGAAATTCCCGGAGTTAGAAAGGCTAGTTGGTAAATATGTCTGAAACAAATTATCCGGTTGGAAATTTTTTAATAAAGATAAAAAATGCTGCTTTAGCTAAAGACAGGGAGGTTAGGGATGTTTCGTCTAAAAAGAAAGTAGCTATTGCCAAAGCTCTGGAGAATGTGGGATTTGCGGAAGATGTAAAAACAAAAGATGGGATTTTAAGTCTCAATCTTAAATTTATCAGTAAAAGCCCCATCATAATGGATATTAAACTTATTTCAAAACCAGGCAGAAGGGTGTATTACAAACTTGCCGACATTGAAGCCAAAAGGGGTCCTTCGATGTATTTAGTCAGTACGTCAAAAGGGGTATTTACCACAAAGGAAGTAAAGAAATTGGGATCAGGCGGAGAGGTTATCGCGGAAATCTGGTAAAAATATGAGCAAAATCGGAAAACAACCTATTAAATTGACAGAAGGAGTAACGGTTAAAATTGCCGGAGATCTAGTTACCGTTTCTGGTCCAAAAGGAAATCTTGAGAAAAAGATTCCGCACGGATTTTCTGTTGAAGAAAAAGATGGCTATTTGACCGTCAGACCGGAAAGTAATACATTTGCACTTTCCCCAAATTACGGCACAACAAGAGCGCTTTTGGCCAATATTGTTAAAGGTGTATCTCTTGGTTGGAGTAAGGTATTGGAATTGGTCGGAGCAGGTTACAGGGCGGAGATGACGGGCAACACACTTTCTTTAAATATTGGTTTTTCCCATCCTGTCAAATTTGAAGTACCTGAAGGAATTTCCATAAAAGTTGAAAAAATGTTGATAACAATTGAAGGATCAGACAAAGAAGCTGTAGGACAGGCAGCTGCTTTTATAAGAAATATCAGACCCCCCGAGCCATACAAAGGGAAAGGTATAAAATATCAAGATGAAGTGATTAGAAGGAAAGCCGGAAAAGCAGCAAAAACGGCAGGAGCTCCTGCTTAAAAAAGGAATTTAATTAATATGACAAATATAAAATCCGAACAAAGAAAATTGAGAGTCAGGTCTAAAATCAGAAGACTGAGCAATCGTCCCAGGCTTTCGGTTTTTAGGTCAAATAAATTTATATATGCTCAGATAATCGATGACGAAAAAGGGATTACTTTGGCGGCAGCTAAAGGTAACGACCCTGTCAAGGTAGGCGAAGAAATCGCCAAAAGATCTTTAATTAAAAAAATAAAAGAGGTTGTTTTTGACAAAGGTGAATATAGATATCATGGAAGAATAAAAAACTTAGCTGAAGCCGCTAGAAAGGCCGGACTTAATTTTTAATATGGGAAGAAATTATCAAAATAATTATAGGGATCAAACTCCCAAAGAGTTTGAGGAAACTGTGGTTCAGATAAACAGAATTTCCAAAAAAACTAAAGGAGGAAATCAGGTGAGATTTTCTGCATTAGTTGTGGTTGGTGATAAGAAAGGTAGGGTTGGAGTTGGCTTATCAAAGGCAACAGATGTAAGAAGTGCTATCAGAAAAGCAATCGATAAGGCAACCAGAAATGTGGTCACAATTAGAATGGCTGGTTCAACACTTCCCTATTCGGTTAACGAAAAGTTTTCTGCGGCAAAAGTTTTGATCAAGCCAGCTCCTTCGGGAAGCGGGATTATCGCCGGTGGACCCATGAGGGTTGTTTTGGAAGCAGCTGGCGTTAAAGATGCCGTAGGAAAAATACTTGGAACAAACAACAAGATATCAAATGTATATGCTACGCTTAAAGCGCTTGAGACAATTTCCGAAATGGCAAAAAGGAAGGAGGGTATAAACAAATGACAAATTTACCAAAAGTGGTTGCAACCAGAAAAAAGAGAATTGGCAGAGGTTATGGATCCGGAAAAGGAGGACACACGACAGGTAAAGGACAGAAGGGTCAAAAGACAAGAACAAAGATAGGGGTACTTTTTGAGGGAGTTAAAGTTAAAAAATCTTTACTTAAGAGACTTCCTTTTCAGAGAGGCAAAGGAAAGAACAAGGGCGGAAAGGGACCTGTTATTGTAAATGTGGAGGCTCTAAATATCCTTCCGGCAGGCTCAAGGGTAACAGTGGAGACATTAATTAAATCGAAGATAGTTAATGAAAAAGACGTAAAGATGTATGGAGTTAAAATATTGGGTAATGGAAAATTGGAGAAGAAATTAACAATTGAAGTACCGGCTTCCAAGTCGGTGTTAAAAAAATTGAATGCTTAAGTCTATTGCCCAGTTTTTTTCAAAGATAGTTAAATCTCCCGATATCAGGAAGAAGGTTTTAATTACGGCCCTGATTCTTGTTGTTTTTAGATTTACTTCTCATATTCCTGCCGCTGGAATTGACAAATCCTCTCTTCAGGCACTTTTTTCGGGTAGTCCATTTCTTTCTCTACTCGACGTTTTTTCGGGAGGAACTCTAGCCAATTTTTCAATAATGGCTCTTGGACTTAACCCTTACATTAATGCCTCGATTATTTTTCAACTATTAGGTTATGTTGTCCCAAAACTTGAAGAGTTGCAAAAAGAAGGCGAATATGGGCAGGAGAAGATAAACCAGTACACCAAACTCCTGACGGTGCCTCTTAGTGCACTACAGGGCTTTGCAATGTATTCCCTGCTTCGTTCTCAGAACGTTATTGGCACCCTTTCTCCAATTTCCATTCTTTCTTTGATTTTAACCATGACTGCGGGAACCGTATTTGCGGTTTGGCTTGGAGATCTTATTTCTGAACATGGTCTTAAAAACGGCATATCCTTTCTTATTTTTGTAGGAATTATTTCAAGACTTCCCGTAACCTTGGGCCAATCGGCCAGTGTTTTTCAAGCGCAGGATATTCTCAAAATTGCAATATTTTTAGCTGTTTCACTTCTAGTCATAGCAGTTATCATTTTTATGAACGAAGCGGTAAGAAGAATTCCTATTCAGTATTCAAGAAGGGTGGGAAATATTGGAACATCACCTGTTTCAAGCTATCTTCCACTCAGACTTAACCAGGCAGGAGTTATTCCAATAATTTTTGCGGTTTCTTTGGTTTTGGCACCATCTTTAATAAGTCAATTTCTTTCAAATTCCGGAAACCCCGCAATTTCCCAAATTGCCCTAACCATTAATCGGGTTTTTACGCCTCAATCTTTACTTTACAATATAGTTTATTTCATATTGGTTTTTGGCTTTACATATTTTTATACTGCCGTTGTTTTTAACCCCGAGAAGATTTCTGAAAATTTACAAAAAGGCGGAGGATATATTCCGGGAATTAGGCCCGGAAAAGAAACCGCCAAATATTTATCTTTTGTTCTTTCAAGAATAACCTTGGTGGGAGGGGCTTTCTTGGGAGCAATTGCAGTTCTTCCTTCTTTGTTTCAAAAAACAATCGGGGTGGCAAACCTTGCAATTGGGGGAACAGGAATATTAATCGTTGTTTCGGTTGTTTTGGAAATTGCCCGCGAACTTGAAGGAGAACTTGCGATGAGGAAGTATGAAGCCTTTGTAAAATAATATGAATATACTTTTAATAGGACCTCAGGGATCAGGTAAAGGAACGCAAGCTAAACTTTTGACCAAAAAATTGGGTTTTTATTACTTTGAAATGGGCGGTTTTTTACGAGAATTAGCAAAATCCAATCCAGAAATTTCAAAAATTCAGAATGAAAAAGGAAAGCTTGTTCCCGATGATATGTTTTTCTTTGCAATGAAAGGACTTTTGGGAGAGAAAATAAAATCTAGCAAGGGAATTATTCTTGACGGCTTTCCAAGAAACATAAATCAATACAAAATTATTAAAAATTGGTTTGAAGGACAGGGAGAAAAGATAGATATTGCATTTCTAATTGATATAAGCGAAGAGACAACCATAAAAAGATTATCTGCCAGAAGGTCTTGTCAAAAATGTGGAAAGATATGGAATTTGGTGACAGCACCCCTTCCTCCATCGGAAGATAAATGCGATTGCGGAGGTGATCTTTTTCAAAGAGAAGATGATAAACCGGATGCAATCAAAAAAAGACTTCAGGAATACAATGATGTAACAATACCATTGGTTCAACTTTTGGATAAAGAGGGAATTCTAGTCAAGGTTAACGGAGAAAAATTAATTGAAGAAATTCAGAAAGACCTCATAGAAAAGATTGAGAGTTTAACTAATTAAAGTGAATAAATTCTATGCCAAAACGCCTCAAGAGATAGAAATAATGGCTGAATGTGGTCAAAAACTTGCCAGAGTTAAAAAATTTCTTTCTGAAAAAGTAGCTGAGGGAATAAGCGCTTGGGATATTGAGGAGCTTGCGGTCAAACTTATTAAGGAAGAAGGAGCTGAAGCTTCCTTTAAGAAAGTTCCCGGCTATTCCTGGGCAACCTGCGTTAATGTAAATGCGGGACTTGTTCATGGAATTCCCAAAAAGGAGGTTGTGTTTAAAAAAGGGGATGTTGTCAGTGTAGATTTGGGACTTTATTTTAAAGGTTTTCATACGGATTGTTCATTTAGTAAAGGAATTGACGTGGGTTCAGAAACCGAAAAATTTTTAGATTGTGGACGTAAAGCACTTAAAGATGCAATAGCAAAAACCATTGCAGGGAATAGAGTTTATGACATCTCTGAAGCTATTGAAAAAAGTATTAAATCCTTTGGATATAGTCCCATAAAAGCATTGGTTGGTCACGGTGTGGGAAAGGAACTTCATGAAGATCCTCAAATTCCTTGTTTTCTGCCCGGACCACGAAGTGAGAGTATTGAAATTGTTGAAGGAGCTACATTTGCCATTGAAGTAATGTATACTCAGGGAGCTCCCGATTTGGTTCAGGAAGAAGACGGGTGGACAATCGCAACTCAGGATGGTAAAATATCAGCACTTTTCGAAGAGACTGTGGCCGTAGTTTCCGGTCGGGCAAAAGTATTGACCGGCTTTTTTTAGGTAAATGGGAAAAACTTTAGGAACAGTTGAGGTTAGCGGGGTTGTTACCCAGGCTTTACCCAACACAATGTTTAGAGTAGAGCTTATCGATAAAAGGGTGGTTTTAGCTACTCTTACGGGAAGATTAAGGAGAAATTTTATAAGAATTTTTCCGGGAGATAAGGTTAAGGTTGAGATGACACCCTACGATGAGGAAAGGGGAAGGATTAGTTATAAATTCTAATTAATATTATGAAAGTTCAAAGTTCATTACAAAAAAGATGTAAAGATTGTAAGTTTGTTAAGCGTCATGGAATCATTTTTGTTATTTGCAAGAACCCGAAGCATAAACAGAAACAAGGCTAAAATATGGCAAGAATTGCAGGATTAGAGCTTGATGATAATTGGAAAGTAGATTTTGCTCTTACCAGAGTTAAGGGTATAGGCTGGCCGTTGGCTAAAAAAATGACAGATTCATTGAAAATTGACACATCTAAAAGAATGAAGGACTTAACTCCAGAAGAAGTTGCAATGATAACCGCAGAGCTTGAAAAATATGATACGGAAGGAGATCTTTTTAGAAAAGTTCGGGCAAATATTGCGCGACTTCAGACGATTGGAAGCTATAGGGGTTCAAGACACGTCAAAAACCTTCCCGTTAGAGGACAAAGAACAAGAGTGAATGCAAGAACTAAAAGAGGAAAGAGAAAGACAATAGGTGCTTTTAAAAAGGAAGTTTTAAGCAGCAAAAAAGTTGAAGGGTCAAGCGAATCAAAGAAATAAATATGGCTGTAAATACAATTAAAAAACAGATAGATTTAGCAAAAATTTACATTTCAGCATCTTTTAACAACAGTTTGGTTACGGCAACAAACGAAAAGGGAGAGGTTTTGGCGTGGGGATCTTCAGGTTCGGTTGGTTTTAAAGGAACCAGAAAATCCACACCTTTTGCTGCAACATCTGCAGTAGAAAAAGTAATGAATAAGATTAAGAACGAAAATGGGGTTAAAGAAGTTGAAATTTATATCAAAGGTCCGGGTCCGGGTAGGGATGCGGCACTCAGAGCCGTTAAGGCATCGGGGGTTAAAATATCCCTTATTGCTGATATTACTCCCATTCCGCACAATGGCCCTAGACCCAAAAAAAGGAGAAGGGCTTAATTTAATAAATTATTAAAATGGCAAGATATACAGGTCCAAAAGACAGATTATCAAGAAGAGAAGGCTTTGATCTTTTTGGGACGGGGCTTAAGTTAACCAGATTAACAGTTCCGCCCGGTGTTCATGGACCAAAAGGTACAAGGGGATCTTCTCAATACGGTAAACAATTGAGGGAAAAACAGAAAGTTAAAAGACTTTATGGTCTTTTGGAAAAGCAGTTCAGAAAATATGTCGAAATAGCTCTTAAAACCAGGGGTAATACCGGAGAGAGGCTTATCGGTATTCTTGAAAAGAGGTTGGACAATGTTATTTTCCGTTTGGGATTTGCTCCTTCAAGGCCTTCTGCTAGACAGATTATTTCCCACGGGCATGTTTTGGTTGATGGCCAAAAAGTTAATATTCCTTCATACGAGCTTAAAGTCGGACAAACTGTTACCTTGGATTCCAAAACTATCAATATGCCCTTGATTGCCAAACTTCTCAAAAACGAAGAAACAAAAATTCCTTTATGGCTTGAGAAAAAGGCGGTTGTCGGAAAAGTTGCAAGAGAGCCAAAGCGTGAAGATATTACCGAACCTATTAGTGAGCAGGATATAGTTGAGTTTTACTCAAGGTAAAGGTAGAATACCAAAGCTTGGAGGTGAATATACGATGAATGTACCATTATTTGAAATTAAAGAAGAAAAAAAGGACAAAAATTATGCAAAGTTTGCAATTACTCCTCTGGAAAGAGGTTTTGGGGATACTTTAGGAAACTCCTTAAGAAGGGTTCTTTTAAGTTCTCTTCCTGGAGCAGCAATTACATCCGTCAAGATTGCGGGTGTCAAACATCAATTTTCTACTCTCAAAGGGATGAAAGAAGATGTTGTTGAATTTTTGCTCAATTTGAAAAAGGTTAGATTCTCATATTCTGGCGAAAAACCTGTCAAGGCATCTATTTCGGTTAAAACAGCAGGAGAGGTCAAGGCAAAGGATATAAAGGTGGGGCCTAATGTAAAAATTGCCAATCCAGAATTTGTTTTGGCAGTTATTAATAAAGGCGCAAAACTTGAAGCGGATATGGAGATTGAAACAGGAGTTGGTTATTCACCAGCCGATGAAAGATCATCTGGAGAAATTGGAACAATTCCTTTGGATGCATCGTTTTCTCCAATAGTCAGAGTTAACTACAAAGTTGAAGAAACTCGTGTAGGAAGGCTTACAAATTACGATAAATTAAATTTCGAAGTTTGGACCGACGGAACAATTGATCCGAAGGAAGCCATTATCTCTGGAGCAAAGATTCTCATATCGCATTTCAATCAAATAGTTAATCCCAAAGCGGTTGCTAAAGAAGAAAAAGTTGTTGATAACAGTCTTGGAATTACAGGAAAACTTTCTGTTGAGGAAATAGGTCTTCCGACAAGAGTGGCCAATGCATTATCAAAAGCAGGTTATGAAACAGTTGATGAGTTATATCTAGCCAAAAGAGAAGATTTGGCAAAAGTAAGAAATTTAGGAGAAAAATCTCTTAAGATAATTAAGGCCGCACTTGGTCAGAAAGGTGTAACCTGGGAGGTAATCTAAAATGAGAAAGATGGTTTTTGGAAAAAAACTTTCCCGAGGAAAAAAGGGAAGGGAGGCTTTATTGAGGTCTTTGATTAGGGCCCTTGTTGTTGACGGTAAGATTATGACAACAAGAGCCAAGGCTAAGGCGATTGTTGCTCAGGTTGATAAAATCGTAACTTTAGCCAAAAAGAAAACTTTGGATTCAAGAAGAAGAGTTCTTGCTTATTTGGGAAACGACAGAAAGACCACAGAAAGATTGGTAAATGTCTTAAGCCCATCTTTTTTAGGAAGAAACAGTGGTTATACCAGAGTGATCTTGCTTCCTCCGAGAAAGGGAGACAACGCCCAAATGGCCAGACTTGAGTGGGTTGATGAAGTTAAGGAAGTTAAGAAAGAAGAGAAGAAGATAAGGACTAAAGAAACAAAAAAAGTAGTTAAGAAGGAAACTAAAAAGAAATAATCATGAAGACATACCACCCGACTCAAAAAGAAGTAAAGAGAAATTGGAATTTGGTTGATGCCAAAGGGGAAATTTTAGGAAGGCTTGCTTCTAAAATTGCCCAGTTTCTGACAGGAAAAGGAAAACCAACCTATTCACCCCACATGGATTCGGGAGATTATGTTGTTGTGATCAATGCAGAAAAAGTTGAATTAACGGGAAGAAAAAAAATACAGAAAGTTTACAGAAGTCATTCTGGATATCCGGGAGGCTTTAAGGAAGTTACTTTTGCTAAAATGAGTTTGGAAAAACCAGAAGAAATAATCAAACATGCAGTATTAGGAATGCTTCCCGACAATAGATTAAAAAGAGATAGGGTAACAAGACTTAAGATAGTTAAAGGAGATAAAAATCCTTTTGAAGATAAATTTGAAAAGAAATCTAAATAAAACAATATGGCAAAAATAAACTATACATATGCGGGAGGAAAAAGAAAGGAATCATCTGCCAGAGTGAGGATATATAAAGGAAAGGGGGAAAATACCGTAAATGGAATTTCTGCAGAAAAATATTTCCCTGGAAAAGTTTCCGAAAGTGTTTGGAAAAAGCCATTTGGGGTTACGGAAACATCTGAAAAATACTACTTTAGTGCAAAAGTTGTTGGTGGAGGAAAACAGGGACAACTTGATGCGGTTGTTAATGGAATTGCAAAAGCGCTTGTCAAGGTTTCGGAAGAAAAATATAAAAAAGAATTAAGGAAATATGGTCTTCTTACTAGAGATTCAAGAATTAGACAAAGAAGAATGGTGGGAATGGGCGGAAAATCCCGACGTGCAAAGCAATCTCCAAAGAGATAATCTTTTATTATTCTTTCGTTAACAATCTGTTAAAATACAAGCTACGGGGTGTAGTTCACCGGTAGAATTGGCGAATGGGGTTCGTCAGAACTGAGTTCAATTCTCAGCACCCCGACCTATAGTTTACGGTATTAAGCGTAATGTATTTATATGATCAATCTTATAGTATATAAACAAACAAAAGGTTTTTGTGGACCATTCTCCGTAAAATCTGTTCTTAATTATTATGAAGTTGAAAAAGGAGTTGACGAAATTGCAAAACTGATTCATGCAACCCATGATTACGGATGCGACCCAATAGATATTGTTGAAGGAGTTAAAAGAATGGGATTTGAAGCTTTCTATAAAAAGAATTCGTCAATTGAAGAAATAAAAAAATATGTTGAAGCAGAAATTCCTGTAATTGTTGAATGGTTTTCTCCAGAAAATAATGGCCATTACACACCGGTAGTTGGATTTGAAAATGACGAGATATTATTAGCAGATTCTTTACTGGGAGAAATAAGAAGATTAAATATTAAAGAGTTTATGTTTCGCTGGTTTGAATTAGATAAATATCCTCCCGAGAAACCGGAAAATTTTTCTTTAAGAGAAATAATTGTTATTTATCCGAATCAGTTGTCCGAAAAAATCGTACAGCTGAATTAATTAGCACTTGAATTTTAATTTGAAAGATTGTAGAAAGATAACATAAATGGCAAAGACCAAAAAAGAGCCAAAAGAAGCTCCCAAACAACAAGAAGGCGGTGCTGCAAAACTTCAAGCTATTAAACTGGCAATGGATCAAATAGAAAAACAATACGGCAGAGGTTCCATTATGAGACTAGGGGGAGATTCCAATGAGAAATACAAAATAGAAGTTATTCCAACCGGTTCAATTGCTTTGGATTTGGCTCTTGGGGTTGGAGGACTTCCAAGGGGAAGAATAACTGAAATATATGGTCCTGAAGCTTCGGGTAAAACTACATTGGCATTATCTGTAATTGCAGAAGCTCAGAAAAAAGGAGGTCAATGTGCTTTTGTTGATGCAGAGCACGCATTGGATCCTCAGAGAGCTGAGATTATCGGAGTTGATTTAGACAATCTTCTTATGAGCCAGCCCGATACTGGTGAACAGGCGCTTGAGATTACAGAAACTCTTATAAGGTCCGGAGCTTTGGATGTTATAGTTGTCGATTCGGTTGCAGCACTTGTTCCGCGTGCCGAACTTGAAGGAGAAATGGGAGATGCGGTTATGGGACTTCAAGCAAGGTTAATGTCTCAAGCATTAAGAAAGTTAACCGGCGCAATTTCAAAATCAAAAACAGTTCTTATTTTTACCAATCAATTAAGACAAAAAATAGGAGTTATGTTTGGTAATCCCGAAACAACTCCCGGAGGACTTGCCCTTAAGTTCTATTCATCAGTAAGAATTGATTTAAGGAGAATTGAAGTTTTAAAAGACGGGGAAAAAGTAATCGGGTCAAGACACAGAGCAAGGATTGTAAAGAATAAAGTTGCTCCTCCATTAAGGGTTGCTGAAATGGATATTATGGAAAGCGAGGGGATTTCAAAAACAGGGGGACTTTTGGATGTTGCTTGCGAACTTGGAATAATTGCCAAATCAGGATCATTTTTTAACTATGACGGAAAACCTATTGCTCAAGGAAAGGAAGCGGCAAAAGCTTACTTAGGCGAACATACAAAATTTGCGGACGAAATAGACAAAAAAATAAGAGACATGGTTGCTTCAGGGAAAAAGCTCCCCAAAGAACTAGTAGAAGAAAAAGAAGAGTAAAATGGCCATATGCCGGTTATAACTTCAATTAAACCCCAGAAGAAAAAAGAGAGGGTAAATGTATATCTTGATAATAAATTTGGTTTTGGAATCGATTTGGAAAACTTTGTTAAGTGTGAATTGAAACTAGAACAGGAACTTACGGAAAAAGAAATTGAAGATATTGTTAAAAAAGCGGAGTTTCAAAAGACTTTAGACAAACTTCTTAGATTTGCAACATTAAGGCCAAGAAGCGAAAAAGAAATAAAAGACTATTTTAGAAGAAAGAAGGTTCACGAAAGTTTGTATTCAAAACTCTTTGATAAATTAAATCGTTTGGAACTTATAGATGATGAAAAATTTGCAAAGTGGTGGGTAGAACAAAGGCAGATATTTAGACCAAAACCCAAAAGAGTGCTTGAGGGAGAGTTGAGAATAAAGGGTATAGATAAAGAGATTGTTGATAAGGTTTTAGGTGAGGAAATTGTAGATGAAGAAAAGATGGCAAAAGATTTATTGGAAAAAAAGATGTACAAATGGAAGAATCTTGAAGGTTATGAATTAAAACAGAAAATGTCACAATATTTGATTCAAAAGGGGTTGGGTTGGGAAATTGTCAAAAAAGTGGTAAAATTACAGGTGGAGTAAAGGAATATGGTAGGAAAAGCTCAAAAGACAGCTTCTTTCGCCTCGAGTCTTAATTAAAAGGACTTTGTTTTCTTTGCTTCTAATTTAGAGATATATATGAATAACGATAATATTAAAAAGCTTGAAAAGATTGCTAATTTAACTTCAGATGAAGCCAAAAAGATGCTTCTTGAAGAAGTTCAGAAAGAATTAACCGGAGAGATTGCCAAAAAAATAAGACAGGCGGAAGAAAGAGTTAAAGAAGATGCATCCGAGAAGGCTAAAGAGATTCTTGTAGACGCCATGAGACATGGGGCAACCTCCTACGTTGCCGAATATACAGTTTCAACAGTTACAGTTCCTAATGAAGATGTAAAAGGAAGAATTATTGGTGCCGGAGGAAGAAATATCAGAACTTTCGAAAGAGAGGCTGGAGTTGAAATTGAAATTGATGAAACCAACGAAATCAGGGTTTCGTCATTTGATTCAATCAGAAGAGAAATTGCCAGACGTGCACTGGACCTTCTTATTAAAGATACCAGAATTCAACCTTCAAGAATTGAAGAAGTTGTTGCTCAAGTTAGAACCCAAATGGAAGATGTTTTATTGGAGGAAGGTAAAAGAATAGTTCATGATTGCGGAGTTTTTAACCTTCCCTTGGAGCTTGTAAGGCTTATAGGAAGATATAAATTTAGGACTTCATATGGACAAAACTTGGGAATTCATACGATTGAAGAAACAAAAATTGGAATTTCAATTGCAAATGAGGTTGAGGCAAATGTGGATATTGTACGACTTGGATGCCTTCTTCATGATATCGGAAAGGTTGTTACCGAAGAAGAAGGAACTCATGTCCAAACAGGGGTTGCTACTTTAAAAAAATACGGATTACCCAAAGAAGTTGTTGCTGCGGTTTCTGAACATCATGAAGACAAGCCTTTCAGTTCCATAGAATCTACCTTAGTGTGGATTGCCGATGCAATATCCGGAAGCCGTCCCGGAGCCAGATATGAACCCCATGAAGATTATGTTGGCAGAATGGAAAAGATTGAGGAAATTGCCAAGGGTTTTTCCGGAGTGGAAACGGTATATGCCTTTCAGGCGGGGCGTGATGTTCGTGTAATAGTAAAACCCGATGAGGTAGATGATGATAAAACTACTGTTTTGGCTCACGATATTGCCAAAAAGCTTGAAAAGGAAGCAGAATATGCCGGACAGATTAAAGTAACCGTAATCAGGGAAGTTAGGGCCTCAGACACAACCGCCGCGAGATGAAAAGAAAATATATTCCTTTTGTTTTTCTTGCTTTGGTTTTTTTGTTAATTTTTCTTCCTAAAGGATTAAGAAAAGAAGAGATTGATCCAAAACCCCATCTAACACCAACTCCGTCTCCCTCACCAACTCCCACACCTAAACCTTTGACTTTTTCCGAAATGAATTCATTATATGGTCCCTGCGTTTATCTTCCTGTCTTAATGTATCACCATGTTCAAACACAGGAATCCGCAAAGGAAAAAAATCAAATCGGATTAACTGTAAATACAGAAATTTTTAGAGTGCAAATGCAATATTTAAAAGATAGAAATTACACAGTTGTTGCCATGGCGGATATTCTTAATTTTTTCGAACAGGGGATTAACCCTCCTTCAAAACCGGTACTTATAACTTTTGACGACGGATACTCTGATTTTTATAGTGATGCCTATCCAATATTAAGAGAATTTAATTATCCAGCAACTATTTTTACGACAACGGGTTTAATAAATAATGCCGACTATCTTCACTGGGACAAAATATCAGAAATGAGTTCGAATAAGATTTTATTTGCAAATCACACATGGTCGCACAAGAATGTAAAAACAGAGGACGGTGTTTTGAAAATGGAAATTTCTACGGCAGATATTCAGTTAGCCGAAAGAGGTTTAAATAATCCCAAGGTGTTTGCCTATCCTTATGGTATGGAAAGTGAAAGTGCAGTCTCATTATTAAAAGAGTTGAATTATAAAATGGCTTTTACCACAAGAAGCGGAGGAACATTATGCAAAAAACAAATTTTTAATTTGCCAAGAATTAGAATCGGAAATACTTCACTTTCAAATTATGGTCTATAATTTGACTTTTTATTAGAGTTTGGTATATGCTTTCAAGCTAGATATGACAAAGAAGGATTTAGTTGATCAGGTTTGTAGAAAAGCGCATCTTACAAAAAAGGCAGCAACTGAAGCAATTGAAGTATTTTTGGATGAGGTTGGAAGAATTCTTTCAAAAGGAGAAAAAGTAGTTCTTTCCGGATTTGGAACTTTTAGAGTAATTTCAATGAAAGGAAAAACAGTTAAAATTCCAAAGACAGATAAAATGGTTACCATAAAAGCACATCGTTCTCCGAGATTTACCCCAGGCAAGAAACTTAAAAGGCAAGTAGCCCGCTAACACTGTATAATTGGGCTTAATGGATAAGCGAGGCTTGTCCACAAACTTTGTTTATGGATAGGGCAATAGTTGTTGATAGACTGGTTAAAAATTTTGAAGTTGTCCAAAAAGAAAAAGGACTGAAGGGTTCCATTAAATCTTTATTTTCTCCAAAGAAAAAAACAGTTCATGCGCTTAAAGGAATATCTTTTATTATTCAACCGGGAGAGTTGGTTGGATTTATTGGTCCAAACGGTGCGGGAAAAACAACAACACTCAAAACTCTTTCCGGGCTTTTATATCCGACATCCGGTTTTGTTCAGGTTTTGGAACACGATCCTTGGGAAAAAAGACGTGAATTTTTAAAACAAATTTCTTTGGTAATGGGACAAAAAAACCAGCTTTGGTGGGATTTACCAGCTATTGAGACTTTTGAATTAAACAAAGAGATTTATGAAATTCCCAAAAGGGATTATCAAAGAAATCTTGACGAGTTGGTTACTCTTTTTGATGTAGAAAAACTTCTTAAAACCCAAGTAAGAAGACTTTCTTTGGGTGAAAGAATGAGAATGGAACTTGTTGCCGCACTTCTTCATAAACCTAAAGTTTTGTTTCTTGACGAACCGACAATAGGACTTGATTTAATAGGTCAACAAAAGATCCGTGATTTTATATATGAATACAATCACAAAAACAATGCAACAATAATTCTTACTTCACACAATATGGATGATTTAACCAACCTTGCAAGAAGGGTGATTGTAATAGATGATGGCCGTATTCTGTTTGATGGGGCATTGGAAGAATTAACCCAAAAGTTTGTTAAAGAAAAAACAATCAGAATTTATCTTTCCAAAGAGGTAGATATTAAAAATATAGAAAAAATAGGAAAGGTTATAAACATATCTTTTCCCCAGGTTGTGATCTCTGTTCCTAGAACAACGGTTGCGGTTGCCGCTGCCGAAATTTTACAGAATTTTCCAGTTAATGATTTAACTATAGAAGAAGTTAGGATAGAAGAAATTATAAAAAAAGTTTTTAGAGGCGAACTCGCAAAATGAAGAAATATTTTCAGATCTTCAAAGTTTCTTTTGAGCAGGAATTTTCCTATAAACTTAATTTCATAATGTGGAGAGTAAGAAATATTTTGCAAATTGTATTAACTTTTTTTCTCTGGAGTTCAGTATTTGAAAATCCCGATACTCAAGTTTTTGGTTACAATAGGGAAAAAATATTAACTTACGTTTTTGGGATTTTGATTTTAAGAGCAATTGTATATTCTGCGAAAGCCTTTGATGTGGCGGTTGAAATTTCAAATGGCGATATAAGTAACTTTTTATTAAAACCTATAAATTATTTTAAATACTGGGCAACAAGGGATGTTGCCAGTAAAGCCTTGAATTTGGGTTTCTCAATTGTCGAAATTATTATACTTGTTTTAATTTTTAAACCCGAACTATTTATACAAACAAACATACTTGTGTTATTTTCTGTTTTGTCGTCTATAGTTTTTGCTGCAGTTATATTTTTTTGTCTTCTTTTTTTATCCAACATTTCCGCTTTTTGGATGCCGGAAAACGGTTGGGCTGCACATTTTTTATTTATAGTTATTATTACGGATTTTCTTTCCGGCGGAATATTCCCGTTGGATATTTTTCCTGAGGCTTTTCAAAAATTTCTCTATTTAACCCCATTTCCCTATCTTTTATTTTATCCTCTGCAGGTTTATTTAGGGAAAATCTCGGGTTTGGAAATTGTGAGAGGTTTAATCACATCTTTTGTCTGGATAGGAATATTACTTATAACAATAAAATATTTTTGGGTAAAAGGATTAAAAAGATATTCGGCGGAGGGAAGATAGCGTTTGATAATCATATAAACCGTTAATGAAATTATATAAATGAACACTCTTAAAAGATATCTGAAAATCTGGTTAATTATGAGCAGAAACTCTTTTTTGACGGTTTTTAATCAAAGATCTGCCTTGCTGATATTTTTGACTGGCAAGTTATTAAGGTTTTTCTTCTTTTTTGCCTTTATTATTTTTTTACTTAAAGGAACAAAGAATCTTGCGGGATACAACTTAAACGAAACATTGCTTTTTTTTCTCACCTTTAACCTAATTGATACGGTTTCACAGTTTCTTTTTAGGGAAGTTTACAGATTTAGATCAATGATTGTTACGGGAAGATTTGATTTAGTTCTTTCAAAACCTTTAAATCCTCTATTTAGGTCCTTAATGGGAGGAGCTGATTTGATAGATTTTCTGATAATTTTGCCTTTAACCGTTGCAACTTTTTATGTGGCCAATCTATTAAACCCCTCACCAATACAGGCTATTTTTTTTGTAGTACTTCTTATAAACGGATTAATTATCGCATCGGCATTTCATATTTTTGTTCTGGCTTTGGGAATAATAACTATGGAAGTTGATCATACGGTAATGATATATAGGGACGTTTTAGCCCTCGGTCGATTTCCAATTGATATTTACAAGGAACCCTTAAAAAGCTTTATTACTTTTCTAATTCCCATAGGCATTATGGTTAGTTTTCCCGCAAAGTCGGTGATGGGGCTTGTTTCTCCCGCAGGGACTGTTTGGTCGGTTATTTTTGGACTGCTCTTGTTATTTATTTCCTTGAAGTTTTGGAATTTTGCATTGAAAAAATATTCAAGTGCAAGTAGTTGATATGATAAATAAGTTATTGGTAATTTGCGGACAAACAGCTACCGGAAAAACATCACTTGCCGTTTTTCTTGCTAAAAGATTTGACGGAGAGTTAATCTCTGCCGATTCAAGACAGGTTTATAAAGGATTTGACATAGGAACGGGTAAAGATATTCAGGAAATAAATAAATCCGGCATAAAAATCTGGGGATATGATTTAGTCGAACCTAGAAAAAATTACAGCGTAGGAAATTATATAAAATTTGCCAAAAAGACAATTGATGATATTCAGAAGAGAAATAAACTTCCAATTCTTGTTGGGGGAACGGGATTATTTATAAAGGGAGTTATTGATGGAATACCTACCGCTTCGGTTCCGCCAAATTTTAAATTAAGAAAAAGTTTGAAAAATAAAACCCCCGATGAACTTTTTGAGATTTTGGCCCAGTTTGATCCGATTAAAGCAGGATCTTTAAATAGATCGGATAAATTAAATCCCAGAAGACTAATAAGGGGAATTGAAGTTGCTTCTTGGGGGATGGAAAAAGGGAGATTGAAAGATTCCAAAAATCCCAAATACGACTTTTTGGAAGTGGGGCTTCAAAATAACCCTAAAATTTTATCCAAGAAGATTGCAAAAAGGGTGAAAAAAAGGGTTGATTCAGGTGTTGAAGAAGAGGTAAAAAAATTAATACTTTCTGGAATCTCTTGGAATAGTCAATCCATGACTTCTTTAGGCTACAGGCAGTGGAAGGACTATTTTGAAAAAAAGGCTTCCAAAAACCAAATAATTGCCCGTTGGGAAAATGATGAGGTCAAATATGCCAAGAGGCAGCTTACCTGGTTTAAAAAGGATTTGCGTATTAACTGGTATGATTCTGAGGATGAAAAACTTTATGAAAAGGTGGAAGAATTGGTCAAAAAATGGTATTCTTAGGCCATGATTAAAAAAGTTGAAGTCTCGCACAAGACAATTATCTTTTCGGTCTTGTTTCTTCTTTTACTCTGGTTTCTATATGTAATTAGGGATGTAATCCTTACTCTATTTGTGGCTGTTTTAATAATGGCAATACTTAACCCCCTGATCACAAAATTAACCAAATTTAAGATTCCTAGAGGGATTTCGGTTTTGGTTGTTTATGTTCTTGTGTTGGGTCTTTTAAGTTTTACTGTTGCCTCGATTGTTACACCTTTGATTGAAGAAACATCGAGTTTTGCCACAGGCCTTCCGAGATATTTGGAAAATACCCAAATCCCCATGCTTTTAGGCAGTGATGCCACAAACAATTTAATATCCCAGATTGTTCAGATTCCGGGTCAAATAGTAAAAGTTAGTGTCTCTCTTTTTTCCAATGTTGTTTTGGTATTGGGTTCTTTAGTTTTTGCTTTTTATCTTCTTGTTGCCAGGGAAAAACTTGTTGGTCAGTTATCATCCTTTTTTGGTGAAGAAAAGGGAAGAAGAATGGCAAAAATTGTAGATAATTTGGAGTTCAGACTTGGAAGTTGGATCAGGGGTCAACTTCTACTGATGCTTATTGTGGGCTTGCTTACCTTCCTTGGCCTTATTTTATTAGGCATTCCCTATGCTCTGCCCCTTGCTCTTTTGGCAGGACTTTTGGAAATTGTTCCAACAATAGGACCTATTATTGCAGCAATACCCTCGATCATTATTGGTTTTGGAATATCTCCGGTTATTGGTTTTGCAGTAGCTGCACTTGCATTAGTAATTAATCAACTTGAGAATATGGTTTTAGTTCCCAAGATTACCGAAAAATCTGTAGGAATTTCTCCAATTATTACTCTTCTTGCCTTGGCAATCGGAGCAAGACTTGCGGGAGTTGCGGGAGTAATTATTTCAGTTCCAGTTTTGATAACGATACAAGTCCTTCTTAAAGACTATTTATCCTTCAAAGATTGATTAAAAGACCTTTTTTTGTTATTATTGCCTTGCTCTGGAGGAAGGATGATCGCTGCAGGTGAAAGCCTGTAGAGGAAAGTCCAGGCAGCATAAGGCAGGAGATTCGGCGTAAGCCGGAACCCGTAAGGGCTGGTTAGAGCAACAGTGACGATTCCGCAACGAGCCTAAAGCTTGTTGAGGAGTGAAACGGGCAATCCCCTCCGCTGCAACCCACGAAAGGTTCGCTATTAGGTCGCCTTACCGAGAACCGAAGATTTGGGGCATAGACAGATGATCGTCTTAAAACAGAACCTGGCTTACTAGCCTCCGGAGCATAAAGAACCCGCAAATAAAGCGGGTTTTTTGTTGGTTAATTATGAAACCAGTGTTCCAATTGTATTTCCTTTGAGAATTTTATCAATACTATTTAGTTTATTGATATTAAAAACTACAATCGGCATTTTATGATTTTTACACAAACTGAAGGCAGTTGTATCCATTATTTTAAGATCTTTTTTAATGGCTTCATCGTAAGATATTTTTTTATAAAAAACAGCTTTGGGATTTTTCTTTGGGTCGTTAGAATAGATGCCATCCACATTAGTTGCTTTTAAGATAAGGTCGCACTTAAGCTCAATTGCTCTTAGGGCAGCTCCGGAATCTGTGGTAAAGAAAGGACTTCCGACACCTGCCGTAAGGATTATTATTCTTCCCTTTTCCAAGTGTCTTATAGCCCTTCTTCTGATATATGGTTCTGCAACAAATCTCACCTCAAATGCTGTCATCATTCTGGTTGGAACACCTAATCTTTCTATGGCTTCTTGAAGAGCCATGCCATTTATAATTGTTGCCAGCATCCCCATATAATCGGCAGTTGCTTCATCAACATTTTCTGCTCTTTCCCTGCCTCGAAATATATTTCCTCCGCCGACGACTATTGCAAGTTCCACATTTGTTTTTTTATGAATTGTAATTATTTGTTTGGCGATATTTCCAAAAGAAGAAAAGTTAATTCCCCGACCACTCTTTTCTCCAAATAGTTCTCCTGTAAGTTTCAAAAGAACCCGTTTATATTTGATGTTTGTCTTTCTCACTTTTGATACAATACCACTAATGAAACTTGTTGTCCAAAGGGTAAAAAAAGCTTCTGTTAAAACCGTTAAAGATGGTAAGGTGGTTGGGGAAATAAAAAAAGGATACCTTGTTTTAGTTGGTGTAAAAAAAGAAGATGGCTTGAAAGATGCGGAAATGCTTGCAGGTAGGCTTATTAAACTCAGGATAATGGCGGACAAAAATGACAAAATTAATCTTTCTATTAAAGATGTAGATGGGGAAATGTTGGTTGTTTCCCAATTTACTTTATATGCCGAAACATCTGGTGGAAATAGACCCTCATTTATTAATGCCGCACTCCCCGGGGATGCAAAGAAAATATATGAGCATTTTGTAAATAAACTGAGAGAATCAGGTATCAAAGTTGAAACGGGGAATTTTGGAGACTATATGGAAATTGATGCTAAATTAGATGGCCCCGTAACAATACTCTACTAATTAAGATTGTTTTCTTTTAAAAACTTAATCAGTTTTTCTTTGCTTCTGTGTTGTTGACCAATGGAGACAAAAAGTTTATTCGTCTCGGACCAATACTTTCTTGGAAGCGTTTTGTTAAGTTTATTTTCCGTATCTTCTGGAGTTTTTGTTTTTACCCAGCCTAATAAATTTGAGATTCTATGGACGTGTGTATCAACGGCAATTGCGGGTATGTTAAATGCCCTGTTTAAAACTAAGTTTGCAGTTTTCCTGCCCACTCCCGGGAGTTTTATTAATTCTTCTCTTATTTTGGGAATAGTAGTTATAATCTCGGATAGTTTCTTAATGTGTTTTGCCTTTGTTCTGTAGAAGCCTACAGGATATATTAAGTTTTGTATTTCTTCTTTGGTAAGCTTTCTTAATGTTTTAATATCGGGAGCTTTTTGAAATAATCTCTTTGATATTTTTAGAGTTAGTTCGTCTTTGGTTCTTGCCGAAAGGAGTGTTGAAATTAAAGTTTTATAGGGGCTATTTCCGAACACTTCCAGAGGAATCGGTTTGTAGTTATTCTTAAATACATTAAAAACTCTTTCGAAATTAATCATGGAGCTAGTATACAACAAAAGGGAGCCTGCACGCGCAGACTGTCCCTTTTGTGTCTGTTTAGGTTCGAAGTTAATTTCCTCCGATCTTAAACATTGTTGTGCCGCAAACTTCGCAAACGGCCTTGGTTGCTTTCTTTCCGTTCTTCATCGTTACGGATTGGGCATCTTTGCCATCTCTTTTTGCTCTGCACTTAACACAATACATTGCCATAATTTATGTCACCTCCTCTCAAGGACAGTTGGAAAAAAATATTAAGTTTATTTCCAGGCTAAGTATATCACTAGCTCTAGGCACAGAATGAAGCTAACGGTAATCAGACTTTTAATTATGGCACGCTTGGTGCTCGAGCCTATACCACCTTTTGCCGATATATCGGCTCTTTCTACCTTATCTGAAGCTGTTGATTTTGTCTTTGAACCTATATTTATTTGCCTATTGACATCACCTTGGGGAGACCAACTTAAAGCAAAATTATGACGAATATTTTCTTTTTCTTTTCGTGTTTTTCTTTTAGTCATTTTTCAAACCTTATCTCCTTGACACTAAGAATGCAAGATGTAAAAATGACTTCTATAAGTGAAGGTGGAACTAGTACTTTTGGTTGTATATGGTTTGTGGCTTATAGCATTAAGCGTAAGTCTTTTTTATTTTTTTAGATTTTTCAGAAAATTAACCAAAGGTACCAAGGAAAACGAAATTACCAAGGTATTGGGAAAGATACTAAAAGTTCAGGGAGAAAATTCCGCATCGATTTTACAAATTGAAAAGGAAATAAGGAGGATTGATTGGGAAGGCAGAAGTCACGTTCAAAAAGTTGGTATAATAAGATTTAATCCTTTCAAAGAAATCGGTGGAGATCACAGTTTTTCGCTGGCAATGTTGGATGGAACAGATTCGGGAGTAATTGTCACTTGCCTTCATACCAGAGAAAGAACTAGAGTATATATGAAGGGTATTAATAAGGGTAAAAGCGTACTTGATTTATCAAATGAAGAAAAGAAAGCACTTGAAGAGGCTATTAAAAAATAGTCAAAAATTTTGAAAAACCATATTTAACAAACAATGAAAGAAATATTAGAAAAAATTAAAAAATTCACTTCTACTAAAACATTTATACTTGTTGCAAGTCTTTTGGGACTATTTTTAATTTCGTTAGGGGCATCAGTTTTAGTTTTTACATTTGTTCTTAGTAAAGGAACATCCTCCGATAAATCTACAACGGGGGGAGGTAAATCAAAAATTAACCTTAATCTTCCCAAAACCGAAAGCTGTCCTATCAACGGCCAGATGTTTACAAAAGCCGAAAAAGAAATTTGGGAGAAAAGAAGACCAATAACAGCAATGATTGAAAACCACCTAGATTCACGTCCCCCATCTGGTCTTTCAAGGGCAGATGTTGTTTACGAAGCGGTTGCTGAGGGGGGAATTACCAGATTTTTAACTGTATTTTACTGTGGTGCCTCCGCCGAAGATGTAAGAATAGGTCCCATTCGAAGCGTAAGGGTATATTTTATAGATTGGGCTCAGGAATATATACTTCCGCTTTTTGTACACTCCGGAGGAGCTAATAATATCTGCTCGTCCTGTCCCGGAGGAGTCAAACCCAGGGGGGATATTGCAACGGAAGTCGATGCTTTCAAGAAACTGGCAACTTTGAATTGGCGCTATGCACAGGGAAATTCCATGGATGCGGGAACCAATATTGGTTTCCCTATCGTTTGGAGAGATTACGAGAGAATTCCGGGAGCTGCCACGGAACACACTTTTATGGGTTCTACGGACAAGCTTTTTGAGGAGGGGATTAAAAGAGGTTTTGGTTATGAAGATGAGGACGGTGAAGCTTGGGTAGATGATTTTACTTCATGGAAGTTTGTAGACGGAAAATCTTCCGAAAGCCCGACAGCTAGGGAAATATCTTTTGTGTTTTGGGACAACAAACCCGATTATGATGTCAAATGGGTTTACGATTCAGTAAGTAACACTTATTTAAGGTTTAATGGGGGAAAAGAACATAAAGATATGGACACAAATACACAACTTTCGGCCTCGAATATAATTGTTCAGTTTACTAAAGAAAAGGGTCCGGTTGACAAAGAAGGACATATGTTCTATACAACAACTGGTAAGGGTGAGGCGCTGGTATTTCAAAACGGTGAAGTGATTGAAGGAACTTGGTCCAAGGAAACACAAGCGTCAAGAACAAAGTTTTTTGATAGCAAAGGAAAAGAGATACCTTTGGTTAAAGGTAAAATCTGGATAGAAATAGTACCTTTCGGAAACGAAGTTAATTACTAGCTCCTGCCTACAAAATATTATGGCAAATCTTTCGGATATCATTACTTCTAAAGTGAGAATAAAAATATTGGAACTTTTTTTCTCCAATGTTAGAGAAATGTATCATGTCAGAGGAATTGTCAGAGAATTAAAGGAAGAAATAAATGCAGTCAGGCGTGAACTTGAAAAACTTGATGAGGTGGGGATTTTAAAGAAGGAGCCTCGCGGTAATAGAGTTTATTATTGGGTAAGAAAAGACCATCCCTTCTATGGCGATCTTCTGTCGATTGCGGCTAAAACAATGGGTCTTGGTGCGGAGCTCATTAAAAACCGAAATAAACTTGGCAAGGTAAACACAATTATGTTTTCCGGCGGATTTGTAAGACGTCAACCAAAAAAACACGAAGACGACGTTGATATACTGGTTGTGGGAGAGGTGGTTTTACCCGAACTTGCAACATTAATCAGGGTGGAAGAGTCGAAAAGAGGTAAGGAAATAAACTATACCGTGATGAGCAGGGAAGAGTTTGAGTTTAGGAAAAAAAGAAGAGATCCGTTTCTTCAGGGCATTCTTGCCTACGGCAGGGTGATGGTTGTAGGTGACGAAGAAGATCTTGTGGGGTAAAATATGAAGTTATGTCTCCATTAAAGAAGGTAATTCTTATTTTTATTCTTTTTTTAGTTTGTTTATATATAAGTCTTCCTTTGGAAAGTCACGTTAATATCAAATCCGGAAAGATTAATATTCAAAAGAAATTTGATTTAAAGCTTGGTCTAGATTTGGCGGGAGGCAGCCAGCTTGTTTTTGAAGCAGATACCTCAAAAATTAGCCAAAATAAAAAAGAAGATTCCTTGGAATCATTAAGAAATGTAATTGAAAGAAGAGTAAATCTATTCGGAATTTCAGAACCCAGTGTACAAACGTCCAATTTTCAAGGAAAAGACAGAATTGTTGTAGAGCTTCCGGGGATTAATGATACAAAAGAAGCACAAGATTTAATAGGAAAAACCGCACAACTTATTTTCTCGGAAATTGTTGAAATTCCTACGACTGACGGATCAACACCCTCTGCAACACTTGTGGAAACAAATCTTACGGGGGCCGATCTTTCGGAAGCGGGGGTTGTCTTTGATCAAAATACAGGAAAACCTGCAGTCTCTATAACTTTTACAAAGGAGGGCGGAGATAAATTTGCAGAAATTACCGGAAAAAACATAGGAAAACCTGTGGCAATAGTTTTGGACGGTGAAATAGTGTCGGCACCCAATGTACAGGAAAAAATTGTGGGGGGAACAGCTCAAATTACAGGTTCTTTTACCTTAGATGAAGCAAAGAATCTATCGATTCAACTTAATGCTGGAGCTCTCCCCGTTCCCGTAAAAGTAGTTGAAGAAAGAACCATTGGTGCAACATTGGGAGCAGAATCCATATCCAAAAGCGTTGTGGCGGGAATTGTTGGACTAGGGATGGTAATTATATTTATGATTATTTCCTACGGAAAATTAGGTTTTGTTGCAGATATTGGCTTAATTATTTTTGGAGTAATAACACTGGCATTATATAAAATAATACCGGTTGTTTTAACTCTTCCGGGGATCGCGGGATTTCTTCTTTCAGTAGGCATGGCGGTTGATTCCAATATTCTAATCTTTGAAAGGTTTAAAGAGGAAAAAGACAAACATTCAACAATTGCAGATGCATTGGAAGTCTCTTTCGGAAGAGCTTGGGATTCGATAAGAGACGCGAATGTCGCAACGCTTTTGACCGCGTTTATCTTAGCAAATCCGCTTGATTGGAATTTCCTTCATACATCAGGTCCCGTAAGAGGATTTGCCATAACCCTTGCTTTGGGAATTGCAATAAGCTTATTTACCGGAATTATTGTTTCCAGAAATTTACTCAGACTTTTTATTAAAGAAAGGAAAAAAAATGATTAATTGGATGAAATATCGATGGTTGTATTTGTTAATATCGGGGGTAGTTCTTATCTCAGGAATTTTTTCTCTCTTTGAATGGGGACTTAAATATGGTGTTGATTTTAAAGGAGGAACCCTGATCGAATATGTTTTTGAGGACGGTAAAAAAGAAGTTAAAAAATATCCTCCTATGGAGGAAGCGGAATTGGATAAAATTCGGCAGGAATATAAAAATAATAAAGCACTTGAAGTAAGGTTTGAAAATGTGGGTCCCTCGATAGGTCCCGAACTTGTCAAAAAAACAATTACGGCAATTGTAATTTCAGCAGTAGGAATTCTACTTTGGGTTTCCCTAAGGTTTAAAAGTTTTAAATTTGGTATTTCGGCTGTTTTGGGGATGCTTCATGACACCCTAGTTTTAATAGGAAGTTTTTCCTTATTGGGACACTTTTTGGGTGTTGAAATAGACTTCCTTTTTGTGACAGCACTTCTTACCATCCTTTCATTTTCGGTTCATGACACAATCGTAAACTACGATAGGATTAGGGAGATAAATAAAAAATATGGAGGAGATCTATATAATGTAGCCAATCAGGCAACCAGTGAAACCATGGTCAGAAGTTTGAATAATTCATTTACCATAATTTTCATGCTTCTTGCCTTAATTCTTTTAGGAGGGGAGACAATAAAATGGTTTGCTGTAGCACTTCTTATAGGAACCATATCTGGAACCTATTCGTCTCCTTTTGTATCGGTTGCATTACTTGTTACTTGGGATATGTTAGAGAAGAAAATTAAAAAGATTTGATTTTATTTAGGAGTTTTTCTTTTTGATTGGGAATTTCCTTTGCTACAACTTTTTCAAACAGTTTTTCCAAAATTTTTCCTACTTTTGGTCCCGGTTTTATTTTTAATTCTCTCATCACATCATTTCCGTCTATTTTTAAGTCTTTAATGGAAAAAGGCTGTTTTTGAACTTCGATTAATCTTCTTTTAAATTCTTCCAAGCGCCAGGAAGTTTCCCTTGCTCCTCCTCCCAATCTATCTCCAGTTCTTAATGCAAGCATGTCTTCTATATTCTGTCCTCCAATATTTTTAATAAATCTTCTTATGGCGCTGTCTGTTTGGTTTTCATTAACAGTAAACTGATGCCATCTGACTAAAGTTACCAATTTATCTTTTTCTTTGTTTGAAAATTTCAATCTTTCTGCCAAATTTTCAGCTATTTTTGTGGAGACCATTTCGTGGTTGTAAAAAGTTATGGTTCCGGAATCGAGTTTTTTGTAAGTCTGAGGTTTTCCTATGTCATGAATTAAAGTTGCAAATCTGGTTATGGGGTCATCCGATTTGCAATTTTTTAATGACATCAAAAGATGATTTCCGACATCGTATATATGATGTCTTCCTGGGGATTTTTGTTCTACACCAAAACATTTTGAAAGTTCCGGAATAATTTCATCCAAAAGGCCCGAGTTTCTAAGAAGAAGGATTCCTTCATAAGAATAGGGGGATTTGAGGAGCTTAAAAAGTTCTTCCTTGACTCTTTCTTTTGCTATTTTATTAATAAGCTTAGAATTTTTCTTTATAGCATCAAAGGTTTTTTCTTCAATTGAAAATCCAAGTTCCGACGCAATTCTTATAGCTCTCATCATTCTTAATGCATCTTCGGAAAACCTTTCATTGGGATCTCTTACCGCTTTTATCATTTTATTTTTAAGATCTTTTTCTCCCTGATAAAGATCAATCAATTTAAGGTTATGGTTAAGTGCAAGGGCGTTAATGGTAAAATCTCTTCTTGATAAATCTTCTTCCAGGGTTTTACCCCATGTAATTTTATTCGGGTGTCGATAGTCTTCATACCCCTCTTCTTTTCTGAATGTGGTTATTTCGTGAGGTCTTTCACCGTCTTCCGGATTTGGAGTAAAAACGGTTCCAAATTCGTTATTGTAAAGACCTCCCGGAACAATTTCCAAAATTTCTTCCGGAGTTGCATTTGTCGTAAAATCCCAATCATTTGTTATTCTACCTGTAATAATATCCCTTACAGCTCCTCCCACGATATAAATTTCAAAACCTTTTTTATCGAATTTATTTAAAATTTCTTTTACGGAATCGGGTAATTGGACTTTATCTTTCATATTAGCTACATTATATCAGTATGAAATGGGAAGTTTTAGGGAAGATAAAAGCCAATAATATAATTAATGTCCTTCTTATAAATCGGGGAATTAAAACAGTGAAGGACAAAAAAGAATTTTTTAACCCCACAAGACCGGATAAATTGAGTTTAAAGGAATTAGGTATAAATCAAACTGAAGTTAAGAAGGCAATTGAGAGAATAGGATTAGCCAAGAAGAAAAATGAAAAGGTAATTGTTTATGGCGATTATGATGCGGACGGGATTTGTGCAACCGCAATTTTGTGGGAAGCTTTATTCAAATACGGATTAAAAGTTATGCCCTATATCCCCGAAAGATTTTCCGAAGGTTATGGATTAAATATAGAAAGTTTAAAAATATTAAAAGAAAAAGAACCCGATTTAAAGTTGATTCTAACAGTAGATCATGGAATTGTCGCCGATAAAAAAGTGGATGTTGCCAAAGATCTTGGAATTGATGTTATTGTTACCGATCATCACGAAAAAGGGAAGACATCTCCTAGGGCATATGCAACTATTCATACAACCAAAATCAGTGGATCAGCGGTTGCATGGATTTTATCTAGGGAGTTGGGTTTTATGGAAGGCTTGGAGCTTGCTGCAATAGGAACAATTGCTGATCAACTTTCGCTTATTGGACCAAACAGATCCATAGCAAAATATGGACTTGAAGAATTAAGGAAAACAAAAAGATTAGGACTCCTTTCTCTTTTTGATGAAGCACAAATAGAAAAAGAAAAAGTAGGAACCTACGAAGTGGGTTTTATCATTGCCCCAAGAATTAATGCCATGGGAAGGTTAACTCACGCAATCGATTCCCTAAGACTTCTGTGTACAAAAGATAGCTTAAGAGCAAGAGAACTTGCAGATCTTATAGGAAAAACGAATTTTGAAAGGCAAAAAATCGTAGAAACGGTTGTAACCCACGCGAAAGAAAAATTGGGAAATGAGGTTGATCAAAGTGTAATCATTCTTTCGGATGAAAGTTATCATGAAGGAGTAATTGGTCTTGCAGCAGCAAAGCTGGTAGAAAAATTTTATAGACCTGCGATAGTATTTTCCAAAAAGAAGGATATATCCAAAGCCTCTGCAAGGTCCATAACAGGTTTTAATATTATTGAGACAATAAGAAAATTAGAAGGATTATATCTTGAAGGAGGAGGTCATCCTATGGCTGCAGGGTTTTCCATAGAAACTTCTAAAATAGAAACATTTACAAAAGAAATTAATCTGATTGCAAAACCATTGTTAACTAAAGAGATTCTTTTAAAAAAATTGAAAATAGATGCAGAGATAGAATTTAAAGATATAAATGAAAAGCTATATGGAAAATTAAAAGAGTTTGAACCTTTTGGTTTGGGAAATTTTGCCCCCATATTTTTGACAAAGAAAGTAAACATATTGGAGGCGAAAACAGTAGGAGCAACCGGAAATCATTTGAAACTAAAACTTCAACAAGGAGAATCTGTTATTGATGCAATTGCCTTTAACTTTGGAAATCTTTATTCAAAACTAACAAAAGATCTTAAGATGGAAATAGTTTATTCTATTGAAGAGAATATTTGGAATAACCATATAAACCTACAATTGAAAATAAAAGATATTAGTCTTGAAAACCTCCACCAACCAAGCGTTTTTTAGGCCTGTTGTTTTTGTTATCTATTGTTGGGAATGTAATATCAATTTCTGATCTAAAATACGGGCCGGGAGTAATCGGATTAATTGGAATAGCCGGATTTCGTCTTCCGCATGTTTCTGCGGAAATACCACAGTCACCATCTTCTGGAAGTGGAGTCATGTGTCCGTCTGGCCTTTGTTTTCTCCATTCTACAAAACCACACTTTTCGTATTCAGGACATTGACTTGGTGTTGCCATACTATTACCTAAAAAACCTCCTCAAATTGGGGGGGTTTATAGAGTTCAGCCTAGTTAAGCAAGTTAATTTTCTCAATTTAGGCTCTTCTTGTCAAGTCTTATGATTAAATCTACAATAGAGTTCATGGAGAGAACTTTGATTTCTGATTTATTGGAAAAAGCTGGAGAAAAAGTACTTATTGCAGGTTGGGTGGCTACCCGAAGAGATCATGGAAAACTTGTTTTTTTGGATCTTACAGATAGAAGTGGGGTTGTTCAAGTTGTTGGGGGGAAAGAACTTTCTTCTTTGCGGCCACAGGATGTTGTTGAAATAGAAGGAATTGTTCAGAAAAGACCCGAAAAAATGGTTAACGAGAAAATTCCTACCGGGAAAATTGAGGTTTCCTGCAAAAAGGTAAACGTTCTTTCTAAAGCCGAAGAGATGCCATTTGATATGGGGCAGGAGTCTTTAAACTTGGAACTTCCCACACTTCTTGACTGGAGGGGTTTAACTCTTAGACATCCTAAAATAAAAGCAATATTTAAAGTTCAGGAAGTAGTAATTGATTCTTTTAGAGAAGCTTTAAAAAAGAAGGATTTTTTCGAATTCCAGTCGCCATCAATTATTCCCTCGGTTCCCGAAGGAGGATCGGAAGTTTTTAAAG
The DNA here is from genome assembly GCA_964583105.1 of uncultured Gammaproteobacteria bacterium. Classification (GTDB taxonomy): domain Bacteria; phylum Patescibacteriota; class Microgenomatia; order UBA8517; family UBA8517; genus JAPLZT01. Next base: position 100,195 of record CAZOUV010000002.1, read on the forward strand.
TCGGATATTTTGAAAAGGATGCCTATCTTTCCCAGAGCCCACAGCTTTATAAATCCCTTTTGGTGGGTGTTTTTGAAAGAGTTTTTTCGGTAAATAAAGTATTTAGGGCTGAACCCAGTGTAACAACCAGTCATTTGACGGAGTTTGTGAGCTTGGATGCGGAAATGGGATTTATTAATTCATGGTTGGATGTTAAGGATACGGCAGAATATGTTATTAAATTCATTCTTGATGAAGTTGAAAAAAAATGTCAAAAAGAATTGGAAATGTTTGATGCAAAAATTCCTCAAGTTTCCCAAAAAATTCCTACTCTTAAGATGAGGGAATCTCAGGAAATTATTTATAAACTGACCGGTAGGGATTGCAGAAAAGAAAAGGATTTGGCTCCCGAGGACGAGAGAGAGATCTGCTCTTGGGCAAAAAAGGAACATAATTCAGATCTTGTTTTTATTTCTCACTACTTGACGGAATTTAGACCTTTCTATACATATCCTGATGACGACAACCCCGAATTTAATCAGGGATTTGATCTGTTGGGACGAGGGAGAGAATGGCTTACCGGAGGAAGAAGAATAAACGATTACAATCTTCTTATGGATCATGTCAAAAAATGGAAAATCGATCCCAAGAAAATCGAATTATATTTGCAGGCCTTTCGTTTTGGTATGCCCCCTTTGGGAGGATTTGCTTTTGGCGCCGAAAGAATAACAATGTTTATATTAAGTTTAGGAAACATCAGAGAGGCCTCACTTTTTCCCAGAGACATGGAAAGAGTTGATTTGAGATTTTCTTCAGAAAAAAACGAAGAATGAAAAATCTATTAATAAAAAAGAATTACTTTTTGTATTTTGTGATGTTTTGTTTTGTTTTTACGGCTTCCTATGCTTTGGCCTTAAACCCCAGCGGAACAATATATGAGCAAATAAGCAGATCTTTGATTGGAAGGGAATATCCTTCCAATCCGGTTATTTTTAAAAATGCAACCTTTCCGATTTTTTCTGCTCAAGGGGTAATGGCTGTCGATTTAAATTCCGGAATTACACTTTTTGAAAAAGATGCTGACAAAACTCTACTTCCCGCATCAACGACAAAAATAGTTACAGCTCTTGTTGCGCTGGATAGTTTTAAGATGGATGAAATCGTTGAAATCGGGAGTATTTCCATTGAAGGACAAAAAATGGGACTTAAGAAGGGGGAAAAAATTTCCGTTTTTGATCTTTTGTACGGACTTTTGGTTTATTCTGCAAATGATGCAGCGGAAGCTCTAGCTAATTATTATCCTCAAGGCAGAGATTTTTTTATTGTTGAAATGAACAATATGGCAAAGAGGTTATATTTAGAAAATACAAATTTTACAAACCCTTCAGGTCTTGACGGAAACGGAAACAACATAGTTTCAACCGCAAGGGATTTGATTAGGATTTCAACATACGCAATGAAAAATCCTGTTTTTGCTGAAATTGTAGGAACTAAAGAAATAACAGTAAGAAGTACAGACGGTAAATTTGTTCATAAGCTTGCAAATGTAAATGAGCTTTTAAGGGAAGTTCCGGGTGTGCTGGGGGTTAAAACGGGATGGACTGAAAATGCCAGGGAAAATTTGGTTACCTATATTGAAAGAGATGGCCATAAAATTATGATTGCGGTATTGGGGAGTCAGGATAGGTTTGGAGAAACCAAGGAGCTTATAGATTGGATATTTAATAATTATTCATGGCAAGAGGTAAAACCTCCTCAGACTTAATCCTTGTAATATTCGGAAGTTATCGCAGGAAGATAGGCCATGTAGGCGTTGTCTCCTTCAAACACGTAAACTGGTTGGAAAAAGTCCATTTGTATACCTGAGTCGAAATAGCCGAGATATATTTTTCTTATTTTTATATTATCCCCTTCTTTATTTTCTCCGGGTCTTACGGTAAATACTTTCCCTTCTCCGAATTCTTTCCATGCCTCTTCCGCTGTTTTTATGGGATAGGTTGAAAATTGAGTTTCATCGACTGCGAAGTAATGAAATTCTGCAGCAACAATTTGTTTTTGGCGGTTGTTTACTCCGCTTACGATAAACCAGACGTTAGCATCATTGGGGCTTGGGGTAACCGAAGGAAGTTCGTCATAGTTTTTTCTAAAAAGATTGATCTTAACCAAATTTGCTTCTGATTGAGAAAGGGCCGAAATAAATTTTCCGTCATCAAGTTTTAAATATTCGGCTCTGGTTGTTCCCGTTAAATCTGCGGGTAAAAGATCTGCTGAAGAAAGATATGATCTTACCTGAGATGCAGCTATTTCCGAAATAGGCGGTCGTACTGAAATAGGTTCGGAGTCGCTTTTCAGATCATAACTAATGGAAAAAACTCCGGATACAATATTTAGTTCAAGTTTTGACGGACTGGATTTATGGTTGAATTTGTAGGTAGTTTGTGATAGCTGCTCTCCTTCAAAATTAAAACCTAGATTTTCGGATTTGTTTTGAGCAGCCGAAAGAGAAAGAAGATTGGATGCCGGTTTGGGCATGAAATATACCTTTGCCTGAGTAGGCATTTTAGGTAAAGATCCGTCTGCGGTTTCAAGAGTAAAAGAAACTCCTTGTGGAATCCCTACTTCGGGAAAAGAAAGTTTTGGTAATTTTCCGAAAACTACGGTTGGAGGAGGTGGAGGAGCAGGAAAGATCTTTTTATAAAGAGAAATTATTCCGGTTAGAAATATTCTTCCTACAATTAAAAAAACAATTGCAAAAAGCCCATATCTTATTATTTTTCTGGTTACGATTGCTGTTTGTGTCAGGGAGGACATCAACTCATTATATATGTTAAAATCAAAGCTGGAAATGGATAAAGTAAGAACACGCTTTGCACCTTCTCCCACAGGATCGATGCATATAGGGAATTTAAGAACGGCTTTTTACGCATATGCCCTGGCTAAACATGAGGGTGGTAATTTTGTTTTGAGAATTGAAGATACGGACAAAAAAAGGGAAAAAGAGGGGGGAGTTGAAGAGATTAAAAAACTTCTTAATGTTTTTGGAATTAAGTGGGATGAAGAATATATTCAGTCACAAAGGTTGGATTTGTATAAAAAAGCTGCAGAAAAATTAGTAGATAGCGGTCAGGCTTTTTATTGTCAATGTAATGCCAAAAATGCTAAGAAAGAAGGATACTCCAAAGAGTTAAGAGATCCATGTAGGGATAAAAAACTAAAAACTGGAGCTATTAAATTAAAAGTTCCGGATGGAGAACAAATTTCCTTTAAGGATTACATTTTGGGAAAAGAGGTATCCTGGGATACCTCAACTGTGGGAGATGCAACACTTCTTAAATCCGATGGATATCCGACATATCATTTGGCTGTAGTTGTTGATGATAATGATATGAAAATTTCTCATGCCCTAAGAGGACACGACTGGATGCCATCAACCCCCATCCATCTTTTGGTTTATAAGTATCTTAGTCTTAAAGTTCCCCAAATAGGTCACCTTACGGATATTCTTGATCCGGAAGGGGGTAAGCTTTCGAAAAGAAAAGGAAGTACTTCCATTGAGGGACTTCTTAAGGAAGGATATCTTCCCGAGGCAATTTTTAATTTCGTGATTCTTTTGGGTTGGGCCCCCAAAGACAATAGGGAAATATTTGATTTAAAAGGTTTTGTTGAAGCATTTAATTCATCAGGTTTTCAAAAAGCAAATCCGGTGTTTAATAAAAATAAACTCGATTGGTTTAATGGGTATTATTTAAGACAAAAAAAAGATGGGGAAATAATAAAGCTTCTTAAAGAAGATTTCCTTCCTGAAAATACCGATACGGATTTACTTCCGAAAATAGTTCCCCTTATTAAAGAAAGAATTGTCAAGCTTTCGGATTTTTACAACTTTGCCGGATTTTTCTTTGAAAGAAAAAATGTGGACAAAAGTCTTTTAGGAAAAAATTACAAAGAACATCTTTCCAAGGCAATTGAGGCTTTGAAAAACAATATTCCCTTGGATGAAATACCCAATAAACTTGAATTTAAGACGGGAGATTTTTTTATGGATCTGAGAGTTGCAATTACGGGAAGTAAATTTACTCCTCCGATTAATGAATCCATTGAAATTTTGGGTAAAGAAGAATCAATAGAAAGATTAAAAGAAATACTTAAATAAAATGAAAAAACCTGCCGCAATGACCTACCAAAGTATTAACAGAGACAAAATAGATGCGGAATTTCTTAGAAATAAACTCAAACTAAAGAGTCTTGAGGCAAGAGAATCCTTCTATCAAAAATTTCCCGAGGTAAATAAGTTTCTTTCCGAAAGAGGAATTGATTTGGGAAAAATCAGAGAACACTCCGCAAAAATAATTGGAGCAGGGGCATTAACAGGAACTTTATTATTTAGTCTTCCTGCCCAGATTAAAGACATTTTGCCCATATCGGAAATTATTTCATCTATTAAAGATACGACGGGAAATAGTGCTAGTGATATCCCCCAGAAACTATTAATAGATCTTGTAAAACAGGTTCTTCCTCAAAAACCAAGACCACTGGATACCTCCGAAGAAAAGAAATTGGAACAGGTTTTTGAAAAAATAATGGGTGTAAAAACGAGGGCGACTCTGGAGGGGGAGCATCTTAATACCACATACGGATATATTGGTGCGGAGCAGCATTTGGCAAGATATCCCGGGGATACAATTGTAAATCACCCCAAAATTTCGGTAGGAGACGAAGGGATGGCTCCGGGGCTTGGAGCATGGGGATATTTTGCTTTCTCAAGAGAAAAACTTTCAAAAAGCCTTGAAGAAACTGAAAAGTGGTATGCGGTGGTTCAGACCTTATATCTTCCCGACTGGAACAAAAGATCAAGATATTTAAGAGAGTGGTATAAATACAGAAAGGTATTAATAGTCAATACCGATAACGGAAATGCGGTTGTTGCCGCAATTGCAGATTCAGGACCAGCTGCATGGACAGGAAAACATTTTGGGGGTTCCCCTGAGGTTATGGAATATTTGGGAGGACCAAGATATAAAAAAGGTCCCGTAATAATATTTTTTGTAGATGATCCGGAAAATAAAGTTCCTTTGGGACCGGTAGACTATAATAAACTAAATCTATCAAATTTGGCATTAAAAGAAATATGAGTAAAATTTTTTACGATCGATTAATAATTTTTGAAGAGGTCGAAACCGAAATTAAAAACATTGCAAAAACTCCTGAAGAAAAAGAGGAACTCTGGGAGCAGATTGAAGAAATTATAAACCACAAGGTTTTTGATCTTTTACTTGGTAAGCTTCCAAAAGAGAAACATGATACGTTTTTAAAAAGGTTCGAAAAATCTCCCCACGATGAAGGAATATTAACTTTTCTGACGGAAACCATAGGGGAAGATATTGAGGAGTTTTTAAAAATAGAGATGGAGAAATTAAAAACAGAAATACTTCAACTTATTAAAGGTAAATAGGTCTTTTTGTGGTAAAATAGCCATATATTGCGGGTTCGTCTAACGGCAGGACTGCAGATTCTGGATCTGCCTATCGGGGTTCGAATCCCTGACCCGCAGCAAAATGAGAGAAATTTATTGTAAAACAGGCAAAATAACAGTCCAATTACCCGATGGGGCGTGGACAGAATTTGGATCCGGAGTCTCGATAACTCCTTGTAGTGGGTGTGGACACAAATATCATAATGAGCGCCTCGCATTTATAAAAAAGGAAGCTGATCTGGCCAAAAAAGTGGATTTGGAAACTACTGTGACAAATGAGCATGTTGTAAATGTTATAGAAAGTTATCTTACGGGACAACCCGAGAAGGTTGTATTGTGCACTTGTAATTGTACAATACACTTTCCTACTTATAGGCCTTAAATGGCCTAGACCGAAACGTCCAGCTTTTAGCCTCAACACCGACGTGATATTATTAGATATGGAATACAACGAAGGTGCCGATGATGGTGGTTAGTCAAGTCGATTTATAACTTTGCCTTTATCGTAAAAAGTTCTAATATAGTCCCAGGTGTTCAGCTTGATTTGATAACCTGCGATTTGTTAGTATAAAAGTATGAAAGGATTACTAAAAAACAAGAAATTAGCAATTTATATACTTACGGTTTTAATTGTTTTTCAGGTTATATTCTTGCTTTTGCAGTTTCTTGTTTTGGGTAATCGGTCGGGTTTACCAAAAAGTGGTGTGAGTGATGATTCATCAATTCTTCCGTTTTTGTTTTTCTTTGTATTTGCCCCTTCAATTTTGTTATCAAGAAAGAATAAGTTATCCGAAAAGAAGAAAAATATGTTAGTGTGGGGATTGGTTATTTTGGCGACAGTTGTATTATCTCTAATGATAGTTGTGTTAGTAAAGGCTTGGTGAAATAGGTTCGAAATTTGTCCACGGTTCGCAACCAAATATTTTTTTAATACTATGTGTTAATTTATATTCGTATTTATTTGTGAGATAATAAAGATATAAATGAAAAAGGGTGTTATCTATGCACTACTCATTGTTTTATTGATAATAGTCAGTGTGGCTTTTGCCTACTATTACGGTACACAACAAAAGAAAGTCTCTTATCCCCAAGAAACCCAAACTCAAAACAGTACGGATAAAACATCACCCATTTCTCCCACACCTATTTCCACACCAGTTTCAACTTCAAACATTCCTTCCGATTGGAAAACTTACAGTAATGAAAAGTATGGTTTTGAAATTTCCTTCCCTCCCAAATACAAAGCTTTGGACGACACCAACAATCTTTATGGTTATCCGAACGGTATTGTCCTAATTTATGGGGGAGGACAGTCATACGATTTGGTTATAGAACATTGGAGTAATCAATCCGAATACGAAAATAAGTATAGAAATCAGTCAAATATTACTGTTAAAAAGATCGGTGACGTCTATATTTCGCTTCTTAATACCAACTT
>CAZOUV010000002.1:107184-110533 GCA_964583105.1 uncultured Gammaproteobacteria bacterium
GAAACGGAAGATCTTCTTCCTAACGAGGTAGAAACGGAAAAAATCTTGAAAGGTTCCTGTGACATGATAAATGAAGCCAGCACTTGTGTGGAGTACTTGGGATCGTATTGGAATGAGGAGATTATTAATATGGTTTGCCAAGATGGTATCTACTCAAAAAACGGCTGCCCCGATCAGGTTATGAGCGGATGCAGAATAAATCCTGAATCAGAAAGTGATCAAATAACATGGCATTACCAACGCGGCGGCGGTGGATATAACGAAGAAAGCATCAAGTATGCCATGCAATCCTGCAACAGTGTTCCCGGAGGTCTTTGGACAGAGGAAATTAATTTTTTATCAAACACATTCACATAATATTCTTCCCCCATTGTCTCGTTTGGCCTCAAGTGTGGACATATCTAGATAAAATAGTTATGGGCTCGAATGGTCCAAGACAATACTACTCAGCTTGGTTTTAAGTACTCGTTGCACAAAAAGTGTATGTTAAAATAGCTCATGTTTACACCTGACGAGAGAGATTATCTGAGTAAAATTCCTTCAGATAAAACAGTTCATATTTTTCCTTATAACCCGAGGGTTGGTAAAATTACTGAAAAGCTAATCCAATCCGTAAAAAATATTTATCCTGATTTGGAAGTAAAACATATGGGTGCCTCAGCCCTGAAAATTTCTGGGCAAAACGACATCGATATTTATACTTTTTCTAACCCTAAAAATTTCAGTAAATTTCTTCCGGGTTTAATAAAATTGTTTGGAAAACCTTTGTCTAGACACGAAACATTTTGTGAATGGAAATTTAAGAAAATGGGGTTTGACGTTGAGTTTTATCTTACCTTAAAAGAATCCGAAACAATGCAAAAGCAGATCAGAGTTTTTGAAATACTTAACAATAACTTTGATTTGCTCAAAGAATATGAAAAATTGAAAGAATCTATGAACGGAAAATCATTCGGGGGATATCAAGAGAAAAAAAATATGAGTTTTACCATAGAATTTTAGACAAGAAAGATTAAAGCATTATTTTTGGTTATGGGTATGGAAGGATCTTGACCATAAAGCTCAGCAAATTTGTAGATGGTTTGTGATAAACTGAAGTTGTGGGAAAATGGAAAAATATGAATAATAGTGCACAAGCAGTATATGGTTTAGGGTTTATCGGAGCTTTGATTTATTTTATAAGTCATGCTCACAGTTTTGGTCAAGGTTTTTTGGGAGTTTTAAAAGCAATTGTCTGGCCTGCTTTTTTGGTATACAAACTTCTTGAATTTTTGAAGATTTAAAAATATCCCCTTCAGCATAAATGTATTATTTCTGTTAATTTCAGATTATTGTAATAGCATTTCAGTTTATCTATACTGCAGTTGGTTATATGGAAAATACTGAAGGCAACAATCTTCAAGACAGTGTTGCTAATAAACCAAGTATTTTGATTGAGACAAGGAGAGGGAGATCAATTGATTCAACAGATCTTCTTTTATATACCGATAAAAGAAGCGTTGAATCTTTTGTACAGATTTTGAAGGAAGGTATCTTGTCACCTGGAATAGCAAGGATGCGTAGTGGCGGTGCACTTCTTAATGAAAAAGGAAGTAATGTTGCAACACAGGCCGGTTATACCGAACCTAATGCAATATTTACCTCACTTTATGGTGTTTATTGGTCATCCTCATGTGGGGTTGTTTTTAATGCTTGGGATACTCTTTCTAAATTTCGTTTCTATGACCAGGGGAATTCTGGTTTGAAATTATATGATCAAGAATCGGACGAAAATCCGGCAGTACTACCTTTAGGTGAAGAATTTCTTATTTTAGTTCCATATGATAAAACTGAATCAAAAATGAACGATTTATATTTAAAAGATTTGACCGGAAACGAAAGAGAAGAAAAAATAAAGTGGTTGGAAAAACATGTTATTACTGTTGGCGAGATCAAAGAAGCTGTTCTAAAAGAATCAATTCTTATTCTTAACGAAAACCCCGATTATAAAGCAGCAATTATTAAAGAGTTAAACTGGCTTATAGATAATAATGATGTTGAAGAGAGATATAAACAAATAGCATCTAAAATTTTAGAAAATAGTGAAGACAGTGATCTTGCCGAGTATTTTTGTTTCGGATTTTATCCCACAGTTTTTGCCTGGGAAAATAATGGCACAAAGAGTGCTACATTTTTTTTTCAAAACGAAAAATCCTCAGATTTGACTGAAAGGAAGTACCACTGGAGTGATGAAAGAGAAGAATCAAGAACCCTTTCAACATATGAAGATAAATTAAGAACGAGGATGCAAAAATGGCTAAAGGAAGAATTTCAAAGAAAATTCGGAAACAAATCCGGAAGAAAAGCTACTCTTAAAAAACAAGGTCCTGTGGGTAATGACAGATCTTTGCTCATTGTGCAAAAAGATTAATCTGCCTTATATAATTTCATAATTTTCATCGCTTCAATAATTTTGAAACGGGAGATAGGTTGCTCTTCAATAATATTCAATTTTGAAACGAAATTTATTGTAAATAAAATTTGAAACCGTTTTAGGTTACTAGTTATATCCAAATAAAAATGTATAAACAATAACTTACAAGTGTTTATAGTTTGGGTTTTCTTAGAACTTGAGTGTATTCTTGAACTTTGTCGGTTTTGAAGGTAAAAGGATGATCCACCTCTTTGGTATATAAACTTCTCGAGTTTTTAAAAATATAGGTGATATAATTACTGCATATACACCAAACTTTCAGTAATTGAATTAGCAGATGTCTTATTTAAAAAAGGGGGTCACGTAAATAAGTATTATCTTCAGGAGTGGAACAGAAACAAGCGTGCTGTAGTTTTTTTGAAAAGTTGGTTTTCGGGGAAAAATATCCGTGAAGCGCTTCTAAAAGCTCTCCTTTAAAAATGGTATTATAAATTGTGACAAAAAGATCTTTAAATTTTGCAGACCGCCTGTTTGAAAGTAAGTTGTTCCTACTTGTCGAAACCATATTTCTTGTTTTTTTCCCACTTATTCTTTTTGAATTTCTTCCACAGCTTCTTTATTACAGAACTTTACTTATGACAATAGGGCTTATCTATTTTTTTTATTTCATAATTTCCGAAAAGATAAATCACAGAACCCTGGGGTTAACCTTTAATAATTTTAAAGTAGCACTTCGTTCCATAATGCTTCCCACTCTTTTGGTTTTGGCAATTATGTTCATGGCCGTTCCACTGGGCTGGGATTCAACATTTTTCTTTATAAGGGAATTGGTTGATGACATTAGTAAAAAACCCATAATGTCTAACTATTTGTATGCGATTTTTATTTCTGCACCGATTCAGGAGGTAATATTTAGAAGTTTTTATATATCACGTT
>CAZOUV010000003.1:0-97553 GCA_964583105.1 uncultured Gammaproteobacteria bacterium
GGAGAAATCGACGGACTGGCGCTTAAAGATACTGATGGGCTAATTGAAGGAGATGAGGATACAGAAATACTGGGAGAAATCGATGGCGACAATGATTCAGAAACAGACGGAGAAGCTGATTCCGAAACACTCGGACTTGCGGAAAGAGAAACGGAAGGTGACACAGATGGAGATGCACTAATACTTACAGAAGGAGACATTGATGGAGATGCACTTAAAGATACAGATGGTGAAATAGACGGAGAAGCTGATTCCGAAACACTAGGAGAAACAGACGGACTTGCACTAATCGACATACTTGGACTAGCCGAAGGAGATGCACTTTCACTTATAGATGGAGAAGCAGATTCCGAGACACTAGGGCTTACCGAAGGAGATGCGGAAATAGATATGGATGGACTTGCACTTGGAGATGCGGAAATAGATATGGATGGACTTGCACTTGGAGATGCGGAAAGTGAGGCACTAATAATGGTATTTGAAAAAGATATCCAACCCGAAAGAGAAGTTTCGTCTCCACCTTCTGTCAAATCTCCATTTGTTCCTCCATACCACATTGTTCCTGTGTAGGAAGTTGTACTTGTATTTTGTGCCTGATACCCAAATTCGACAACAATTCTATCTCCTTCCTGGGCTGATACCGATGCAGAAAGAGCATTTGTGGCGGAATTATTAAATTCATAACCTACAGCAGTTGCCCCAAATTCATTTGACGCAATCTGGTCAACAACTAAATTTCCCCTAGATGTATCTGCAGTTCCTGTTTGCCAAATCCAAATATACGCATGTCCTAAATCATTTGCATCTATGCTTGACTCTAAGGCTCCGAATATAGCTGTCCAAGTGTGGCTGCCGGAAGTAAATGTGGTTGCTGCATTCAAAGGTTCTGAAATCCATCTACCTAAAGCCACATCGTAATTACTGGTACTGCTTGCTTCTGCGATGGCTATGCTTGTAGGACCAGTTCCACTTGGAGATTCACCCAAAAGTCGTGTTACTGCAGACGTTGTTGAATCCCACGCTCCATGCCAGGTTGTGGGGGTTGCGGTTGCGCTTGAGTTGGTTAGATAAAATAATGACATTTTTAAACCTAAATACTATTTATCCAAATGATAAATAGGTTTGATAATCCCAAAAAGTTCAATATAATTTCCCCCCCCTTCAAGGATTTGTTTTTTAAACCATATTTCCCCTCCGTGCCAACAGTTAGGCATGTTTGGATATTCGAGCAAGAATCCGTATTTTTCCAAAATCTCTTTCTTAATTAAGGAACAGCCGAAATTTGCGTTAAATTCTCCTGTGATTTTTCTTGCCCATGTATTATGACTTATCATCTGGTAATTTCCAGATTTTATAACTTCAATTAATTTATCCAAAGCATCGTTGGGTATAATCTGATCGCATTCCCAAGAAAACCAAGCATCGTAATTTTTAGAAAGAATTTCCTGTCGAATTATCTCTCTTGATCTTCCAATTTTTTCTCCTGCAGGCTGATGTTCTGCAATTTCCAAATGTTTTATTTGATAATTGTCTATTCCGATTTTTTTGCAGTATTTTTTTATTTTTTCTACGTAATCCGTATTTGGGGAATTATCAACCATTAATAAATCTGCCGGATATTTAAGCTCTTTGACATTTTTAAGCCAGCGTTCCATACAATAATCTTTAATTTCGTTTATGGGTGTACCAATTAATATTTTCATTTTGCTATATATGGTAAATGGGATTAATTATTCCATAAACTTCAATAAATCCTCCTCCTTTGTTAATAACCCTTTTTTTAAACCAGGAGTTGAAATTAACCCAACTATCGGATTTATTGGCATCGTCTTTTGGTCTTTCTAGAAAACTAAAGTCTTTAAGACAATTTTTTGAAACAAGTGAAACACCAAGATCCGTATTTGGTGTTTTGGGTTCGTCTCTGGACCAACCATTATGATTAATCATTTGATAATTTCCCGATTTCATAACCTCTATCAGTTTATCCAAAGCATTGTTGGGTATAATCTGATCGCATTCCCAAGAAAACCAAGCATCGTAATTTTTCGAAAGAATCTCTTTCCTTATGGGTTCTCTGGCAATGGCTACTCTTTGGTGTATTTTTTCTCCAGACATTGGTTCAATTTCATTTTTTTGATCGATATTTATATGCTTAATACTGTAGTTTTTAATACCCAGTTCATGACAATATTCCTTAACCTTTTTGACATATAGTCTGTCGGGGGAGTTATCTATCATCAAAAAATCCGCAGGAGTGGCATTTCTTAAGTCAGAAACATTTTTAAGCCATTTTTTCATGCAATAATCCTTAGATTCATGAATGGGTGTACCAATTAATATTTTCATAATTTGTTTAATAAATTTTCTAATGGTTTGACGAATCTATCCATCGAATTATCGGTAACTTGATTTAAATCGTGTTCTTTCCACCAATCTTCCGATCGAACATGATTTCTACTGCCATCGGCTGCACCACTATGTTTTTTAAAATTAGAAAAATAGGATCTGCTCTGACAAACATAATGATTAATCCTTAGTTTTTCGTAGGAAGGGCTATAGGAAGTAAAACCGGATTTAATTGCCCTTAATTTTTCATCAAAAGTTCCCCATTTGGTTTTAAAAAGATGCGCATTTTCTCCAACGCTAACACGGTCAGAAACCTTTCCTCTGACAATACTTTTTATGTGTTTATTGTTTATAAAATCAATTGCGGGCCGTTTTTGGAAATTCTTAATAATCGGCCCCTTCGGTTCTTTAATATGATAACTGCTTCCAAAACAGACCCAGTAGACTCCTAGTGCGGACAACTTTTTGTCTGAATACTCAAGTAGGGGTTTTTCCAATGTCTCATCCTTGGTTGGAAAAAGAAATTCATCGCCGTCTAAAAAGGCCATCCAATCCACTTCTTTTAAAAAGTTATCGCAAGAATACTCAAAAGCTTTCAATTGGGGAGCATCGAAATCACCATCGAAATTTATAATTTTAATGTCAATATTTTTCTTAAGTTTTTTAAGAATATCCTGGGTATTATCGTTGCAATTATGAGTAAATATATAAAATTTTCTGAAACCAACAAGATAATGGAAGACGATCCATTCTTTTATCCACGGAGCCCGATTTTTTTGTAATGTTGTTATCCCCAGTTGCATATTTTTCATTTTTTGTAACAAATCAAATGAACATATTCGGGATGACTAAGAACCTCCTTTTTAAAATTTTCAAAACCCTCTTTTTCCAAATCGGAAACAAGCTTGTCATAGGTAAATCCGTTTTTAGAAAATTCATATTCGTTTTCCTGACTTGAGAATATTGTCTGCCACCACCAGCCCCACCTTTGACCGTCTTTATTTTCCAAGAATGCCTTGAGGATATATTCAAAATCCAAGAAAGTTATTCCCAATTTTCCCTTGGGTTTTAAAACCCGTCCAATTTCTCTTTTGAGATTTTTCCATTCCTTCATTGAAAGTAACCAAATAAAGCCCTCGCTAAATATTTCATCAACGGAACCGTCCCGATAGGGAAGTGGAGTTCTTAGATCATGTTTCAAGCCACAGGGTTCTTGGATATCTATATTTACATACCCCTTTTTATGTTCCTTTCCGCAGCCAAGATTGAGTTTCAACATTTTAAACCACCAACAACGGCCGTATTGGAATACGGCAATTGTCAATCTCCATTATAACCCGTAATTTAATCAAAAAAATCAGAACCCGCTGAGGACATTTGCAATAGCATTGGACATTTTGCTGTCTACCCAATGTCCGACGGGAACTATAACATGATGTTCATTGAAATAAGTGACGCCCTGAAGTTTTTCTTTTCTATATCTTCTAAAAACAGGATATATATCATTTCTTGTATGAGCCTGTTCGATTTTGACGGATATTTTTCTCATTTTTTCCCAGAGAAGTTTTTTGGTTTTTGCATCTTTGCATAAAACCGTAAACATCCAATAATTTGATTCTGCCTCGGGCAATATTTTTTGAAATCTAATTGATTTACTTTCTTTTAAAGCTTTTTCATAAAGAAGAGCGTTTTTTCTTCGTTGTGTTAATATATTTTTGAAATACGGTATTTGTCCCAGACCTATGGCTGCGTTTACATCGGTCATTTGTGCTTTATAACCAATTTCTCTGATTGGGTATTTCCATAAAGTAAAATGTTTATCCCAAGTTCTTCTCTCTCTGTCTATACCATACCAGCGCAAAATTTTTCCTCTTTTGGTGTCAATTTTTTTCTTGGTAGCTAAAAGACCACCGTCGATAGTGTTAATGATTTTAATCGCTTGAGTACTGAAAGCTACAAAATCAGAGTGAGTTCCGATTGGTTTCCCTGCGTATTCGCTTCCCAAAGCCTGGGCCGCGTCTTCGATTACAGGTATTTTATAAATTGCCGCTATCCTATTGATAGTATCGATCTCGGCTGGCGCTCCGCCCCAATGAACAACCATAATGGCCCTGGTCCTCTTAGTAATTTTTTTGGCGATATCATTAGGGTCAATATTTCCGGTAGTAGGATCAATATCAGCCCAAACAGGAATTCCCCCTTCATTGACAATTGCCGCGTTTGTGGCAAAACAGGTCATTGGAGAACTTACGACCTCACCACCCGCAACTCTGGAGAGACGCAAAGCCATTTGAAGTGCAGCCGTACCGCTACTGACGGCAAAGACATTTTTGTTTTTAATAATTTTAGCAATTTCAACTTCGAATTCTTTGACTTTCGGTCCATCGCCCCCAATCCAATTGGTTTTAAGAGTTGCTACTGCGTTATCGATTGATTCTTTAGGAACGAAGGGTATATAGTTGGGGATAAGTTTTTTTGATTTTTTATTCATATTCTTGGATTGAACCAACTGCCTCCTTAACGACAATTTTTAATCCATCCTCAAATTTGACTTTCGGCCTCCAGCCTAAAAGTTTTTTGGCTTTAGCATTTGAGGCCAGGGTTATCTTTGGTTCGCAAATCTCGGGTCTATAAATGGGTTTAATACTCTTGCCTAAAAGATTATTTAAGGTTCTGACAACTTTATTTATCGAGATACCCTGACCCGCGCCGATATTGATTATTTCCCCTGATAAATTGGATTTAGCAGCCAGTAAAATTGCTTCAACCACATCATCAATATAGGTAAAATCTCGGCAGTGAGTTCCGTCACCGTAGATTGTTGGAGATTTTCCTTGGGAAAGCATCTTGATAAATTTTGGTAAAACCAAAGCGTATGGACTGTTTGGATTCATTCCTGGTCCATAGACACTGAAAAATCTAAGGGATATGGTTTCTAGACCCCAGAGAGAGGAAAAAATATTACAGTAGTTTTCCCCAATTATTTTATGTAAAGAGTACGGAACAAGGGGATTGGGGGCCATTTCTTCTTTAAATGGAGTTTTATTATTGCCGTAAACCGATGAACTTGAGGCAAAAATAAACTTTTTTACTTTGTGTTTTTTTGCCTCCATTAGAAGATTGAGTGTTCCGTCAACGTTTACCATGTGGGTTTCCCAAGGTTGGACAACTGATCTTTGCAATCTGGGAAGGGCAGCCAGGTGAAAGATGGTATCCTGACCCTTAACAAATGGACTCATGTTTTCAAGAATCGACCTTTTAAATTTTCTCAAGTTTTTATGTTTTGGTAAGTTCTCCCATTTACCTTCCGATAAATCATCAACGACTGTTATTTTATAACCTTCACGAAGAAGCCTTTTGGTTAAGTGACTGCCGATAAACCCCGCTCCTCCTGTTACCAAACATCTTTTAAATTGCACTATTTTATTATTCATTAATTAATCTTTTTAACGATTTCAGCGGATAATCCCCATCCTGGAATTTCGGTATCGGATTCAATCCAACCCTCGGTAAATTTCTGATTTCGAAACTAACTTTTTCCATTTGGGGACCTTGAACTTTATTTTTGATTCCCAATCTCGTCCCAGGCTTTCCTCTAAAAGCGTCTCCAATTTTCTTTCTTGTTTCTGCCGAAAGGACTTTTCCTTTATTAATAATACTTAGTTTCCTTCTCGTCTTAGCTGATACTTTATGTCCTTTATTTGCCATACTTATTTTTGTCTTGTGCTCTTTCGTAAATGGTGGCAACTTCTTACCCTTATGTGCTTCACTTAATTTTATTCTATGTTCTTTAGTAATTATTCTACCCTTTTGAGCTTTTGACATTTTTATTAATTCTTCTTTTGAATGTTTTCTTCCGATGTTTTTTCCTCTACTTTTCAATCCTATTTTAATCTTTGTTTGAAGAGTATGTAGCCTTCCCAAGGTTGATCCAGCCGTGGGACATAAGTTATAGAGGTTTGTCCATCCGTATTTTTGCGATAAGCTGTCTATCGTAAGTTGTTCAAAAAAGATTAACTCTATTACTTTACATCGGAAAAATGTCTCGAAAGAAAAACTATTTTGACCATACCTTGACCATGCTCGCTGTAGATGAATATTATTATGAATACCTTTATTTAGCGCCCATATATGTTCAGAAAACCGTTTTTCGATATTAACAGCCGACCCAATATAAAATTTTTTGTCTTGCTTGTTTCGAATGATATATATTCCAGATTTAATCATTTCATTAAGTTTAATATCGGTTTAATATCGCCCCATCCTGGAATTTGTCCTTCAGATTCCGTCCACCCTTCGGTGAAGCGCTGATTTCTAAATTGATTCTTGTTCCACCGGCTGGGGGTAAGCGTACCTTCGTGTCGGATGTCAATATTCGGAACTCTTGACTCATAGGCTTCAGATTTATAGTCATCAACCCTGAAAGCTCTATTATGTGTGCCTGGTTCAAAACCTAATCCGCGTACATATTTACCAAACTCTTTATCAGACATGGTACCTTGAGCATCCTCTAGCATTTTTACTCTCTTTTTATAATGTTCGAGGAACAAATCCCGATAGGCGCACAAACCGCTTAGTTGTCTACAATCATTAGTTTTTACTGAATGACCATCCTCTAGTCGGGTCCTCCACACGTTCACATTATAATAAAAGACATCCTTACGTGGGGGGATGAAGTCAAAATGTTTCTCGCTATAATATACATCGTGTTCGGTAAAGAAAATTATTTCGGCGGTACTATTTTCCAAAGCCCCTAAGATTTGCTTAGACATAGTCAGATAACCCCTTTTCAGTTGGGGAAAATGAATGTTTTTTGTACCAAAGTCCATTTTCTTGAGTGAGGCGCTGACTATGGGGATGTGTTTGGTTTCACTGATTTTTTTAAGTTGTCTCTGAACTCTGTGGGCGATTTTAAGTTTCAGTTGATTGTCGGTATAATAAATGATGCCTTTAGTGGCTTCATTTTTCTCCTTTTGTTCTTTTTTGGCCTCGTATATAATCATGGTTTTCTTACTTGGGGACTTTAACTCATTTGCCATAAGGTTATCAAGTTCTTCCTGCTTCCATCCCTTTACGGGCCAGAACCTTTTTACCAGCCAGGAAAGAGGGTGAATTTGCTTTTCCCATTTGTTGTTGAAAAATAAATCTCTGGCGAAGGTTTTTGCATTTTCTTGATCCCTTCCAGACATCGGATACGGGAAGCTGAAATCTCCTCCCTGGGTCCGAAACATGTGGGCATACCAAGTTTTTTTATTAACCATAACCCGTCCCCCCGATAGCCAGGTTTTTACGGCAACCTCTATTCCTTGGGATCCCCAACCGCCAAAGTTCTCGTCGCAGATATTAAGTTCCCAGTATTTTTCTCTGGTCAACATCCAACAACTGCCCTGCAAAGACATGGTTTCGGTAATGTCGCCCTGTCCTTCGGGCCGTTTTGTATAATCTCCAAAATACTGAAAATGGGGGGTTGAATCAAAACAATATGAAACACTTTTTGGGCTGTCCTTTGCGTGCCAGAGAATATCCCTTTGGGTGGGTTTACCACACTCGCTGCAAGGTCCGGAGGGACCCTGGTAGCGTCTGTGGCCATTGGGGCATACCCAATCAAATGCATGAAGGTTTTTCATGAGAGGAACCATTGTCCAATCGTCATGCATTTCGGCTATCATTTTGACGTCAAATCCCTGATCAAACGCACAATGAGCATCACACTTCATTAAATATTTAGCCTTTGAAACACGGGCCGCCTCGTTTGTCGCCGCCCTTTGACCGATACTTTCACTGTGGTGAATGATTGTCACCCTCTCATGTTGGGGGATTGAAGGATCCGGCCAGTAACCATCCAATACGGCAATAACTTCAGTATTTCCTTTGATGTTTTCTAAAATATTTTCAATTGTTTTACACAAAAACATCTCGTTTCGGGCAGGTATTAATATGCTTAAATCATAATTTGTCATATTTTAACTTTTAATCCAAAACCAAGATCTTATCGGATCTTTAATACTTCTTTCTGTGACAAACCAAGGGGTAATCCGGTAAGCACCAGTATAGGCATTAACCACCTCATAACTGTGACTATATGATCTTTGGCGATAGTGGAGGTAGTCGTGTCCGGATATAATGCCTCCGAATCTAACCTTTTTTGACCATTCGCAAATGTCATTAGTTTCGGATGCAAACTCGTGGTTGCCATCGATATACACAAAATCAAGGAAATTGTCCGGGAAATTTTTAACAGCATCCATGCTTTTTTTCTAATAATCTTGCAGTTAAACTGTGCCAAGTTTGTCTTAGTTTTTTCATAGAGATCATCAAAATCTTTTTGGGTTTTTAAATCTTTATACTCATTATATTTTTGCCAAGGATCAATACTAAAAAGTTTTAATTTTGGGTTTGTCTCGCAGAGAATCTTTGAGTATCTACCAAAAAGGACCCCAATTTCGGCACCCAGATTCATATCAAGCTCAAAAAACAGTTTTGCCAAATCCCATCTGTCTATATTTGGGATTTCAATAGGATTTCTACGGGAAGGAGCGATATTCCACCTTTTTAGTATGAATTCTAATGTATCAGATGGTGATTTTTTCATATTTTTTGCAGTTTAGAAACTACCATATTATCATTTTCATTATCAAGTTCAGTTTTTTTGACCGATTTAAAGCCGGGAAGGTAATTATTTATGTTAAAATATTTTTCTTTATTCCAAATAATAAAATTTCCGTTTTCATCAAGATTAATATTCCAAAAGTGCAATCCCGAATAACCCAGACTTTCTCCGGCATTGACAAAGTGTCTTAAATAAATATAGCCTCCCGGTTTTACGACGCGATACATTTCCATAATCTCTCTTACTGGATTTAAACTATGATCCAGGGCGTTACGGCAGTGAACAATATCAAAAAAGTTATCTGGATAAGACAAGTTTGTCATATCTTCATAGGTAATAGGGATAAAGGATTTGATATTTTCCTTTTTGAGGATTTCTTCAAAGCTTGCGGCAAGCGCATCGGATGCATAAATTTCTACCTTAGCGGTTTTCCAAAGTGAGCCGATTGTGCAAAACATTCCGGATCCCAGTTCAGCAATTTTTACCTCTTTTTTGTCTCCAATCATTTCGTCAAAATAATCGGGAAGATAAATATCCGGGCGATTGTGTGCTTTATTTTTCCAATATAGTTTTCGCCTGTAATGAAGAAGAGTTATTTTTTTGCCTTTTTCCCAGTTTACCCTAGAAACCTCTTGCGCGACCGGCTTTTGAAGCCAAAGCCAGTAGGCAGACTCACCAATAAAATCAATTTTTATAGGAATAAACCCTATTTTTTCATAGACTTGGGCAATTTCTTCCGGCGTGTAGGTAACCCCGCTTGACCAGTGATTTATTCTTTTTGGCTTGTCGCTTCTCATAAGGACTTTAAAAATGCCGCCAAAAGAAAGAATTCTATAAATTTCAGAATAAGCTTGCTTAATCATTTCCGGATCTTTTATGTGTTGAAAAACTAAGTAAGAAAAAACAGTTTCGACGCTAGTCTCCGGTAGGGGAATATGGCTTCCGTCGATTTCCTTTAAATAAATATTGTCTAAATCAGCAAGTCGGACACAAGCTTCCTTGATCATTGTTTTTGAAATATCTACCCCATAGACTCTTTTAAAGTCTTTCGGCATAAATTCTGTAAGCCGGCCCGTACCACAACCAAAATCAAGAATCGTTGTGCCCTTTTTGATTAGAGGATCTTCGGTAATTAATTGTTTGTATGATTCGGCACCGCTTTGCTTAAATTGTTTTTCTGTTATATCTTTGCCGAAATCGGAATTAATGTAATATTTGGAGTTTTCTTGGGCCAGTTGCTCCCATAAGTCTTTCTGTTTGTTCATTACGCGGATTATAACAAATTGATTTGAATAGAGCGATTGATAAGATTTTAAAACAGTGCGATAATTGCCCAAATGAAAATTTTGGTTTTGGGCGCTGACGGAATGTTGGGGCACCGAGTATATATTCATGGGAAATTGACCGGTTTAGATATTTTTGGAACAGTAAGAAAAACAGATGCGTTAAAAAGAAGGTTCAAAAGAAGTCTTCTTGGCAGTATTATGCCCGATGTGGATGCGTATGATTTGGATACTTTTGAAAAACATTTTGCGAATATTAAGCCAAACGTAATCATTAATTGTATAGGTCTAGTTAAACAACTTCCCGAATCTAAAGATCCGGAAAAGGCCATTTATATAAATTCGCTCTTTCCCCACAAGATTGCAAGATTATCCAGAAAATATAATGCTAGGCTAGTGCACATAAGTACCGACTGTGTTTTTAGCGGAAAAAGCGGGAACTATTCCGAATCCGACTTTACTGATCCGAATGAATTGTACGGACTTTCAAAACTTCTTGGAGAAGTTAGCGGTGATAACTCCGTTACGATCAGAACATCTCTTATTGGGCATGAGTTAAAGGGAAAACGGGGGCTATTGGAATGGTTTTTGTCACAAAAAAATCCGATTAAAGGCTTTAAAAATGTTTTTTTTACTGGACTATCTACAAATGAATTTGCCCGTGTGATTTTTGATTTTATATTACCTAACCCGAAAATTTCCGGTTTGCTTAATGTTTCCTCTAAAAAAATATCCAAGTATGACCTCCTATGCCTGATAGGAAGGAAATATAAAAAGAAAATTAAGATCATTTCTGCCAGTAAGCCGGTTTGCGATCGTTCACTAAATTCTGAGAAATTTAGGAAGAAAACGGGGTATCTTGCGCCTAAGTGGGAGGAGATTGTCAGCGAGATGTATAATCGCCATATATATGAAAAGAAAACTTCTAACTAATAAAACAATTCTTATCGCCGGCGGGACCGGGTCGTTGGGGTGGGTATTGACCCGTCGGATAGTCTCCGGTGAATTCGGTTTGCCTAAAAAAATTATAATTTTTTCAAGAGACGAGTCGAAGCAATATCTTATGAGAATGAAGTATCTGGGGAAAAAAGCCGCGACCGAAGAGGTGATTTATAATAACTTTAATAAGCTTGTCCAATTTGTGATTGGTGATATCAGAGATTACAACTCAATTTGCCAGGCACTAATTGGGGTAGATATTGTCATCAATGCTGCGGCATTAAAGCAGGTTCCGTCCTGTGAGTATTTTCCTTTCGAAGCAGTTCAAACAAACATATTTGGATCTGAAAATATTGTTCAGGCGATTGTTAAAAACCACCTCAATGTTAAGACGGTTGTTGGTATTTCGACCGATAAGGCCTGTAAGCCAGTAAATGTTATGGGTATGACAAAGGCCCTGCAGGAGAGGATATTTATTTCCGGCAATCTGAGAGCTCCAAAAACAAAATTTATTTGCGTTAGGTACGGAAATGTTCTTGCCTCAAGAGGGTCTATTATTCCTCAATTCCATGAGCAGATAAGAAGCGGCGGTCCTGTCACCGTAACTATGAATAATATGACCAGATTTCTCCTTCCCCTTGATAAGGCGGTAGACATTATTATGGAGGCTATTGATAAAGCATCGGCTGGTGAGATTTATGTCCCCATTGTTCCAAGTGCCTTAATACTGGACGTTGCCAAAGTTTTGGTTAGCGGAAGAAAGATTGACATTAAGTTTACCGGAATTCGTCCCGGAGAAAAAATTAACGAAGTTTTGGTTTCATACGAAGAAGGTTTCCGGACATATAAAAGGGGGAACTATTTTGTTATTAGACCGATGTTGCCCGAACTTTCCCAGGGTGGTAAGAAGTTAAAATTTATAAACCGCGAATACAGCTCGTTTGACAATGTGATGACAATGAAAGAAACCCGGCTCCTTCTAACTAAAAATAAACTATTAACGGATGATAAAATTATCTATGAGGAAGAATTTTTGAGATGAATCCAAAATGAAAGTACTTACAATTTTTGGAACCCGCCCGGAGCTTATTAGGCTTTGTTTGATTGTCAAAAAATTAGATAAGCTTGGTGATCAAATCATGATCCATACTGGCCAAAATTACGATGTTAATTTGGATAAAATTTTTTTAAGGGATTTGGGATATCGACATATTGATTATTACTTAGGAGCTAAGGGGACTTTTGGGGAACAGATTGGAATAATACTTCCCAGGCTAGAACAGATTTTAGTTAAAGAAAAACCTGATGCTTTTCTGGTTTTAGGGGATACCAATAGTAGCCTAGGGGCTATTATTGCCAAAAGAATGGGAATTAGAGTTTTCCATATGGAAGCAGGAAATAGATGTTGGGATGACCGGGTTCCGGAAGAAACCAACAGAAGAATTGTTGACAGTCAAAGCGATATACTTTTGCCTTACTCCCAGAGGAGTAGAGAAAATTTGATAAGGGAGGGGACAAGGGGGAATAGAATTTATGTAACCGGAAACCCAATTACTGAAGTACTGGAACATTATAAAAATAAAATAAACAAAAGCGATATTTTAATAAAACTTAAATTAAAAAGTAAAAAATATTTTTTAATAACATCCCACCGGACCGAAAATGTTGATAATCCAAAAAGACTTGCTAATTTAGTTGAGGCTTTTAACCAAATTTACGATAAATACAAACTTCCTATGATTTGGAGTATCCATCCCCATACCAAACGGGAGCTTGATAAAAATTCTAAATTAAAACTAAGAAAGGGGATTGTTCCAAGCGCTCCTTTAGGGTTTTTTGAATTTAATAAACTTCAAAAAAATGCATTTTGTGTTCTTTCGGATTCGGGAACAGCACCTGAGGAATGCTCCATTTTTGGAGTGCCTGTTGTGATTATAAGGGATTCAATTGAACGCCCCGAAACTTTTGATGCAGGGTCGGTTTTTGTGGCCGGTTGCAAACCCGAAGATATATTAAGAGGAATAAATGTTGCTACTCAGTCGGAAAATAATTGGGCCGCTCCAATTGATTACCAAAAACAAAATGTTAGTGATACGGTGGTTAAAATTGTATTAAGCTACTGGAAATGAATATATACGACGAAATATTTGCCACTGAGCCGAAATATGATGGGCCTGTTAAATATAAATTAAATATTGTTCTTGAGTGGGTTAAAAAGAATGGATTTGGGGAAGTTTTAGATGTCGGTTGTGGACGCGGACATTATTTAAAACTTTTTAGGGAAAATAATATTAAAGCCACAGGTTTGGAACCAAGCAAATATATTACGGATAATCTTAAGGACTACAAAATTATTAATGACGATATTGTAGGTTTTTCTGAGTATTCTAAAAGTTGGGAAGCGCTAATATGCATGGATGTATTGGAACATATTGAGCCTGATAAAATTGATGAAAACTTAAAAGCTCTATCTACTTTATCCAAACACGCACTTTTGGGTATTGCTAACCATTCGGATATCTGGCACGGGGTTGAGCTTCATCTTATCCAGCAAAAACCACTCTGGTGGAAAGATAAACTGACGGAGTCTTTTGATGAAGTTAATTTAATTTATGAATCTGACAGATATTTTATTTTTGATGTGCGGACGAAATAACTAGGATGTTTTCAATCATTACTCCTTTAGATTCAGACAGGCTTAATCTTTATAAAAACACAAAGGAAGCCTACGACCGCATGTCTGAAGAAAAAGAGTTTATTATCCCAACTCGCCACGAAGGTCAAGTCCGGAAATATCTCCGTGAATTTAAATTGGATAATAATATTAAAGTTATTCCGTATACAGTTGATGCTGGATTTAATTGCAGTAGAGCCTTAAATCTCGGTGTAAAAAACGCAAAATATGATTCTGTAATTATCACCAGCCCGGAAGTTAAACCGATTACACACGTTCTTACTCAACTAGCTGGGCTTATTGGAAATAACGTAATTTGCCAGGTGTGGGATCAAGGAAAAGATGGCAGTATAGGTAAATCTCTGGTTAAGCATTTTAGAGCCAAAGACGCCAGTAAATACTTTTTGGCAATGTACAACAAAACCGACATAGAAAAAATTAATGGCTGGGATGAAGATTTTATGAAAGGCTATGCCTACGAAGATGCGGATTTTGGCGAGCGCTTTGTTCGTGCCAATATACCTGTTATGGTTAGACTGGATATTGAAGGATTGCACCAATATCACATACGGCGTGAATCTATCCCCAATGGCGGTGCCATAAACAGGCAAAAATTTATCGAAAATAATGAAGCAGGAATAATAAAATGCAAAAACGGGCTTTATAAACTTTAGCTTTTTAAAAACGATAAATCATGGAAGTTGCTGACAACGGTTGTGTGGGGATTTAATTTCGTGTAGTTATATCGGTATTTAAATAAATGCCAGATTTTTTCGTAGCCGTAATTTTTAGCCTTTGAAAGATTACTATCGTGAATTATTAGATACTGGGCCCGGTTGGCTAATTTTTCAATTTCCTTATAGCGCCTGGTGTCGGGGAAGTGGTCCACCAGAACCATACTCCACGGTCTTTTAAAAACTTTATCAACATCACTGAAATGCTGATTAGATTTAATTACTTTATGAAAGGGAACAGGATCTCTTAAGGCTTTCTCATAGTACAAGCGTACAGACTCGACTGAATATAGAGTACGCCCGGACATCTCACAAAGCCATCTTAAAATAGTAGTCGAAAAATATCCGCTCCCAAGCTCCAAAATGTCACCTTTCGTAACATCAAAGATTCTTGTAAGCATGGGGATATGGGTTCCCGGCCTTACTTTTTTATTAACCTTATCAATATTCATTGTTTTACCCACCAATATGTTGGCGGCTCAAACATACCCCGGTCCCTAATGCCGTATGGTCTTGGATCAATAATATTGGGAGTAATTTTATGGGCTTTGGTATAAGCATCCACCGCATCGGGGACTTGAACTCTGAAAGTTGAATAGTAATCATCTCCGGAGACAATTCCCCCAGTTTTTACTTTTTTGCTCCAGATAATGAGGTCCTGGATAACATAATCAAACGAATGGTTCGCGTCGATGAATACAAAATCCAGGCTGTTATCGGGAATATCGTTGGCCGCATCCAAACTCATTTTATTTATAATAACAGCGTTATATTTGGAGAGTTTCTGAGAGGCAATAGCTTTAAAATTTTTATTCCTTTCCCAACTCCCCGAAAGACGGTTCCCGTGGTAGGGTCTCCAGATGTCAATGCAGTAAAGTTTAAGGTTAGGAATTGCCTTAAACATACTTTCGGAAAACTCTCCCTGGGCAACGCCGATTTCTGCCCCAATGGTAAATTTAAGTTCGGCAAAATATTCTAAAAGTTCATATTTAGATTTCATTTTGGTTTAAAGTATAATTTTAAAATATCTTCGGCACGGCCCCAATATGGAATCTCATAGGCGCGGATGTCGCCAAGCCTTTTTCTTTCTCCCCGGCTTAAATAGCCAAACGCTTCCGGATGACTAAAAACAATATTTGTTCCGACGGTATAAAATTCTTCCGACGGCCGAACTGTTACCCCCAATTTTTCTTCATAGCGGCCGGGGTCTCCCCAATAATGAAGCGGAACTTTTTCATCGGGAACCCCCTTAAATTTATTAAAACGTTCTTCAAGGGCTTCCACGAGCATATTGCGCGGCGCAATCAAACTATTTACGACTTTTCTTTTATTTCTGAATGAAAAAATAGGAGGATCGCTCCAGGTAAAAAGTGACCACTTGGCCATGTTAAACGAAAAAATATCGGATTGGGGGAGGTGATAATGAAAATGCTCATACGAATATAGAATGTCATCTTCAGCCATAGCTACATATTTTGTTTTGGCTTCTTTGCATCCAATTAAAATTTGCCGATAAAGATTTAAATGAGATCGGCCGATTTCGCCTACGCAAATATTTTTACCAAAAACAATCGGTTTTTGGGAAACCGAAATTAAGGGAAGATCTCCAATCGCCTTAAGAAGTTGTTTTTTGGTATTTTCCAAGAAGTAAGGATTATGAGCATCAAGCCAATTACTAGTATAATAAACAACTGTCAAGTCGTCTTTTGTTACTTTCACTCCCATATTACGCCGCCCTTTTTTTAATTCGAATATACATCACACTGTGCCAGTAGTCTTGTTGAGCGAAGTTGTTCACAACAGTTTAATAAAACCGCCCTTTTTGATCGTTAAGACCCCGTATTCGTAACGGTCCAAGGCAATCCTTAAGTTTTTGATTAACATGGGATCATGGCCCTGGGGCGGATGATAAAGCAGTCGTTTTAGGTTTGATTCGAGGGAAAGATAGCGATAATTAAGAAGAAGTATTTTAGCCCTGACCCACCCTACGCCTTTAGGTAAGAAGGTTTCGTAGCGGCCGCGTCCAAATTTGATGTTGATGGTCGGATTAAAAACAATGGTTTTGTCAAAAAGACGGGTTCTGGCTCCAAATTTACATTCATCATAAATTTGACCTTTAGTGGTCGGAAATTTTTCCGAGTACATGGTGTAGCCGCAGGTTTTAATTGCTTTCGTACCACGTTTTTTTTGTTCATGTAAAACTTTTATGAGATACCGATTATAAATAAATTCGTCTGCATCGACGCACATCACCCAGTCAGCTTCCCTGCGGCTGTATTTTTTATAGAGTTTTTCGAAACAGGCATTGTATTCCGCTTCAACCGGCCAACCGGGGGAAAATTTGTAATTTAATAATCGGACTTTTCTATTAGCTTTGGCAATTTTGACGGTGTTGTCGGTGCTTCCGTTATCAATGATGAAGATTTTATCGGCGAAAGTGGAATAGTGTTTTAAAAAATAAGGCAGTAGATCTTCTTCGTTCCTCATGATGCTGTAAATATGAGTTTTCATTTCGTCTAAATATTATCACATTTTTTCCAAAGTAGAATCTTCTTTATGGCTGACATACTACCACAACCAGGCCTTTTCTGCCAGTTGAAGGGGAATGTTCGATGGTTTCGAAAGAAACAATAATGTCTATCGGTTCTAGGGTGGGGGGGGAGATTGCCGGCATCGGAAAAAGTCACTGTTTGACCGTTACCATGGACTTTGCACAGGGGTCAAGACGATATCTGTTGAGAATAAAATTTAGGGTGTCCATTTGTTTCTGTCCTCCGGCCAGCCCGGAACCGGCCAAAATCTTTCTATGAGCCAAGTAAAAGGAAGAGTTTGTTTATGCCAGGCGGTATTTGTCAGCCACCTATTGGTATAATTTGCTCCTTTTTCAGATTCTCCTTTCTCCAAGGAATAGCCTCTTCCTTGGGTCTTGTGAAGATGGGCGTACCAGGTCTTTTTGTTGGTGACCACTCTTCCTCCCGATAGCCAGCATTTTAAACCAATTTCCTGAAATTCATTACTGAATGTCCCGTAATTTTCTTCGTCTTCAAGTTCAAGTTCGTAAAAATAATCTTTATTCATAAACCAACAAGATCCTTGAGCAGACATATTGTCATCAATCATTATTTTAGCTCTTTTTTTAGCTCTTTCCTCCCATATTCTTCCGTGCAGGCCATCTTGCCAATTACCACTTGCATTTGGATATGTTAGATATTCGTAATCAACATCCGGCTTTCCTACGTCCAGAATTTTCCATTTTTCCGCATCAAGTCTTTTTCTGCGGGGAATAACAACCCAATTGTCATTACAGTAGGACATGAGTTCTTTATCAAATCCCTCGGCAAACATGCAGTGGGCATCACATTTTAAGATATATTTACCCTTTGCTATGGCAACTGCGGAATTAATTGCTGCTCTCATTCCCTGAGGCTTTCCTCTATGAATAGTTACAATTCTATCATTCTTATCAAGTGGGGGATTGGGCCAGTATCCGTCAAGAACTACAACCACCTCTATTTCATCTTTCGCTTTTGACAAAATATCATTAACGGTTTTTCCTAAATACTGCTCGTTTCTTGAAGGAATGATTATTGATAATTTCGGCATATAAATTTGAAAAACAATTACAACTTTCTCTTAGCGGTATTAAACCAGAAATTAATGCGGTAATCAATCAACTCTTTATTAATGGAATATGTTATGGAAGTAGTCGTAGGAAAGAGTTTGGCGATTTTTCCAACTAATAGGAAAGTTTGAATCCCCTTTGGTGTAACGGAAAGAACCCGACATAGTATCTTCTTTCATTATGTACCAACCCCCGTATTTATCTACAAATCCGTAAAAAGAAACCTCTCCATAATTATCAATTTCGCTTATTTTATAACTGTCAGTTGGTTTTAGCGATGAATTTTGGTTTGATGGTCCACTATCAAGTAGCGTTGCACCTTGATTAACAGATCTTCCTAGGAGCAAACTTTCAACCTTTTTGGTAAACAAGGAAAAAAGGAAAAAAGAAAATCCGGCCGCTCCGACAAGTTTCAGAAATGCTCTTTTGTCTATATCCACAATATCAACAGCTTTTCTCTCTGCACCATTATCCTGTTCAACGGCAACGACAAATTTCTCGGGGTTTGGGTTTTCACTTTTACGCCCGATGAATTTAAAAGCAAAATAAATAAGTGGGGGATAAAGCAAACTTGCAATTGCAAGTTGTGTGTAGTTTGATGCTGTTATAAAGGATATAACAATCATGGTTGCAACTAAAGCTACACAGATATAGGAGATAATTTTATTTGTTATTGTCATATGTTTTCGTTTTCTACAACTTCCACCAGATCTGA
Source organism: uncultured Gammaproteobacteria bacterium (assembly GCA_964583105.1). Lineage (GTDB taxonomy): Bacteria > Patescibacteriota > Microgenomatia > UBA8517 > UBA8517 > JAPLZT01. The sequence continues at coordinate 18,924 of CAZOUV010000003.1, forward strand.
AAAAATATACCCTAGACCATCCTCAAGTTTTATTTGATACCAGCTGTTGGTAAGAGAAACATATTCAAATATCTCTCCGTCTTTGGCACTAGCAACTATTTTGGAGTCGAAAGAGGGGTTCTCACGAACATTAACGGATGAAAGCTCTTTATCATTAATTTTGACCGTTACTAATTTTGTATCTTTTTCTGTTTCAGTTCTTATCCCCGCAACAGATTCTTTAGGTATTGCTAGAGAAGTGTCTATATTTTGAGTTTCGATTTCGGGTGTTACCGGGGTTTGTCTATTTTTAAATGCAGTTTGAGCTATTCTTAGATACTTTGATACTATATCTGTATTGTTTGATCCTACAGTACTGCGTACATTGTTAAAACCGAACGAAAAAAGCAAAATATAGATAGATGTAGCCAGAGAAAACTTAAAAAAAGAATATCCAAACGACCCGTTTGACTTATTTTTTCTGTTTGAATAAGGATTATCCTTTTTATTTGGAGGCTGTCTCCTCACAAGATGAGCGTATTCTTTATCTAAAAATATACACTCGCAGAGTTTGAGATCTTTTTCATCCAAATCGTAATTTTCAACAAATTTTTGATAATTTTCGATACTTTTTATTTTGGAGTGTTGACTGTTGTTAAAAATTGTCAAAACCAAATTGCTATTTAGCCACGGAAGCTTGTTTTTTCCTGTATATACATCATAAGAAGAATATTTACTACTTTCTAAAGCCTCACGGTGTAAATAGTTGCTTAAATAAAGAAGAGAAGATTCATTTTCGATAAGGGCGGACTTATAGGGCCCCGCAAATAGGGGGCCTTGATGGTTGTATTTTTTATTGTAATACATAGAGTATCTTGTAGAAAGAGATCTCATAAATTTTTCCAAAAAACCACCAGCCAATTGACACAAAACAAGATGAAAATGATTGGGGAAAAGTGTATATACTATAAGATCAATTTTATTATGGTAATTCTGGGGTTGATATGATATACCCCGGTATTTTTTACCACGGATCTCAAACTCTTTTTGAAAGAAATTCGGATCAGTAATGGGACTAAGATATTCCTTTAAAAAACCCAGGAAAATTTCGTAGTCTTGCTTGTCGTTAAAGATATTATTTCCGGAAATACTCTTGTTTGATATATGAAAGAATCCATTTTCTTTATCAATACGTTTGATATACTTGGCAGGCATATTTTCACAATACCTTTAAAGGATATAGATTTCAAGTACCTTTTTGTGCCTAAAAAATGTACTTTAAAGCAGATAGCCTGTGTAAAAATTATTATAAGGTGTCTAAATAATAAGTTACCTAAGCGTTTTCTTGATATTCGATACAGAATTGTGTTCGGTTTCAAATTATTTAAAATTTAGCCTTGAAGTATAAGCTCCTTGGTGTATAAAATATGCAACATCAAAAGTGTTAAAAGAGTTTTTAATTACATTTGAATTATCTACATTTTTCTTTTAAAAACGGACACTTCCTTACTTATAAAAAATATAAATATACAAAATTTTTGTTAACCGTTTTTAAATAAACGTAGCGTTTAAATATTAATTTATATATTAAATCTATAGGTCTTTAAACAACCACCTTATGGTGTATTTTCTTAAAAACATGTTATATTTGTTGTAAGAGTATTTAAGGAGGTGAGTATATTGATAAAAAAGAATTCAAAAATAATACTGATAATCATAGGTGTTATAGTTCTTTCATTGATTGCGTTTTTCCTACTTAAATCAAAAAACTCGGGCTCAGATAATACATCTCAAGGGACTGTTTTTGGTTCGATCAAGGATGCAATTTCCAAATCATTAAGTATTAAATGCGAATATAAAGTAGGGGAGAGCACAACCATTGCCTATGTTAGGGGCAAGGAAATGAGAATTGATGGAAATTGGCAGGGACAAAGTAACTCCTCCGTAATTATCAAGGAAGACAAAATCTGGTCTTGGGATAATCTAAAGAAAGAGGGGGCCATTATTCCTATTAACAAAGACGAACAGGATCAAACCATATCGGAAGATTTCATAGATAGTCTTGAAGAACAGAGAGATTTCTGTAAAGTTTCCGTTTATTCCGATTCCGTATTCACACCCCCGGAAGACGTTAGCTTTCAGGATTTGGGAGACTTAAATAATCTCATGGTTCCAGGGATTTCCGAATAATTGGTTGTGATACTATAAAATAATGTTGGTTTTAGTAGCGGTTTTTCCGCTTTTGCTGTTTGTAGTTCTTCTTTTGCTGGGGAAGCTTAAGGTTCTTTGGGCTTCAGTAATTTCTTTATTGGCCACGTCTGTCCTTACGTTTTATGTCTGGAAAATAGATTTAAAACTGTTTTTATCCAGTATATTAAAAGGTGGTTTTATATCTTTTGATATACTTTTAATCGTTTTCGGAGCGATCCTTTTTATAGGACTTCTAAAAAAGATAAATATTATAGAAAATCTTTGCTACTATCTCGGTACTTTTTCCCAGGATTTAAGAATTCAGGTAATACTTCTTGCATGGTTTTTGGAAAATTTTCTGGAAGGAACGGCAGGGTTTGGAACTCCTTCTGCGGTTGTTGCCCCTATCCTTATAGGACTTGGAATAACTCCGATTTGGGCAGTTGCCATAGCGATGTTGGGGAACAGTGCAAGTGTTGTCTTTGGCGCGGCAGGAACTCCCATAAGGGTGGGATTTTCAGGACTTGATATTTCCCGGGTTCCATATTATTCGGGACTTTTTAATTTAGTCGGAATTTTAGTTCCCGTCTTTATGCTTTTTGCGGTGACTTATAAAAAGGAAAACTGGAAAAAGTATTTTTGGGAAGGACTTCCTTTTTCTGTTTTTTCGGGAGTTGCCTACAGTATTCCCGCTTTTTTGATAACTTATTTGGGACAGGAATTTCCCGCTATTTTAGGGTCTATAGTAGGAATATTATTTGTCATTCTTGCCATTAAATTTAAGTTTCTTCTTCCAAAAAATATAATGAAATCTAATAAACAAGAATTTACGGGTGAAAAAATTCCCTTGAAAAAAGTTATCTTTCCATATCTTCTTCTGGTTTCACTTTTGATTTTAGGAAAATTCCTTTTGGAAAAAGTAGGCTACAGTTTCTATTTCGGCCTTAACCATAGATTTAGTCTTTTTAATCCGGGAATTATATTTTTACTTACTTCTTTTATAGTTTTTCTTATTTGGAGGAAACACCTAAATGCCACAAAAATATTGATAACAAATTCCATCAAAAAATCCATAGAACCCTTTTTGGTTGTTTTTTCCATGTCTGCCCTTGCCCAAATAATGATTAACTCTGGACAAACCGAGGTCATTGCTCAAAACCTGAAGACAAACCTGCTTCCTGTTATCTCTCCCTTTCTTGGAGCATTTGGTAGCTTCATGACAGGTTCCGCAACGGTATCTAACATAATGTTTGGTGGACTTCTTGCTAAAGCAGCAGTTGATCTGGGAATGATTCCTTCAATTATTCTTTCTTTGGGGGTTGTGGGTGCCGCCGCGGGAAATATGATTGCCCTAGCCGATATAATGCCGGCTCTGGCAGTTGTAAACTTAAAAGGCAAGGAAAGGAGTATTTTAAAAAGGGTGTTCGTTCCCTGTCTTATATATATTGCCTTGGTAGGTATTATTGGCCTTGCAGTAGTATAATTCCCCAAAGAATGAAAACCTGGCAAAAGATAAAAAGAAATCCTGAATTAATATCCAAATATTTAATCAGGGAAGAAGTAATTGATAAAATTCGAAGTTTTTTTAAAGCCCACGGTTTTCGTGAGGTTTTTACTCCGATTTTAGTACCAGTTCCCTCAATAGAGCCAAATTTGGAAGTTTTTGAAACGCAGTTAAAAACTTTAAGAGGATTAAAAAGAAAAGGATTTTTAATTATGAGTCCTGAGTATTCTATAAAGAAACTTTTAGCTGCAGGGATAGGGAACTGTTTTGAAATAACCAAATGTTTCAGAAATGAAGAAGAAATTTCCCCACTTCATAATCCGGAATTTACAATGCTTGAGTGGTACAGAGTAGGGGTGGACTACAAAAAAATAATGCAGGATTTTGAAAATTTGTTTTTACAAATAATCGGCAAAGACAAACTTACATATCAGGATGTAACTTATGACTTGAGTTTGCCTTGGCCAAGAATAAGTTTTAAGGAAGCTTTCAAAAAATATGCAAATAAAGATATTGAAAAGATAAAAGACGAGGATTTCTATAAAATATTTTTTAATGAGGTGGAACCGAATATTAAAAAACTTAAAAAACCTGTAATTTTATACGATTATCCGGTTTCTCAGGCATCTCTTGCAAGAAAATGTAAAGAGAATCCTAAATTTGCCGAAAGGTTTGAAATATTTTTGGCCGGTATTGAACTCGGAAACTGTTTTTCGGAACTAACGGATTACAAAGAACAAAGAAAAAGGTTCGAAAAAGATCTTCTGAAAAGAAGAAAAAAGGGAAAAACTAATTACCCAATTGATAATGATTTGATCGAAGCGTTGAGAGAGGGCATACCTGAAGTTTCCGGTATTGCAGTAGGAGTTGACAGGCTTATCATGCTTGCAACAGATGTACCTAGTATTTCCGAGACATTATTTTTCTCCGACAAGGAGTTGTTTGATTTGTAGGTCAAAATTAGGGTAAAATACACTAATCGACCTTTTTGCGGGTCGATATATTTTTTAAATATGGAAACGGTTAATGCGGGCAATATCACCAAAGGAAGCTATATTATTTTTAAGAGTGCTCCCGTAATGGTTACTAAAGCAGAGTTTATGTCTCCGGGAAAAGGCTCTCCCGTAATGAGAGTTAAATTTAAAAATGTACAAACAGGTTCTGCGGGGGAATATACCTATAAAACCAGCGAACAGGTTGAAGTTGCTGATATCTCCAAAAAAGAGATGCAGTTTCTTTACAGGGACGGAGGCGAACTTGTTTTTATGGATCCAAAATCTTACGACCAAGTATCAATCCCGGTTGGGCTTGTTGAAAAAGTCGGATATCTAATACCCAACCTTAAATGCTGGATTGTTTGGTACAAGGAAAAAGCAATAGGGGTAAATCTTCCTTCCCACGTAACCTTAAAAGTAGTCGAAAGTCCAAATGATGTTGCGGGAAACCGAGTAAATGCCCCCAAAAAGACGGTAAAATTAGAAACTGGAGTCGAAGCCCAAGTTCCACTTTTTATCAAAGTAGGAGAAAGTATTACACTAGACACTGAGACAGATTCCTATCTTTCAAGAATACAGTGATTCCTTATACGTGATCTTCTTCGTCAGCCATTGCTTCAGCCTTTGTTGCATGAATTTTCCCGTCCGGATGATTTGGAGGGGAGTAGATCGTGTAAAGTTTTAACTCCTCGGTTTCGGATGTATTAATCAAATTATGTTCTGTTCCTGCTGGAACAACAATTGAAATCCCATCTGAAAGAGCATTTTCTTCACCGTTCATAATAATTTTTCCCTGACCTTTCTCAACTCTAAAAAATTGATCGACTGTGTTATGTACTTCAACTCCGATATCTTCCTTCGGAAGAAGATTCATTACAACCAGCTGACAATATTTTCCTGTAAAAATAACCTGTCTGAAATTTTTGTTAGCTAAAGTAAGTTCTTCGATATTTCCTACGTATCCCGTCATATAATCACCCCCTTACTAATTTATATTTATAGTACCATGAATTAGTCAGCCTGTAGCTTGCAAAGATGATACCCGTATAGAAAAGATCTCCCAACAAAGTATTTCGGAAAAATGGAAGAGCCATAATAAAACACTCAATAAGCCCGTTAATGTTTTTAAGATAAAGAGGAGTAAAAGCCCAAACCGCGAAATTGGTAACAACAAAAAAAACTACCGATGAGGCAAATGAAGCAAGAATAATGTTTTTGTAGTTTAGATTCTTTTTGACAAATCTTCCTATAAAAACCGTAATTAAAAAGCTTGCATATACAAAAATTCTCATTTGAATACTGTCAAAACCTATAAACATATCCGAAAGAAACATGATTAAAAGGGGAACGATAAATGCCTGCCTTTTACTTAAGTAGGTTCCTCCAAATAAAGCCATGGCTCCCACGGGAGTAAAGTTGGGAACGTGGGGAATAAGTCTTGCCAAAGCTCCCAATAATATAAAACTTACAGGGTTTATTAGTTTTTTTAAAATGTGTTTATTTGCCATACAATTTTATCTCCCGCCTTAATAATATAGCTTCCGGCACCTACTTCAGATGGTTTGTCATTGATAATAAGTTCCCAAAATTCGTTCTTTTTGGTATCCGCCATCCTTCCTTCAATAGATACGACATATGCATTTATTCCAGATCCTTCTGTTTTAATTTCTTTTACGGAAGTTTCGGTTGCATCAAGTGCGGTTTTTCCGATAAAGCCAGATATGTCAACAAGGGAGTATTCCGAAGAAGTTTTAATAGTAAGAGTAGTTTCCTGATTTTGAACTTGATTCGTATTATCTTGATTTTTTTCAGATTTTGAAAAAGTTAAGAAGCTAATTACTGCAAATAGCAGAATAACCGACAGGATTTTTAGAAGTTTTGTATGGTTTTTCATATATTCTGTGCTCGCAGTTTATCCTTTGGGTTCTGGGTATACAGTAGCGGCACTCCTGCAGATTTACGCTGCAATTCACCAAGTTACCCAATTTATCTTAGTTAAGTATCTAAAGTCAAGCGGTAATATTGCGGTAAATATGCGGTAATAGCTGAAGCTAAAAATGCTTAATCAAATAATGTTATTGTTTCGGGAGTAGGTTTAAAAACAATAGTTTCAAGAATAGATTTAACTTCTTGAAGCGTAGTCTCCGATTCAGTCTTAATATTTATCCAACCAATTTCTGTAGTATCGATATATCTCTCTTTGGTCTTTCCACAGACAATATATGATTTATCACTAGAATCTTTTGGTTCGCTTATTCTCCAAAAATTGGGTTTACTAAGTTGAATATAAGATGAAAAAAATTTGCCAGCACCCATAAAAGTTGTGTAATCAACATCGTCATAATAAATGCAATTTCCACCACCACCGACACCTTGAGTAATTGTAATTGTTTCACCATTCTGGTTTGTGAGAATGAGGGTTAAAGATTTTGTGGGTTCGGCTGAAACTAATTGTTCTTTAGCAGTCCATGAGGAAGGGTAATTTATTTGAAAAGGAGAAATATAATTTCCAGTTTCTGGAGAATTATATATTTTCCAATTTGAAACATCTTCTGTTTGGATAGAGAACTTAAATGTGGAGAGTATTTGGTCAAAAATATCAAAAATTGTATTTGCTCTGCTCGTTGCAGTTGAAATATGTATATTGTAGGCATTTTCCTGATAAACAAAATAAATATATTTCCATGTTTGTGAATATAGATTCGTTGTTTTTTGATAAGTAAATTCTATTGCTGGTTGACCCAAAAATGTAGTTGCCACCTTTTCAATTTTAGTATCTGCCAATAACCAACTGAAAGTTTTGGAAAAACATTCGTCTAATGTTGTACATTTTTTATTGATGCTTGTAGGATCGAGCTCGTTTATTAGTATGTTGAAACCAGTTCCCGGATCTTCTCCCGGGAGATTTGGGTCAAAAAAATCGGCAACATTTTGTTCAGATATTTGTTCATCTGTTAAGTTACCGGGACCTCTATTAGGCTCCCAACCGTTGGGATATTTTATTGAATATCCATATTTAGTATTTGAATAGGTTTTCCAGTTTGCGGTTGGATCTGTGGTGGCAATAGGGATTGGGGTGGATTCTATGATTGGTCTTCTAGATGTCAAATAATTTTTGTATACCCAATAACCCACTAAGCCAAGTCCTAAAATCGCAAATAAAATAATTAAGACAGGTAATAGTTTACTTTTTGTTTTGGGTACTTCCGGTACAATAGGTTGTTCTGGCGGTGGGGGAGGAATCGGTTGTTGTTCGGTTTTCATCCCGGTTTGAAGAATATCGGGAGTTTGCGGTACCGACGTGCTTTGTTGTAAAGGTTGATTCTCGTTCATACTCAAATAATATCACAGATCTAAAATTTTTAATTAACAAAGAGTGTTTTATAAGTATGTTGACTTTTGTGAACCAAGGTGTTAGCCTACGGCTAATGAAAAGAGGACAGGTTCTTTTAGGCATATTTATAGTACTAGTTGTATTGGGAATTTTCTTTGGAACTAAAAAAGCCAGAGAACCTAAATTAAAAGTTACCGATACTGATACTGTTGAAACTCAGGAATTTGAAAACAGATTTAATATTACAATTCCTGATGATGTAGAAAAAATTGATCTTCAAGCCTCTTCCGGCTTTGAAGGTGCTGGAGTAGCTACAAGAAAGTTTGATAGAGGAAATTTTTCCCATGTAGTAATTGCTGATCTACCTGATCCCTCCTCTGGGAATTATCAAGCATGGCTTGTAAAAGACGATACTACAAATATTTTTACCGGTTTGTTAAGGCTTGCTAAGGGGGGATATATTTTGGAATTTAATTCAAAGATAGATTATTCGGATTATAATAAAGTTGAGATAAGACTTCAGGATAAAATTGTGCTTTCGGGTTCATTCTGATCAAAAAATGATAGAATGAAGTAATGCTTTTTGTAAACTTCAAAACTTATCAAGAGGGAACGGGAAAAAACGCACTGGAACTTATCAAAGTATTGGAGGAAGTTGCGGAGAGCTCTCAGATAAAAATAATACCGGTAGTTCAGGCAACGGATATCAAAGAAGCGGTAGGAATATGCAAGCTTGAGATATGGGCCCAAAACGTAGATCCCGTAACATTCGGATCCCATACGGGATCTATTCTTGCTGAATCTGTCCTTGAGGATGGAGCTTTCGGAACATTTCTTAACCATTCAGAAAAGAAATTTACGGATTTAAATCTGCTTCAGGAAACGGTAAATAAATGTACAGAACTTGGCTTAAAAACTTTAGTATTTGCTTCAAGCCTTGAGGAACTGGGAAGTGTTTCTTCATTTAGTCCCACCTTTGTTGCATATGAGCCTCCGGAATTTATTGGAAGTACAACTTTATCGGTTACATCTGCACAACCGGATGTGATTTTAAAAGCAGTCGAAATTGCTAAAACTCATAATTTACCATTAATAGTAGGTGCTGGAATTCATTCAAGAAACGATGTTCAAAAAAGTTTGGAACTCGGGGCAACCGGAATTGCGGTTGCCAGGGATATTTTAAAAGCCGAAGATCCTAAAGCCGAACTTTTGGATCTAATTGAAGGCTTTAAATAAGGAAAACTTGTTAGGATATCAAAAAATGAAAGTATTTTTGGGAGCCGATCACAGAGGTTACTACCTTAAAGAGAAAATTTCCAAATGGTTATTTGAGTGGAAATATGATTATTTTGATGTGGGAGCTCAAAGCCTGGAATTGGGAGATGACTATACCAAATATGCTTCCGAAGTTGCTTCTTTGGTTGCAGATAACAAGGGGTCAAGGGGAATTGTTCTTTGCGGCTCGGGTGTCGGGGTTGATATTGTTACCAATAAATTTGACGGCATAAGAGCGTCTATGGGTAAAACCAAGGAGCAGATAAAAGAGGGAAGGGAAGATGATGATATGAATATTCTGGTTATTGCGGCAGATTACACAGACGAGTATGAAGCGAAGGATATGCTTAAGGCGTTTTTGGAAACGAAATTTCTGGGAAAAGAAAGACATAGAAAAAGATTAAAGGAAATTGAGAAAATAGAGGTAAACAATTAATTAAACACCATACTTCTCACTTATTTGTATACAATTGTCCCAAAAAGTGTCTACTGTGTCTTGGAAAACCCTGTTGACGTTTGGTCTACATTTACCTCCCTGTTGTCTTAGAATTTCAATTACCCTAATTCGTGCATCCAAAATAGCTTCAGGATTTCGGCCTCTTATGTATCTTTCCATACTAACATTATAGGATTATTTACCTAAAAGTCAAACTTCTGCTAAACTAAACTGATGATTGACCTGCCTCAAGTTGGTGATTTAGACGTATTAAATAAAAAAGTTATTGTTCGTGCAGACTTAGACATAGACATTGGAGAAAACTACCGTCTTGAAGCTCTTCTTCCTACACTTAATTATTTATCTTCCAAATCTGCAAAAATAATTATTATCGGACATCTTGGAAGACCTCGGGGTAAAGTTGTTGAAGAACTTAAAATGAAGCCAGTTGAAGAGAGTTTAAGAAAAATTGCCGTGGGAATTGAATTTGAAGTATTAGAAAATCTTAGGTTTGATATTGGAGAAGAAGAAAGTAATTTAGATTATGCCAAAAAACTTGCATCTTTGGGGGATGTCTATGTTAATGAAGCTTTTGCCTCTTCCCATAGAAATTCCGCTTCAATAACTGTTCTTCCCACGCTTCTTCCGCATGCTGCGGGAGTAAGGTTTGTTGAGGAAGTAAATAATTTATCTAAAGTTTTTGAAAATCCCCAAAGACCAGTGCTTTTAATAGTCGGAGGAAGTAAAAAAGATAAACTTGATTATATTGAGGCCCTTAAAAGTGTTACCGATAAAATCTTGGTTGGAGGAAGACTTCCGGAATATTATGGCGATAAAGCTTTGGAAAGCGTAAGAATGACAATTAACGAAAAACTGGTTATAGCCAACCTTATTATGGATAAGGAAGACATAACTCTTCACTCAGTCGAAAGATTTGAAAAAGAAATAAAAAGTGCTGGAACAATTATTCTTGCTGGTCCCATGGGTAGATATGAAGACGAAGGACACAGACAGGGAACCGAAAGAATATTTAGGGCAGTTGCAAATTCCAATACTTTTAAGATTGTAGGCGGGGGAGACAGTTTATCTGTTCTTTCAATGTTTAATCTTAAAGATAAATTTGATTGGATATCGGTTGGGGGAGGATCTATGCTTGAATTTTTGGCAAAAGGTACTTTGCCCGGAATAGAGGCACTACTTTCTTAATACATAAGTATGTTATTCTTAATTGGAAGGGGGTGAGAATAATGAAGTTGAAAAATATTTCAAAATGGTTGGTGGTTATAGGGGCAGCTAATTGGGGATTGGTAGGACTTTTAAATTTTAATTTAGTTACGTTTTTATTCGGTGGCTGGCCAGTGATTGAGAGGATTATCTATATACTTGTTGGTATTGCAGGTTTTTGGGCCATATACAACAAACTAACCAAACCCTCAAAGAAAAAATAGCTATAGATACAAAATCGGAGCGAAATTGATGATATCATGAATATATGATTAAAGTTGGTATTAACGGATTTGGACGTATCGGAAGAATTGCTTTTAGGATCGGAATAGTAAAACATTCAGACGAAGTTATTTTTTCTGCAATAAATACTTCTGGAAGTATGGATACGGCCGGATGGGCGCATTTGGTAAATTATGATTCGACTTACAGGAAGTTTGACTATGAAGTTAGGGGAGAGGAGGCAAAAACCCCAGATAAAGTAACAGATGAGGACCCTCTGATTGGTTATCTTTCAGTTCAAGAAAGGGGAATAAAAGTTCCCTTGTTGGCACAAAAAGATCCCGAAAAAATTCCCTGGGGAAAATATGGAGTAGATGTTGTTATTGAATCAACCGGAAAATTTGTGACAGAGGAAGATGCTAAGAAGCATGCAAGGGGGGGGGCTAAAAGAGTTGTAATTTCGGCGCCAACTAAAGGTGAAAATGTAGGGACATATGTCATAGGTGTTAATGAAGTTAAAGGTTCTCCGGAGGTTATTTCAAATTCTTCATGCACCACAAATTGTGTAGCACCTGTTATGGCTGTTCTTCATTCAAAATTTGGGGTTGAAAAAGCGGCCATGACAACAATTCATGCCTATACTGATGATCAGAATCTTCAGGACGGATCTCACAAAGATTTAAGGAGGGCCCGTTCTGCTGCTCAAAATATAGTTCCCACAACAACTGGTGCCGCAATTTCAACAACGGAAACAATTCCTGAATTAAAAAACATCTTTGATGGACGTGCCCTAAGAGTTCCGGTTATTTGTGGTTCCATTACCGACTTTGCAATTGTTACAAAAAGAAATACTACGGTTGAAGAGGTAAATAAAGCCTTTATTGATGCTTCTAATAATGTCTTGTATAAGGGAATATTAACTATTTCCGATCAACCTTTGGTATCAACAGACATTATAGGTAGGAGTGAATCTTCTATCGTTGATTTGTCATTAACTCAAGTAATTGGGGGAAATTTAATTAAGGTTTTTTCCTGGTACGACAATGAATGGGGTTATGCAAATCGTTTGGTAGAGCAGGTAATAAGAATTGGTAGAAACATGACGGGAGGAAAAGTTCCAACCGACCCTTTAACATTATCCTTTAATTCTTAAATGGAAGAAAAATATCAAAGACACCTAATGAGAAACGTAGCGTTTTTTGGTGATGCCGATGTTTCCGAAAAAGACCCCGTTTTTAAATCTGCATTTGGGACGGCCAAAATTCTTGCGGAGAATGGTTATACGATTGTTGATGGTGGAGGCCCCGGTGTAATGCATGCCGCAACCGCAGGGGCCCAAGAAGCCGACGGTCCTACATTAACCATTACCTTCGATCCTGTTAATGCTCCCGGATATGAAGGAAGGTATCTAAAAAATGTTCCGGATAAAGAGATTGTAACAACCAATTACATAGACAGAATGTTTAAACTCATGGAATACGGAGATATATTCGTAATATTTAGGGGAGGGAGTGGAACAATTAGCGAATTTGGTGCCGCTTGGGCATTGGCAAAACTTTATTACGGACACCACAAACCCTTTATCTTATATGGTAATTTTTGGGCGGAAATAATTGATTGTTTAAGGCATAATATGAATTTAAGCAGTAAGGAACTTTCGGTTTTTGAAATTGTAAATTCTCCCAAAGAGGTACTTGCCGCAATTGAAAAATTTGAAAGGAAAATATCCGATGGTAAAAAACTCTAATGATTTATCTAAAACCGCAAAGGAGATAAGACAGGATATTATCAGAATGCTTCATCAATCGGGTTCAGGACATCCTGCAGGTTCTTTAAGTATGGTTGAAATACTGGTTGCCTTGTATTTTAAAATTATGCACCATGATCCAAAAAATCCAGATTGGGAAGATAGGGACAGGTTGGTTGTATCGAACGGACACACATGCCCCACCCTTTATTCAGTTCTTGCACATTGCGGCTATTTCCCTTTACAGAAACTAAAAACTTATGCCAAGTTAGGTTCTTCACTACAAGGACATCCCGAGCGAGAAAAACTTCTTGGACTTGAAACAACATCTGGTCCTTTAGGTTGCGGTTTGGCTCAAGCCGCCGGAATTGCCTGGGTAGGAAAATCAGACAATTTGCACTACAGAGTTTTTTGTACGGTATCAGATGCGGAACATGACGAGGGAAATCATTGGGAGGCAGTCCTTTTTGCAGCCAAATACAAACTTTCAAATCTGACCCTAATAGTTGACAGAAACAATATTCAGATAGAAGGAAATATTGAAGATACGCTACCCCTGGAACCATTAAAAGAAAAATATTTGGCTTTTAATTGGAATGTTTTAGAAATTGATGGCCATGATGTTTCTGCAATTATTACTGCCGTTGAAGAAGCAAGAAGGGTGGATGATAGGCCCACGGTAATTATTGCCCGTACGGTTGCGGGAAAAGGAATTTCTTTTATGGAAGGGAAATCCGAGTGGCACGCAAGAGCTCCCAATAAAGAGGAAACTATGCTAGCACTAAAAGAATTATGAAAGATATAAATATTATTAGAATGTATTAATGATTAACGGTTTTAAATCTATTAGAGATGGATTTGGGGAAGCCTTGGTTGAGTTGGGAGAGAAAAACAAAAACATTGTCGTTCTTACAGCCGATCTAAAAGAATCAACAAGGGTTCATTTGTTTGCGGAAAAATTTCCCGAACGTTTTATCCAAGTTGGAGTTGCGGAGCAGGCTCTTGTTACGATTGCATCCGGTATGGCAAAAGAAGGTAAAATTCCCTTTACCACAAGCTATGCCGCCTTTTCTCCCGGAAGAACACTTGATCAAATAAGAACAACGGTTGCATTAAATAACCTCCCCGTAAAAATAGTTGGAGCACATGCGGGTCTGGGGGCCGGACCCTATGGTTCTACCCATCAGGCACTGGAAGACATTGCCATTATGAGAACTGTTCCCAATATGGTCGTTGAAGTGCCTTGCGACTATGAGGAAGCAAAAAAGGCAACTTTTGAAATATCCAAAAACAAACTTCCTTCCTATTTAAGATTGGCAAGACAGGAATCTGGAATTGTTACCAAACCAAATTCTCCTTTTAAAATTGGACGGGCGGAGATTTTAAGAGATTTCAAAAATCCCCAAGCCACAATTATTGCTTGCGGAACTTTGGTTTATGAAGCTTTGCTTGCGGCAGAAGAATTGGAGAAGAAGGGAATAGAGGTAATTGTAATTAATAATCGTACGATTAAACCCATGGATGAAAGAACAATAATAAGAGCGGCAAAAACTACGGGGGCGATTGTTACAGCAGAGGAACATCAGATAGACGGGGGAATGGGATCGGCAGTTTCGGAAATATTATCGAGAAATTTCCCTGTTCCCATTGAATTTATAGGAGTTCCGAACATTTTTGGAGAATCGGGAAAACCTAAGGAGCTTTTTAAAAAGTTCAAACTTACTTCAAAAGATATTGCTGAAGCCGTAAAAAGGGTTATTTCGCGCAAAAATTCTTGACACAGGACCCGTGTTGTACTAACATTGTACTAACATGCAAACACAGACTGTTTTTAGGGCCGGCAACAGCAAAGTAATGTCTCTTCCAGATGAATTAGGATTTAATTTTGGTGACAAAATTGTGGTAAATAGGGGACTTAAAAGGGGAACGGCGTTTATTAGTAAGGTTGGAACTGGTGTCTCCGTTTCTTCTGTAACTCCCGAATTTATCAGCATTCTTAATGGTATCAACAAAAGGTATGGCAAAGTACTTTCTGAACTTGCCAAAAGATAAATAAGTGATTAATACAGTTTTTCTAACCTTCGAACAAATTTTGGCAATTCATGATAGTCAGATCGAAATGTATGGTGGCAGTCATGGTATAAGAGAACTTTCCCTTCTTGAATCAGCAGTTATGCGTCCCCAAACAACTTTTGCGGGACGAGATCTTTATTCTTCCTTATTTGAAAAAACGGCCGTTTTGACATACTCATTGATTATAAATCATCCCTTTGTTGACGGAAACAAAAGAACGGGGATAGTTGCTGCACTTATATTTACTGAGATCAATGGTTTCAAAATAGTCTGCAGTGACAAAGAATTGTTATCATTATCTTTACGCGTAGTATCAAAAAAGATTAATTTACAGAATTTGGCGGATTGGTTTAAAAAACATTCAAAAAAAATCTAATCAGTTGTGGGTGTTGCTACATCTTTTGTTTCTACAAAATTAAAAGTCGAAAGGATTTGATCAAAAATTTGCAGTTCTGAAGATTCAGTCACTGTTGTTTCCATTTTGATTGCAGCTTCGTTATATTTAAAAAGTGCAGTTGTAACTTGCTGTCCTTGACCATATCCCGGCCCCAGTTCTCCCGATATTTTAATTCCGTTTTCAAATTCTTCCTTTTTAACTTTTATGAGATTTTCTTCTGTTATTTCAATAGCTTGATCATAATTTTTGTAGCTTCCTGCAAGCCTCGCGTCTATTGAGACAAAAACACTTGAAGGGTTTTCAAAATCCGTCAGTAAAACAAAATAATCTTTTTCTCTTTCATCTAAAAAAAGGTTTGGAGGATAACTGAAACTGAATAGTTTTGAGTTAGATATCTTCCAGTCAGAAATTGGGTTTGTGGATGGGGAAGGAATTGGGGTTAATTGTGTTTGGTTTTGCGAAATTTGTTTGGAAAGTTTCTGAATCTGGACGTAAAAAAGACTGGCAATGGCAACCGAAACCATAAGAAGGATGGACATAATAATTATCAAAGAACCTTTAGAATATCTGTTTGACGTAGTAATAGACGCAATTTTTATTTTCGATTGCTCTCCGATTTGAGATTCCATAAGCCTATTGTATCATGATAGAATTTATGTATGAAAGAAACTGCCCAAAATTTAGCGACTTCACCAAAGGGTATTTTGGCTGCCGATGAGAGCACCAAAACAATAACAAAAAGATTCGAATCAATAGGTTTAATTTCAAACCCCGATCTTAATAAAAAATACAGAGAAATGCTTTTTACTACTCCCAAGATAGAGCAATTTATAAGTGGAGTAATTTTATATGATGAGACAATAAAACAAGGACTTGGAAAGATATTACAAAATAAAGGAATTGTTGTGGGAATTAAAGTTGACGAGGGTTTGGAACCTTTTAATGAAAGTGAAGAACAAACAACAAAAGGCTTAACGGGTTTAGAAGAAAGACTAGAAAAGTATTTGGGTATGGGAGCAAAATTTACCAAATGGAGGGGAGTATTTAAGATTTCAGATATTTATCCTTCTGATATCTTTTTAGAAGAAAATCTTAAAAGAATGGTTGAATATGCAAAAGTTTCTCAATCTGCGGGTCTTGTTCCAATAGTTGAACCAGAAATACTTCTTGATGGAAACCACACAACAACAAGATGTGAGGAAATTGAAACAAAGGTGTTAAAACTTCTCTTTAATAGACTAATTTCCGAAAAAGTTGATTTAACCTCACTTTTGTTAAAAACAAGCATGATACTTCCCGGAAAAAATAGTGGTGTTAAGGCCGAACCTCTTGAAGTTGCCAAAGCTACAGTAAGGACTCTTAAAAACTCTGTTCCCTCCGAAATTGCGGGAATTGTTTTTCTTTCCGGTGGACAATCTCCAGATGATGCAACTAATAATTTAAATGAAATTGAAAATAATTTGGACGGAATTACTTTCCCTGCTTCTTTCTCTTTTGCTAGAGCTCTTCAGGAAGAAGCATTAAATATTTGGAAGGGTAAAGATGAAAATATTAAAGAAGCACAGCAAGTATTTTACGATAGGGCAAGACTTGTTTCTCTTGCCAGGGAAGGAAAATTAAAAAATGGATGAAAATATAAATACATTTGATTTGCTAACTATTGGGGATGCAACCGTAGATGTATTTATGACTCCCTTAGAGACGGAAACGGTTTGTACGCTTGATAAAAAGGAATGTAAAATTTGTTTTTCCTACGGAGATAAAATTCCGGTAAGGGATTTGGAATTTACAATAGGGGGAAATGCCGCCAATAATGCGGTAGGAACATCAAGATTAGGACTTAAAGACGCAATCGTTTTGACTTTGGGTGGAGATACTGTGGGAGATCTGATAATCGAAAGACTTATCAAAGAAAAAGTTGATACAGCATATGTTTCCAGACAACTCGCAACATCATCAAATTATTCAACAATTGTTAATTATTCCGGAGAAAGAACAATTTTTACATACCATGCCCCTAGAAGTTATGAGTTTCCCGTTTCTCTTCCCAAAACCCCATGGATATATTTAACCAGTATGGGTGAGACCTTTAAGCCTTTTTACAATCATTTTTTGGACTGGTTCAGGAAAAACCCCGGTATAAAACTGGCTTTCAATCCTGGTACCTGGCAGATGAAAGGTGGTCTTGAGAGCATAAAAGACGTTCTTTCATTAAGTTATATTTTATATGTCAATAGAGAAGAAGCCGAAAAGTTAACTAATTTTCCAGATTCTCACGGAAAGGAAAGAGAGCTATTAACCATGGTCTCAAAACTCGGACCTAAAATATCGATTGTAACCGACGGACCCGAAGGATCCTTGGCATATGATGGACAAAAGTTTATCAAATGCGGAATATATCCACAGGAAGTAACCGAAAGAACCGGAGCTGGAGACTCTTTTGGAAGCGGAATGGTTGCAGCACTTATTAAAGGAAAAACTCTAGATGAGGCACTTATTTGGGGAACAATAAATTCAGCGTCCGTCGTTTCTTTTGTCGGGGCACAAAAAGGACTTTTGAAAGAAACTGAAATGCGGGAGTGGCTTGAAAGAGGTAAAGATCAGGTTAAAGTTTCAGAATTTTAACATTATGAAAGTATTTGTAACCAGAAAAATTCCAGGGGATCATTTAGACAAATTTATTGCTGCGGGGTATGACTGCGATATTTCAATATTTGCCAGACCACTTCTACCTGAAGAATTGATACAAAAAGTAAAAGGAGTTGATGCAATAATTTCTCTCCTTAATGACAAAATTGATGGAGAAATTATGGATATTGCAGGATCAAATTTAAAAATTATTTCCAACTATGCGGTGGGGTTTGATAATATCGAAGTTAGAGAAGCAACCGATCGAGGCATTGTTGTCACCAATACTTCCAATACTCAGGTTGATGAATCCGTGGCGGAACATACGTGGGCTTTAATATTATGCCTTGCAAGAAGAATAATTGAGGCAGATGAAGCTACCCGCAGGGGAACTTTTAAGGGTTGGGAACCGGATATTTTTTTGGGGGTAAACTTGGTGGGTAAAACTCTCGGAATAATAGGTTTGGGGAAGATCGGATCTTTTGTTGCTAAAAGGGCCAGGGGGTATGGCATGAATGTTTTATATAACAAACACAGTCCCGATATGGAAGCCGAGAAAGAACTTGGTATTAAATTTGCTTCTCTTGATGAATTATTAAGTAGCAGCGATTTCGTAACCCTCCACGTTCCTTTAACGGAAGAGACGAGACATATGATTAATACGGCGACAATTTCCAAAATGAAAAAAGGATCCTACCTTATTAATACCGCAAGAGGCGCAATTGTTGAAGAAAGAGCCTTAGTTGACCTTCTAAGAAGCGGACACTTAGGGGGAGCGGCACTTGACGTCTTTGAAAATGAACCCGATATTCATCCGGAACTAATTAATATGCAAAATGTAATTACCACCCCCCATATAGCATCCGCAACCTATGAGGCTAGAGACATGATGAGTAAGCAAGCAGTGGAAGCTATTTTAGACTCTCTTTCCGGCAAAAAACCTCAAAATATAATTAATCCCGAGGTTTGGGAGAAAAGAAGAACATGAGAATATTTGGCAGAAAAAAAGAGGAAGAAGAACCCGTCTCCAATAAAGACACGAAATCTAAACTTAAAGATTTGAAGCCGGAAAACAAAAAAAAGAGAAAAGAACCTGAAAAACCCTGGGGAAAAAAGGAAAGATTACTTATTCTTTTTCTGCTTCTAATTTCAGTTTTAATTTCCATTCTTTTTTCTTTCTCATCCGGAAATTTTAAAATTCCAAAATTCCCGGATTTTAGTTTGGATAATATTTTTAAAGGAGAAACCGTAGTTATCGGAAACAAAGAGGCGGCCGAAAGGATATTAAGTGAAAACAAGGCAAATGAAATAATTAAGGAATTTGAAGATCTGACAGATGACCTAGAAGGAATATATGCTTTTGAAGTGATCGATCTATCAAGTGGATTCAAATTTGGAATAAATCAAAACGAAATAATGCAGGCAGCTTCTTTAATAAAACTTCCACTAATGCTTTATTCTCAAGGAAAAATTGATAATTCCAAGATAGAGCTGATGGGTAAAAGAAGTGATAACACTGTTTTTAATGAGCTTGTAACCAAGTTTGGTAAAACTGTGATTCAGGATTACATTGCTAGCTTGGATATGAAAGAAACATCCTTGGAAGAAAACACAACAACAGCCAACGAGATAGCAGATTTGTTTCTAAAAATTTACAAAGAAGATAATCAAAAAATTCTGGATTATCTTACTGATACAATTTTCGAAAAATGGATCAGAGCAGGAATCCCCCAAGATATTAAAGTTTCCCATAAATACGGTAGGGAAACGGGGGTTGTAAACGATGCGGGAATTGTCTATTCCCAAAAACCTTTTGTTTTGGTTATTTTGAGTCAGAATGCTGATGTTATCGAGGCAGATAAAATTATACCCGAGCTTACGGAAATGATATACTTAAAACATGAGGATCTTTTTTAAGGCAATTTTAAGAAAACCAAAAACATTTGCAAGAACTTATTGGAAAAGCTTAACCAATCCTTCTTACTACAAAGACATTAAAGAAGCAAAGCTTTCTTTTTCAATAAAATATCTCTTTTTCCTATTTTTAATCGTCTCGTTTATTGTCGGACTTGGAATATCGTTAAGAATATTAGGTTTTATTTCCCAATCTCCGAAATTTGTTGGAGACACGAAAAATTTTGTTATTGAAACATATCCGGATGAACTCAAATTAACCCTGAAAGAAAATAAGATTACAACCAATGTTAAAGAACCTTATTTTATAGACTTGAAGGAAGATAAAAAAACTTCAATTCAACCATTTGATCATCTAATAACTATTAATACCAAAGGTAAAGCGGAAGATATAAAAGAATATGATTCTTTGTTTCTTATAACTGCAGATAATTTAATTGTCTCTGAAGGAAGTCCAAGCGCAAGTTATAGGGTTGTCCCGCTTAATGAAGCTCTCTCAAAAATTCCCAATGGTATAAGTATGGATAAAACTCTTTTTACATCGGTTTTAGAAAGTTTTACCCCCTACCTTATAAAGTTTTTACCCAGAATAATCGTTGCAATATCACTGCTAGTTCTTATCCTCTATCCTTTTTTGAGAGGAACTTTCGGTTTTATCTTTCAGGTTATTTTCCTCCTTCCAATATCGCTGCTTTTGTTTATTCTGGTTAAGATATTAAAGAAAAATCTTTCCTTTGCTAAAACCTATCAGATGTCCCTGCATGGGGCTACAATTCCGGTTACTTTATCTTTCATTTTTACTTTTCCTTCGCTTTATCCGCTTATAACAATTGTTTCCTGGTTGGTATTTTTTGTCTTTATGTTTTTGGTTATATCCAAACTCGACAAATCTTAAAAGTTTAAGGGAGATTTACTTCAATCATTGCTCCAGTATCAAGTATTTGGGATTGACCATCTGGATGTGGAGTTGGGGAAGGAATCGGCAAACATGCAGGAACATTTTCTTTTAAGAAGTATTCGGTTTTTCCATAGCAATTTTTAACAACAAGTCCGTTAGGAATTTCCCAATTTTGGCTTGGAGTATTTCCGAGAAGATTGGTCATTATTTTGTTCCAAATAGGGGAAGCTCCGGTTACCCCGGAGGCAATCCTGGACATTGGAGACGAGTCGTTATTTCCAACCCAGACCGCAACCAAATAATTCTGATTGAAGCCGATTGTAAGATTGTCTTTAAGATCATTACTGGTTCCGGTTTTTACGGCAACTTCAGGATGATTTGTTATAACCAAATAAGATCTGGTTCCAAATTCGGGAGATCTTGCATTATTGTCTTTAAGGATGTCTATCAGCTGATATGCAACCTCTGGGTTTATGACTTCCTCAAAATCATGATTTTTGTTTTTTTCTAATATTTTCCCTCTGTAATTTTTAATTTCGGAAATTGCAGACAGCTCCGGTTTCTTACCCATATTGGCAAGAGTTGCAAAGGTTTGGGCAAGTTCGATAAGTTTGACATCTCCACCTCCAAGCGTAAGAGAAAGGCCATATTTCGATGGATCCTGCCATGAAGTAATTCCCATCAGCCTTCCCTGTTCAAGCATTTTAGTAACACCGTAGGAGGCCAAAACTTTAACTGCAGGAACATTTCGCGATTGGGCCAAAGCGTTTCTTAAGGTTATTTTTCCATGGTACTCTCCGTCATAATTTTTAGGTATGTAGGCGGGAAGCCCTGCTACTTTAAATACCGTAGGTGAGTCGTCAAGAATTGATGCCGGGGTAAATCCATGCGATAGAGCGTAGGAATAATTTACAATTTTTATGGATGATCCGGGTTGTCTTAACCTTAAAGTTACATTTACATTTCCTCCTTGACTGTCGAAATAATCTTTGGACCCGACCATTCCCAGAATCTCTCCTGTTTGAGGGTTAATTATTAATGCCGCACCATTTCCTACTTTAAGGTTTTTGAGCCTATCTACTTCTTCCTTGACTATTTGCTGAGCCATTTCCTGAATTTCATAGTCGAGGGTAGTTGTTACTTCCAAGCCCCCCTTTTCAACTAGATCCTCACCATATTTATCTACCAGAATTTGTCTGACGAACATAACGAAATGTGGAGCTTTAATGTTTTTATTTCCGGGAACAATTTTAATTTCCTCGTTTTTTGCTTCTTCTTCCTGCTCAACTGTTATAAATTTATTTATTCTCATAAGATTTAAGACATCATCCCTTCTTTGGATCGCAAGTTCAGGACTACCCCCAAAAGGAGAATATTTGGAAGGACTTTTGGTAAGTCCGGCAAGATATGCGGCTTCAGATAAAGTTAAATTATGAAGATTTTTGTTAAAATACTCTTCTGCTCCTTCCTTGATGCCATATGCGGTTCCTCCGTAGGAAACTTCATTTAGATACATTTCAAGAATCTGATCTTTTGTATACATTCGTTCAGTTTGCATAGCAAGAATAATTTCTTTTACTTTTCTTATTATGGTTTTTTCGGAAGATAATAGTGCGTTTTTAACAAGCTGTTGGGTTATGGTAGAGCCACCCGATAATTCATCGGTTTTAATATTCCTGACAACTGCCCTGACAATGCCTCTAATGGAATAGCCTGAATGTGAATAAAATTCCGCATCTTCGGCAGCCAGGGTTGCAAGTCTGACATGAAGTGGGATTTCGTTTAAAGTTGCGGGAGTTCTATTTTGGTCCTTAAATATTTTATATAAAAGTACTCCATTTCTATCGTAAATTTTTGTAGATACCTCCAGTGGTCTTGAAACAAGATTCTTGGGGGAGGGAAGGCCCTTAAATATTGTTATGTAGAAAAAAAAGAAGATACAAATCAGGCAAAATAATCCAATTATTATTTTAGGTTTAAGTTTTAAGGTAGGAAATTTGATTCTAAAAGAGGGTAATTTAAATTTTGGAAATTTGAATTTGGGCAATCTAATTTTTGGAAATTTGATTTTACCTTTGGGAGCTTTGTAAACAACCTTTTTAAATTTTCGAAGTTTGAATTTGGGAAAGGTTATTTTTTTAATTTTTATTTTAAATTTTGAAAGACTAAAAAGTATATTTACAACAAAAGAAAAAAGACCCAAAACAGAAATAGCCACAAAAGAAAGACTCCAATATAACGGGCGGCCAATTAAAAAAAGCACTTTTTTTACTGCCTTGAGCATGTGGCGGTATTGTAGCACTTTACGGCTAATAAAAAAGAAATTAATCAAGTGAATCTTGACATGCAAACGATGTACATATAAGATATGTACAATGAAGATCAGGGGTAAGATAGTTGGCTTTGAATGGGATAAGGGAAATTTAGATAAAAGTTACAAGAAACATGGAATTGAGCCAAAGCAGACAGAAGAAGTATTTATTGACAGCGAATCGATTGTTTTACCGGATGTTAGACACTCTCAAAAAGAGGATAGATTTATTATTATTGGCAGGACATTGGAAAAAAAACATCTTTTCATAATCTTTACGTTCAGGGGAAGCAATGTCCGAGTAATTTCAGCAAGAAGAATGCACAAAAAGGAGGTGGAAAGATATGAAAAACTTAAAAAGAATACCTAAATTTAAAACCGAAGAGGAAGAAAGGAAATTCTGGCAAAAAGCCGACTCTACTGAATATGTAGATTGGTCAAAAGCGGAGAAATGGGTATTTCCTGACCTAAAACTAACATCCACACCGATAACCATAAGAATTCCAGAATCTCTGCTTAGCAGAGTAAAAACTAAAGCCCACCAGAGAGATATTCCGTACCAATCTTTGATAAAACAATATATTTATAGGGGTTTGGAGGTTTAATTAATCTTTTCAAATTCGAGTTTTGAGATGCACTTGTCGTAGTCCGAGCTGGTCTGGGTTCCATTTCCTTTATTACAGCCTCTAGTTAAAATTTCCTGTTTCGGTGCACATTCCCTGCTGTAGATTTCATTAACAACTGAGCCATTTTCCGAAATCTGTGTAACAGAAATCTTAATAATAGGAGGTTCGGCTAATCTTCCTGCTTTTCTGCAATTTGAACACTTTTTTTCTTGCATACCCCGTAGTCTAGGCAGTGTGTGTGTGTGAATGTCAAGATTAGAGGGGGTATCTAATTACTGCCGAGGTTGAAGCGATGGGGCATTCCATGCAGTAAATAGTCCCTAAAGGATCTATATAAACGGCTTTGTTTTGCGTAGATATTTGATCCGGGGGGGTATCCTGAGTTGCCTGTTGTTGTGTTGAATTAAGAATTGTAATATCCATTCGTTGTCCTGTTGTTTTTTCGGGGATAGATCCTTCCATAAAGTATTCAAATCTGGTAGGACAACCCGCAGCTTCTCCTTCACCCAGAGGTAAAAGTCCATCAACCGCGCAAACCGTTTTTCCAATAATTGAGTCCGGTTGGCCCGGCCATGAATGACCTTCCTCTTCTTTGTTATATATTCCTTTCTCGGATTTATCTAGAACAGCTTTCATAATTTTATTCCAAATAGGTGAAGCTCCTGAAACTCCCGAAACAGCTCCTCCCATGGGGGCGTTATCGTTGTTCCCGACCCAGGTTACAACCACCGCTTGGGGAGTAAATCCAATTGTCCAATTATCACGTCTGTCGTTAGTTGTTCCGGTTTTGACCGATACTTCGGGATGGCCCTTGACATTTAAGTATGAGGATTCTCCAAAAGCCTGCATTCTAGCATTATTATCAAGTAGTGCATGAGATATTAAAAAAGTTACGTCTGGAGGAAGCACTCTTTCACCATTAAGTTCAATATCTGCGATTTTTGTTTCCTGGTAAACTTTTCCCTTCCAGTCAGTGACCTTGGTTATAGCGATTAAATCCTCTTTGATTCCACTGTTTGCAAAAACTCCGAAGGCAACTGCCATGTCGTAGGGTCTAACTTCTCCTCCCCCTAAAGTCAAAGAAAGTCCGTATTGATCAGGATCCGTTAAGGTGGTTAAACCCATTTGATTGGCAAAATAAACAAGATTGTCAACACCGTTTAAAGCAAGAATTCTGACGGCAGGAATATTGTATGAATTTCCCAATGCAAATCTTGCCTGTACAAGCCCATGGAATGTTCCGTCATAATTTACGGGACAATAATCGGGTTGGCCGGCAACCTTAAAACAAGTTGGTACATCCGCAAGAGCTGTTGCCAAATTTATTTTGTTGTCCTTTAGGGCCAAAGCGTAGTTAATAGGTTTTATTGACGAACCGGGTTGTCTTTTGGCTAAGATAACATTTACTTTCCCATCTTCGTCTTCAGCAAAGTAGTCATAAGAACCCACCATCGCCAAAATCTCTCCAGTTGCCGGTTTTGTAACAATTGCCGCACCGTTTCCAACCTTTTGTTTTTTAAGTTTTGCAACTTCAGTAGCAACTGTAGCTTGGGCCAGATCTTGTAAATCAAGATCGAGGGTGGTATTAACTCTTAATCCACCTTGTTCTACAAGCCTTTCTCCGTATTTTTCAGTTAAAAGTTCTTTTACCCAAAGGGCAAAATGCGGCGATTTTGGAGGGGTGATGTTTGCATACTTAAGTTCTTCGGCCAAAGTTTTATCAGCTTCTTCTTGGGTTATTTTTTTGTTTTCAACCATATTTTTAAGTACTGTTTTTTGTCTCTCTTTTGCATATTCGGGATGTGCACCAAAGGGGGAATATCTTGTCGGGGATTGGGGAAGGCCCGCTAAAAGAGCCGCTTCGGCAAGACTTAAGTCTTTGGCGGATTTATCAAAATAAAGTTCGCTGGCTGTTTCAATTCCGTATGCTGTTGAGCCATAGGGGATTTGATTTAAATACATCTCAAGTATCTTATCTTTGGTATAGATGGTTTCAACAACTAAAGTTAATGCGAACTCCCGGATTTTTCTTCTGATAGTTCTTTCCTGAGTTAAAAGCGAATTTTTGACAAGTTGTTGGGTCAAGGTGGAGCCTCCTTGAAGTTTTCTTTTAAAAACAATATTAAAAACACTTCTTATTATCCCTGTCGTCGAAAATCCAGAATGTTTATAAAAGTCCTTGTCTTCAATAGATATTGTTGCATCTATTACATGTTTGGGAATATCTTTTAGGTCGATAGGACTTCTTCTTTGCTGGGTGTAAATTTCGTAAATTAATTTTCCATTTCTGTCAAATAATTTTGTTGAAACAGGAATTGCGTCCGATGAAAGTTTGGTGGGAAGCGGTATTCCCCAGAACAACCAGAGAAATAGAGAAATTGTAACGGTAAAAAAAATTAACTTTTTTCGGTTTTTCTCTACCTTTAAAAATAATTTTACTTTTTCGAAAAAACTAACTCTCATGATATATTGATATTATATATGGACGAGAGCCTTAAAAAGAAGTCTTGGTGGCTAAATTTGGAAACAGATATCCAAGAACTTCTAGAAGAGTCTTTTTTACTCCTCGAACTTTTTGAAAAAGAACCGGGAAAATTTAAAGATTATTCCTTCGTGGTTTTCCCTGCGGCCAAAGCATATGAGGGATTCCTTAAAAAATTGTTTTTGGATAAAGGTTTCATTACAAAAGAGGATTACTTCGGAAAAAAATTTAGAATAGGTAAATCCCTAAATCCTTATTTGGATAAAGAACTAAGAGACGAAAGTGTATATGACAAGATAGTAGCTCATTGCGGCGGTAAATTTCTGGCAGATCTTTTCTGGGAAACTTGGAAAAGTTGTCGAAATATTGTTTTTCATTGGTTTCCCGATGAAAAAAATATAGTTACACTACCTGAGGCTGGGCAAAAACTGGAAATGATAGTTACTGCAATTGATGAAGCAAATAAAGCGTGCCATACTAAATAAATGCTTAAAAAAGAGAAAATAATCAAAAACATTACCGTATACGCGATTTATATACTGATTATCTGGGGTTTTTATAGAGTTTTATTTAAACTTCCCGATAATTTAGAAGAACTGATATTAAAACCGATCATCTGGCTTACTCCACTTATATTTCTTCTTAAAAAGGAAAAACTAGGGATCGGTTCTTTGGGAGTAACCCTAAAGAACTTATTCCCTGCAGTTTATTTAAGTTTGGGTCTGGGTGCAATTTTTGCAATTGAAGCAATATTTTTAAATTTCTTAAAATATAAAACTTTTAATTTTGGATCAAACATTGGGGAGGGGGGATTGGTGCTATCGCTGATTATTTCTTTCGCAACAGCCTTTTCAGAGGAAATTTCTTTTAGGGGTTATATCTTTAACAGATTATGGAGTGTTTTGAATAACGAATGGCTTGCCAATTTTGTTACTAGTACTATCTGGTCACTGGTTCATGTGCCGATAACCATATTTGTTTGGAAGTTAAGTTTATCTGCAGCAATTTTATACCTATTTCTGACATTTCTTTTTGGGCTTGGATCGGCCTTTGTCTTTGCTAAAACCAAAAACGTATTTTCCTCAGTTTTTCTCCATGTCCTCTGGCAGTGGCCGATTATTCTTTTTAGATAACAACTTTTCTTAATTTTGTTTGACTTAGATTGAGTAAAGAAGTAGTATTGTTACTACCTGATGTTAAAAAGGATTGCGTTAATTTTGTCCACAGTTATTTTTGCATTCTTTATTCTTTCAATTTCTGTTTTAAGATCTTCAGCAATAAGACCCAACATTAGAGTTTATTCCGCAACCCCAAGACCCGAGTTAAACAAAGAAGGCGTAGATAATAATATTGAAGTGCTTTATATCATGCCTTATTGTGGAAGAATCCTTCCCGATAGTCCAATTTGGCCATTAAAGGCGTTAAGGGACAGGCTTTGGATGCTTGTAACAACAAATAACATGAGGAAGGCCGAACTTTCTTTGTTATTTGCAGATAAAAGATTAATGTCATCATATGAACTTTTCAAATTAAACAAACCCCAAATAGCTTTAACGACACTGACAAAAGCAGAAAAATACTTAGAGGAAGCAAGTATTATTGAGAAGGAAGAAAGGGCAAGGGGGGTGGATACAAAATCATTTTTAATTACTTTAGCAACTGCCTCCTTGAAACACCGTGAAGTTATTGAAGAGATGTTAGCCTTTGTTCCTGATGACATAAAACCGAGTGTTATAAAAACAGAAGATTATGCCAAGATTATATTTAAGGAGACCCATGAAGTTCTACAATCCTTTGGAATATCTACGCCCGAAAGCCCCTTCGATATCAACTAAATTTCTCTTTTGGTATTAATTATTTCTCCATGTATTTTTTGTTAAGTTTTGTTTTTTGATAATTACCGAAAAATTATTGCGGTAATATCAACTTTTTCAGGCATAACCTGAATTTGAAGTGATCTTTTTTGACACAATTATTGCTAGTTGACTGTCCATAAGTGGTGTTGATATATGTGTACTGTAACTATAGATAGTGTTTTTTGTTTTCATTAGTGAAACCGGAAAATCAATATGAAGTGTCCTTTTTGTAAATTTAACGATTCTGAAGTTTTGGAGTCAAGGGTTACCGAAAACGGAAGTTGCATAAGAAGAAGGAGGTCTTGCCCTAAATGCAAAAAAAGATTTACAACACAGGAAAAGATTAAAGATTCGGTTATTTGGGTGATTAAAAAAGACGGAAGACGGGAACTTTTTGATAGAGAAAAAGTAAAAAGGGGGATTGTAAGGGCTTTGGAAAAAAGACCGGTGGGAATGAACGTTGTTGACGAGATAGTTAACGAAATCGAAAGAGAGATGCTTGGAGAGGAAAAGGAAGAAATTCCCACAACGGTAATTGGAAAAGCGGTTTTAAGAAAACTTAAGAAAATCGACAAAGTAGCGTGGTTGAGGTTTGCAAGTGTCTATTTTGAATTTGAAAATTTGGATGATTTCGAAAAGATAATTGATAAAAAACAAATGGGCAAAAAATAAAATGTTGCAAAAAATTACAAAAGAAAAAAATAAACAAAGAAAAACCGCTATTAAAAAAAGTTATACAAACGGTACAAACGGTCACTCAAAAAATTTTCATCTTTCTCTAGATTCATTGGTTTTTTTACCCTACGAAAAGATAAAAGAAGAGATACATAAAAAAATAGGTTACATGCCAGATAAACCCAAAGATTTGAAAAAGGGTTTTTGGACAGAACAAGCTGTTAAGGTATTAAGTGAGAGATATTTAATGAAAGACGCTAAAGGGAAGATTATTGAAACACCTGAAGATTTGTGCTGGAGAGTTGCCTGGGAAGTTGCTTCCGCTGAAGCAAGATGGGGAAAAACCAAAAAGGAAGTATTAGATATTGCTAAAACATTTTACAACCTTTTGATTGGCCATGAATTTCTTCCTAACTCTCCGACACTAATGAATGCTGGAACGGAAAACCATTTACAATATTCTGCCTGTTTCGTGATTCCAGTTGAAGATTCAATTGAAGGGATTTTTGATGCACTGAAATATCAAGCACTGATTCATAAAACCGGAGGAGGAACAGGATTTTCTTTTTCAAGACTTAGGCCCAACGGGTCGATGGTTAAAACTTCTTCAGGTACAGCATCGGGCCCAGTTTCTTTTATGAGGATTTTTGATGCTGCCACCAATGAAGTGAAACAGGGCGGTAAAAGAAGGGGTGCAAACATGGGCATTTTAAGAGTTGACCATCCTGATATTTTGGAATTTATTCATTGCAAGGAAAATGGAGGAATAACGAATTTTAATATTTCAGTGGGGATTACAGATAAATTTATGCATGCTTACAAAGAAGGAAAGGAATATGAACTTGTTAATCCCAAAACAAAAGAAGTTTCAGGAAAACTTTCGGCAAAAAAGGTTTTCGATGAAATTGTCAAACTTGCTTGGAAAACGGGAGACCCGGGAATAATATTTATAGACAGAATTAATACGGGTTCTGCAAATCCAATTCCTTCATTGGGACCAATAGAATCAACAAACCCTTGCGGAGAACAGCCTTTATACCCCTTTGATTCATGTAATTTGGGAAGTATTTTTTTAAATTATTTTGTTAAAAAAGAAGAAAATAAAAGCACTATTGATTGGGATAAGTTGGAGCAGGTAACCAAAAAAGCTGTAAGGTTTTTAGATAATGTAATCGAAGTCAATCCATATACTCTTCCCCAAATAAGACAAACAACGCTTGCCATAAGAAGAATTGGGCTTGGGGTAGCCGGTTGGGCGGACCTTTTGATTGAATTAGGAATTTCCTATGGTAGTCAGGAGGCCTTAGATCTTGCTAAAAAGTTAATGAGTTTTGTTAACCAAAAAGCAAAAGAAGAGTCGTATCAGCTTGCTAAAGAAAGAGGACCGTTTCCTCTTTGGCAGGAAAGTATTTACAAAGATGATTTTCCCAGAAGAAATTCGACACTTACAACAATTGCTCCGACCGGGACAATATCAATAATTGCAGGTTCTTCTAGTGGGATTGAACCCCTTTTTGCAATTGCATATGAACATATAGTTAGGGATAAACACCTGGATAGAAAACTTGCTTTTGTTAACCCGAAATTTGAAGAAGTATTAAGAGAAAAGGAAATTTGGTCTGATGAAATTAAGAATAAGCTGGCAAAAACAGGAGTAGTTGGGCAAATAGCAGAAATTCCTGAAGAGATAAGAAAAGTTTTTTCAACTGCCCATGAAATTGAACCCGTTTGGCATATCAAAATGCAGGCCGTGTTTCAAGAAAATACCGAGAATGCGGTTTCAAAAACAATTAATCTAAGACATGATTCTAGGGAAGAAGATGTTAAAAATGCGTATCTTCTTGCCTGGGATATGGGATGTAAGGGAATAACCATATTTAGGGACGGCAGTAAGGGAGAACAAGTTTTAAACCTTGGTTTAAACGATAAAAAAGAAACAAACGGAGTTGTCAAAGAATCTCACAATGAGCCCTTAGTAACAAGACCATATAAAGTTTCCGGTTCAACCTACAGAATTACAACTCCGGTAGGAACAGCGTTTATTACAATTAATGAAAACGAAAGTAAAGAACCGATTGAACTTTTTATAAATATTGGGAAAGCGGGAAGTGATCTTGCCGCAATGGCTGAGGCTTTAGGAAGAACAATTTCGACCGCCTTTAGGTTTCGAGGAGAACTTTCCCCCAAAGAAAGGGCTAAAGAAATTGCCTTTCAACTTTCGGGAATTGGAGGAAGAAGGTCGATAGGTTTCGGACCCGCAAAAATTCTTTCTCTTCCGGATGCGGTGAGCATTGCTCTTTCCAGTCATTACAATTTTAAAATCAACGGAAATTTAATGGTCGGAAGTATTTTAGGAGGAAACGGGGTCTTAGCAAGCGGAACCGTACCTACTGTGAGGGCTACCCAGCATCAGGAAACTGATGCAACCTTAGACCCCGCAGCAGTTGCGATTTCGCTTAGTGAGACTCATGTAGGAGATATCTGCCCGTCCTGCGGGGCATCGGCTCTTGTCAACGAAGAAGGCTGTTCCAAGTGTCATGCTTGCGGACATTCGGAGTGTTAGTAAAAACTTCTAATGACAATCTATACCAAAAAAGGGGATAGGGGAAAAACAGGATTATATTCAACACATAAATCCAAAAATATTAGAGTTGGTAAGGATTCTTTGATAATCGAAGCAATTGGTTGTATTGATGAGACAAACACTTTTTTGGGTCTTGCAACCTCTTTTATTAAATTCGGTAAACTCAAAAACAAAGTAATTGAAATACAAAAACATCTTTTTGAAGTGGGGGCAATTCTGGCCGGAGCAAACTTAAATTTAGATGACAGAATTGTTTTACAGATGGAAAAAGAAATTGATGAAATGGATAAAACGCTCCCAACATTAAAACATTTTATTCTTCCAGGAGGGGGATATGCGGGGAGTCTTTTATTTATGGCCAGAACTTTTGTGAGACGTGCTGAAAGACGAGTGGTGACAATTTCTAAAAAAAGTAAATTAAATCCCGATTTACTAATTTATCTCAATAGGCTTTCAGATTATGTATTTACCTTAGCAAGATACTCAAATTTTAAAGAGGGCGGGAAAGAAGAGATTTGGAAGAGCTTTGGGAAATGATACAATTGATGTGCCATGCCCATATTTCCCGAAAGAGAAAAAAATGTAATTGAAACACCCGAAGAGGCCTCGGCCTTAACTATTGAAAGAAAAGAAGTTGTAACTCCAATTCCAGTTTCTTTTTCCAAACAAGTAAAAACCGATTCCGGAAAGCCCCTCATGGAAATTCCGGGTCAAGGGGGGAAGATTAAAATAACAATACCCAAGTCTCAGGTTGAATTAGAAACTCTTTCAAAAGGATCTGTATCAGATTCCATTACCTGGTTTGCTGCGTTTTGGATTAGAATGATTAAGAAAGCTCTGCATTTCGGATGGGAGCTTTTGGGTGGTCACTAGTATGGTTACAGAAACGTTATTTGATTACAATTTAATTATTAATATTCTCCTTTTTTCGGGAGTAGCAGCTACTTTATTTGTCGCATTGTGGCAAATTGCTTTAACCTTTTTTAAACACAGGGGTAGAGAAGAAAGAAGTGTTGACTCGGTTCTTCTTCAGATTGCACTGCCAAGAAATAACGAAACCAAGATTGATGCCATGGAACAAGTATTTTCTTCTCTATATTCGATTAAAAAAGGTGGATGGAAACAAAGATTTTCGGTTCAACCTACCGTCTCTTTTGAAATTGTGGCCATGCAGGAAGACATAAGATTCTTTGTCTGGTGCCCCAAAAAACTTCAAGATCTTTTGGAAAAGCAGATTAACGGAGGTTTTCCGGAAGCGGAAATTAAGGAAGTTCCCGAAGTTGATATTTTTAAAGAAAAAGGTAAGGTTGCCTATAAATCCCTTCAGCTTTCCAAGGCAAATTTCTATCCCCTTAAAACCTTTAAAGATTTGGCAACTGATCCACTAAGTTCGGTTACATCTACCTTGGCTAAAATGGGACCCGATGAAGCCGCATCCGTTCAGATACTTGTATCTCCTGCTGAAAGTGCTTGGCAAAAATCGGGAAGTAAATTTATTTCTGATACCAAAAAACAGGAATCCGATCCTGAGAAAGCAAAATTTTCAACCTCAGCAAAAACTTTGGAAGCGGTTGAAAGTAAAATTGCAAAACCCGGATTTGAGACATCAATAAGAATTGTTGTTGTCTCCGAAACATCGGAAATTGCAAAATCACATCTTGATAATATTGCATCCTCCTTTAGCCAATTTGCATCAGATACAAATCTTTTAAAGAAGAGAAAAATTGTCAATAAAGGTGCTTTCATGGAAGATTTTCTTTACAGGTATCAGCCGATGTTTAATATGCCCGGCAATAGAATGTCTGTTTTAAATTCTGAGGAACTTGCAACAATATATCATTTTCCCAATAAACAAGTCACAACCCCGCATATTTTTTGGCTTAACGCAAAAACAGCCCCGGCCCCTTCTCAAATACCCATGGAGGGAATGTTTTTAGGCAATAGTATTTATAGGGGAATTAAAAGACCAGTCTTTATTTCCAACGAGGACAGGATGAGACACGTTTATATTATTGGTAAAACCGGAACCGGAAAATCCGAACTACAAAAAGAAATGATAATTCAGGATATTAAAGATGGTAACGGCCTTTGTTTTATAGATCCTCACGGAGATGCTCTTCAGGAGATATTAAAACAGGTGCCTCCTGAAAGAGCAGAGGATGTAATTTACTTTAATCCTGCAGATACCGAGCGTCCCATGGGACTTAACCTTCTAGAGGCAAAAACAGAAGATGAAAAACACTTCGCCGCAACATCAATTATCAATATGATGTATAAACTTTTCGATCCTTATAAAACAGGTATTGTGGGTCCCCGTTTTGAACACGGAGTCAGAAACGCAATGCTCACGGCAATGAGTGAAGAAGGTAACACCTTTGTTGAAGTAATGCGCATAATGACCGACTCGCGCTATGTCCAAGAGCTTCTTCCCAAGGTTCAGGACCCCATTGTTAGAAGATACTGGACCGATCAGATTGCCCAAACCGCGGACTTTCATAAATCCGAAGTTTTAGATTATACGGTTTCCAAATTCGGAAGGTTTGTTACAAATAGACTCATAAGAAACATTATCGGTCAATCAAAATCGGCATTTGATTTCAGGCAAATTATGGATCAGGGTAAAATTCTCCTTATCAGTCTTGCCAAGGGAGAGCTGGGAGAGGAAAACTCAAACTTTTTGGGACTTATTTTAATTCCCAGGATTTTGATGGCGGCCATGAGTAGGGCCGATATGCCTAAGGAGCAAAGACGAGACTTTTTCCTTTACGTAGATGAGTTTCAGAATTTTGCCACCCCCGATTTTGCAACCATTCTTTCTGAGGCAAGAAAATACAGCTTGGGTCTTTGTGTAGCAAATCAGTTTATAGGTCAGGTGGAAGAGGAAGTTAAAAATGCGGTATTTGGTAATGTCGGAACAATAGTTGCATTCAGAGTGGGAGTGACGGATGCAAACTATTTACAGCATGAATTTACTCCGACGTTTGCGGAAGATGATTTATTAAACATTGAAAGATATCATGCTTATATAAAAACCACGGTTCATAATGAACCAGTTCCTCCTTTTTCCATGGATTTGACCAAAGACATGGCTCAACAAAAAGCTTCCGAAAATGAAAGAGTTGCAGAAATAATAAAAGAAATGAGTAGGATAAAGTACGGTAGGGATGGGAGAATAGTTGAGGCGGAGATTGCAAGACGTTCTAACCTATGATAATCTTTCCGTTATGAATATTGGAGTAATTGGCTGGGGTTTTGTGGGTCAGGCAACCGGAAAAGGACTTGCCACAAACAAAAAAAACAAAATCTTTGTTTATGATAAACAAAGAACAAGCCCATTAACCTTAGAGGAAGTTGTAGAAAAATCGGAATTTATCTTTATTTGTGTGCCTACCCCGATGTATTCAGACTACTCCGGAATGAGTATGGCTATTGTAGAAGAAGTTGCGGGACAGATTGCAAAAGTAGCCAAGGGAACGGATAAAATAGCGATTGTTAAATCTACGGTTCTTCCGGGCCTTACTCAAAGTTTCATTAAAAAATACCCCAAAGTTAATTGGGCAATGAATCCGGAATTTCTTACACAGAACAATGCAAACTATGATTTTATGCACCCCGCAAGAACGGTTATTGGAGCCTCATCCAAGAAAGTGGGGGAAAGGATAAAAGCTCTTTATCAAACAATTTACCCCAATGATCAAACATATTTCATAATGGACGTAACCAGCGCAGAACTTACAAAGTATATGAGCAATAACATGCTTGCCTCACAGATAATTGTTGCAAACGAGTTTTACTTCTTAGCTAAAAAAGTAGGAGCTGATTATGAAAAAGTAAAGGAAGCCGTTGGGGCTGATAAAAGAATAGGGAGATTTTTACAAGTGCCAGGTTGGGATGGAGATTTTGGTTTTGGACAAGCTTGTTTCCCAAAGGACATGATTGGTATTTTGGGTCACGCCAAAAAATTAAAAGTAGATATGTCAGCCTTATCTGCAATATGGCAAAAGAATTTAAAAATAAGAAAAAACAGAGACTGGGAACACATGACTTCTGCCTTCAGAAAGAAAAATTAATTTTTTGTTAAGGGGATGGAAAGAAGGTCATCAAATCTTATTAAACCCAACATCGTACCTCGTTCTGTGACTGAGTTACAATGGAGGGAATCCATGCTTTCTCCAGTTGTTGGGGACATCAGGTCTGGGGGAAAAATTCTTTCAGTTTGCATAAACAATGGCATGGTTTATTATAATGTTTGTATGAGTTATCGTTATTGTCGCCAATGTAGCGATCAGGATTATTGTTCGGAAAGATCAATTGGAACTTCAAATCTGCTATAATTTCATCGTAGTTTTCGGATCCGTCGTTTAACGGCAAGACGGGTCTCTTATAAAGACCAAACGATAGTTCGACTCTATCCGGATCCACTCAAAAAAGTTTTATTTTGATTACTTTTTAGTATTTAATTTTGATCCAGGAAGGTGTAGTTCCAATAAACCAAATACACCTCGAAAGGTCATCTCACCCTCAACCACTGGATTAATTGCTCGACCCGGAATTGGGAGAGTTACTACTCCAGCCACAAAACCCGCTATACCTATCGCAAGATTATCTCTTGTAAAGCCTAAAAAGTTCCGTGGTTTATTTTCAAGTAATTTTTCTCTTTCAGACACTTTATATTTATAATTCAATTAGGACCTGCCTCTTTCCTGATTCAGTTACTCCTGCAAGTTCAAGGTAACGTTCTGTTGTTGAAAGCCTTCTGTGTCCCGAAACTTGTGAAAGAAGAACAAGATCAACACCTCCTTTGATGTTTTCAATCATGAATGTTGTTCTTAAATCATTTACTGAATAATTTGGGATTTCCGCTCTTTGCATGTACCTGTCAATTGCTGCCCTTATGTTTCTTACGGCAATGGGTTTTCCGGACTTACTTATAAATACATATTCAGATTGAACTTTTGGTCTATTTGTAAGATATAAATCAAGCGCGTCTTTGGCGGGTTTGTTTAAAGGAATTGTCCTTTCTGCTTGTGTTGCATATGCTTCTATTTTTACGGTTCCGTCCTTGACGTCTTCGGTTTTAAGATTGGCTACTTCCGAAATTCTTATTCCGGTTTGCAATATGAGTTCAACCATGGCTGCAATTCTGGTATCGCCCCTTACAACATCTCTCAAGGCTCTGTATTCCAGTTGTGACAGAAATTTGGGAAGAGAGCTTTCAACTTTTGGGTGAGAAACCGTATTTGAGGTATCACTTGTAAGGAGTCCCTCAGAAACAAGCCATCTGAAAAATGTTTTAACGGCATTTAGTTTTCTTGAAACCGACTTAGGAGTATATTTTTGGGTCAAAAGGGTATCTCTAAAACTTTCCAAATCAGATGAAACAACCTGGTCTATTAAAGGTTTGTTTTTGTTTAGAAGAAATGCAACTAATTGATCAAGATCTGCTCTATAGGCAATAACCGTTGAGGGAGATCTTCCTTTTACCTTTAAACTCTCGATAAATTTCGGAACAAGGTTTTTAACCGTTTCTTGTGTCATAATACTATTTAAACGTGGGTAGTGATCCTATATTATAGTTACAATTTTCTTTAAGTCAACACTATGGGAGAAAAACTAAAACAAAAATTTGTAAAAGCAAGAATTTACTTACTCATTCTTTTTATCATTCTTTTTACCCTTTCCCTTTTTAGAAATATTTTGAAAATCAATCGTGCTAAAGAAAGAATTGAAAACGAAAAAGAAAAAGTTGTTGAGTTGGAGAGTCAGGGCAGAATTCTGGAAGAGGAATTAAGAAAAATGCAAGGAAACAAATATTTAGAGGATCAATTAAGGGATAAACTGGGACTTGCCAAAGAAGGAGAAAGCATAGTTATTTTGCCGGATCCGGAAATTCTTAAAAGTCTGGTTCCTAATATCCCCGATGAAAAAGATTACTTGCCCGATCCGACTTATGTAAAATGGCTAAAGTTGTTTGATATGAAAATATGACATTTATTAAAAAGGAAGAAGATTTTGTCTGCAAAGTTTGCGGAACAAAAGTAAAAGGAACGGGATATACCAACCATTGTCCGAATTGTCTTTGGAGTTTACATGTAGATGAAGTTATCCCGGGGGATAGACTATCTGAGTGTAAAGGACTTATGGAACCAATTAATGCGGAAATGAAAAACGGAGAATACATAATTATCCACAGATGCCAGAAATGTAAAAAAACAATTAAAAACAAGGCTTCGGAAAACGACAATATTGAAGAGATAATTAAACTTCTATAAAACTTCTGTTGCGGAGCCAGGAGTTGAACCTGGCCTGCGAGATTATGAGCCTCGCGTGCAGCCGTACACTACCCCGCATATAACTAACATGGCTATTATAACATACGGGTTTGTGAGTAGCTTTCCTTTAAGGTAAAATACTTAATTAAGCCAACGTAGCTCAGTGGTAGAGCGGAGCCCTCATAAAGCTTAGGCCGAAGGTTCAATCCCTTCCGTTGGCACTCTTCTAGTTTTTAGTTATTGACTTATTGGCATACATTGTATTACAATGAAATCTGGTAAGAGTATGAAACTGGTTTGGGACGAGTGGAACAAGGAACATATTAAAAAACATAAAGTTTCCGTTTCTGAAGTCAAACAGGCCTGTAAGAACGAGATTGTTACTAAACAATCATATCTAAACAGGCAAATGATTTTAGGAGTAACGAAAAACAAGAGACTTTTGACAGTATTTCTCTCTTTTGAGAAACAGAAAGAAGGATATGTTGTGTCAGCAAGAGATATGAGTTTAAAAGAAAGGAAAGTTTATTATGAAAAGACCAAAACCAATTAAACCATTTAAATCTTTGAAAGAAGAAGCCAATTTTTGGGATACTCACGATGTAAGTAAAGTATTTAAAAATCCAAAAATTTCTCTTTCCGAATTATTATCCCTTGAACCTAAAAAGGAAGTAATAATGACCTTAAGGGTTCAGAAAGTGGTTAAAGAAAAAATAGACAAAGTAGCAAAAATAAAAGGGATTAACCCCGCAACTCTTTCCAGAATGTGGCTTGTGGAAAGATTGACAAGGGAAGAAGGTTTGGTATACTAACGCTAGTTTTATAAATGCTTTGAGAAGATCGGTTGGGATCTTTGAATAGCTGGCAAAGCTACTCGAAAGAGATGTCGAGCCCAGAGGCGAAACTGTAAAAGTCAGCAACGAGTGTCGGAAACGGAGCTCGTCAAGAATAAGGTTTTCTTATCTTAACGATCTCGCTTTGGCGAGATTTTTGATTTAAGACAACAAAAATAGGGTGGTACCCCCGAGAGGGCCCTTGTAAATTAACGATTTGTTTCGTTGGTTTGCAAGGGCTTTTTTGTTTGGGAATGTAGCTCAAGGGCAGAGTATCCGTCTCCAAAACGGAAGATTGAGGGTTCAAGTCCCTCCATTCCCACATATGGAAAGAATTAAATTTATAACACCGGCTATGTTAATTAGAAAGGAAACCTCGCAAGAGGGGTATCTCTGGCATGACTATGTTTGGAATAAATATATTACTTAAACATATAAATAATAACTCTTTTATTGATAGGGAAGTTTCAGGTGCCCTAAAAAGAAGAGGGGAGAAAGAAATCTTTAATAGATTTTTGGTATCAGAACTTTCTTCGGGAGATAAAGTCATCGATTTTATGCTCAAAGAAGTTAAACAAAATACTAAAAACCTTTTAAAAGAAGGAATAATTATACCTGATCAGG
The DNA here is from genome assembly GCA_964583105.1 of uncultured Gammaproteobacteria bacterium. GTDB lineage: Bacteria > Patescibacteriota > Microgenomatia > UBA8517 > UBA8517 > JAPLZT01. The sequence goes on from CAZOUV010000003.1 coordinate 58,003, forward strand.
TTTTACTTGATTTTACTATCTCAATTTTGAAGGCGGGTGGGAGTGAGAAACTGAATACCTACGACACAATTGTCAGGAAAATTATTGAACAAGAAAGCCCAAGATTTAAAAAACTTCACAACGATATAGATAAAGGCAGGTTTGACGGCAGATTACCCTTTGGGTATCCGGATGCAAGCAAAAGGGCGGCAGGGATGTTAACTGCCAAGATAAAAGATACTGCTCAAGATGTTAGAGAAGATTATTTGGAGCAAAAATTTGTTGGAGATAAGATTAGAGAATTTTCCAAAGAAATGTTTTACGGAATTAATAAATTGGACCTATCGGGTAATGAACTGGTTAGATATTTGAACATTCTCTATGGACTATCTCTTGTGCAAGTTGCACCTACGGAAAACCCCATACTTTTAAAAAGTAGAATATGTGAGGCCATAAGACAAAAAGAGCCAATTGATCTTGTGTATATAAAAAGCTTACGTTATTCCTATCCAGGGGGAAAAGGCATGAAATTAGTTAACCACCTTAATGAAGAAGAGACATTAAATTTAGACGGGACAAAAAGGAAGTATTTCAGCGAGCATTTAATATTAGAAAGATTAGGTAAATTTGTTCAAATTTTTAATAATGCAGATGTAAAAGTTCACTTAAATATAATAATTGCAGATAATGATCTTGATATTCTTTTCCCTATCGGTAGCGGTTTTGTGCCCGACAGCGATATTTATACAGCAAAAGAAGATATTAATTATTATCTGGAAAATTTTTGTCGTACCTGTGAGAATATGCACGCTGATGTTTATCTTTTAACAGATTTTATTAAACAAAAACATCTTGAGGGTAGTTATACAAAGATGGTTAAATTTATTTATTCGGATGTTAAAAATCAAAGAAACATCATATCTGAAAGAGAAATCGAAGAAAGAGTAAATTTCAGATATGAATTTTTTGGACAGATCTATGGAAAAAAGTATTCAAGGGAATGTGCAAGAGAGGCAATGTATAACCAAATTGCAAATGTTATGGCCCTGTCAGAAGTTTTTAATTCTTTTAAAAAACCTCCGGTTGTGGTGATTGATTACAGGGGACTGGAGAATAAAATGATTGGTGGACTAGAACCAAATTCCAGAAGCGTGTTCTTGACCAAACTTAAAGAGCCAACGATAATAGAGAAAGTGAAATGAAAAAAAGAGTATTTTCAGGTACAAGAGCAACCGGAAGGTTGCATTTGGGTAATTATCTTGGAGCCGTAAAAGGTTACCTTGAACTTCAGGATAATTCCAATTATGAAACCATTTATATGGTTATGGATTTGCATGCCATAACGACACCGTTTGACAAAGAAAAACTATCCAATAATACAAAAAACGTAATTATGGATTATCTGGCCTGTGGTCTTGATCCTGAAAAATCTATAATTACTGTTCAATCTTTGGTTCCGGAACACACTTATTTGGCCCAAATTCTTTCCTCCGAAATAACGGTTGCCAGAATGCAGCACTTGCCTACATTTAAGGACAAGGTAAAACAATACCCCAAAAATGTTTCCATGGCCCTTCTTAATTATTCGGTTCTCATGGCTGCCGATATTCTTCTTTATAAGGCATCTTTGGTTCCCGTGGGGATTGATCAGGAACCGCATTTGGAAGTTGCCCGAGAAATTGCACGAAAAATGAACGAAAAATACGGTACGGATTTTCCTGAACCAACTAGGTTTTCAACAAAAGGAGAATATGTACCCTCATTGGTTGGAGAAGGCAAGATGAGTAAGGGCGTTGAGGGAAGCTATATAAACATTACCGATGACTTAGAAACCATCAAAAGTAGATTGGCACAGGCTCCAACCGATAGCGGGAAGGGAGATAAAATTCCCAAAGAAGGGGGAGTTGCAAACCTACTTACCTTTGTTGAGCTTTTTGAAGGAGAAGATAAAAGAAAGAAATATGAGAAAGATTATATTGGAAATGGTATTAGATACGGAGAATTAAAGGAAGAACTTGCGAAAGCCATATATAAAGAACTTAAGCCAATACAGGAAAAAAGAAAAGAATTTGAAAACAATCCTTTTTTAGTAGATGAAATAATTAAAGAAGGAGCCCAGAAAGCAAGTAGAATTGCTAAAGAAACCATTAAAGAAGTAAAAAAGAAAATTGGTCTTATTTAATATGGATACTATTTCATTTGACGATTTTCAAAAGGTTGATATAAGGGTTGGAACCGTTATTAAGGCGGAAGTTCCTTCTTGGAGCCATTGGGTGATGAAAATTACTGCCGATTTGGGTCCCGAAATTGGCGAAAAAGTTTGTTTTTCAGGAATAATGAAGTTTTTTAAGCCCGTTAGTTTTGTAGGTAAACAGTTTCCTTTTGTTGTTAATTTAGAGCCTAAAAAGATTGGACCGGAGAAGGATTTTTCTGAGGTTATGATGATTATGGCCTGCCCCGGAGGAGATGACAACGACATTGCTCCTGTTTTATTTAAACTTCAGAAAAAGGTTCCAAATGGAACAAAAGTCTTTTAGATGCTACAATTCCTCCGTATGAAGAAAAAGAAAGAACTCTCAAAAAGAAAGGGGGTCCAGGTTAAGATTAGAATTAATTTAAGAAGTATTCTTTTAGGCATATTTTTGCTTTTATTTATTCTTCCTGCAATTTTTTCCTTTCTTGATTTAAAAGGTGGTAGTTCCAAGGTGGAACTTTCTCAGGCCCTTTTGGATTTGAAAGAAGGAAAAATAGAAAAAGTAACCATTCAGGAAAACAAACTTCTTTTGGGTTACAAAGATGGAAATTTAAAATATACAACCAAGGAAGAAAGCGATAGTTTTGTGTCCCTTTTAGAAAAGGTGGATATGGATCCTACTAAAGTAAACTACACAATTGCAGACTCAACCTTGACAAAAGCTTTTGGCGGGGTTTTGGGGACACTTCTGCCTATTCTTTTAATGATAGGGGCCTTTTATTTTATTTTTAAGCTTCAGAGTCGAGGTGCCCAGGACATTTTCTCATTTGGAAGAAGCAAAGCAAAACTTTTTGCCAAAGGAAAACAGGATATAACTTTTAAAGACGTTGCGGGAGTAGATGATGCCAAAAAGGAACTTGAGGAAGTTGTAGATTTTCTTAAAAACCCAGCAAAGTACAGAAAGATAGGAGCAAGAACACCCAAAGGGGTGCTTCTTTTTGGTCCATCCGGAGTTGGTAAAACACTTCTTGCAAAGGCGGTTGCTGGAGAGGCCAATGTGCCGTTTTTTAGTATGGCAGGCTCTGAATTTATGGAAATGCTCGTAGGTGTGGGCGCTAGCAGAGTTCGTGATTTATTCCAAAATGCCAAAGCTTCTGCTCCATCCATTATTTTTATAGACGAAATAGATGCAATAGGAAGGCAGCGTGGAAGAGGGCTTATGGGGGGGCACGACGAAAGAGAACAAACCTTAAATCAAATACTTGTTGAGATGGACGGTTTTACCCCCAATGACAATGTTTTGGTAATGGCAGCAACCAACAGGGGAGATTTATTGGATCCAGCACTTCTTCGACCAGGAAGATTTGATAGAAGAGTTACTTTGGATATGCCGGACAAAGAAGGAAGACTGGCAATTCTTACGATTCACGCCAAAGGAAAGAAATTTACAAAAGGAATTAATTGGCTAAAGATTGCAGACAGAACCGTAGGTTTTTCAGGAGCAGATCTTGAAAACATGCTTAATGAAGCTGCAATTACGGCAGCAAGAAACGGCAAGGATGCAATTGATATGCTTGATCTGGAGGAATCTGCCACAAAGGTAAAATTAGGCCCCGCTAAGAAAAAGATTCAAACCCAAGAGGATAGAAACTTGACAGCATATCATGAAGCGGGACATGCTCTTGTTTCCCATAAACTTACTAAAACAGATCCCGTGCAAAGAATTTCCATTGTTGCCCGGGGAATGAGCTTGGGACATACGGAAATTTCTCCAGAAACGGGTGATAGAACTCACGAAACTAAAACAAGACTTACTCAGGCCATAACAGCAATGCTTGGAGGCAGGGCTGCAGAACAGATAGTATTCAATGAACTTACCGCTGGAGCTTCTAATGACATAAAAGTTGCTACAAAATATGCAAAGGCAATGGTGGTTGATTTTGGAATGAGCCCCTTGGGACCGGTTAATTTGGGAGGAAACAGTGAAATGGGTGACTTTGGCAATTTGGAGTGGTACGAGGGCTCACAGATCTCCCCAGCCTTTGCTGAGAAGGTAGACAACGAAATATCAAAGATATTAGACAAATCCTATAAAGAAGCAGAAACGATTATTAAAAAGAACAGAAAGACTTTGGATGCAATTGTTAAAAAACTAATGGAGAAAGAAACATTAGATAAAGATGAATTTGAGAAGATAGTTGGGAAGAAAATAGTATAATCGAGAAAATTATGGTGGAATCTGAACTTAAACCAAAACAAAAAAGGAGTGAAGAAGGTAAAAAAAATGAGAAAGCACCTGTTGATTTAACTAATCTTCGTGCAGAAGTCAGAAAAGTTATTGATTTCATTAATCCAAATCCTCTATCACAAGGATGCTGTGAACCAGTTGGTTATTCACAATATGGGTCAGTGATAGACGAAGACGGCCACGATCCAGATAATGATTGATTTTGTGCTTCGCTGAATTTAAGTTAAAATAACCTCATAATGAGCAAGCTTGTATTAATTGATGCCTTTGCAATTCTTCACAGAGCCTTCCATGCAATTCCTCCCTTAACCAATAAAAAAGGAGAGCCTACTAATGCCATATACGGCTTTGTTTCTATGATTTTAAGAGTGATTACGGATTTAAAGCCCGATTCTTTAGCTGTTTGTTTTGATGTTAAAGTTCCCACATTCAGACATAAAGAATTTAAAAAATATCAATCCCAAAGGCCTCCAATGGCAGATGAACTTACTGGTCAAATTCAAAAAGCAAAAGATTTTTTGATAGCTGCAAATATCCCCATTTACCTTAAAGAAGGTTATGAAGCGGATGATCTCTTGGGAACTATTGCGAAAAAGGCAAAGGTAGACGAAGTAGTTATTGCAACAGGGGATAAAGATATACTTCAGCTTGTTGACGAAAAAATAAAAATCTATATGCCGATTGTGGGACTTTCTTCTGCCAAGCTTTTCGGAAGGGAAGAGGCCAAAGAAAGAATGGGGGTAGACCCCATACAGATTCCCGACTATAAAGCTTTAGTTGGAGACCCTTCCGATAACTATCCGGGAGTAGCAGGAATTGGTCCTAAGACAGCGATAGGACTTTTAGAGAAGTATTTAAATATTGATAAAATATATGCACATTTAAAGGATATAGAACCGAAATTAAGGGAAAAACTTGAAAGGGGTAAAAAGGATGTTATTCTCTTTCATAGGCTTGCAACTATAGTTAAAGATGTTGATATTAAAATAGACTTTGAGGAAATGAAGAAGTGGAATATTAAGTCTTCCAATGTATTAAAATTGTTTGAGGAGTTTGGTTTTAAAACTTTAACCAAAAGAATTAAGGAAGTAGGAGAAAAAATAGATCAGGAGAAACAAGGAAGTTTATTTTAAATATATGAAAATTGCTTTAGTTCATGATTATATAAAAGAGTTTGGGGGAGCAGAGAGGGTATTAAAAACCCTCTCCGAAATGTATCCCGATGCTCCTATTTACACTGCATTTTGTCTAAAAGGATCCACCGCAGAAAAGGAGTTTAGAGGAAAGAAAATAATCGAAAGCAAGTTCGCTCCGATATTAAAAATCTGGAAATTATATTCTCCTTTAAGGTTTTTGATTCCTCAGATTTGGGGAAGTTTTGATTTAAGTAAGTATGACTTAGTAGTTACTTCCTCAAGTTGGTATGTTACAAGGGGTTTTAAGGTAGGGAAAAATACAAAGGTAATAGATTATTGCCACACACCCCCAAGATGGCTTTACGGATATGAAACCTCCATCGGATTTACAAAGTACTGGCCGGTAAAGGTTTATGCCGCAATTGTTGGACATTTTATAAGAATGTTTGATTTTAAAACAGCCCAAGAAGTTAACTATTTTATAGCCAATTCAAAAAACGTTGCCGAAAGAATCAAGAAATTTTACAGGAGGGATTCAACCGTAATTTATCCTCCCTGCGATGTAGAAAAAATAATCAATTTAACCAAGGGTGTCAAAAAAGAAGATTTCTATCTTTTTGCAGGAAGAATAACGGGCGCAAAAGGAATCGAGGAAGTAATAAAGGTTTCCCAAAAAATAGGTTTTAAGGTAAAGATTGCAGGTGAAGCTTCTGGCTACTCAAAAATATTTAAGGAAAATAAAAACAAAGTTGAATTTCTGGGAAGGCTTAGTGATGAAGAACTATTTGAAACCTATGCCAAGGCAAAAGCATTTTTCGCATTGGCCCGTGATGAAGATTTCGGAATGACAGTAATTGAAGCACAAGCTGCGGGAACTCCTGTTATTGCATTTAATGGTGGAGGTTTTAAGGAAACGGTGACTAATGGGCTAACGGGTGTATTTGTAGATGAAACGAACGAAGAAGAATTAAGGAAGGCGATGGAAAGGATATCTAAAACGAAATGGAATAAGGAAAAATTAATACAAAACGCAAAAAGATTTTCCAAAGAGAACTTTATCAAAAAGATGACAAATTTTGTTAGTTCTTCTTATTATATAGCCAAGACACCTTAAAAATCACAGTTACCCTTCATATTTTAAAAAAATGGGTTATGAGGAGAAATTTATTTATGAGTAATTGTTCTTTGACCAAATATCCACAACCAATTTTTAATATGATCCAGTTGTTTAATATCATCCAACAGATCGAATATTAAATGAGTTAAGATACCTCCCGAAGAAAGAAGCAGAAAACGGTTTTGCGTAGAAGTTGAGTAAATAAAAACGATGACGGTTAAAGTTAACCCTGCCAGATTATGAAAGATCAAACGGTTAAATTTTTTGTGATGTATTGTGGCAAGCTCTGCGGCCTCTTTATATTTTCCTTCTTTAATTGTTTTAAAAATGAGTTTAGCTTCCGGAATACCTTTGCATGTTGTGGAGAGTGATACTAACGAGTCAAGATCAACCAAGTATGTTCCAAAAATGAATATCAAAACATTCTTTAAAAGAAGGGGGATATTAAATACAAGACTTAAAAAAAAGAATCCCAATATTGCTATGAAGAAATGTTGGCTATAATGCCTCAAAGCCTTGTCTTTGGCAAAGTATTTGGTGTATAAAGTAGTAAACATGTCCGTAACCAGTTCAATTATAGATTCTAAGGATGATCTTGTAAAACCGAGTAAAAAGAGTTATTGGGGTTATGATTTGTCGGTTGAGATTGTTGACAGCAATAAAATATCCCAAAAAGTCAGACTCCTACCATCCGAAGAAAGGGCCGTCGCTCACGAACTTTCCGGAAAAGAACCTGTAGAGGAGGTAATTATTCTTAAAAACATCAAAAAGTCCTTAGGAAGGCTTACCACAAACCAAATAAAAGAAATCTTGGATGATATGGGTTTTAATGTGGACCCCACATTTTCGGGTAAACATTTTGCCGATTTCGAAGCGGTTATGAACATAGGCGGATATTCCGTTCCCGGGTGGGTAAAGTTTGCAAGAGCGGTTGCCAAAATTTTTCCTTCACAGGAGAAGGATTTACTTTTAAAACTTGCACCAGGTAAGGACAGACTTCATTTAAGAGTTTTTGAAATGAACGATGGAAGTTGGATGATAATTTCCCACACCGATTTTAATTGGATTAATTTGAACATACCTAGAATATATAAAGCTCATATAAATTCCGGAGGACCGGTGGGGAGTGGAGATTATATAACAGGAACCATCATGCTCTTTGTACTTTTTAAAAAATTTGTGGAGTTTCTTAAAAGAGATAAAAACCTTCCCTATGCCGAAATAGAAATGCTCACCAGATGGGCATATAACCGAAGCCTTTCTCAAAAACTGGGAAGAATTTTAAACATTTCTCCTGCCCTAAGTCTATAATATTTGTATGCCTGAACTTCCAGAGGTAGAAACAATAAAACTACAGCTTGAAAAATACCTTAAAGGAAAGAAAATTATATCGGTTGATGTAAAAAACAGAAAACTATTTCGGGGGGATGAAAGTAATTTAGTTGGTGGAGAGGTTTCCACTGTTAGGAGATTTGGAAAGGTTACTTCAATTGATTTATCAAACGGTTATTCGATTCTTACACATGTTAAATTAACAGGACAATATATTTATCGTGGCCCTGAACTTAAAAACACAATTCTTTCTAAAAAAGTTATCGGCGGTATTCCGGGATTCCACACGCATGTAATTTTTAAATTTAATAAAGGCGTTCTTTACTATAATGACGTCAGACGTTTCGGTTGGGTAAGGGTAGTCAAAACACTTGATGTGGAGACAGAGCCTTTTATTAAAAAACTCGGTCCGGAACCCTTTAAGGATTTAACTCTTGATATGTTTTCCGAAATTCTTTCCAAAACAGGACGTGCCATAAAACTTGTTCTGATGGATCAGGAAAAAATCGGGGGGGTGGGCAATATCTATGCCAATGATGCCCTTTGGTTTGCAAAGATTAATCCTAAAAGGAAATCAAATACATTGAATCAGAAAGAAAAAGGAGACCTTTATGATGCAATACTTGAAGTTTTAAAAAACGGGCTTAAATATGGAGGAGCCAGTGAACTTGCCTTTGTTACTCCTGACGGAAAAGAAGGGGAATATCAAAAACATACGCTTGCATATGGAAACGAAGGAAGTCTGTGTCAAAGGTGTAAAAAGGAAAAAATAGAGAAATTCTTTTTGTCGGCTAGGGGAACTTACTTTTGTCCCTCGTGTCAAAAATAGTATATTTCTTAAATGTGGTGTATAAATCAAGAAGTTTTTGAGCTGTTGCCTTAGCTGAAAAACTTAAAGAATATTCATAAGTTTTTTGTGAAAGGTTGTAATAGTATTCCCTGTTTTTTAACATTTCACTTATTTTTTCGGCGATTTCTCTTGAATTCTTTTCGCAAATAAATCCCGATTTATTATCAATTACTATTTCCTCAAGACCTGAATTTTTTAAGGCTAAGGTTGGAATTCCCGATGCCATAGCTTCCAGAATGGAAAGCGGCATGACTTCGGAAAGTGAAGGTGTCACAAAAAGATGAACCGATTTGTATATTTCCGGAATAAGCTTCCTGTCGACGGTTCCCGTAAAAGTTATATTTTCTTCAAGACCCATTTTTAAAGTTTGATCCTGCATTTTTTGAAAGAGAAGTCCTGAACCCAAAATCCAGAATTTAAAATTCGGAGTTGTCTTTTTAAGATCTCTGGCAATTTTAATAAGTTCAAAAGGATTCTTTTCTCTTTCAAGCCTTCCCGTAAAAGCTAGAGTCGGGGGATTAAGAGGTTTTTCTTTAGGTTTAGCAAAAAAGTAATCTTCAACACCGTTATTTATGACAATAGTGTTTTTAATTCCGTGTTTAAGTAATCTTTTTTCGGTATTAACGGAAGGACAAATTACTCTCTTTGATTTTTGAGACATCTTAATAAGATCTTTAATTAACATCTTTGAAGTTAGGTCATAACCTCTGGGGAAATAGTAATTAAGATATTGTTCGTATTGGGTATGGGCGGTAAAAAAAAGAGGTTTATCCAGTTTTTCTGCCATCTGCGAAGCTGCTTGCCCGATTACCAAAGGGTGATGTGTATGAATAACGTCTATTTTTAATCTTTTTAATTTTCTTAAGGATAAAAAGGGAATTCCAACAGGGTAGTTTTTGATGAATGGATTGGGCAAAGACGGATAACGGATTACGTCTTTATCTAAATCTCGATATCCAGGAAAAGACGGGGCAAGAATATATACCTTGTGACCCATTTTTCTTAAAGCCTGAGCCGTCGACGAAATATGAAAGGTTACGCCGTTTGCGGTTGGTAGATAAGACGCTGTAACAAACAAAATACGCATAAGGTGTATTATACTTCTTAAGTATGATTAAAAGCATAAATTTGGTCAATTTTAGAAATTTTAAGAAAAAATCAATTGATTTTTCCAATGAGTTGACTGTTATTGTTGGTCCTAATGCCAGCGGTAAAACAAATATTTTGGAATCTCTATTTCTTCTTTCGTCAGGTAAAAGTTTTAAGGCACAAATTGAAGAGGAGGTGGTTAATTATTCCGCAGATATAGCAAGAGTAAAAGGGAAAACCGAAAAGGAAATATTGGAATCTGTTGTAACCAGAGGTTTTTTGGATCCGGGAAACGGAAATCCCGAGAAAATTGCCAGAAAGAAACTGTTGGTTTCGGGAGTTCCCAAACGTTTAATTGATTTTGCTGGAAATTTCAAAGTTGTTCTATTCGGCCCCTGGGATTTGGATTTGGTTACCGAAAGCCCTTCCTTAAGAAGAAAATTTTTGGATATGGTTTTGTCTCAAGTGGATAGAGAGTATAGAAGAGCCATTCTTTCCTACGAAAAGGGCTTAAGACAGAGAAACAGACTTCTTTTTAGGATTAGAGAAGAAGGACTTTCCAGAAGCCAGCTATTATTCTGGAATCAACTTTTAATCAAAAATGGAGACTACATATCAGAAAAAAGAGAAGGCTTAATTAGTTTTATCAATTCCGAAAAGGATTTAAACAACACCAAGTTTGAAATATCTTACGATAAAAGTTCAATATCAGAAGGAAGATTAAATGAATATGCGGAAGAAGAAATTGCTGCGGCGACAACTTTAGTAGGGCCCCATAGAGATGATTTTTCTTTTAGGATTCAAACAAATAAAAAAGAAACAAGAGACCTTGCAACTTACGGGTCACGCGGAGAGCAGAGAATGGGGATTCTCTGGTTAAAATTGAGAGAACTGGCATATGTTGAAGAAAAAACAAACGAAAAACCAACTCTTCTTTTAGACGATATTTTCTCAGAACTTGACCACCAGCACCGCGAAGTAGTACTATCGTTAGTAGATAACCAACAAACCATAATAACAACAGCCGATGAACATTTTATCAAGGGTTTTGGAAAGAAAAATGTTATAAAATTATGATGTCAGGAGAAAGACCTCTTTATAAAAGAAATTGGTGGAATGGTAAAAAGATAAGGATTGGGTCTTATGGAAGTGGACATAATGATCCAATAGACGAAAATCCTCCACCCGGTTTAAGTAAGGATCAACTTACTACCCAGCCTCCACGCACATTGGCTGGCGTAACTTCAGAACAACTGGAACGTTCGGTGCAAAAAGGGGGTCCTTCTACTTCAGCAGCCCACATAGAGGAAGCTCTAGAGAAAAAAGAGGACTGATCTATTGTATTTCCCGCATTATTTGCGGTATATTTAAAGCATGTATTCTCCAAAGTATGTGATTTCGAATAAAATTCTTAAAAATATCGGTGCTATTGAGGCCTCTAAGGAAGTTATTGAATCTGCTCCTTTGGTTCCTACATTTCAAAAACAGTTTCAAACAGACGCTGTTATTAAAACAGTTCATCACGGAACACATATTGAAGGAAACGACCTAACCCTACTTCAAACTAAAAAAATTCTTGAGGGAGGAGAAGTTTACGGCAGACCCAGAGATATTCAGGAAGTTATCAATTACAGAAATGTTGTTACCCTTCTTGACGAACTTGCTTTTAAAAGGGGAGGCTATGAATCCGAAATGCTCAAGGAAATACATAAATTAACTGTGGAAAAAATAGTTGCTTCCGAGAAAGTTGGAGTTTTTAGGACTTCTCAGGTAGTAATTAAAGATGAAGTAACTGGAGAAGTTGTTTTTTCCCCACCCCCATTTGTGGAAGTTCCTTACCTGTTGGACGATTTCTTTGCCTGGCTTAATTCGACAGAAGCCTTGGAGGTACACCCCATCTTAAAAGCCGGAATTACGCACTATATCTTAGTTGCAATCCATCCTTTTGTGGAAGGAAACGGAAGAGTCTCAAGAGCATTCACCACATTAATTCTTATTAGAGACGGATATGATATCAAAAAATTCTTTTCGATCGAGGAACACTTTGATAATGACCCGGCTTCTTACTATCAGGCATTTTCCCAGGTTGACAAACAATCAAGTAATATTGGAGCCAGGGATTTAACGGCTTGGCTCGAATACTTCACACAAGCTGTTGCTTCCGAACTTTCAAAAATAAAAGAAAAGGTTAAAAAACTCTCAATCGATACAAGACTTAAGGTAAAAATGGGGGAGCAGGTGTCACTTAGCGAAAGACAGGTTAGGCTTTTTGAGTATGTTTCAGACCAGGGATCAGCCGGAATGCTTGATCTTAAGAAGGTTTTACCTATGGTTTCAGATGACACAATTTTAAGGGACGTAAGAGATTTATTGGAAAAGGGTATTATCAAAAAAACAGGAAGCACGAAAGCGTCGCGTTATGTAATTGCAAAATAATATGTCAGCACTTGATCCGCAGTTTATGTACATGATTCTTATTTTACCCTCTATTTTTGGTCTTACTTTAATCGGGGAGGGAATAAACAAGCTTATTCATGAAGAATGGGGAGGAATAATATCGGTCATCTTCGGTGTTGTTTTTGTAGGAATGGTTGTTTTTGCATACCTCTTCTTTTCAAGCTATTTAGCCAGCAAAATGGTCTAATAACTTTTCATACCAAGAGTGACACAATGATAGCACTTACTATAATAACATGAAGCAGTACCTTTTGTTTCATCAACTTCGTCTAAAGGTATCGACTCGAAAGGCATACCAGAAAGAGTCGGATCTTTCCACATTTTGCACAAAACTTTATCGCCGGATCTTTCCATGGCTGGTAGAGGTACTCTCATACAACCATGAATTTGTGTGAGGTTTATAGGATTTTCTGTAGCCACGCGGTGATTATACATAATTATAATCATAATAATCAAATTTTGGGTTTCTGGTGTTTTAAACAAACGTGTCGACTGTTTTTTGACATGTACTTAAAATCAATAAATAATCGTTTAAGTGTTTTCGAAGGGGTATAATAGGCATATGCTTATTAAGGAACTTTCGGAATATCTTGAAAGACTTGAAAAAACGTCTTCCCGTATTGAAATAACCGAGATCCTTTCAAAACTTTTTAAAAAGACTCCGGTTGATGAAATAGATAAAGTCTGTTATTTGGTCTTAGGGGGTCTTGCTCCAAGCTATGAAAGTGTAATTTTAAATATTGCCGAAAAAATGATGTTTAGGGTTATTGCCATGGCATATGGTAAAGATATTTCAGAAATAATAAAAACTTATAAAGAAAAAGGAGATTTGGGAAACACCGCCTTTAGTTTAGCCAAGAAAAATGCAGACAAATTAAGCGTTTTACGGGTTCATGAAGAGCTTGTGAAGGTTGCAAAAGAAGGTGGAGAGGGAAGTCAGGAAAGAAAAGTGGACCTTTTAGCAAATCTTCTTAAAAATCTTGATCCACTCTCGTCTAAATATGTCTCCAGAATTCCTGTAGGCCGTCTTAGACTGGGCTTTTCTGATAAAACGGTACTTGATGCTCTTTCGTGGATGCAGACGGGAAATAAAAGCCTAAAACCATTATTGGAAAAGGCATATCAGGTTCTTCCGGATGTTGGACTTTTAGCTCGTAGTGTAAAAGAAAAGGGAGTAGAGAAAGCTTGTAAGGGAATTGTACCTGTCGTCGGAATTCCGGTTTTACCCATGCTTGCCCAAAGAATTAAATCACCCTCCGAAATGATTGAAAAAATGGGAGAGGTTGATGTAGAACCCAAACTGGATGGCCTTAGAATACTGATCCATTTTGTCAGAGGTAAATTTATTAAAGCTTTTACTAGAAACTTAAATGAGACTTCCCATATGTTTCCTGAACTGACAAGGATGGAAAAATTTGTTGACTGCGATTCGGCTATTTTTGACTGTGAGGCTGTTGGACTTGATGAAAAAACTAAACTTATGGCCAACTTTCAGACAACCATGACAAGAAGAAGAAAGCACGATATAGGAGAAACCTCAAAAAAAGTTGCAATTGAATTTTTTATTTTTGACATCATTTCCAAAGACGGGGAGAGCTTGATGGATAAGAACTATCCTGAAAGAAGGAAGTTTATGGAAGAAACCATAAAGTTTGGGGGACCTTTCAAATTGGTTCCCTATGAATTAACCAAAAGCCCAGAAAGAATTGGAGAGCTTTATCTACAAAGAATAAAAGAAGGATATGAAGGAATTATGGTCAAGAAAGTTACCTCAGGCTATATTCCGGGACGTACAGGTTGGAGATGGGTAAAAATGAAGCAGGGGGAAGAAGCTAAGGGAAAACTTGCAGATACCATGGACGTTGTTGTCATGGGCTATACCGTTGGTCGGGGAAAAAGAGTAGGTTTCGGGGTAGGACAGTTTTTGATAGGAGTAAGAGACGGAGAAAGAATAAAAACCGCTTCAAAAATAGGAACGGGACTAACAGATGAACAGTTTAGGGAAATGAAGAGAAGACTTACAAAATTGGAAGTAAAAAATAAACCCAAAGAATATGAAGTACATAAAAACTACACTCCGGACTACTGGGTAACCCCATCTTTGGTTGTAGAGATTGCAGCCGATGAAATAACCAAAAGCCCAACCCATACCGCAGGAATTGCCTTAAGATTTCCAAGACTTGTAAGGTTCAGAGATGACAGAAGCCCAAATGATGTAACAACCCTAAAAGAACTTAAAAGGCTTTTTGATTTGCAAAAGTCATAACTCGAATTCCGTCGAAGCTCTTTTCTTCCAGTAATTTTCCTGTTTTATTTATATTTTTAATTGCATTATCTTTGTATAAAGAAGGAATTCTTGGTGTTTCGTCTACTATCAAAAACATGTATTTTTCTTTCCCTGTGGTTTTTTTGAGTGTGTTATAGGGTGTAAGTTGATCTCCTCCCAACCATGAGGGCTTATAACCCCATTTATTTCCATACCAGTCATAGTTCCATGCCCAAACGGCATTTATATAAAGAGGATTTGTGACAGTATCTATTGCAAAAAGTTCACCTTCCGATTTTTCATAAGTGTATTTCATTGCCTCAATTTGTCTTGAAAGAATAGCTGCTTTATCTGGTTCCAATAAAGGTTGTCCCGATCCATATGAGTTTTTAATTGCGGAAAGATTCATATAAATAAAAAATAAAATAACGGGAATAAATATAAGCTTTGGTTTTATCTTGGAAATTAAGTATACCCCCATGATAATTCCTGCCCCCTGCCTTCCTATTAAAAACCATGGTGCATTGTGAGATCCTAATATCAGCATGATGATGGGGGAGAAGAGCCAGACAAGAAGAAAAAGATTTCTTTTTCTTATCTTTTTATCTTTTTTTTCTTTAATAATCTCATAAATAAAAAACAAAACTACAATTAAACCAAAAGCAAGACCAAACCCTTTATTTTGAGGCCAGAAGTTTAAATAAAAAGTTTCCCATTTGGTAAGCAGGAATTCTTTTAAAAGTGGGATAAACCCCGCATGGGTTTCTCCTACAAGTTTCCCTGCCCCTAATAAGCTTAATATTCCTGTAAATCGAAATTTAATTTCGGTTGCGATCATTGTCGAAAGTGATGCAAGAAGAATAAACACGGAAATAAATATTGTTTTTATGTTTGGAAACCTAGGTTTAAGAACGAACCATAAAATAAAAAATACTGGAATTAAATAAATAAAGAAAAGTTCAAGTTGAATCGAAAGTCCCAAAGAAACCATTGAAAGAAAAAGTCCCCATTTTTTCTTTTCGTAATATTCCCAAATTCCAAAAAAGAATAGAGGAACGGAAAGAAGAGTAAGAGTTGGGTTTGAAAGCCAGCCCGCAAAGGAAACATAGTAATATGAAACTGCAGTTAGGATACCTGCAGTTATTCCTACTTTTTTACTCTTAAATAAATCCTTGGCAAGTAAAAAAATTACAACTGCAGAGAAGGCATTAAAAAGAGAGTTCCATAAAACAATGTATATGGGATTATGGGAGAAAATAAGGGGAATTGCCGTAAAATACAGCCAGAAAACTCCATGATGTAGATTTGGGTTATTACCTGCAGTAGGACCTATTATTTTCAAATCTCCCTGAAGAATTTTTAAAGAATCAAACAAATCTCTTGCCTGATCGAAACCTATTATTGTATTTGCGGGCCAGACGGAAATAAACCTGACCGCAAATGCAAAAAGAAATATTAAAAGTGAAATGGTTAATACTTTTTTATTCATTCGAACTTAAAAAGATTGTAACATGTTCTTGACTAGTATAAGCATCTTGTGAAAAGATGAAAACAGAATTGGGGGTGAGAAGAAAATGAAGGGAACAGGTCTTAAAAAAGAAACAGCAGCCGCTCTTTCCTATGTATTGGGTCCTATTACGGGTATTATCTTTCTTGTTTTAGAGAAAGATCCATTTGTTAGATTCCACGCAATGCAGTCGATAGTTGTTTTTGTAATAATGTTTGGCTTGCAGTGGGTTTTAACACTTACAATAATTTTGGTATTTCTAGTTCCTCTTATTGGAATTGTTACATTCATTCTTTGGTTACTACTTATTTACAAAGCTTGGATGGGAGAAAGCTGGGAAGTGCCAATACTTGGAAAATTAGCAAAAAAACTACTAAAGAAAGCTTAAGGAGTAGGATGTTTGGTTCTTGGGTGTATTTTTTTTCTAAAGTTATTGTGTCTGTATAGTTGTCTAACACAAGTCTTATTTTTTGTTGCAGTATTGGTTCGTTTAGTTGTGGGGTGCGGGGGTTTTGCGAAGAGAACACATTTTACAACAGGCTTCATTATTTATTCCCCTGCAGTGGAAACTGATTCCCCCCCTTTCATTAAGTTTATATTCAATAAGTCCAGAAGTTATTGCTTTACGCCGACCCCTAAGGGGACATATTGTAGGTGTCCAGTATTTTGCAAGCAATAAATATATTTCTTGGCGACCCATATTTTTCAGATTCTATTTCCCCTTCTACTTGTTGTCAAGTTCGGTTAAAATTGAAACATGAAACTAATTATCGGTCTTGGAAACCCGGGGGAGAAGTACAAAAATAACCGTCACAATGTTGGTTATATGGTTGTTGATAGAATAAAAGAAAGGGGTTTGAGAATTAAGGATGCAGTTATAGTCAAAACCAATACGTTCATGAACGATTCGGGGACTTCAGTTGGGGAAATTATAAGTAAAAATAAAGTGGATTTAGGGAATTTATATATTATTCACGACGATCTTGATTTACCCTTAGGAACTTGGAAAATCCAGTATGCAAAAGGGCCCAAAGATAACGGAGGAATTAACTCAATTGAGCAAATTTTGAGTACGGAAAACTTCTGGAGAATAAGAGTGGGAATTGATAACAGAAATCCCGAAAAAAGAATTTCAGGGGAGGAATATGTTTTGCAGGATTTTACCACTGAAGAGAAAATTATTTTAGATGGGGTACTTAATGAAATATGCAGCAAATTGGAGACATTATAAAAAAGTTTGAGAGCAACAAAGACAAATATATATCTCAGGAGTTTCAGAAATATGGATACGATTTGGCACAAGAGTTGGGAGATCCCAAAAACGTTTCGATGTATATAAAACTTGCCAAAATTTCTCCGAGGGCATACCTTGAAATTGCCCGTAATTTTGTCAAGGATGCCTATAAAGTAAAAAGCAGGCCCGCCTTGTTTCTTTGGAAACTGAAAGAATTAAATAAAGAAGCTTATGGGAAATTACATTGATTTAATTATTATTTTGGTTTTAATCTATTTTGCAACGGAAGCGTGGCGTCACGGCTTCTGGGTCATAATAGTTGATTTCATTTCTTTTTTAAGTTCAATACTAATATCTTTAAGTCTATATAAATACGTATCCGTTTTTTTAAGAAGCAATTTTTCCCTTTCAAGTTCAATTTCCAATGCGGTGGGTTTTTTAGTAGCAGCAATTATTATTGAAGGGATACTGGGGTTTATTCTGGCAAGAATTCTTCATAGATTTCCGGAGAAAATTAAGGAAGGGTTTTTACTTAGAGTTATGGCAACAATCCCCGCAATAGGCGAGGGTTTTATTTTAATTGCTTTTTTCTTAACTCTTGCAGTTGCTTTTCCTTTAAAACCCTCAATTAAAGCAGATATTATCGGATCAAAAATTGGCAGCATAATTCTTAACAAAACGGTTATTGTCGAAAAGTCCGTTAATGAAATATTTGGGGGAGTAATTGAGGATTCCTTAACCTATCTTACAGTGAAGCCCGGAAGCAACGAACGGGTACAATTAGATTCACCCAATAATGTTCTTAGTAGGGATGAAAAAAGCGCAAAAGAAATGTTTAATCTAATTAATAACGAGAGAGATAGGTTGGGAATTTCAAAACTTTCATGGGATGAAAAATTGGCGGTATTATCATCAAACTACGCTTTATATATGTGGGAGAATTACTATTTTGGTCATACGGATTCATTCGGAAACGATGTTGGTGATAGACTTGAGGATTCCAAAATACAATACTCCATTGCAGGAGAAAATCTTGCCCTTGCTCCAACCTTAGTTTTTGCCCATAACGGACTTATGAATTCAGAGGGCCACAGGGAAAATATTTTGAATGAGAAGTTCGATAAAATTGGTATAGGGGTTGTTGATAATGGTGTATACGGAAAAATTTTTGTCCAAGTCTTTACCAACTGATGCTAGAATAAATTAATGAAACGTATTTTCTTTATTCATGTTTCCTTTCTTGTTTCTTTTTTTATTATTCTTTCTCTTATTAATTCCTGGTTTAATTTATCTTTTTGGCCTCTTTGGCTGGGGGCTTTAATCGGAAGTTTTCTTCCTGAGCTTGACAGCCTTATTTACATATTTTTTGTTAATTCTCAGGAATTAACATCCCAAAGAGTAATCTTTTATTTTAAAAAGGGGAGTTTTTTAACTGCGTTGAAACTTTTGTTTGACACAAGCGCAGAAAGAGTTAATCTGGTGTTTCATTCTCTTTCATTTATTACTGTTTTATATATTCTTCTTTTCTGGCTTGTAACATCATCTGGAAGCATATTCGGAAAAGGGGTTGTTTTTGCCATGCTTTTACACCTGATTGTTTCCGAACTGATAAAAAGGAAATATCCTTTCTGGTATCCGCTAATTGGCCTGGGAATACTTCTTGTGTTGGGGGTAATGGCTTAGTATCATAGGACCTTGTATGATTTCGGCTTATGTCAACTCTCAAAAACAACTTTCTCAGGTAGTTTCTTTTTTGGAAAAAGAATATTCGGATAAAAAAAGATTTCAAAAAGCTGTTTTACTTCTTAAAAAACCCCAAAGATTGTTATCGAAAAATTTATCAATAAAATTAGATAGTGGAAAAACAAAGTTGTTTAAGGCATATAGAAGTCAATTTAACGACGCCAGAGGCCCATTTAAAGGTGGAATAAGATATCACCCCAATGTTTCTGAAGATGAAGTAAAAGCCCTTTCTTTTTGGATGGCAGTTAAATGTGCCGTAGTGGGGATTCCCTATGGAGGAGCCAAAGGGGGAATTGTCGTTGACACTTCAACCTTAAGCCAAAATGAATTAAAGAGATTGTCATATGCTTATGCGGAGTTTCTTACTCCTTATATTGGCCCTTGGATTGACGTTCCTGCTCCTGATGTAAATACAGATGGACAAATAATGGCTTGGCTACTTGAGGCCTACGAGAATAAGATCGGACACCAATCTCCCGCTACATTTACCGGAAAGCCTCTTGAACTTGGCGGTTCTCAGGGAAGAACTGAAGCAACAGGATTAGGGGGGGTGGTTGTTCTAAAAGAATACCTCAAGAAAAAAGGACTAAATCCCAAAAAAACCACAATTGCCGTACAGGGCATAGGCAATGTAGGCTATTTTTTTGCGAAGATAGCTCAGGAAGAGGGATTGAAAGTAGTTGCCATATCGGATTCAAAAGGTGGAATTTACAATCCTAAAGGACTAAATATTGAAAAAATTAAAGAAGAGAAAGAAAAAACTGGAAAGATTAAAGCAAATATTACAAATGAGGAACTTTTAACCTTACCTGTAGATATCTTAGTTCCCGCAGCTTTGGAAAATACAATAACAAAGGAGAATGCAAATAGGATAAAAGCAAAAGTTGTATTTGAAATGGCCAATGGTCCCACAACTTCGGGGGCAGACGAAATTTTAGAAAAAAGGAAAATAGACGTAATTCCCGATGTTTTGACAAATGCAGGAGGAGTAACTGTATCCTATTTCGAATGGGCCCAAAACCTAAACGGATATTATTGGGAGAAGGAAGATGTGCTGACAAAAGAAAGAAAAATAATGATTGAAGCATTTAACGATATCTATGATGAGGCAAAAGAAAGAAAGATAACATACAGGAAAGCAGCTTTTATACTTGCTGTTAAAAGAATAATTGACGCAATGATACTTCGGGGGAGGGTTTAATAGATATTTCCTCTAAAATCAATCTCTCTTATATAAATTACATTCTCTTTTTGATCAATTTGATAGATGATTCTGAATTTTCTATATCTTAGTCTGTAACTCGAACGGGTATTTAATAATTTTTTAATATCCATATTACCGGTTTTGAAGGGATCTCGAGCTATTCTTTCGATTTTTGAAACAAGAACCAGAAGATCCTTTTTAGCTATTTTTTTAAAAAATTTAAAAACTGCAGGATGGTAGAGTAATTTATACATGACCTAGGAGCTTTTTGACATCTTCGTGTTTTACCCAACCTACTTTTGAAGCATCCTCTTTCTCATATTCCTCTGCCCTGAGAGATAAATAGTAATCTTCAAGCTGCTCTGAGATTTTATTGAACTCTTCGACAGAAAGAATTACAGCGCGGGGAGTACTTCTGTTAAATAAGAAAAGAGGGGATAGGTCGGCTTTAGCCAATACTTCTTCTGTCTTAAATCTTAAGTCGGATATTGTACTTATGTTTGTAGATAACATATTTATAACACAATTATAATCTTTTATGATAGAATGTCAAGAGTAGATAAATTTATTCCCTGCAGCAGTCAAGGGCTTTTTGTACAAAGTCATTTAGCTTTGAAAATATAGATACTTTTTCAAATTTCTTTGCTTTCTCATCTACCATGTATACGTCTTTTACGTCTCTTTTAACCTCTCCCAGATTAACCATTTTAGTGTTTAATCCCCAGAAAAGAGAATAAAGTTTATACGAGTTTTCAAACATCTTATTTGCTTTTTCTCTATCTCCTTTTTTAAGTTCTTTTGTTCCTACTTCCATTAGTCTCATTGAAGCTGCGAGGAGGTGTTTTGAAATACACCAAACCTCTCCCTCGTAGTCTTTGATAATCTCCTTAAGAAGTTCTGTACGCATCTTGCGTATCTCATTAAGAAGATCAAAATATTCCTTCTTACCTGTTTTTTGAGCCGAAAAGAAAAGATGCTCCTCAATTGAGATTAAGTTCATAATCCCAATCGAAAGATCTTCTCCCGAAGACAGGTCCAATCCCTTTTGTTTTACAACTTTGTCCACTTTTTCTACAAGTGATTTGTAGCTATTAACCATATTATTTTAGGTAACCTCCGAAAAAATAGATTATCAAACTCACAATTGAAAGAAAACTAATTGGAATTATAACTCTTTGGTAGTTAAAAAGCTGTTTTCCTTTAATTTTTCGTATTTTCTTGTCTGTATATACTGCCAGTAAAAAGATTCCTGCTCCAATTACACTTCCGAAAATAAGCTTGTCTATGCCCCAAACAGTGTTAAAAGGATGCCCGATAATTCCCGTTTTCCAAAAGGGGATATAGGTAAGAACTATCCAGAATAAAAGGGATAAATAGATCAGGTATTTTTCTTTGATAAATTTTAAAAACTTAAAATTTTTCTTAATTAGCCAATTGTTAAACCAAAACGAAACCGAAATAACAAGTGCTCCTACCCAGATGCCCGAAATAACATCGTCAATCCCCAAATACCTTGAAAGCCCAAGCCCTGCCCCGACAGCCAAAGTACATATGGGGCAGATAGCAAAAACAGGGGAAACGGAAATTGAAAAAAAGAAAATAAAAGCAGCAAATAAAGCAATTAATTTTTTCATTTTATGTTTTTTAAATAGTCAATTATTGGTGTATCTCCAGAGAAACAAGTACCTTCAGGCGTAAAAAGAAGAGGAACCCCCATCTGACTTTCTGGAACATTACAGTAAATATATCTTGCCTTAAGTTCCTTGGCATTTTCAATAGTGTTCCAAACTTCCTTTTTGTCTATTTTGATGGTGTCTTTTTTCTCCCAGGTTGAAATAAACTCCTCAACTATTTCGCAGTGGGGACAACCCTCTCCCCAGTAATAAGTTAAATCGGCAGGCATTGGATAATTGTTTGTATTAGGACTTTGTCCTTTTGAAACTAATAAAATCCCACCAACAATAATTATTAGTGTTGTAGCTGCGGCAAAAATTGTAAATTTCTTCATAGCATTTATTCTATCTGCAAATTTGCCTTTTTTACAGTTTCAAATATTTGTTTTTCCGTATCTTTTTTTTCATAAACCACATCCAGCGTATTTTTAATATAATTGCATTTTGCCGATTTACAAAAGCATTCAAGATCACATTCCAAGTTTACCGCGCAGGAAACACAATCAAGTCCTTTAAGTTTATATGTTTTTTTAATCATGGAACAATATTAAAAGATCCGGTATACATTCCCATACTGCAGGTAAATGTAAGTATACCCAATTTATCGGGCGTAAATTCCAAAGTTTCCTTTCCGCTTACGGGAAGAAGCTTAAAATAATTTAGGTCTGGGATGGAAAAAGATCTTGTACAGTTTCTGGTATTTTCTGATATCAAAGTTAATCTTACGGGAATACCGACCCTAAGTGTATTGGTTTCCGATTTGTAGCCGAAATTGGTTACATAAATAGTTGCTTCCTGAAATCCGGATTTGAAAATTGCCTTCTTAACTTCCTGTGTTGTTCCGATTAGTTCCTTCCAATAATTTTGCAATGTATGAACGGATCCTCTTAAAATTAAACCACTGTTTATGGAAATAATTCCCATGATAATGATAAATAAGGCAGCAATAATTACAAAAATCTTCTTTTTAAGAAATTCGATTGCAGTCAGTCCTATTAATAAAAACACAGGTAGAGTTCCTAAGGTAAAGAAAAACATCAATAGCCCTCCCCATAGAGGATTTTTTCCAGAGACTGCAAGAAGCATCATTCCCTGGGTTACTCCGCAGGGGATAAGTATGGTTAAAGCACCCAGAATTAAAGGCAAAGATTGTTTTTTAATTAGCCTAAAAGCGTTTTTTGAGGGTTTAAGGAAAAAATACCTCAATAAAGGATGGATATTGAGAAGTCTTAATGCGGTTAGTATCATAAAGATTCCAACCAATATTTGAATTATCCCTTGAATTTGGGGGGATATTTTTAGGCCTGACCCCAGAAGTCCCAGGAAAAATCCCAAGACGGTGTAGCTTAAAAGTTTGGCAATCAAAAAAATATATACGTCTTTCTTTTTGTTGGAAATTGAAGTTAATAGTCCTCCCTGGAGGGCAAGACAGGAGATTCCACCCGAGGTTAAGCCCGTAAGAAAAGCTATTGACAAATCCATGTAATGAATATATATTCATAACTAGAAAAAGTAAAGAGTCATTTTTAAAGAAGGGGGGTGATAGTAAATGGCAGATAAAGAAGAAAAGAAAAAGTGTGAATGCGGTAAAGATTGTACTTGTAAAGATTGCGGATGTTGTGACGAATGTTGCAAGTGTGAATAAAACCTATGGCAAGACCTAAAATCCCGCGGAAAACTTGCGGGAAACCGCTCTGCAGTTGTTTTAAGCCGGAAGGTCCTTTTAAAAAGGATCTTCTTGGCGTGACTTTACAAAAAGACGAATTTGAAGCCATAAAACTCCATGATGTAGATAATTTAAGTCAGAACCAAGCTTCCAAAAAAATGAAAATATCCCAACCCACCTTTGCCAGAATACTATCAGGTGCAAGAAAAAAACTTGCAAGTGCTTTAGTAAAAGGGGAAGAGATAAGAATAAAGTAATCCTATTAAAGAAAATGTTTTTTTAGGGGTTGACTAAACTTCCCGTGTAAAGGTATAGTGAAAAAGTTAAATTATGGCGACAATTAATCTGACAGATTCCGATTTTGACAATCAAGTTATAAATAATTCCCTTCCTGTTCTTGTAGATTTTTGGGCACCATGGTGCGGTCCTTGTAAAATGGCTGGACCAGTACTTGAGGAAATCTCCGAAGAGTATAAAGATAAAATTGTTGTTGCTAAAGTCAATGTTGATGAAAATAATCAAAAGCCCGGACAATATGGGGTTATGTCCATTCCCACAGTGGTTTTGTTTAAAAATGGACAAGAGATAGGTCGTCAGACAGGATTT
Source organism: uncultured Gammaproteobacteria bacterium (assembly GCA_964583105.1). Lineage (GTDB taxonomy): Bacteria > Patescibacteriota > Microgenomatia > UBA8517 > UBA8517 > JAPLZT01. The sequence goes on from CAZOUV010000003.1 coordinate 82,304, forward strand.
TCAGGAAAAGAAAGCTATGAAGAATTAATAAATCACGGTCTAGAGCCGTAAAGAGGGGGTGATATTGATGGATTCAAATACAAATCAACCAATGGGTGATGTAAACCAGCAACAACCGGTTGTGTCTCAAGTACCACCCGTACAGCCAACTGATCAGCCGGTAGTTCCAGCAACACCAGTTGAGTCGCCAATGCCAGAACCGGTAGTTCCAGTACAACCACCAGTTGAACCGCAAACACCCGAAACACCTATGGTACCTCCGGTACCACCAACAACAGCAATTTAATATTTAAATAAATATGAAAAAAGTTTGGGATGTTTTAGTTATTGGATCAGGTCCTGCTTCTTTGACCTGTGCAATTTATACTACTCGTGGAGCAGCTTCTACTTTGGTTCTTGCGGGAGAGTCATGGGGGGGTCAGCTTATGCTTACAACACAAGTGGATAACTTTCCAGGTTTCCCTGACGGAATTGATGGGCCAGAGCTTATGAATAATATGAGAAGACAAGCAGAACGTTTTGGTGCAACAATTTTAGATAAAACAGTGACAAGTGTTGATTTTGATAAAAATCTCAAAGAAGTATTTGTTAAAAACGAAAAGTATTTGGCAAAAACCGTTGTTGTTGCAACCGGTGCACAAACCATGTGGTTGGGTGTCCCCGGAGAGAAAGAACTTATAGGTCGAGGAGTTTCTACCTGTGCTCCTTGTGATGGACCATTCTTTAAAGGAAAGACAGTTGTGGTTGTTGGGGGAGGAGATACGGCCATGGAAGAAGCGTTGGTTCTTACAAAACATGCATCAAAAGTATACTTAATTCATAGAAGAGACGTGTTTAGGGCAAGTGCTGCCATGCAGGATAAAGTAATTTCAAACAAAAACATAGAAGTTATTTGGAACACTGAAATATTAAAAGTTAATGGTCAAACAAAAGTTGAAAGCTTGAGTTTAAAAAATAACAAAACCAATAATGAATCGGAGTTACAAGTAGATGGGCTTTTTGTTGCCATAGGCCATAAACCAGACAGCGATTTATTTAAGGGCAAACTTGAAATGGATGAAAAGGGTTATATTTTAAACAAAGATTTCCATCTTAAAACCTCAGTTCCTGGAGTTTTTGTTGCGGGGGATGTATTTGATAAAGAATTTAAACAGGCAATAGTTTCAGCAGGGTTAGGTTGCGTTGCTGCTTTCCATGCACTTGACTTTTTAAATAAATAACGAGAGAATTACTTCCATGTCCGAAGAAAAAAAATCTGTAAAAAATCTTCAGAGTATTTTTGTTCCAGTCTTGGTTGTCCTTGCAATCGGTCTTTCCTTCTTTTCAGGTACCCTTTGGCAGAAGGTAAAGAACTTGGAAAAAGGTACGGATACTCCGACCCAAGAGGGACAGGCAAAACCGGGAATAGGTAACGACAAAGAACAATCTGATAAGCTAGCCGATTTTTTAAAGTCGGCCATCGATCCGAAGTTTCTTAAGAAGTGTTTGGATAGTGGTAAATATGATGCAAGATTAATTTCCGATCAACAGTTGGCAACCGAATTGGGGGGACAAGGAACACCCGGATTTTTTATAAACAACGTTTTTTATCCCGGTGCTTTTTCTTGGGATGGAAATTTACGCGATCCTAAGGATCAAACAAAAGAAATTCCCAATTCCAGTATGAAATCGGTAGTTGCGGGGGCTAAGCCAGCATCAAGCTCAATAGTAACACTTCCGATAATTAAAGGACTTTTTGACAAAGATTTGATTAAACTCGGTGATGGAGACAGAGAATTTTTATTTGTTGAAATTTCCGATCCATCTTGTCCTTTCTGTCATATAGCAGGTGGAAAAAATGACACCCTTGTTAAAAGTTGGGATAAAACCGGAAAATATGTTCCACCGGTCCCTGAAATGAAAAAATTGGTGGATCAGGGTAAAGCTTCCTATGTTTTGATATACTCACCCGGTCATGGAGCCGGGGAAATGGGTATGAAGGCATTGTATTGTGCATTTGAAGCAGGTAAATTTTGGGAAGTTAACGATCTTTTAATGTCCAATGAAGGTTATATTTTAATGAACGGTAGTTAAAATTACTCCAGAATTATATTAACACAGACCCCGTTTTTTATTTTGTATAATGATAGAATAAAGTATGGCTCTGCCCGATGAAATTATTCTTGATTTGGTTAAAAGAAGCGCGGTTTTAAACGAGGTGGCTTTAAAAAAAGTCGAAGAGTATGCGCTTAAAACTCGTTCTTCCAGCCTGATTGCCTCTTTTATTGAAAGCGGTGTTTTGACGGAAGATCAATTGGGGGCAATTATTGCCGGCTATTATAAAGTTCCTTATATTTCTCTTTCAAAAGTTACAATTCCTGAAGATGTTACTCATATAATTCCCGAAAAGGTGGCAAGACGCCACAAAGCTTTTGCTTTTGCCAGAGACGCTCAGGGTATAAAAGTAGCCATGGCCGATCCCAGCAACAAAACCCTTCTTGCCTTTATTGCCAGAAAGACAGGCGAGAGGGTAATAACTTATTATGCCGATCCCAAAGAAATTGAAGGAACTATTCAGCTTTACAAAAAAGGTCTCCAAAAAACAATAGACGAACTATTAAAAGAACAGGTAAGATTAGCAACTACAATTAGTGGAAGCGAAATACCGATAATTAAAATTGTTGACGAGCTTATTAATGCTGCCTATCAGGATAGAGCCAGTGATATTCACATCGAACCTGAGGATAAAACTTCACTTATAAGATTCCGTGTAGACGGTGTTTTGCAGGATGTTTTAAGAGTTCCCAAAAACCTTCATGACAGAATAATTTCCAGAATTAAAGTTCTTTCAAACCTTAGGACAGATGAACACATGAGTGCTCAAGACGGAAAGATGATGGCAACACTCGAGGAAGAAAATCTGGATATCCGCGTATCCATACTTCCGATCACATACGGCGAAAAAGCGGTTCTTAGACTTCTTTCTTCAAGAAGCAGGGAATACACACTAAGTGATTTGGGAATGAACACGGCCGATCTTCAGAAAGTTACCAAAGCTTTTAACAAAAGTTATGGAATGATACTTTCCACAGGACCTACAGGATCCGGAAAGACGACAACAATTTATGCAATCTTAAAGATTTTAAATACCAGAGAAAAAAACATTATGACCATTGAAGATCCTGTTGAATACAGAATATCCGGCGCCAATCAGGTTCAGGTAAATGCAAAAACAAACTTAACCTTTGCAAACGGCTTAAGATCTATTTTGAGGCAGGACCCGAACGTAATTTTTGTAGGGGAAATAAGAGATTCAGATACAGCCGCAATTGCAGTAAATGCTGCCCTTACCGGACATTTGGTACTTTCTACTCTTCATACTAACGATGCGGCAACGGCAATTCCCCGCCTTTCTGATATGAAAATTGAGCCGTTTTTGGTTGCCTCAACTGTAAATATTATTATTGCCCAGAGGCTGGTGCGTCAGATATGCAATTCCTGTAAGGTTCAGGAAGAAATGCGGATGACCGATATTACCAAACACTTTTCATCTGAACTTGCGGTCAAACATTTCGGCAATAAGCCGATTATTACTGTTCATAAAGGTACCGGATGCAAAATTTGCAGACAAACAGGATATGCAGGAAGACTTGGACTTTTTGAAGTATTGGAAGTTACCAAGGGTATAAGAAAACTTATTACTGACAAATCTGATGCGGACCTAATAAATCGGGCCGCAATCGGAGAGGGAATGAAGACAATACTTGACGACGGTTTGCAAAAGGTTGCCGATGGCCTGACGACTTTTGAAGAGGTCTTAAGAGTTACTAAAGTAGAATCATTATAATAAATAACATATATGACAAACGACAAAGTTAAATTATCAAGCGGGGACAAGATAGGGCTTATAAGTAATCTTTCGACCATGCTTTCTGCGGGAATTCCTATTTTGGATGTTGTAAGAAGCATGGAGGAAGATTCGAAAAGTGGGGTAAAAATAATTCTGGGTACTTTAGCCGAAGACATTATTCAGGGCAAGCATATCTATGTTTCTTTGGAAAAATTTCCCCGGGTTTTTGATAAAGTTACGGTAAGCGTCATCAAGGCTTCAGAGGAAGCTGGAACTTTAGATGTTGCCTTAAAAGATCTTAGGGAAAACATCAGAAAACAAAATGAATTTAATGACAAAGTCAGGTCCGCACTTATTTATCCGATGTTTATAGGTATCCTTTTTTTCCTAGTTCTTCTTATTAATTTAATTTACGTCATACCCAAAATTGCACTAGTTTTCAAAAACCTGAGAGTGCCACTACCTCTCCCGACACAGATTTTGATATTTATATCAGACCTTATGCTTAAATATACTTATCCATTCTTAGGTGGCCTTACAATTATTGGGATTATTCTCTATTTTCTTTTCACCAAAAAGAAAAACGCAATACTTAATTTAATCTATTCTTTACCCATGATTAACGAGTTGGTAAAACTTATTGATTTAACTCGTCTCACCCGAAGCCTTCATCTTCTTCTTGCTTCCGGGATATCAATCACCGTAGCCTTAGAACTGGCTGAGGATGTTGCCTCAAGGCGAGATACTATTAAGATTATTCAAAAAAGTAGGGAATTGGTACTTGGAGGTAAGCCCCTTTCTGAGGGTTTAAAAACAGGAAAAGGCTATATTCCTTCCCTGATGGTTAAACTCATTGAAGCGGGAGAAAAAACAGGATCTTTGGATGAATCACTTCAAGATATTTCCGAATATTTTGATTATCAAGTAACAAGAACATTGGCAACATTAACAGCGCTTTTAGAGCCTATTATGCTTGTTGTTGTTGGAATTATCGTGGGAGGACTTATGGTTTCGATTATTGCTCCGATCTATGGCCTTATTAGCCAAGTGGGAAACATGAGATAAATAGAGTTTGTCATATGATGATCAAGAAACTCGAAAAAGGCTTTACTTTAGTTGAGCTGATTATGGTTGTAGGACTTGTAATGATTCTTTTAAGTTTTGGTTGGATAAATTTAACATCACTTCCTTCAAAAGCAAGTTTGCAAACAGATTTGACTACATTAATAAACGACATTAAATCTCAGCAAATGCTTTCAATGACGGGAGATACAGCGGGGGGAGAGGTTAGTGATTATGGAATATATTTTGAAAACGCAAGCTACACCCTTTTTAAGGGAGGAACGTATGACCCTAACGACCCTAATAATTTTAAAATTATTTTAAGTAACGACAATTTAAGTTTTACCGGAGTTTCTTTTCCTGGAAATATAATTCTTTTTAAAAAGGGAAGTGGTGAAACAGTTCCCGGAGAATTGTCAATTTCAGATGCTCTTTCGGGAAACACTAGAGTGGTTAAATTAAATAAATATGGGGCTACAACTGAATAAAATAAAAAATCGAGGAGTTGTACTGGTTGAACTCTTAGTTGCTTTTGGCCTTGCATCAATTCTTCTACCAGCTCTTCTGACTGGATTTGTTGGGGCAAGTCAGGGCCGCGAGGTATATGAGCAAAGGATTGTGGCAACAGCGCTAGTTAGAGAGGCAGAGGAGGTTATAAGAAGTATAAGAGACGATTCTTGGGGAAATATTGCTGTTCTAAATGAAGGAATCGATTATTATCCTTCCATATCAGGTTTAAAATGGACGCTTTTGTCGGGAAGCGAAACGGTTAATGGTTTTGTGAGAACAATAGTCGTAACCAATATTTACAGAGATTCCGGTCAGAATATTGTTAGTGAAGGAGCTCCTGGTGCAATCTTAGATCCTTCAACCCGTCAGTTTCTAATAACCGTTTCCTGGCCCGGACTTTTTACCAGAGCAGTTTCTTCAACTTTATATATCACAAGGTACGGTAATGTTGCTTTTTCCGAAAACCAAACAGTTTCGGCCTCGGACGGTGGTTTTGGTGATTGGTGCGAACCTACTGAGTCTTTAACTTCAGTTGATCTTTCTCGACAAGGAGTTCCAACTTCAGTTTTAGTTTTTGTATCCAGTGATGCAACAGGAAACAGGGTTTTTGCTGGTACCGGCCTTAATGCTTCGGGTCCTACATTTACAAATACTAAAATTTCAGGTAATGCCCCAAGTATTACTGCGACAGCTCTTGGCGATTATAACAACGCCAAAGCAAATGGAATTTTCGGTGATACAAATTATGCCTATATTGCAACAGACAGTAATTCCTCAGAGGTAGTAATACTAGATCTTAATCAATACTCAAATCCTCCAACAAACACTCTTTACAAAAAAATTGGGGGGTTAGATACACCGGGACCTGCTGATGCCGACAGTGTCTATGTTGTCGGAAATACCGGGTATGTAACAACTTCCGACAATAGCAATCGGACTTTATATGTTTTTGATATTTCTGATAAAACAAATCCTCAAGTATTGGGATCCGTTTCCTTACCCGGAAAAGGAATAAAAATGACAGTTGTTGGCACATTTGCCTATTTGGCAATTTCTGGATCAAATACAAAAATGCAAATAGTTGATGTTTCAGATTCTGTTCATCCCACACTTTCCGGCTCTTACGAAAATGCGGATTTAGCGGAAGGGAGAGACGTGTTTGTAAACCCGGGGGGCAGCCGTGCATATTTGGTTACGGCTACATCTTCAAGTCAGCCCGAATTTTTTATACTCAATACCGAAAATAAAGGCGATCCCCAACTTATAAATGGGGGAACATATGATACTAATGGTATGGATCCTTACGGGGTAGCAATTGTACCGGGTTTAAGAGCAATTGTGGTTGGACATGATGGACACGAATATCAGGTTTTTGTGATTACAGACGACACAATTTCCTCTTGTCCTAATGAAGACAGTTTTTTAAACATTGATAGTGGGGTAAATGCCATCTCTTCAATTATGCAAGAGGACGGTTATGCATATTCCTATATTGTCACGGGAGATGTCAATGCTGAACTTAAAATTGTTGAAGGAGGATTGGGGGGTGGGGGATCCGGAGGCGGTGGAATGTATGAATCTCAAACTTTGCCGATCCCTGATCCTGGATATGATGTTGCCTTTAACAACTTTTCGGGAACGGTTGACCCAGACTTGTCCTACAAAATCTCTATAAAACAGGGAATCGGTGGGAGCTGCCTGCCCGTTTCATTTTCAGATAGCGATTTTATATCGTTTGTTCCAGGAGTTCTTCCATTAACAACGATGGGTGCAGGTTATGTCAATCCCGGCCAATGCCTTCGTTTTAGGGCAATAAATTCAGGAATCTCGCCGATTACATTTACAGTAAACTTTAATTATTCACCATGAAAAACATAAAAGGAATTACTATGGTAGAACTTTTAGTTTATATTGGTCTTTTAACAATCTTTCTGACTGTTTTGACAAGTCTTTTTGTTTCCATATTTAAATTTCAACTTACCACTCAATCAACGTCGAGTTTGACTCAAGATACACGTATGATTATTACTAGGATGGGATATGATATTGGAAACGCAACAAGCCTAACAGTTCCCGATTCTTCCCATTTATTTTTTAACGGCATTAACAGTTATTCCTTGGATGCGTCCGGTAATTTAATTTTGACAATAAATGGGGTTGGTAACAAACTTAATGGTCTTGATACAAGAATAAGCGATATTGAATTTAAGAAAATAGGGAGCACCGTTCAGGTAAAGTTTATAATTAATTCAAATATTATTGAACAAAGCGGCCCAAGAAGCCAGACGATTCAAACGACATATGGATTGCGATAAATACAATAAAAACGAGAAGGGGCAAACTTTAGTAGCCCTGCTTTTCTTTATTATGATAGGGATGATTGTCACTATTGCGGCAACTATGATTTTATTGACTAATTCTCAAGCTGCCCAGAAATTGTCCCAGGGGGAAATTGTCAGACAAATGGCAGAAACAGGGGCGGAAAATGCTCTGCTTCAGCTTTTGAGAAATGAAGATTATCTGGGGGAAACACTTACGAGTATTGGGGGAATAATTGGAGACGATGTGGAAGTTTCCGTAAGTACGGATCCTGCAACTGGTCAAAAAGCAATTTTTTCAACCGCAACATCGGGTAATTTCATGAGAAGGGTCGAAGTTACATATACGGTTGGTGATGTTTTAACACCTTTGTCATGGAAGGAGATATACTAAAGTATGGCCCAGGACGCGGGAAGCATAATATATTTGGAAAAAGACAAACTCTTTTTCTATAACGGTGAAAAAGTTTTGAAGTTGGATTTTACTCCTCAAGTCGTGCGGGATTTTGATATTTTAAACGAAGAAGCTTTCATCAGTCTTATTTTCCAATTTATTGACAGTATTAAAACAGATCCATCGAGATTTTTGATGGTTTTATCCGAGTCGGTTATTTTTACTAATGATTATAAAGACAAAGATCTTAGTAAAGTTGATTTAGAGTTTCAGACATTTATCGATCTGGTTCCATACGATAGAGTATTGTCTAAAAAATATCGACAAGGAGATTCTATAAAAATGATTTCCACAAATGCGGATATTGTAAATGTTATTTCGGATTCCTTCGAACAGCGAGGTTTTGTGAGCGATGGTGTTGTTCCGGCAATGATATTCGGACAATTTGGTGTCAAACGGGGACTTGATGCTAACACTGCAAATTTTATGTTAAAAAATCAGCAGTCTGTAAAAGGTAAAACGATGGGTGGCGTAGCTTGTCCGCCCGAAAAGGTAAATGTATTTAAAGTAACCAAAGGCAAAAATAAAATGCTGCCTTATTTAATCGGAGGATTTGCCCTAGCCTTCATTGGATTACTGGTCTTGATTCTTTTGAGAAAGTAGAATTGTTTGGCTTCAGAATGGGTATTGACATAATATTTTAAACGTCTTAATGTTAGTTGATGTCTAAGAAAACTTCAGGTTTTACACTTATAGAGCTTTTGGTTGTTATTGGTATTTTAGGTATTCTTCTTGCGATTGTTTTGATAGCAATTAATCCCGCGGCACAGTTTGCTCAGGCAAATAATACAGCCAGAACAAACGATGTTAATACTATTTTGAATGCTGTTCATCAGTATTCAGCAGATCACAGAGGTGTTCTTCCTCCAGGTGTTCCGGCTGCAGGGGTAACAGCAGAAATCTCGACTGCGGGAGCAAATATTTGTTCAGTACTGGTTCCTGATTATGTTTCGCTTCTTCCGGTTGATCCAGATACTAACGATGGAATTGCAATTGCTGATTGTGCTCAAGCAGGGGGTTATGTAACGAACTATACAATTACCAGAGATGCCTCCGGAAGAGTTACAGTAAGTGCTCCTGGGGCAGAAACAGTAAGGGGAGTTGCTCCTACAATTTCAGTAATGAGATAATATAAGAGTATAGGACTTAATACCGCCTAATAGGCGGTTTTTTATTGGCAAATAGAGGACTAAAATTGTTCAAGAATTTTGTAGGCAATAACCGCAGCCGACCCCCAAACATTAAAAGATTTATTGACTCCGAACATGGGAAGTTCAACAATGATATCTGATAATTCCAAAGCTTTCTTTGAAACCCCATCCGTTTCATGGCCCACAACAATTGCACAGGGGAATTTGGGCTTTAAATCTTTGTAGCCAACAGATCTTTTATTCTGTTCAACTGAGATAATTTGGATTCCGTTTTGTTTAAGATCCTTAATCACTTCTTCTATAGAATCCTTCTTTTCCCAAGGAACCCAATCTTCCGTTCCGACAGCAGATTTGTGGATCTTTGAGGATGGGGGATACTCCATATCTCCACAAAGAAATATCTTTTGGGCAGAAATTGCGTCGGCTAACCTAAAAATAGAACCTATGTTATAAGTGTCAAAAACCCTGTCGCAAATTATATAGATCGGGTTTCGCTTTAATAATTTCAACTCATCCTTTCTGGGAGGAGTTTTTCGAAGTTGTTTGGAATTTAATTTAATAATCACTTTTGAGTAAATCCTTCTTGGACATTGTTAAATTTTTTTAGACCCGGATGAAATGTCCCTTCTGGCTGCCCAAATACCTGAAGGCATTCCAAACACACATCCCCGTCGGTGGGTTTTTCAGTGGTTGTAACCACAAGTAACCCGTCCACCGGACCATAATCTCCCTGACAGATGCCGCAACCACCAAGATCGTTTTTGGAAATCCATTTATGTTCACACATACGTCATATTCTAGCATTTAAGATTATGAAATGTTAAAATCCATTTACTTTGGCCCCATCGTCTAGTGGACTAGGACACGAGGTTTTCAGCCTTGTAACTTGGGTTCGAATCCCAGTGGGGTCACAGGAATTTGTCTGGGCCTGTAGCTCAATGGTAGAGCGGCTCCCTTTTAAGGAGAAGGTTGAAGGTCCGATTCCTTCCAGGCTCACTTTCATTGCGGGATCGTCTAATGGCAGGACACAGCCCTTTGGAGGCTGGTATTTTGGTTCGAATCCAAGTCCCGCAGCACTTGATATTTATATAACATGATATGGAGATTGTGACTGATTCAAACAATGAAAGAGGTTTCCCCCAACCAGAATATTTGAAATTACCCAGTGGCGGTGAGGTGGTATTGAGAAAATTTAATGGTCAGTTGGATAGCCCGGTTGTTTTGTATTGCGAAACTGCAGGGATTATTGAGAGCTTTGATATTAAAATGAAAGCTCTACAAAGTTTATCTTCTTCTTGGCATAATTTTAACTTTGTTCATATTGCTCTTCCGGGTTTTTTAGACGCTTTTCCACCACCCGTAACAAACATGTCTACATATATTGAAGCGCTTAATGTTGTGTATGAACATCTTAATCACGATAAACCACCTATTTGGGTAGGCCATTCTACACCGACTGCTTTTTTGACACGTTTTGCCAAAGATTATCCTGAAAAAGTAGGTTTATTAGTTTTGTCGTGTCCACCACTACATTATGATAGGGCGGTTTATAAAAAATTGATGCCAGGAGTTCGTAAACTTATTGAAAAAAGGTTTGATGGTCTCTCTAAAAAGGTTAAAAGTTACCTTTTAAGAACAATTTTGTGCGAAACTGAGGATGTTATTGCAAAATTGACACCAGAACAAATGGACAGTGTTGTGGCAACTGTTACGAAAGCGGTGGTAAACGGTGATAATCATCTAATTGTAGATGGGCTTCGAGTGCCCACATTAGTTTTACAAGGTGAAAATGATATTTTGGCACCATCATTTATGAGTAAAGAGATAACAAATCCGTCTGTGGAGTTTAAAAAATTTAAAGGTGGACATGTAGATATATTCAAGAAATTATATGACCCGACAATTGTTAATAGGGTTTTTGACAAATGGAAAAAAGTGCAAAGTGGAGTCAAGTAACTATCTTATATTTTTTTCAGATAAGGAATGGTAGGTAAGATACTATAGTTGACAATGTAGGTTCTAACTCTGTCCACGGTTCGCAGCCAGTAAGAGTTTGTCAAATTAGTTTAAATTATGGAGAATTTACACAATAAGCCAAAAAAAATGGATGCTCATTCCCTTGCGCAAGATTTGGCGGCTCTTAATCACTGGCGACAAATGCTTCAAGCGAAAGAGGGGGGAAAAGATGTAGGAGAAAGGATTTTGAATTTAGAAAATAAATTGACAGAACAAGTTAGGTTATGGGGTGGAATATCGAAGTTGGAAAGTTGGCTTAAGACTAATGACCCAGCTTCTATGAGACCAAGTGATATTCAAGATTTTGATTCGAGTTTGTTTGATCAATAAATAGATTCCGTTCTTAATCTGTTTTAGATAGACATACACCAATTTGGAACAATTGTAAAAGTAGTATAATTAAAGTATGAATTACAGCTATTTTGAAAGCCCCAGGTTTTTGTTTTGGTTAACCCCTCTCATTATTTGGGATCTTTTTTGGAGAGGAAAAGCCCTTTGGAAATCATCCAAAAATCATCAATCTTATTGGTTTATAGCTCTTCTTCTTGTAAACAGTGTTGGAATTTTACCCCTAATATATCTTGCTTTCTTTCAAAAAAAGATCAAAAATAGAAAGTAATGTCCGAAACCGAACCTCCTTTGGTTGATGTAAAAGTTACAAACCCTGTTACGTATTTAAAAAAGTGGTGGCATAAAGTAATAGACAATGAGGGAGTTGATTTTAGATTTCATATAAAACCTCTAACTGCAATTGCAATGACTATTGTTATTGCATCACTGGGTTTTGGGGTAGGAAGGTTTGTTATTCCCGAAGGAGTAAAAATACCGTTTTTCAAGTTTGAGGATGTAACTACTCCAGCCCCAACATCAACCCCTCTTATTTGGAAAGAAACCGCCTATACGGGAACTTTGCAGTTTAGTAAATCAACGGGAAAGTTTTATTTAATGGTTACATCATCTTCGGAACTAATTACTTTAGAAGTTCCCGAGACAATAGATCTTACGGATTATGTAGGAAAAAGAATATTAGCCATAGGGAATTATAATAAAAGTCAAAAAATTCTTGAAGTAACTGATGCAAAAACCTTAGAAGTTTTACCTAAAACACAAGAAATAATTCCGACCACAGTTCCAACCTCAAATCCTAGTGTTGAACCAACAATATCTCCCAATACTTCACCTTCTGCAAGTCAAAATAATGAATTATAAAAACATACTGTGCTAAACTTCATGATTAATTATGTTTAAAATTATTCAAAAAGACGTAAAAGACTGCAAATTTTTTCAAGCTGAAGAAAATGGTCAATTGATAGGACTTGCGGTTTCAAGTATAAATGAGAATAGGCAGGTTGTTTTAGACTCGATTCATATTATTCCGGGTGCTAGAAGAGGAGGAGTGGGAAGCGCCTTATTGAACAGTGTTATTAAATGGGGAAAAGAAGAGGGAATAGATGAAGTTGTCGGAGAGTTTTCTCCAGAATTTAGAGGAGGAGAAGATGAAAAAGCAGCGAGAAAATTCTACGAGAAGCACGGATTTACTATTGATGAAGAAAACAACTTAAGGGGTAGAGTTAAATAATTTTGTTTGGTTTTAGGGATTGACTAAGATGGGATATATTACTATTATTCGGCTAGATTAATGAAAGTAGGTCTTAAAAGTATATTAATTGTTTTAGTACTTCTAGCTTTAGTAGCTCTTGCTTTTTTTGCAACTTCTTCAGGAAAAATATCCTTTAATAATGCAGGAAAAACTGAAAATGCTGTTTTGCAGGAAGATGAGGAGGACGAAGAATTTGAAGATTCAGAAACGTTTGAAAATGAAATCAGCCTTGAAATAACATCTCCCAAAGCAGGAGCCATCGTAAAAGAGTCTCCAGTTTTAGTTACTGGAGAAACGGTCAAGGCGGCGGAAGTTTTTGTCAACGATGCAGAAACCAAAGCCGATAATAACGGAAATTTTAAAGTGAGTATTCCTTTGGATGAGGGGGAAAATGAAATAGTTGTTGTTGTTAATGACGCGGAAGGAAATTATGCAGAGGCAAGTGTTATAATCACTCTAAATACGGAATGAAAATAAATATTAAAAAAATTACAACTTATTTACTTTTTTCTTTTTTTCTTCTTCCTGGTATTCAACCGAGAATAGACATTCCTTTAGTATCTCCAACCCCAATCCCAACAGCAACACCTACTCCGACGATTGTTCCTCTTAAATTAAAGCCCAACCTTAATATTCTTGGAAAAATTAAATCCAATATAGGTAAAAGAGGGTGGATAGAGAAAGGAACAGTAACTGCTGTATCAACTTCAAGTATAACGGTAACTAAAGAAAGTATTACCTATACGGTGAATACTGATGCCAATACTACATATAGAAGAAGGTTTGGAGGAGAAAGTACTCTTGGCGAAATATCTGTAAATGACACAGTTAATGTATTGGGTAAATGGCAGAATGAAGAGAAGACTCAAATAATGGCAACACACATAAGAAATTTATCTATCCAACAGAGACATATGGTGTTTATAGGAATAGTAAAGTCAAAGACGGGTTCAACGATAGTATTAACTACAGCCAATAAAGGGGAGCAGACAGCTTATATTATTTCCTCAACAAAGCTTGTAAACAGGAAAATGGAGGAGATAAAAATGGCAGATATATTAGTTGGACACAGGATAAGAGTGAAAGGTATTTGGGATCTGACAGGTAAAACAATTGCGGAGGTAACTCAAATAAAAGACTTCAGTATTCCTGTTCAGCCGTCTCCAAAAGCCGAATAGGTATTTTAATTATTATCCTCTTTATCACTCCTTTTTGGTTTAACTGGACTCAAATCTGTTGCCTTCGGTTCCTTTTTAACAAATCCTGATGGTCTAAAAATATCAGGTAGTCTTGCAAAAAGTTCAGCTATTGTCAGAGGCTTACCGCTATTGTTTTTGGGCGTTTCAGGCCACATCCCATTTTCCATGGTCATATTATCACCTCCTTTCTGGAGCTTAAAAAAAAAGAGCCTTTCGGCTCCTTTGGAGTTTGTTTGAGTAATCCCTCTAATTGGCTTGGTAAGATTTTTTCTCATCCTACCCCCTTTAGAAAGGTGGTTCCATTATACTCTATAATTGCAAATCAAATAAGATGATAGGGGATTGACCTTATAAAAATAGAGATATATAATACTCCCACAGATGAGAAAAGTTTGACCAGATGGTTCTGCGAAAGCAGGCTTGTTTAACCCACCATCAGGTGGGTTTTTTTATCCAACAGGATACAAAGTGTCAAATTTTCTCTTTTGAGGTTAACTTCCCCTTAGGGGTAACAACTTCAAGCAGACTTAAAAAGCTGGGAATAAGGATTAAGTAATAAGAAGGATCTATTCGTTTTATTTCGTTTTTCTTGTTGCTTATTCCTTGTTTCTTTCCATTTTTCTGATTTGCTCATTAAAATCGAAAGATTTCGGATTAATACTTTTTTAGGTAAAAGTATTCAAGATATGACTGGAAGCGATTAAGACGGATAGCTAAATCGTCTTTAGCTTCCTTCCGTCACTTTTTGAGGATTTGATCCTGGTCCAGGATGAACGCTGGCGGTGTGCCTTAAGCATGCAAGTGGGACGAGTTTATCGCAAGATAAATTAGTCGCGAACGGCTGAGTACAAGGTAAGAATCTACCCAATGGTTTGGAATACCTACTCGAAAGAGTAGCTAATACCGGATGACCTCGCAAGAGAAAAGCACTTAACTGTGCGCCGATGGATGAGCTTACTTCCTATCAGCTAGTTGGTGGGGTAATGGCCTACCAAGGCTACGACGGGTAGGGGGCGTGAGAGCGTGACCCCCCAGAACGAGACTGAGACACGGCTCGTACACCTACGGGTGGCAGCAACTGGGAATCGTGCGCAATGGACGAAAGTCTGAC
>CAZOUV010000004.1:0-67247 GCA_964583105.1 uncultured Gammaproteobacteria bacterium
AAACTTGTTAGTATCAAGAGATTGGCCAAGAACATCTGCCCCAGTATATGGAATTTCCAGTATTTCGAGTACTCCCGGGATTGAAGAGGAAAGATTTTCAAAACCCTTAAAAGAATCAACCAGATTTATGGCAATATCAGGTTTTATTTTTTTAAGATTAAAAGGAAGATTTGAATCTCCAGAAATTAGATGTGTTTCTATTCCAAGACTTTGAATATATTTAGCAATTATTTTTGCATCGTTTTCTGCATCTTTTTCGGTAATATACTGTGCTTCAGTAGGAAAATATTCTCTTTTTACATCACTAAATATAACAGCAATTTTTTTAGGTAAATCAAATCCTTCAGACATTTTTTAAACTGTATAAAATATCCTTCAATTTAGGGGATATGTCAATAATGACTTTAGAGAAACATACAAGTTAGGTTTGGTCATTTTCATACAAAATGATAAAATACTTAACTAAGGCCCAGTAGCTTAACGGATAAAGCGACTCTCTTCTAAAGAGTAGACTGGTGGTTCGATTCCACCCTGGGTCACAAAATACCATTTGTTTTGCAATCCGATTTTAGGATTTGGGTGTTAAAGAAATAACGACATCCGAATATGTTTGAGTATAACAATACCAAGCAGTATGTGGTTCTACGTCTTTGCCGGTTGCACAGCTTAATAATGGTTTTAATGGAACCAAATAACCATTTTCTTCTCTAAACATTCCTTCTTTGATAATGTCAGCTACTAACTCTTCCGTTTTTGGCGTTTTATCATCTTGCTTGTATGATTGTTCAATTACGTCCATAAACATCTCTTTATCGTATATAGGTACGAACCCAACATGTTCCCAGTGTCGTAGCATATTTGCACAAATGTAAGTTGTCCATGAACTTGTTCCTCGTGGTAACAATACGGGTGCTACGGCTTTTACTGGTAATTCTTTAATAAGAGTATATGTATCATGCGAGGCTTCATTCATTT
Source organism: uncultured Gammaproteobacteria bacterium (assembly GCA_964583105.1). GTDB lineage: Bacteria > Patescibacteriota > Microgenomatia > UBA8517 > UBA8517 > JAPLZT01. Next base: position 976 of record CAZOUV010000004.1, read on the forward strand.
CGACGGATTGATTAATAATTCTTTCTTGCATATCGCGATATTACGACTCAAACACATTATTGTCAATGTTTGACAAACCTCCCCATTCCTTCACTGTTTTTACAAAAAACATGGTTCACACAAAATCTTTAACATTTTAGCCTCAGTATATTATTAAGATAGCAGTAACTAAACTTGAAGCAAACTTTTGATATAATTACTCTGTGAAGGAAAATATACATTTTGAAAATTCAAAAGGCGATACTCTGGTTGGGATTCTAACCAAAACAAACAATAAAGACTGGATTTTAATAATGGCTCATGGTTTTTCTTCAAATAAAAATACTAAGAATTTTGTAAAACTTTCCGAAATGTTAGATGAAAAAGATGTCTCAACTTTAAGGTTTGACTTTTGGGGACATGGAGAAAGTGAGGGGAAGTTTGAAAATATTACAATTAGTGAAGCTGTTGATGACATTCTAAGTGCAATTACATTCGTAAAGGGATTGGGATATCGGAAGATTGGACTTCTGGGTTCTTCATTCGGCGGCATTTCCAGTATTATAGCTTCATCCAAAACAAGTGAATTATCTTTCCTCGCTCTGAAATCTCCAGTTTCAGATTATTGGGAAATTGAGAGAGAAAAGTATACAAAAGAGGAATTGGACGATTGGAAAATCGAAGGCTTTAAGGAATATGAAGATGACGGGAAATTTATGAAGTTAAGGTATTCATTTATTGCAGACCTTGATAATAATAACGCATATAAAGCTGCCAAAAACATCAAAATTCCAACATTAATTGTTCATGGTGATTTAGACGGCGATGTTCCTTACTCCCAAAGTCAGAAACTGGTATCTATTCTGTCAAATGCTCAACTTGTAACCATTAATGGCGCCAATCATAGATATACGGAAGGTAATCATGCAGAACAAATGCTTCAGGTTTTCTACAGTTTTATTCTTGCCCAGACAAGCTGAAAAATAGGACTTTGTTTATTAAACCCACCCATCTATTCATTCACTGTTTTGTAAATTAAGTAAATACATCGTTTGAACGCATAAAACGTGGTCCATGAATCAGCTTCAAAAGGAGTTAAGTCGACGAGAAGCCTATCTAATTGTTACAGTTTTTAATATCTTGTCAATTTGTAATGCTATTTCATCGCCCTCGGATCCTTCGGGCAATAAGGGAATACAATTTTGCATCATTTGGATAAATTTTTTCTTACCTTCTTCCCCCGCATAACAATGAGGAATAGTTTCACCCTCGAGTCTTCTTGGGCACCCGTCAGAATTACTTGCCGATTGGACAAGTGTCCACTCTTTACAAAGCTTTGCTATTGAAGTATTTATTATCTCTTCTGCTCTTTCCATGTGCGTATGCTAGCACATATATCAGGCTAAGGCAAAAATTGGATAATTGTCACAATCAACCTGGATATTTTTGAAGATTTTTTGTTTTTTTCATTTCTTCACTGTTTTTACAAATTGAGTTATAATATCGTTTGAACCTACAAATGCGTGGTTCACACACTTGGCTAAATGATATAATCCAATATTGTGCAAATAAAATGGCTTCCAGTTGTAAAAACAAGGGCTTCCTTGCTTTTTCAATGGTTTGTTTTTGAAGGTCATAAAGAGAAATATTATCTTAGAAGTTTGGGTTTAAGTTTCGGTTTAAAACATCAAAAAATAGTTAACAATGAGATAAGTATAGACTTTAATGAATTTGCTCAACTTGAAAATATTCTAACTTCAAGAATAAGAAAAGACAAAAACTATCTCGAAAAGTTTATTTCTGCGTGTAATAAATATTCTTCTAAGTTGATAAAAATCTCCGAAGACATAAAAGGAGATAACGATTTAATGTCAGTTGATAACAAGAAATTACTTGAAATATATAGATCATATCAAGATGCCGTTTTAGCATTGATGCCATTTTTAAATACAATTCTTGTTATTGACGAAATCCTTAAAAAAGAATTGGTGAAATATCTTGAGACTGACTTAAAAATAAAAGATAAAAACGAACAAGAGTTGCTTTTAAGTAAATTGATAATTCCAATGAAAAAAAGTTATTTTGTTGAGGAAACTGAAACTTTATTTAATCTTGCTTTTAAATTTCAACAAAATCTAAATATAGAAAAAGAAATTAAAGAATATATTGACAAATTTGCCTGGTCATCATCAGTTGCTTATCTTGGTAAATTTCAAACCAGGGAAGATGTAATAAAAAAACTTCAGAATTTAATTAATGAAAACCTAAAAGATAAATTAAAAATAAATCGACTAACAAAAAAAGAAATAACTAACAACTACGTCAAGGCTTTAAAAATAATTGGGAAATCAAAAAAATTACTTAGTCTGGTAAAAATTTCACAGGAACTTCTATATTTACAAACTTATCGATTAGATATATTTTCCCTTTCTTATTTCAAGGCATACTCATTATTTAAGGAAATTGCCAAAAGATTTAATTATCAGGTTGAGGAGCTGGTTTATTTAACAGGAAAAGAAATTATTGAACTTTTTGAAGACCAAAGAGTTGAAAAAAATGAAATTCAAAAGAGGCAAAAAAACTATGCTCTTATTTTAAATAATAATCATTTTTCAATTTTTTCAGGGGATAGCATGCAAGAAACTTCACAGCAAGCAGTTTATGGTCTTGAGGTTAAAGGAACGATAGCAAATAGGGGGAGGGCAAAAGGTGTGGCAAAACTCGTATTTGATATAAAAGATATATCAAAAATCAATAAAGGGGATATTATAGTTTCTCCCATGACGAGACCAGAACTTGTGCCTGCAATTATCAAATCATCTGGAATTATTACAGATTTCGGAGGAATTCTGTGCCACGCAGCCATAGTTTCTAGAGAATTCGGTGTGCCTTGTATTGTGGGGACTAAAAACGCAACCAAAATATTTAAAGATGGGGACACAGTTGAGTTAAATGCTTATGACGGTGTGGCCAGAAAAATTCTTATGTAAACTCATACCGATAAATAAACACGTTCCGCTTTATTAATACATATCCATTCCTTCACTGTTTTTATAAACTGGGTTTTAATATCTTTCGAACTTACAAAAATGTGGTCTAAGAATCACAGGCACAAACGAAGTTTTTATTTGCAGAGAGAAGAAAAGCTATCTAATTTTTACATTTTTAAGTAACTGATCCATTTGATTTGCCATTTCATCGCCAGCAGGTCCTTCGGGTAAATTGGATACAGCATTATCTACCATATCCCCATATTTCCTACGGCCTTCTTCACCAGCATAACAATGAGGTATGGTCCCATCCTTGAGCCTTCTTGGACAGCCATCGGGGTTCTTTTTTGATTGAGCCGGAGTGCATTTTTTACACAAACCTGCTATAGCAGTATTTATTATTTTTTCAGAGTTATCCACATACATATAATAGCGCATTTCTTGGTTTTGACAAGATTAAAATTATTATCACTACCAATTTAAGTATTCATGCTAAGTTGTTATCGGATTGAGAAAGTATTTAATTTCTGGTGAGGGTATCACATATTTTTCTACTCATTCCTTCAATGTTTTGATAAATTGAGCTATAATATCGTTTGAGGCTATAAATATTGATGTTTGTTTGGGCCCATAGCTCAACGGTAGAGCAATTCCCTCTTAAGGAAGAGGTTGATGGTTCGAATCCATCTGGGCTCACACAGTTTATAAGCCTCTTCTGGTGTGTGTAGGTATACTGTTTTTCGCAGATTTTATCGAAAATGATATAATCCGCGCATGGCTCCCGAATACAAAATATCTTTACGGGTTGAGGCAGATTCCTTACCCAATATTATTAAAATTGTTGATCAAATTAAAATTCTCGCAAAGCCTAGCGAATTATCTTTAAAAACTTCTCGTAAAGTGGCCAATGAAGAGAAAAGAAAACTATTTGAAAATAAAGGAATAGCCAGGATATTTAAATGGCAGAAAATTGACAGTATAGTGAAGCCTTTGTATCTATCAGATGAGAGTAAAAAATTAACCTTGGCACAAATCGCTAAAGAACTTGGAATTACAACTTATCAACTACAAATTTCTATTAGAAGACTAAAGGATAGTGGTGAAATTGAAAATATTAGAAAATATACTGCACGTAATTTTTCAATTAAACAAGAGCTTAAAAAGATAATTGAGGAAAATCCCGATAAGTACCGAACGCTTCAAGAATATGTTGACAAATTGGGAAATAAGGTAAGTTGTGAATATGTTAGACAACTATTGAAAAAGTTTGATAAGGAAGGTTTAGTCTTTGTAAGTTTTAGAAATTATAGAAATCAGCAAAACTTAGATAAACTCGTGCAAGCAGCTGCCAAAAAGGAAAGACGTCAAGAAATAGTCGATGAGGTTAAAAAATTAATCTTAACTGGTAAAAGTATCACTGAAGTTGAAGAAATACTGGGGGAGAAGTCAAAGGGTATCATTAGAGTTAATACTGTAATTAATATGCTTCGTAATCGTGGAGAAATTCCTAGACAGAGAGAAATAAGAAGAGATAAAAATGAATTGATGGCTGCGGATAATATAATTAAGCAATTGTATAATGATGGTCTATCTTATTTAGAAATATCTAAAATAACCGGGCTTGATAAATATAGAATATATAACCATATTATTAGACTAACCCGTAGAGGCGAAATTGTCAGAACACGAAAAAGAGGGAAAACTAAAACAAACTAAACTAAAGTTGTTTGTCTTTTGTCACAGTTTTTTAGAGAAGTAGGTCAATGAATTTCCTGAAGGAAAATCATCAAGTTTTCCGTAGGGTTTAAATCCTAGTTTTTCATAAAATCCTGGTGCCTGCCAAGAAAAAGTATTTGTATAGATGATTGTACAGCCTCTTTTCTTTCCTTCTTTTTCCACAAGTTTAATTAGTTTTTTGCCGTAACCTTGTCCCCGTAGAGATTCTTCCACCCAAAGTGAATTTATTTCAATGCCGTTCCAAAGGACAGTAGCAATAGTACCTCCGTATACGTTTTTGTTTTTATCCTTCAGAAAAATATTTATAGTTTCAGAAGTTCTTTGATGGCCATGTTTTGTATGGTATGAAAGCATTCCATCAGCTAGGGTTTTATAATCTTTTGGTTTCGGTTTTCCTATTGTTATTTCAAAATTAGGATTGATCATACAATAATTATAACAATTATATTGCCCGAAAAAGTATTACTATTTTCAAAAATGTTTTTAAGGGTTAATAAATATAGATTATATGTGTATAATTTGTTTAAGTAGATTTAGTTACTATGACAAAAAGATACGGGACTCCAATAAAGACACTTGTCCAAGAAGGAAGTTCTGTCGCCCAAAATGTATTAGATCATGGGGTAGCTCCTGAAAACTACACATTGGGCCAAGCTTCTCATGAAGATGTGGCATATGGTCAAGCCGATCCTAGATCGGAAGCAGGTAACAGGTCTTTAGGTGCCAATACCGCGAGAGGGGGGAAGGGTCCGGATAAAAAAGGATAAAAATATTTTCGTTACAAAAATCTTACCTGCATTTTATCTTTTACTTTAATTGTTGTAGGAACTTCCTGACCAGGGAAATGTGCACTCTCTCCCCATATTTTTGCAAGCCTTTTTTCGCTGAAGTTTGTTCCCAGTTTAGTTGCAACATCTGATAAGGAATCTCCTTCTCTCATTATAATAGGACTTTCGAAATTTGGTTCCTGGTCAGGTCCTACAAGATAGACACTTAAAAGTTTTAGTTTTTTCCATATTTCTTGCCTCAGACTATCAAGATTTATATCTTTTTCGGCACTGATTAAAAGTAACTCGGGATTAATTTTAGTATTTTTTGGTATCATATCGATCTTGTTTACCACAAATAAACCAGGAATATAAACCCTGCTTGTAGAAAATACATCTATTAGAGAATCAATTGTTACCCTTTCTTTAATTGATATATCGGCGTTTTTAATTCCCATTTCAGCGGCGATTTCTTTGATGGTTTCCTGACTTAAATCCTGTTTAAGATTGGAGTGAATAGTAATTCCTCCTTCTGGTTTTTTGGCGATTAATACATTTGGTTTAACCTTATTTATTCGTATTCCGGCTCCTTCAAGTTCCGAAACCATTTTATTTATATAATCTATTCTTTGGATGTCGGAAATTATGATTAATAAATCCGAATTTCTGGCAACGGAAAGAACTTCTTTTCCTCTTCCTTTTCCTTTTGAGGCTCCTTCAATAAGTCCCGGAATATCAAAAATCTGGATATATGCGTCTTTATAAAGCATCATGCCTGGGATAACAGATGTTGTGGTAAAAGCATATGCCGCAACTTTGCTTTCCGCGTTGGTAAGTTTATTTAAAAGTGTTGATTTTCCCGCAGAAGGAGGTCCTACTAAAACAACCGATGCATCCCCTGTTTTTTTTACTGCATATCCCCCTCCTCCACCCCCACCGCTTTTGGACCCTGCTTCATATATCCTGTCTTCTATTCTTGCAAGTCTGGCTCTTAATTTTCCTATATGATGCTCCGTTCCTTTATGATAGGGAGTTTCCCTTATTTCTTTTTTGATTTCTTCTATTGTTTGGGTCAAATCAGTCATATAAGGTATAATTATAGCGTAAGAATGCGCCTGTAGCTTAACGGATAAAGCAATGGTCTTCGGAACCATTGATGAGGGTTCAATTCCCCCCAGGCGCACCAAGTTTTGCTATTAATTCAGATTTCGATACAATTTAACTATGGAAACATTATCGGATTTAAAAACACAACCTTCATAGCAAACAGAAGATTTGATGGAAAAGATTGAAAATGGCAAATTTGACATATCTATTTTGGGAAAAGGATCTAACAAGGCTATGATATTTAATAAGCCCCTTAATGTTGAAGAACCAGTACAGTTTGCCCAACCACAAGAATCAAAGATTGCTCGCTATATGGTCGTATCTCCTCAGTTCGGGTTAGGAAAAATTGATTTTGTAAAGGCAACACAACCAATAGAGGGTGGAGAGTGGGAAGAGAGTAATGTTGTTGCACCGGATCGAGAAGGATTATTTAAAGATTTATTAACCAAATATAAAGATGATGATAGTGGATATACTAAATTAGGTGTCTATGCCAATGATGGGGGTGAATTCATTCTCCATATAGGGGGTGAGGGTTTTGAAATCGACCCAGATATATCTATCGAAGTATTTGCAAATGTTAAAGAATTAAACAAAATAAATCTAAATAGCAGTGAATTAAGTAGCCAAATATTGACAGCTAGAATAGCTACCGTCAGTGAAGCTTCGAGTTTAATATAAAAAGGAATCTATTTTTTTGTTTTTCAATATTTTTATTTGTTGTGTATATCTTGTTATTGACACTCAACCTTCGTGTGATACATTGATACAAGTTTAAAATAATGAAGTATATTTTTGTTTCGGGTGGAGTTGTAAGCGGCTTGGGAAAAGGAGTTACTTCAGCCTCCCTTGCCTTTCTTCTTAAATCAAGAGGTTACAAAGTTACCAACGTAAAGATAGATATGTATTTAAACGTTGATGCAGGAACTATACGTCCCCAAGAACACGGAGAAGTATTTGTAACTGATGACGGCATTGAAACCGATGAAGACCTAGGGCACTACGAGAGATTTGTTCATGAAAGTTTATCTAAAGAAAATTACATAACTACCGGACAGATATATCAGGAAGTGATAAGAAAGGAAAGGGCTTTTGAATATCAAGGGGAGGACGTTGAAGCCATACCTCACGTTACAGATGAAATTACAAGAAGGATCAATTTAGCCGGTAATACTCATAATTCTGAAATTGTAATTGTTGAGTTAGGAGGAACCGTAGGAGAATATCAAAACGGTATTTTTTATGAAGCTTCCCGAATAATGAAACTTAAAAATCCCAAAGACGTAATTCACCTTCATGTAACCTACCTTCCCTATCTTGAAAATATAGGGGAGCTTAAAAGCAAACCGGCGCAAACATCAGTCAGAATATTAAACGGAATGGGAATACAACCTGACGCGATTGTTGCCAGAACCGATAGGCCCATTGATCAAAGGCGTCTTGAAAGACTTGCACTTTTTTGCAACATGAATCCCAAGGCAATATTTTCAGCACCCAATTTAAAATCGATTTATGAGGTACCACTTCTTTTTAGTAAACAAGGACACCATCTTGACACAACATGTTTAAGACTGTTGGGACTTAAAGTCAAGAAACATACAAAAATAGATAAATGGAGAGAAATGGTTAAGCGTGCTACCAAAAAGTGGCCAAAAACGCTTAAAGTGGCACTTGTGGGAAAGTATTTTGTTACAGGAAATTTCAGTTTAATAGATTCATATGTTTCTGTTATAGAAGCCTTAAAACACGCTTCTTGGAAATTGGGAGTAAACATTGTTTTTTCATGGATAGATAGTGAGCGGGTTGAAAAAGAGGGAACAGATATTCTTAAAGATCATGATGGAATTGTTGTTCCTCAGGGTTGGGGAAAAAGAGGAACGGAAGGAAAAATTTCCGCAATCAAATACGCAAGGGAAAAAGATATTCCTTATTTGGGACTTTGTTTTGGTATGCAGATGGCGGTTATCGAATATGCAAGAAACGTACTTAAATTAAGTTCAGCAAATTCTATAGAGGCAGATCCGGAAACTAAATATCCGGTTATTCATATAATGCCCAACCAGAAAGAGTACCTTGCTAAGAAACAATACGGCGGAACGATACGTTTGGGTATGTGGCCTTGCAAACTTAAAAGTAATTCCAGACTTTCTAAAATATATGGCAATAAAAGATTAATTTTTGAAAGACACAGGCACAGATATGAATTTAATAATATCTATAAAGAAAGGTTTGAAAAAAGTGGTATGGTGTTTTCAGGTACTTCTCCAGATGGCAAGTTGGTTGAAGCTATTGAATTAAAAAACAACAAATTTTTCATTGGAACCCAATTTCACCCGGAATATCTAAGTAGACCTCTTACACCACACCCAATCTTTGTTTCGTTCCTTGCTTCAATGATATAATATACCTTGTTTGCCGAGGTGGCGGAATGGTAGACGCGCCGGCCTTAAGAGCCTGTTCCATATTTGTGGAGTGGAGGTTCGAGTCCTCTCCTCGGCACAAAATGATAAAATAAATTTATGGAAGGAAATAAAGATGTTGCCTTTAATCCAGTTTATGAGGCATCAATTTTAGATGATATATCTTCGTTGCGGCAAACGTTATCCCTGGCAGAAGTAAACAAGGCTTCATCGGTTGGGAGGTATGAGTTTGGTAGTGCGGTTACAGATGTAGGAAATAAAGTATGTGTTTTGAAGAACGATTCTGACGAGTTGGTGGTCATATTTGCTGTAGAATTTGTCAATGGAGGATCCAGGGACGTTGTTTCCATAGATTTTACCTCAACCAAAAAACCCACAGAGAATATTTTAGAAAAATATTCCTCAAAGCTTATGGGTATAAAATTACCCAATTCAAAGTATGAAATCCAAGAATCTTTAAGATTTAAAATAGCAGAAAAGCGATCGAAACCTGGCGCACCAATAATTCCCAGACTCGTTTATTCTAAGGGAATGATTCGAATATATCCTGTAGGTGAACCGGGTGATAAAAGTACTCTTGCTACTTTTAAAATTAACAACAAAGAACAACAAAACGTTCTCAATACCGTCAAATCAAGTCTTATCGAGAAACCTACACAAACTTAGATTTTATTGACAACTCTAATTGTCCAGCCAGAATCACAACCTCGAGTGTTATCATTGAAGTAGCTCATTGGGCCCGAGTATAGTACCGCGCTCGGCACAAGTACTTTAAAGGTTTTGTAATATAAAGATTATATATCTGAGCGAATCATAGGTAGTTGAAGATAAGAGTCTAGTAGTAAGTAGAAGCGTGAGGTAATTCTGTTAAAAAATAAAGAAAACTACCTTAACTAGGTTTGGTCTACTACCAACGATAATTTCTTTTGCATATCTTCTGGCGGGCAAATAATATTTTGGGGATTAAATCCCCCAGCAACCAATCTATCTTTTACTGATTTGTCCAAAACTATAGCAATGTCATCAGAATCGATATTCATTTCAGTTGGAATATCTGTAATGTTATAGAAAACTCTACTTGTCCCTTCTATAGCGGGATTTATTTTATAGTTAAGCTTTTTTAACTCACGATAAAATCTTTTTCCGTATCTCTCATCACTTTGTCGTGTGGCATGATACTCAACCTTTCGCCCCCCTGCAAGGTTTGCTACTTTTACCATAGTATCTTCTGTCGGGTCTGCGGAAACAATTTCTATATCCATTCCCTGAGATTTCAGGTCACCTTTAACCTCTCTCAACAAATCCCTCAATGTTTTTATCTTTGTTTCTGCTTTTCTTTCGCCTGTTCTTTGTGAATATACCTCCTGATGATCAAGATCACCTACAACAACAATTCTTTTTTGATCAATGTTTCTAGTCTTACAATATTCAGCAGATATTTTTATTTTTGCAGCTATTTCATCTAGAGTCATATCATGTCCTTCGGGGCCAGGCAAAATCATATCTTCTGCTTTTACTGGAAGAATCAAAACCTCTCCCGCTTTTGCAAAATCAGCTCTATCTAATGCCTTAAATATCTCTTCCTGGCTTCCATTGGATTTAATCAGTTGCCAAACCTGCTCAGTTATAGGTACATCTGCATATTTCATAACCATTGATTCCCCTTTCTCTTTTTGTAAAGCATCCGCCAGTAGATCACCCTTACCAACAAATGCCGCTGTATGGCGATCTCCCATCTTGTATTTCATTTCTCCTGAAGAAACTTTCCCTTTTACCTTTTCCTGGGCGGAAGAAACTTTTCCAACAAATGAATCACCTCTTAACCACTTTGGCAAAGTATTCTTAAATCCCCAAGTTGTTCCCAGAACCAACGAAAGATATGGAAGATGATCTCTTAATGCGGGGGAAGCGGCAGCATAATCTGCCATTGCATAAACTGCTTGTAAAAAATTATGCAGAAAAGGAGTTAATTCAGGTCCGGGAGAAGCAAAATGAGTATCAAAAGCGGCTTTTGTAAGCAAATGTGTCACAACGGTAGCACTTGGATAGATTATATCCATTTTGCTTAAGGGTCTGGCTGTTTCGGGGTCTAGCTTTAAAAACCTATCAACTTCGGATGGTTCAAGGCCTCGCTCTTTTGACACAGAGTTCAAGATAACATTTAGATCTTTACCCTTTAAGGGTTTAGGTAATTCGGGTAGGTTAATATGCTCTGGCATAATCTAAAATTATTTTTGATAAGTTTGGAATAAACTGGTTGAGAAAATCATAAAAAGTTGCTAGGTTTCCATTTTTAAAAAGTAGCTTCATTTCTTCAAGTTTATCTTCAGGGCAATACTTAATGGCAATGGTTTTTAAGTAAGTAGTAAGATCATTTGCAAGTTCCGGATTTTCTTCAACCTTCTTTAGTGTAATTTCCAAGATTTGTGAGGCGTTCATAATTACATCCAGAATTATGACATACAACAATCAGTTATTCAATTAATCAATAGAAGTTTTACAAGGACAGGAGTGGGTCGCTGTTGCTGGTACAAAACATACTCGCAACGATATGACAAACCCTACTGCGATATACGCACACAACATGTTAAAAAATTCAGGAGACGAACAAATCAGAGAAGTAGCTGATGAGTTTGGCGAACCATGTCAGGATCCATTCTTACAAAGATCTATTAGTCAGTGATATAAGTTAACCTCTTTATGTTTGCTTATAAGTGATCGAGCTACGTATGTGATAAAATAGTAGTACGCACGGAGTGTGGCTCAGTTGGTAGAGCGCCGCGTTTGGGACGCGGAGGTCCCCGGTTCGAGCCCGGGCACTCCGACAGATTTTAGCTTCTTAAAATTCCTTTTGAATTGTTACTTTTTAATCGTGTAATATGTATAAATGGCTAAATTTAAAAAATACTTGGCATTTTTGTATAACATAAGACATAATTATCCCGATCCTGACGACCCCCGTACTTTTTTGGAAGCCGATTTTGATGACCCCGAGACAATAACATCGTTCATAAAGCATCTGAAGGTCTGTGGTTATCGCGTACTCCCCATTGAAGCAAACATAAAATCATGGGAAGAGCTTGACAGAAACAAGGGGGATATTTTTATGGCGTTTAACTATTCGGAAATTGTTTTGGGAGAAAAAGAAGGTGTTCAGATAACCAGATACCTTGAAGATCTTAAAATTCCGTTTACCGGTCCGGATGATGCCTCACAGGTCTTAATAAGAAATAAAATAAGGGCGAAAGAAATTTTGAGGGAAAATGGTATTCCGGTTTTACCGCATCAGGTTTTTAAAACAGGCGATGAGCCTTTTGACGAACAAATGAAATTTCCTCTGATAGTTAAACCTTCGAATCAGGGGTCTTCGGCAGGAATTACCAACAAAAGCGTTGTTGAAAACGTTTCAGATCTTTATAAGCAGGTAAAGGAAATTTTGGCAAGATTTAATGATGAGGTTTTAGTTGAACCATTTTTGGAAGGAAGGGAATTTTCTATTCCCCTTGTTGGAAGTAAGCCCGATATTTTACCTATCATAGAACCTGATTTTTCAAATTTGCCCAAAGATTACAAAAAACTTGATTCATACGAGGTTAAGTGGATTTATGAAGAAGGAAATGCGGGAAAAGATCATTTAATCTGTCCGGCTGAGATTGACGAAGATTTTAGACAAAAACTTGAAAATATTGCTTTGGATGTATGGAATGCTCTCAATATAAAGGATTTTTGTAGGATAGATATAAGATGTGACAACAATCTAAAACCCTACGTTTTGGAGATAAATTCCCCCGCTGGACTTATTCCGCCTGAAGTTTCCCAGTCAAGCTATTTACCGCTATCGGCAAGAAAAGCGGGTATTTCCTTTCCGGAATTACTTAAAAAAATAGTCGATTCGGCTTTGGAAAGATATAAAATTTTGGTATAATTACGGAAGTTGCGGGATTAGTTGATCGGTCCAACATTTGCTTTCCAAGCAAAGAAGAGGGGTTCGACTCCCCTATCCCGCTCAGAAAGGTAGTCCCGCCCTTAGCACAAATATGATTGAAATATCTGAAAGATTAAAGGCAATTTTTCCTAAAGCTTTACCGACCGAAGTGGAAAACAGAGTAAGAATGGATTGTAAAAAGGGAATAATTTGTCAAGAAAACCCCGACATAAGTCTTAATGGACTAGTTATTAATCACTGGTTTGGTCAACCACAAGGTGGTTGCAATGAATGTTTTCGACAATACCCCCACAGACCATCTAGATAGAGGCTTCCAACAATAACTTGTGTTGTGTATTGTTAGCTTCCAATAGTTTTAACCCATCAAGCAAACTTTTAGTTTTTTTTCATATCTTCTTTGAGGATATTAATAAGTTCGACTATAATGTGGTTACCAGCTCCTAAAGGAAATTCAGAGGGTTAGTGTTGCTTTATACCCTATTTTTTCCTTTTTTGTGAGTTCGACCGCACCAAATTTTTATTATCTTTTTGTACTATACCCATTATAATCATCTCTTGACATTATGAACATATGTTCATATAATACAGCTGTATGTTTGGAAGGCCAAAAAGAATAAGAACTGTAAGATATAACCCTGAAATTACCTACTTCAAACCTCTTGGTATTCCATTTAGTCATCTTGCCGAAGAGAATCTCACTCTTGATGAAGTTGAGTCTGTTAGATTGCATGATTTGGAGGGATTGGAACAAGAAACAGCTTCTAAAAAGATGGATGTTTCCAGAGTAACCTTTCTAAGGATATTGCACTCTGCTCATAAAAAGGTAGCAAAGGCTTTAATCTATGGAAGAGCTTTGAGTTTGAAAGGGGGTGATTATGTTATGCCTAATAAAATAAAAAGAGGATTTGTGCCTGGAATAGGACGTGGGTTTAGTCCTCAAGGGGCAACTATGGAATGTGTTTGTCCTAACTGCAATACAAAAGCCCCTCACACACGTGGGGTTCCTTGCTTCACAATCAAGTGTCCAAAATGTGGTTCTCAAATGGCAGGTACTTTCTGCAAACCTTAATGTTTTTAACCTAGACATTAAGTTCTGGTGAAAGATATTTGTGAGAAATACCAATTTTGTTTTTCAATAATCGCAGTCCATTAAAAAGGTTTTGTGTTTCCTCTTTATCTTCCTTGAGGATATTAAGAAGTTCGACTATAATCTGTTTATCAGATCCAAACATACTAGTGCCGTATAAAATATACATAAGGGTACTAGAAACTAACAATTATGAAACCAAATTTTATAGATATATCACGGGTAACATCAAAATCGCTTAAAGATAAAGAATATTTCTCCTCATTTCCCGAATACTACCAATTGGCCTCTGTAACTGAAAACGGTCTATGGCATAAAAATCAAAATGTTTTAGATCACGTTATTGATGTTTACTCCGGACTTGAGACGTTATTAAAATTCAATGATTTGAAGATTGAGCAGAGAGATAAATTAAAAATCTATCTATCGGAAGTCGTCGGAAATATAACAAGACAAAACGTTCTTAAGGTTGCAACTTTGCTTCATGATATTGCCAAAACTGACGTACTAATTAAAAGTTCCGATGGTAAAACCCTGTGCCCAGGCCATGATTTAATTGCGGCTGCAAGAGTAAAAACCTTTGCAGAAAGATTTGATCTAGATAGCAAAGCAGAATCGAATGTAGAGCAAATAGTCAGATATCATGGTTTTACCTCAGACATCCTAAATTTAATGATTGCAAATCAAGACAAAGATAAATACCTTCGAATATTTAATGAGACGGTTAGCGATGTGGCTATTGAGTTGGTTCTTTTAATGCACGCTGATTTATTGGGCTGTGACTTAGAAAAAAGTGATAAAAATGGATACGACAAGAGAATTACTCTTTTAGGGTGGATGTTAACAAACTTACTTAATAAGGTTACAGTAAGTTAATCTGCTTTGAGGTTTCCTACGATTACCGTTATGTCATTTGTTTGTGAAGAAACGGTTTTGGTGGCTTCTAATTGGTAATCTTTTTTCAAGGTTTTTTCCAAGGCAATGATAAAATCGCGATCGATTCCAGTTTTAACAGTTATTTCGGTTTTTGTATAGTCGTAGGTTAATGCGTTTCCGGTTGAAAGAACACTAAACCCGGCAGTTTCAATTAAAGTCTGAACCTTTCCCGCTTCCCCTTTGATTCCACTTCCATTTAATATCTTTATTTTATACTGACTTAAACTCGCACTGGGACTTGCTGTAGGTTTTAGAGTAGGTGAGATTGAAGGTTCTGCGATGACTTCCTGAGTTTGGGAACTATCCGTTTTATTTGTATCTGCAATTTTCTGAATGCCAAAAACATAAGCAAAAATTCCCCCTATAAGAAGACCTAAAAGAAGCATTCCGGGAATTAATATCCAAAGAACATTAAACGATGATTCCTTATTTGTTTTTTCTTCCTTTTCAGGTTCCGTCTCTTCTTTGACTGTATCCGGTTTAATCTCCTCCTTTATTTCCGGAGAATATTCAATATTTTCTTTAAATGTGGGATTATCTTCTGCTTTATCAACAATTTCCGTTTTTTTAGATTCTCCGCTTTTTACTTCTTCTACAACCATCCTCATTTTTTTCTTTTCTTCCATACTTTAATTATATATACATTTTACAGATTATATCAATAAAGCAATAGAGAAAAATTGGTCATTTTCGGTTAAAATGGTAAAATTAACAAGTATTTGGTGGGTGTAGCTCAGTTGGTTTAGAGCGCCACTTTGTGGAAGTGGAAGTCGCGAGTTCAAGTCTCGTCACCCACCCAAGACTGAACTCATAAAAACGGGTGAGCTTGCTTTAGCCTCGAAGGAAGAGTTCGATATAGCTTTTTCAATATATTTAAATGGAGTCCTTGGTTTAATGGATAAAACTTTGTCTTTAATAGTTATTTCGCTTCCTGTAACCAACAAGATATTCTTTCTGTCTTCTGTCGTGCCATAATCCCATCTGTTTTTTAATGATATGGTGAAGTTAAACGTAGCAATCAAAGTATCAGTCCATTCGGATAGCTCATGATCGGAGTTTTTCATTCTCCTATAAATGCTTTGTTTTTCAATCAAATACTTTTGTTTAAATCGTTTGTATTCTTCATTCGAAAGAAGTTCCTTGTCTTCATTTTCAACGGATAGCCACTTTTCGGTTAAGTTGTCCATCTTTGAAATGGCATTAGTATAGTCTGCCTTAAGTACGCCATGCTGTTTAAGTCTAACCGCCCGATCCTGTCTTCCGCTTCTCTAAGCCATTTAATCATCCAATCAACATAACTTTTTTTAATAGTTAGGTTAGATAAGTATTTGCTGACTCGTTCCTTAAGTTCCGGGGCCGCTACCATAGGTTGATTACAGCCGATTCCCTTTTTACAACACTTGTAGTAATCAAAGACCTTACCGCTTTTTTTTGGATGAGTTTCCCCCGTCCAACGATAACCACATTCACCACACTTAATTGAACCTTGAAAATCAAAGGTATGAGTTTGGATTCGTGGATGACCTTTATTGACTAGAGCATCCTGAACAGCATCAAATTCAGAGTCGCTTACCATTGGAGTATGTTTACCTTGATAGGTAACACCATCGTAAATAAATCTGCCGGTATAAAAAGGATTTCGTAAGATATTGTATAACTGAGTTCTGCTTATTGATCTTCCCCTATTTGTTTTGATTCCCATTTGTATTGCTTTTCTGTAAAGCTCTTTAGTTGAAAACTTTCCTGTTATCGCCAGTTCAAAGATATGTTTTACTAATCTAAAGTAGAGAGGATGTGGAGATATTGTTCTTTCTCCTTGCCTTTTCTCTAAATCATTTTTGTATCCTGCCGGAGCCAGTCCTGGATAATCACCCAATTCAAGTTTTCTATCAACTCCCCGTTTAGTATCAATTCTTAAATCTCTGATAAACCTTTGTCCTTGGGAGCCTTCGATGGCCAAAGTAAAGTCTGAATCAGTTTCATCATAGGTTTTACTTGGCGTAACTATTTCAAGAATTCTTCCATCTGACAACCTTTGTCTGACAAGTCCTTCATCCTGAGGATTTCTAAAAAGTCTATTTGGTTTCCATGCAATAATGCCTTTGATATCTTGCCTTGTATCAATCATCTGAATTAGTTTGTTGAACTCTTCCCTTCCCGGTGCTTTTGCAGATTTACTTTCCGTATAAGTTGATAATATATTTAGTTTTCTCTCTTCCGCTAGTCGATAAAGTACTTCTAATTGATTCTCTATACTGACAACTTGTTGATCCTCACCTTCGGAGGATTTTCTAGCGTAGAGCAGATATTGGTCTTTCATAATTAATCTTTTGTCTAATTTCATAGTAGTTAGTTAGAATATTTTGTCAATCCGACTGACTGGACTTTGTTCGAACTCTGAGGCTGTTTTATTAACATTTTGAATAAATTCATCATATTATTGGCCAAAGCGACTGCTTCTGAATCTGAAAGTATGGTGCTTTCTTCTTTAAAATAGATATTTTTAAACTCATCAATTGCTTTTTTTGGTAACATAAATTTTTATTTCTTCTCTTCAATTTCCTTTTCCAGTTTATCCAACCTGACTTCAACATCTGCTTTATCGTAAGCATCCAGGAAGCATCTAATTAGGAAACCCAGTGTATTTGCTATTGGAGTAGCGGGAATATCCCCTCTCCAAACTCCATTTATTATCTTGGCAAGAAATATCTTTGCATCTTGGGCATTGTTCAAGCAGATTTCTTCTTCATAATTTAATAGTGTTTTCTTTGGTGCCAAACCACCCTTTTTAACAGCCAGAGCTCTTTCTTCTTTTTTATGCGGATCATGAGTAAAACAAAAGGTACTATCAGATTGAGCATTGGCCTTACACTGAGAATTATTTTCTTTAATAAAAATGCATTTCATACTAATTGTCAGTCTTTATTCCATACTTCTTCGTTAATTCCTCAGGAATGAACAAAACGTTGTCAAACTCATTAACCGGATAATTTTTCACCAAAACTTTTATTGTGTCGCTAGGCATTAATTTCCTAAACTTTCTTGCAAGAATTTTTATTGTGTGTTTAGTAGACATGTCCCAATACCCTTCCATCTGAACTATAGAAAATAAGTTCCATAAAGCCGTCATTTAAACGGATCTTTTGTTCCAGTTCATTTAGATCTTTAGTTGTTTTTTCAATATCCGAAGACTTACTCAACTCTCTTTCCTTGTAGGCTTTCCATTCAGGAATACTAATTAAATCCTTTGGTCCCAAATCAAATAGCCATCTTTCAATTTTAAGCATGGAACTATAGTCAAAACCTTGCATATTAGTAATCGTTTTTTCTATCGTTTCAATCCTGTTTAGTATTGTTTTCATAAGCTTTACTTGTAGGGGTATCCCCTTCAGACAAAGATGTTCCTCCCAAAATTGGAGGTGGCATTCTTTTACCGTTTATGTAAAACGGTTCTTTCATCGATACAATAGGTATGTACTTATCAAAGTCTTCCTCTTTCGGATTTAACTTTTTCTCTATATTTTTTAGTCTTGTTGATGTATTCATATTTTCTTAGTGTTATTATTAGTTAGTTATTTTTGCCTCCTAGCTTAAAAGTTCAGTTCGCAGGAAAACTAGGAGGCAATAAAACTATCCTTTCGGTGTGATGAAAGGACTCTCTCCTTCAAAGACAAGTTCTAGATCGATATTTTCTAACTTCTCATCGACTAGTTTTTTAACCTCCTTTGACAATTCTTCCTTTGGCTTTGGAAAGAGATCATACTTAACGTCCATTGGGGTTTTGCCATTCTTGCGGGCTATTATCATGTCATATCCTCGTAAATCTCCCCAAGCTTCAATCTCCTCGTAACCTTTTAAAGAATCCTGTATTCCTCTTTGAGTTATTTCGAGAATTTGAACATCTCCAGCTTCTCGGTTTAGTACCGCAAACATCCAGAAATGCTTTGCTCTATTTCTAGGATCCGTTTGGTTTTTAACATTAGCAGGTACTTCTTCTTCTGTTCTTACCCGAACAGCAGTTTTTTTATCGTCTTTCTCTATCCAATATTTCCAGCCAACAACTACTGGAGATAAAATGCGAAAAGAATTGTCGCCTTCCTCTAGTGTCATATAGGCTGTTTTTGTCTTAGGTATTTCGTAGCCTTTGGGTAAAACGCTCATAAATTTATTCACCTCCTTTCTGTTTTCTGCTATATAAGTAGCAGTACTTGTTAACTTGAACTGAACTTTCTAATTTGAGTTGGGTTTGTAGTGTTAGCGGTTCCGCTTTTACCCCAAATAATGCTTCTGCATATTCCAAAATGGGAAATTCAACATTTGCTCGATAAAAAGAAAGTGCTGGTTTTTTGCTTCTTATATAAGGAAGAACATGTTCACAGAAATTTTTATACCTTTTAAGATTAAGAATTACTTTTGGTTTTATGTAAAGTTTTGTAAACTCTTTATCCTTAACCACTAAAGCTTCCGCGTTTCTTTGACAGTAAGAACTTAGCACTTCTTCGCAGTTTTCAAATTTGGTTACTATATATTTCATACTTTTTCTACCTCCGTTTCGGTTATTTCTTTGATTTCCTTAGGCTCTTCGGACACTAGGGACGCTTTTACAATCGTCTGTCGGTTCTTGTTAGGATTTGTGTATTCCAATCCATATTGTTCTGCTAAGGATTCAATTAAGTCCGGATCAAATTCAATTCCCCTTTTACTTCTATCGGCATTTCTAATCATCTTGAAACCAAGTCCCCTTAGCTCTGATCCAATTTTGTCTAGGCCATACCAAAACTTTTCTGCTCTTTCTAAATTTATTTGTGTTGTTATGTCTTGAGTCGATAAAAAGTTAGTATTTGCAATAACACTTCCTTGTAATGCAACAACCGCATTTAATAGTTTTGACTCAAGGGTTGATCCAGCTTCGTCTTTCTTTTGCGTTCTCGCATAGGCTCTAAAGTTAATAAAGTTCTTTTCATAATCAGGGAATAGTGTTCTTATCATCTGGTGGTATCCTCTTAAGTAGTTTTCGAGTTTTCCTGCTCTATCTTTGGTTAAGCCTATAAAGGAAGTATTAAAGTGAGCCATTCTAAAAGCGGTAAGCTTTTCTTTATAAGGAAGCCCTAATTCTGGTGTCGCTTCTACGTTAAATACTTTCTTGCTAAAGGGCATATTGAAAACAATGCATCTTGCTTCTGTTATTGCATCAACCATTACATTTGAAGTAGCTGCGGTAAGTCCAAATACTGAAAAATCCACCATATCCTTAAAAGCTCCTCTTTCCGGGTAAAGTACTCTCGAAGAGACAACTCCTCTTTCTGCTCGTCCAAAGATGAGATCTTCTGAATTACTTTTTTCTACCTTTAGTGGAAAGTTTCTAACATCAAAGAATAGCGAAGCTTCGTAATCACTTGCCCACCTAATAATATTTGGTTCTCTAAAGGTTTCTGTAAAGACTCCTCTTCTACTTATGTACGCTAAAGCTTTAAGTGTTGGAGTTTTACCCCGGTCTTTTGTCGCAACCAAGAAAAGAATCGGAGAAAAGTTAAACTTCTCTATTAAGTGGGAATGAAAAGCAGTCCAAACCAAATAGTCATAATGAAGTTCTGTTGGCAAATCACTAAATTGCTTAAAGTAAGCTATTAACTCCGGATAAAGAGTTTTATTGCAATATTGACAGACGGTAGTAGACGCGTCCTTAGTGTCCGTAGTGGTATGCTTTTCAAGTTCTTCAAGCACATTTTCAACCCTTGGTGTAAGCCAGGATACTTTTTCTGGAGAGAAGTACTCTTTTCCACCAACAACAACTTTTGTAGTCAATTCTTTGTCAAAAGTTAGAAACTTAATGACTCCCTTTTCGTCAACTAAATCTACCAAGCCCTTAAAGTTGCCAAGATAAAAGACTCTATCTCTTTTCTCTTGAGTTACATCTTTAGCTGCTTTTGTTAATATCTCTTTATCCTTTTTCTTCATATCTGCAGTTTTCTAACTATTTCCATAAAACTCATATCTGGATTCAGTTTTTGCATATAGTCAATGCTGTTAAATCCGTGTTGGCCGCAACCAAAACAGTGAAAACTATTATCTTCATAGATATAGAAGCTGGGATTTTTCTCTCCGTGGAAGGGGCAGGGCGCTCTAAACTTATTGCCACACTGTTTCGCATCCTCTAATAAGTACTGAATAGGATATTCTCTTGCCTGTTGTACTAATTTATCATTAAGGTGTTTTACTTCTGGCTCATAACCCGACAATCTTAACCAATACTTTAACCAGTTTTTGAAGTTATTTTCGTACTCTTGAAGAGAATATGCTAAAACCTTTTTGTGTAGATCACTAGTTAGATTACTATTCTTAAACTCCTTTAAGTATTTCTCCTTGTTTTTATACAATTCCTTTATTTTGGTAACAGCAACATCTTCAACGCATTTTTTGAACTCTGGCTCAACTTCAGAACTGTATGGGGGATTTGTTTGATTGAATTTGCAACTCTTGTTTAGTGGATAGTTAGTGTAATCGATAGCATTTGAAGGTTGGTTTTTAATAAACTTTTCAAATTTTAAATTATCTTTTTCTGTCCAACAGTTTCTTAAATTATTCATGTAAATCTTTCTTATTTATTCTTTATTTCAAAAACCTTATTTCGGAATGTTTCCACGGCATCTAGTAAATCTTTTGGTTGAACTAGAGGAGCCTTTCTGCTCATGAAGTCATTAACTAATTGTTGACACGTATCAAAGGGGGAGAATCTGAAATATACCGTTTGTTCAACAGTTTTCGTACCAAGATATTCGATTCCTGGTTGGGTTAAAAGGAACGGGGCGACTTGTTTATCTTTACTTTCGTATATATTTTCCATTTTGTTTTCCATCTTTTATTTGTTCCATAAACTCCTTAATTTTCATTTGTTTGACACGATCAAACATCCTTTCGATTGCATCTGGCAATAAATCGGCGACCTTCTGAAAATCTGAGTTTGATTTCATGCTCCAATTGTCTTACCCAATGTGGGGAGCTGTAAAGATACCTAATGGGGATAAGACCTATCTGAAATGGGGACTTCCACTATGGATTTTGGGGAAATGAGGAATATATTTGGTTATCTATAAAAATTCCAAACCCTTTTCGTTGAATACAAACCAGACCATTTGCCAAAAAACTATTTAATTCAATTTTTTCTCTTATTTCTTTAAAAAGTTTTTTGGACGCCTCTTTTTGGGGCGCAGTTCCTTTAAAGTTTTTAAGGTCTCTCGGTAGATTGTAAAAATCTTCATTTGTAACCCTGCTGTTTAGATTTTTTATCAGTAGATCCGCAGCTTTTAGTTGATATTCTCCTTCAAATTTAACCGAACTACCTAAAAAATTTAAAATTCCATTTTTAATGTCAAATTTCGGTAGGTAAAAGTTGAACCAATTTATAAAATCTACAAGCCTTTTTACATCAACCAGGCAGGCATAAAGTCCTCCTGGTTGTGGGCCAAAATCCCAATAATCCCTGTTGTACTTAATATAATAATTTGCTGTTTCGTCAGGTTCAAAATATGTTAATTGAATCGCCCTATTTGTTATTTGATCGTGCTTCGCATCCTTTGTTGTGCATGAGGTGCGTTTTGTAAACCACCGATTTTCTATTTTTTCAACAATTACTCCATTTTCAGAAAGTAATCTCGGAACATTATCGTAGGAGTACCCAAAAGACCACGGAATTTCTTTAATGCTCGGATAATTAAAAGTTTTAATATCGCTTTTCGCTATATTTGCTATTGTATATTTATCCCCCCTTAAGATTGATTGGAAAATATTTTGAGCCACCAAGTAGGCGTCGTATTCAACGTTTTTCATATTCCATTTAAATACCCGTTTATCACGGGCATTTTATACCTGTATTTTACCACTAATGATTTCAAATTTCTTAGATTTTTCCGATAAAGTGGAGTAAAATCGGCTTACTAGCTCAAATGGAAGACGAAAACAACGATTCGATTAAGGCAATTCTCTGGATCGCAGGAATTATATTTTTTGTGTGGCTTATTTTCTCTTCTGACAACAGTTCTAAACCCGAACGAATAACTGAAGATTTTGAAAATGGTAATTCAATTGATATGGAGGTTGACCGTTCAATAACAAGCGATAATTGGGAATGTACAAGTAATTGCTCTGGGCATGATGCAGGTTATGAATGGGCAGAAGAAAACGGAATTACTGATGCAAGTGATTGTGGCGGAAAATCAGAGTCCTTTATTGAGGGTTGTGAAGCTTACGCTAACGAGAATTATTAAAGATTATCTCCACCAGTTAATTGTACCCGTTCTTCCTGTATATGGGTTGTAGTTTCCTTTTGAACTATAATTATCAAACTTATATCTATTTGGGCTAGTTCTATAATAGGAATTAACGTAAGTTCCACTCCTTGTGGTATATCCTCTTACACGAATAGTCCTTGCTTCAATAAATGAGGTTGATGCTGTAAGTAAAGTTATAGCTATTGCCAAAGAAAGAAGAAATTTCTTTATCATCAATTAAGTATAACAGCTCCTGTCAATAATTTCTTAGATTTTTCTGGAAAAAGGGTGTAAAATTTGGCTAGTAAGTTGTTTATAAATATGTAATATGAATATTAAATGGCCTTCAATTATTTCTGGGGTCCTTCTGCTCTTAGGAATATTGAATATTTGGCCATACGACTATTACACAATCCTCAGATGGGTTGTTTGCGGAGTAGCCATTTTCAACGCAATTGGGTTCTCAAAATCACAATTAACAGGTTGGGTGCTCGTTTTTGTAGCTTTAGCTTTTCTCTTTAATCCCCTTTTCCCTGTTTACTTAAATAAAAGTTCGTGGGTGGGAATAGATCTAATCTCAGCATTTGTTTTCTTTTTATCCGCTTATTCAATTAGACAAAAAGCGAAATGAAAAAGTTGTTTCTATTATTGCTTGAGATAAGCTTGTCATCGCTCTGGATTCTCAATTTTTTTGCAGGAATAGTTGGTGCAATTTGGCTGCTAGCTACTGGTGGATGGGGTTTGGTAGTAATCGGCTTGTTGTATAGCTTCCTAATGCCCTGGGTTTACACTGTTGCCTCGCTACCCACATGGTTGATCGTGCCGCTAGTCGTAAAATCCGCTGAAAAGGGAAAAAGACTTACGACCGCAATATTAGGCTTTATTCTTTCGGGATATAACAATTTTATTTTATCTATTTGGGTTATCACTATATTTGTATGGGTAGTTTCAAACACACAGTATCCAATAATTGCTGTTTTACTTTGGGGGTATTCAGT
Organism: uncultured Gammaproteobacteria bacterium; assembly: GCA_964583105.1. GTDB lineage: Bacteria > Patescibacteriota > Microgenomatia > UBA8517 > UBA8517 > JAPLZT01. Next base: position 25,210 of record CAZOUV010000004.1, read on the forward strand.
TGTAATGGGGCCCGTAGGATATATGGCAGCGAAGGAAGGCCCTGAAGCAGGAACTGGCACAACATTAGGGGTTCTTTTTACACAAATCGCCTATTTGGTTCTAGTTGTTAATTTACTATTCGGGAACTCTACTCTTGATGGAGACATTTGGTTATGGATTCTTATATTTCTCTTCACATTATTTACATCCTGGATGGGTTACATGTCTGTTTCAGGTAATACACAAGAAAAACTTGGTGAACTCATTCCAATAGAACCCGAGTTAGATTCAAATAAAACTGAAGATGCTGTCCCACTTTCTGATGAAGATATTGTTTCAGAGAAAGCCAATCTCGATTCTTCAGCTTACGATTTGATAGATATACTGGATAGGGATCTTATCGACGGTAAATTTAAAGAAGCTATTGTTATTTGTAACAAGATACTTAAGAAGGACCCCAAGAACATTCATGCGACATTTAATTTAGGCTTTTGTTATCAAAGACTGAAGCAACACAAAAAAGCCATAGGCTATTTTAACAAAACATTAAAGCTAGATGAAAACCATTTAATAGCCATGTCAAACAAAGCCATATCTCTCGGAGAATTGGGAGAACTTAAAGACGCTAATTTACTATATAAAAGCCTGCTCAAACGGGCTATTTCAAATGGCAATAAGTCGGTTGCGATGTTTGCCAGCTATAACCTTAATAATTTTGGACAAAGTCTAGATTTGGCTGATGATTTGTTATCCGAAAACTCAGACGATCTAGACGCCTTATTTTATAAGTCCTTAGCACTGAAAGATTTGCAACGATACAAAGAATCAATGACAACAGCCTACCACTTGCTAACCCTACAACCAGAAAACATTTTTGCTATGGGTTTAATTGGAGATATTTACTATCAAATCAAGAAATATCAAGAGTCTATAGATATATTTAATGAATTGCTAAAAATAAACCCGAATGATCCTAACGCCACGAGAGGTATAAAGCAAGCAGAACTGGAATTATTAAAAACAAATTAAGGATTTTTATGAAACTTAAATCAATGCTCTCAATTCTGGTTAGCTTAATAATTCTTTACTTTGTGATTAGTTTTTCTTGGAGTTTGTTAAATACACAGACTTGCAGTGTTGGTGATTTGCCAAAAAATGCAACTTGCCAACAAATTGCCGAAAATAATTCAAAATATTGCAAGTATGTAATACTAAAATGGAAGAAGGTTGACTACAATGCAGAACTAAAAAAATGTCAGCAGTGGGAAGCAAACAACAAATGAACAATAAAAACATTTTAGTGGTAATTGGGATAGTGATCATATTGATGTTAGGATATTTAATTTTCCAAGATGATATTTCTTGGTATTCAAAAAGAAATGAGATATTAAAAAAAGCTAATATATATAACATCCCCGATGTTGCAGTTAAATGTTACGACTTCATTACAGACAAAAGTGATGATCCCGTGCCAAGTCAAGACTGCACTAATGAATATAATAAATGGTTACCAAAAACAGAGGAGTGGAAAAATCTTATTAAAACAAAGAAAGATATTAACTGTGGAGACTTTTACGACCCAAAAGATGCAAAATATTTTTACCATTATATAAGTGGAGAACTATCTAGTGATTTTTATAAATACAACACCACACCTTCTCCAAAAAGTTTTTCCTGGAGGTCATCGGGAGACTTACATTGTACATATGATTCCTACGGCCTAGATACTAATCACGATTGCAATGCCTGTGAGAACTATCAGTAAACAGATAAACAATTTTGCAAAGACGCATATTAGTTTAATAGCTAAGAAAAAGAAAAGTATATGATTTTAATTAAAAACACATCACTAATTGAGTACGATGATTTACTTGAGAAAGCTATAAAAATCTGCGTCCAATATGACGCAGTTTCTCCAAGTCTGTTTCAAAGGAGATTGGAAGTGGGTTATGCTCGTGCGTCTCGATTAATTGATCAGTTAGAATTTGCAGGAATATTAGAATCATCAAGGGGCAATAATTTACCTAGAAAGGTTCTTACATTTAAGAATAACAAGACGACCAAAAAGTCACCATTTTTTAAAGAAGGATCGGAAGGGTATCTAATGAGTTGCGCACAACTAATTAAATATACTCTTGAAGCTCATGGTATTTGGGTAAGGGTTAACTCAATTGAAATTACATCGCAAAACATATGCTTTTATATGGAAGTTGCTCTTGGAACAATAATTAATAAGATTTTGAAATTAAAGAAGGAACTAGCTCTATCTCTTGCCTCACCTACCGGAAATATAATTATTGCAGCCCCATTTAAAGGAACTTCTTTAGTAGCTCTATACTTGCCTACTAAAAATAATTTAAGAAAAGCAAGCTATCGTGTTATTAATGAAGAATTTGTAATAAAACCTCCACAATACCCATATTTATATGCAATAAAAACCTTTTTCCAAAGATTCTTCTTACGAATATCAAATTATTTTTACGATCTTGCATATAAGATATAGCTTTAAAAGTGTCCATGATTTCTCCTAAACTTATTCAAGAGTTTAAACAAATATATAAAGAAGAAATGAATGAAGACTTAACTGATCAAGAAGCATTTGAATCGGCACAAAATCTTCTTAACTTCTTTGAGTTGCTAATTAAAATTGATTTAAGAAACAGGATAAAATAGTATACTGGTTGTGCGAGGTTCATAACTCTGGATATAACTTATTGACTTATTACCTTTCCTTCTATTGGGTCAATTGTTAGTTCGTATGTTGGTAAATACCCTGCGTGATCATGTTGATTATTCGAAATAACCACAAGCATTTTTTCATCTTTCTGCCCCTTTTTTACTGTTGCCGATATAAAACTTGAATTTGCCGTTCCTTGTTCAAACATTTTTGGATATTCGTTTCTTGAGATGCTGAAAGAAGAAAATGGAACAGTTACATTTTCAAAAGGTTCAATATAAATTTCATCATTTAGAACAAGAATATCCAAGATACCTTGGTTCGTGTCAAGTGAAATCAAGGTATCTAATTGGGTATTCGAAATTAGGTTGGTATCTATGGCGAAATGTGATTTAGCTACACCAAAGCCCAACAAAGCTCCTATAAACAGTATTAATATTCCGAAGATAACTTTTTTCAGCATAATGTTATTTTACACCTAAAATTGATAGTGGATTGCAATGGTGGGAGCACTATTTATTTAAAGGGTAGCTCAATGTCACTAAATTGTGATCACAGGCATGACAGTTATCGTCAGCGTAAAAAATAAGATCAATATTATTTGTTACACTACTGTAAGACGCTCCCTGGGAAAGAATTGATTTTGTTGTTTCATTGCTGTTTAATTTATTGCAAATATTAATATCTTGTTCGATTGAGCTCATATAAACGTTTATTTTAGGATTATCTGCAACATTGCCATCGTAAAAATTAGTTAATAAAAAGCCATTTTTTGTATCGTATTTAATATAAATAGGATAACTTCCCCAATAATTTGCTCCTATTTTGGTAAGTGAAATAAAAATACCTGATAAATCTGATGTGTAATTATCCCCTACTAATATTGGTATAACATCCATACTAAAATAAAATCCTTCAGAGTCTGGAATATCTGGAACAAAACTGTAAACTTTTTTATATAAATTACCTACATCTTTATAAATATCAAGGCGAGGTAATGTAAGATGATCACCATCTAAAACAACGATTGTAACATTTGAATATATCCCATTCTTTTCAGCGACCTCAAAGGTTTTTGTATAACTAATCTTTAGGTTTGTACCTGTATCAATAATCAATTGTTTTGTTTTTGAAAATTGAATTTTTTCTAGGACGAAGTGAAAAACCAAATAACCAAACATAATCAAGGCGATTATTATTAAAAATAATATGAATTTTCTTTTTATAATGGTCTTAAACACCTTTACAATTAAATTGATTATACACCGAACATTTTTCTAAGGTGCCTATAATGAGTTATTTTCTTTCTTGTTGTATGGTGAGTTGAAGTGAGGGTATAATGAACGCATGAATGATAGACAGGCGCAAAAAGTAGGATTTTGGAAATGGATGTCTTCTAAAAAATTAGGTATTATTTTATTTTGGATTTTCGTCTTAATAACATCCACACTTAACCAGACAGACGTATTTTCAACAAATCCTTTAAGTTTAATAATAAATGCAATGTATGGAACATTGGGTTATATTATTTTTATTCTCCTGACATTCACAGCATGGTTTTATTTGGTAACGAATAGACGACCCTAAGGTCGAAAGAGTCGTTTAAATACCCCACCTTCTTACTTTCGTTTTGTTTATTGTATGCCATTCTGTGGCAATTTCTACAAGCCAAAATAGTAGAATTTGGTGGAAAATATAATAGGCATCTACACTTCTAACACTTTTCTCAAATCATCCTGAGTGAAGTGATAATAGAGAGACGTCGACGAAAGGGACGTATGGCCTACAAACTTCTGAACTTGTGGCAAGGGTACCCCCTTGTCCAGTTTAGTTGTAATCCAATGGTGCCTAAAGGTATGAGGCCGAATGTTTTTATTAATTCCCGATGCTTTTACTCTTCTTTTTAAGGCTAAATAGGCTGATAACCTACTCATGGCGTTATCATCTCTACCTCTGAAGATATAGCCCTCTCTACGGCCTCCTATGAGCTTACGGAGGCTTCCGGTCATGTTATCGGTAATAGGAATAATCCGATCTTGGTGGTTCTTGGTATTTCTTAGAGTAAGAAATCTTTGTGCTGGATCAAAATCTTGAATCTTTAAGCTGGTTATTTCGCTAATTCTTGCTCCTGAATCCCAAAGCAGTTGGATAATTGTATTCATAATAAACTTCTGAGATGGGTAGCAATTAATGGGAGCATTCAGAATTTTTTGGAGGTCTACTTCTGTCAAAAAAGGTTGAGACTTTAGCATTTTTAGTAACCTATAACTGTTAAAAAATTAGTTTTGAAGCTAATCTATATTAACATTATATCTATAAAGTATATATTAGGCTACCAGTACTTTAATGTCAATAAGTTATAAAAAAAACAAAAAAGCAGGGGTTGCTTTCACTCCCCTGCTAATTTATTTTCGTAACAATCTATCCTTTTTATTAAGACAAATGTTTTCTAGTTAAAGATTGGCAATAATATCAACATAAAGATTTCCAGCATCATTGCTGTAAGAACCAGTAATGTCATATATACCAAAATTTACCTTATCTCCTACCCCTACAGACGGTAATTCGTAAGTATGCAATGGGTTATATGTTCCCCAATCTACATAGTCTCCATTAACCCTTAAATCTAAAAGATCTGTACCATAGGAAGTATAAGGTGCTGCTACTCCATCAACCCAAGTTAAGAAACTCGGATAATCTGAAGTACTGTACTCAGCATCAAAGGTAATGTGGCACCCTGATTGCCAACAAGCTGTGGCTGTACCCCTAGCATTAAATAGGTAATTTACACCATTTAATAATGGGTATAAAGAATCTTTGGGTGTTGATTGGTTAGCTGGAACCGTAACGGTTTCTATATACCATCTGCCACTTACATTTCCATCACTCAGATTAGTATGGAATTCTTCAAGAACACTAGAACTCAAACCAAATTTACGATGACCATTCATTGCATCACCTAAATCTATTTGAAGGATATCCAAAATCTGATGCCCGTTACAACCATAGGTATATGATAAATCATATGCATATGTAGCTTCAGTTTCACCTTTTCCGATTGGTTTATTCTGATACCATCCCAAAACTTCTTCAACTTCCATAACTTGCCATCTATTTGTTCCCCAATCTCTTTCCCAATTGCCAGTATCTACTTCAGTATCTGGACAAAGATCCATTCCATTACCAACCCCATCACCATCCGTATCTCCAAACCATCCATAGGCTACAAAAGAATAAAACCTATCTGTTGTTCCTGCTTCTGAAAGAGTAGAGCCTTTGGCTGGTTCACCATTATTGTTTGGGGTATAGTACGCAGGGTCTGCGGTTCCATCGTAATTAAAAGGGATAGTTCCCGAATTCTGGAACCAAAAACCTACATTCCATCCTGTTTCAACAGGGACAGCTGTTGCAAGATTGTAAATGTTAACACCTGTTGATGTGGGAGTAATCAATTCACTTTTCCACATAACCATTTTACCTGCATCTAAAACAAGAAACTTAAATGGATTTGTATTAGAAGCCCAGTATTCAAACTGAACTAATACTCCATCAGATGCTGCAGGATTATTTGTATCAACAATGGAAAAGTTTTGGTAAGAATCAACAACGGAACGAGATATCGCATCGTTTCCAATAGTTATGTCGTATGCAAAAGCTGTTGAAACAAATACCAAAGTTAAAACCAATCCCCCTAAAACTGATAATAATTTTTTAATTTTAATTCACCTCCCCCTAACACCTTTCTTTAAGCACTTTATGGTGTAAGTGCGAAAGCAAAAAAATAGACCACCAATGACGGCGGTCAATCAACTAACCAACTCAATAAACAATCAGTGAAATTCACTACCCCATATTGTTCTAATTAAATCAATTTGTCAAGAAAATTTCTAACCGATTAATTGGGATATATTAATCTCACTGATTCTACAAAACATCATATTTTTAATAATAAATTCTGAATAAGATAGATACAAAAAGGGAGCCATTTCTGACTCCCTCCTTGCTTTTTATTGCTCTCGCAAAACCCTTTTTGGGGATTTTGTGAAGCAATACATTATAACAATAGTTTACTAACCCTGTAAAATAGCTTCAGGTGATATAATAAGCCGTGTCGGAAAAAACAGATAATCTACTTACAGAGGGACTGATTGAAGGTTATGCAGGTGTTAAAAAACCAGTGAGAATTCAAAGGTCAGAATTTCTTGGAAAGGCAAATGACTTTGTGGGTTCGGATGGGGGTCACTATCATGACGAATGGTTTGCTGATGATAACGGTGGTGGACAGGAATTAGTAAAAGAAGGAGAGGAACAATTTACCAGATTATATGGTGGTGGTGTAATTCCTGTTGAGGAACTTCAAAAACTTGGTTTAAACACTAAAGACGTAATCTCTCGTTTAATAACAAGCGTGAGGCAACTTAAGGAAAAAACTAGGTTACATGAACCATGTGCTTTAGAACTTCCAGGCGGTTGGAGTTATAAATATGAAATTATCAAAAAGAGTAAGGAAGTTCCACTGACTGTTGGTTATGAGTCAATTGAACTTAACGGCAGAGAACTTTTTGCCCACGCCCATATACTTTCACCCGTAAAATAGAAGTTCCGTACATAGTTTACTAACCCTGTAAAATAGCTTCAGATGCTATATAATCCGCTCCATGACTGAAAAAGCTGTCGTTGTAACCATTAAGCCCGAAGATATGCATTGTTCAAATTGTTTTTATGGTCACCAAATTGTAGCTGGCATGGGCGGAGGCAATATCGAAGATGACGGAACAAAAACCAGTTGGGTGCTATTAAGAAGAATTCCTGTCGGCCAAACAAGAAATTGTTTTGGATTGGTTGAAAAAGTTTTATCTCAACTAGATTTCATCAAACTCAATCATTTTATTTATCCGAACGAGGATGACACATGCATCAACCCCAAAAAATTTATGGCGAAGTAGTTCCTGACATATTTCACTAGCCCCTGCCTATACATAGTTAAATTGATAGTTATAGTCAGTCATTAGAAGACTCTTTAACATCTGATAATCAGTGGAATTAAGATCAAAATTAGTTCGAACATCGTTCACTAGCTCACCCTGGGTTTTTAGCCTTAAGAAAGTTCTCTATGTGGTTGCAACTAAGTTTTGGATTGATATTCTCTTCCTCTTTTATTATAATCGCTTCCATGACTGAATCACCCAATTTCCCTTGGTGCAAGGGATGTCCCCTACCTGAGATTTTGGGAAAAATTACTCAAGCCAGAAATGGAGTACTTGCTGCCAATGCTAATATTCGTCTTTCAGAATCACCCACACAAGCTCATCCTTACCGGATAGAAGCACTGTGGAGAATGAAAAAATTCCGAAATGAAAGGGCTAGGCTTGATGAATTCAAAATAAGTTTGGGTGATAATTGTCCTTCTTGCACTCTTCTATAAGTATATACAAACCACTCGGACAGTTTATTAAAATAATTAAGCGTAAAAAGTTCGAATACTTTCCATCTAAAGCTGCAAAATAGATTCAAAAAAAACAAGACTGAATTATTTACTGTTTTCCTCTATTTCTTTCCTAATATCTAAAATATCCTTCGTACTTTTTATAACAGCTTGCGTTAGGTTTTTGGGTAAATGGTGTTGATGTTTCTTTGGGTCTTTTCTCCCGCCAAGCATATCCCCCAATTCACCCAAAAACTGCGAATGCATAGCAATACACCCGGCCATATCATTTTGCTGGTTCTTTGTCCCTTTTTTGAGAGAAGCCTCTAAATTCTTCCTTTTAAATTTGTCGGCGAAAGGGTATTTTTTATCTTCCATTATTTGTACCATTATACTCCAAAGATATTGAAATTCTCCACCTATCCCCACACAGCAAAGAAGTTCCTGACATAGTTTACTCGTCCCTGCCTATACATAGTTATATTTATGGTTCTATTCAGTTGATAAAAGTAAGGACTTTAATATCTGATAATCTGTCGAATTAGGTACAAAATGAGTTCGAACATCGTTCACTAGCTCACCCTGAGATTTTGAGGCTATGAGCTCGCCTACAATGACTTTATCGGAACTTCTAAGCTAATAGTGATAAAGAAATTATCCCAACCAAAGTTACAACCATGCCTAGTATTTGTTGTTTGGTTAACCGGTCTTTGAAAACAAAGTAAGCCAATAAGGCAAACAGGGCCGGATAAGAGCTGGCAATCGGAGCAATAATTGAACTCTGGCCTTTTGTGACCGCCAAATTGAAAGAGAAAAGAGCCATGATGGAGACTAATGAGTTGAGAATTACAAAGATAATGTGTTTTTTGTCTTTGGGAACAGAGATTTTAATTGACTTTTTTCGTAAGTATAAAAGAACAATCGGAAAACCCCACCAGGAAATATATGCTGGCCAAAACCAACCGACTTGCTTAATTGGAATTTTAACAAAAGTAAAATAAATCCCCCAAGCTACCAGCGATATTAATGCAAAAGGCAAACCTTTATCGCTCAATAGTTGATGAACATTAATATTTTTTAGGTTGATTGAAGACAGAATTAGCCCAACCAAAACAATCACAATACAAAATACCTGAGACATATTTAGGCTTTCTCCCAAAAACAAAACGGAAAGAATAGAAACCAAAGCGCCAAATGAACCAGCGACAGTACCAACTAAAGAGGCATTTCCCCGACTGATACCTTCATATAAAGTTACTAAAGGAATAATACCAATAGGTAGTAAAGCAATCAGCCAAAGACTTGTTCCTAAAGTCATATTTCTCAGTTCTGGCCATGCAAAAGGGATATAAAGCGAAGCAAAAACAATACAAAAAACATAGTTTAAAACTGCAGAAGAATAGCCATTAGTTTTGCGGGCAACTAGACCACCAAAAATATCGCCAACCCCCCAACCGATAAAGGCAATGAGAGCAAATATGATAGCTTGCATCTGCATCTAGTATATCAAAATTTTATATGGAGTAGTTTTTAGGACAGTATTAGAACCTGAGCTCGCTTTTAAGGATTCGAACTGTCAACTATGGATAATTGCGTGTTAGTAGGTGACATAGGGAATGGGGTAAGTATTGTTAATTGCCAAAAACCAAAAGGCTTTTTAATATCTGATAATCAGTCGAATTAGAATCAAAATTAGTTCGAACATCGTTCACTAGCTCACCCTGAGTTTTTGAGGCCTAATATTTATAGAGGAGATATTGTATAGAAACTAACTAATTAGGTGTAAACTTTTCTTCATGAGACACCCAACGATATATTTTTGTTTTCTGCCCTGTCTTAGGATCTGTTAATGTTTCCTCACCTGGAACTTTTGCTGGGGTAAACCAACCCTTCCCTTTTTCTACCCAACCACCAAACATGCTATCGCTAGTTGTTTCTGCAACTATATCTTTCATAAATTATCTGGATACTATATCTAATATTTATTATTGTCAATATAATCTGTAACAGGTTTTGTTATTAGTAAAGTCTTTAATATCTGATAATTGGTAGAATTAGGCACAAAATGAGTTCGAACATCGTTCACTAGCTCACCCTGAGATTTTAGCCTCCAAGAATTTCTTTATATAGTTTACTAGCCCTTGCTAATTTTTATTATTTCCGAACTGCTAATTTACGAAACTCATTCTTGAAGATATGGTTAGCATCCAGCCGGGCTCTTCACCTTGAATTTCCCAACGTTTTTGTAAATGATCCCAAGTCATAACTCGAACCCCCACCCCGTACGGGGTTTCGTTTTCACCGATAATCAGGGGATCCATAAGCCACATAAACTTCTTGCCGTCAGCTACTTTATCTATTTTATAAATTACTGAATAGTGCCCATGTTTTTTACTATTACCGGGAGTTGGATTTTTTATTAACCACAAAAAATCATGACCATAGTCATAATTCGGTGCCTGATACTCAACCAAGCAAAAATTACCTTCAGATAAAGCGTTTTCCATATCTTTCATATTAGCCTGTTCGTATTCCTTAATCTTTATATTATGTTTATTAAATACCTCGCTAATTTTGGATGTATCAGCAGTTCCCTGCTTATTGGTACCTAGTTGAAGATACAATTCATCATAAGACGTTTCAACTCCGAGGGTAGACAAAATGGAGAATACTGATGCAGGGCAACAATCTTCTTGTCTAATTTGAGTTTTAGGTATTATTTTTCCTGGTCCAATTGATTCTTCCGGTTCTAGCCTTACCCTTTCCATATAGTTAGAATTATATCAGCTTAATATTAAAGCAAAATAAGTTTATGGCACAGTTTATGAAACCTGTTTATATATAGCTAGGATGATGATTACAGTTAGTTATTAGAAGTAGGGTCTTCAATATCTGATAATCAGTTGAATTAGGATCAAAATGAGTTCGAACATCGTTCACTAGCCCACCCTGTGTTTTTGGCCTCAAATTTTTTTCTAAAGTATAGATCCTGCCCATGCGTAGTTAGAAAACTTTGGAGATTGATGTCTGCCAACTAGTTTAAGATTCGGAATTTGAGTGTCTGTGGCTATACGAGTTAGGTGTGCCAAATCTCCCTCAAGTGGAGTTTCTTTGGCTTCAATAGCTAAATTTTCATTTAAAATGAAGTCTATTTCATGTCCAGTTTTAAGAGCGAAATATTGGATTTGACCAACTCTTGAAAGCTGGTTAAATAGAGTGTTTTCAAATTGAGCTCCACTAGAAAGTTCTGCTAAAGTATTGGCAAGACCCGTATCACAAAAGTAAAGTTTTCTGGACTTTACTACTTCTCTGTCAACACTTTTTGTAAAGACAGGAATAGTGCTTATTAAGTAAGTTTTTTCAAAAAAAGAAATATAGTTGGTTACGGTCGGACGGGATATTCCAGTGAGTCTTGATAATTTGGAATATTCTACCCTGCTACCTACTCTCCCAGCCAGAAGTTTGGCAAGAGAATACAAGTTCCGCTCATCAGAAAAATCAGCGAGAGAACGGATATCTATATTTACATACGAAGACATAATATCTGATAAAAGATCACGTTTATCAGACTCCGATTCAGCAAGCACTACTTGAGGGAAGCCACCAAAGCGGATATATTCTTCATAATAAGAAGACAGACGGTTAAATTCCGAAACATTGAACGTTCCCTTTTGCCAGTTTGTTTGTGAGAAAGAAATGTTTTTAAAAGTGAGAAATTCTCCAAAGTCTAATGGAAATAACTCAAAAAGTTTTTTTCGTCCGGATAAAGATTCAGAAAATAGATTCTTAAGGTAATATGAGCTTGATCCGGTGACAATAAATTTGATTTTATGATGGTCAGACAAATACTTAATTGCACTGGGGCTATCCGGAGCCAGTTGGATTTCATCAAGGGCGATTACCATTGGCTTATCAGATTGTAATCCTCGGGCAATAAATGCCTCATTAATGGATTCATAGTTTTTTTCATCAAAAAGCTCACGGTTATCTGGTCTCTGCAAATCCAGGTAAAGTGAGTTTTTATTAGAAATATTCAAAAGTAACTGTTGAATAAGAGTAGTTTTACCCGTTCTTCTCATGCCTGTGAGTACTGTAACTAACGGAGTTTGGACGTGAGAAAGAAGTTCTGTATAAATTTTGCGGTTGTAGAACATATGCAATCGTCACTTTACAGAAAGTGACACTATTTGTCAAGTGTCACTTTTACGTACGTTGTCTAAGGGGTGTCAACATGAGAGCTTTTAATATCTGATTATCAATGGAATTAAGATCAAAATGAGTTCGAAGATCGTTCACTAGCTCACCCTGATTAGCTCCTCAAGAGTCTAATCTTTATGTGATATATTAATACCGGTATATATCGTAAAGAAGATATGAAAGTATAGTTAATTGATTCTCGAGCCATTTGCGTAGTTTTATGTAATACTTGTAAAACAGTTGTTGCTCAGGATATGGGAACCCCAATTGATGTTGCAATCGTTATTAATCAAACAAGAGGTCATTTATCCTGTCCATCGGTAGGTGCTAGCGTAGGTATGGTACACGAGATATTAACAGTTGATATGCAAACAGCCTATTCACAATCTGGTTTGCATTTAGAAAAGAAATTTACTGATTATAAGTAAAAGATTTAAAATCTTGTATATTCAGTAAGATGTTATCTAAAAGGCAAGGTTAATATATACTTGAAGTTAATTATTTTGAAGAATGTTCCTTAGTCAGTATATATGGATAAAGATTTTTGTTTACGGTTAAAGTAAGTCCTCTTGGACACAATCCTGCACTTCTTTGATGTTCACAAGCACAGAGTAATTTGCCTGAAAGCATGACCATAGATTTGGGTATTTCAACTTCTGTAATACCGGTGCAAGGTAAAGAAGAATCAAAAATACCCCTGGAAAAAGTTTGAGGAACTGTGCCTGATCCTTCAGTGGTCAAAAATCTGCAAGTACTATAAGTTATTATTTCTTCTTCCTGGTCATCAGAAATGGTTTGACGATCTGTTTCCATATGTTCGAATTATACACATTTAATAGCATTTTTAAATAGGCATTTTTTATGAGTAAAATAATCAACAATATGTTAATGTAAACGATTAATTCAATAACAGTTATAATAAATAGACACGCGTAATTGAAAAGATTAGAATTAAAATATGGAATCTACACTACTTGTAATTTTATTAATTGTAATTTTCCGTTCAGCCAGATCCATAATGAAGAATCTCAAAAGATCTTCAGGACATTTTTAAAAATAATAATTTTTTTATACTTGTAAGCAATTTTTTTCACAGATATAATTTTATGTATGAAGAAGGTATCTTCTTGGAAAAAATATCATAGATTCCAAAAAAGACCGGGGTGGTGCGGTCCTGCAGTTATTCAAATGCTACTGGCTAAATGCGGAAGGCGAATTCCTCAGGCTGAAATTGCCAAAGATGTCTATAAAGACTGGTGGGGAACTTCACAACAAATGATTCTTGCTTATTTAAGCAGGTTTTTTAAGCTTGTAAATTTTAAGGAAAATGCAACGTTTTCGGATATTACTGATCATCTAACTAAAGGTAACTTAATTATTGTTAACTGGTGGGATGATTTTGATGAAAATGATCCGGGGGGGCACTACTCAGTTGTTGCTGATTATGACAGTAAGCTTGCGGCACTTACCCTTGCAGATCCTTCAAATGAAAGACCTGGTATTTGGACAATCTCTGAAACTGAATTTCGATCCAAATGGTACGACAGTTTGGATGTGCGTGACAAAAAATGGATTACAGGCTGGATGCTCTGGGTTGATCCCAAAACTTTAATTTAATTTTATTTTCTTGTAATTGTGTAGCTTGCGGGGTGAAAAAGAAAAGCAACCGGTGAATCTTCAAGTAAAAATCTTTGAAAATCCAAATAAATCTTTTTTCTTTCACTTTGGTTTGTTACGGTTCTTCCATCTTCCAATAATTTATCTATTCTTGCATCTTTATAATTTGCCAAATTAGAAGCTATTTGGCTTGAATGCCACAATGAATACTGGTCTGGGTCGGTGGGAATGTCGACTATTGCAAGAAAAGCATCAAAATCTTCAGGAATATTCGATATTACCTGAACATTTACTGAAATTCCCAAATCTCTCCAGTTTTTTGCAATTATTTCAGCTTCCGTTAATAGAACAGGAGTTGTGGCTATATTTAAAGACAGATCTTTGGTTACTTCTTTTGATAAATCCTTCATTAGTTCCTTGGCTCTAGTCAAGTCATAATCATATGGCTTTACTTGAGGATTATATGCCCATGAATTGGGAGAAATCGGACTCACTGCCCTAACCTGTTCAAAAGATTTTTTATCAATAGCGTAAGTTAAGGCTTGTCTTAAATTTTTATCCGAGGTCTTTTTTTCTTTGGCGTTATTGAAAAACACGGCAGTAAATCTTTCATAATCAACTTTCTTTTCGACATTAAGGGTTTTCCAATCGTAAAAAGGGAAGGGATTAAATATATCCACAAGCTGATCAACATTTCCAAGTTTTAGAGCCAGCTTAGCTCTTTCTTCAGTGGGGTAAAATTTGTAGATAACATCTTTACCCATATTTCTAGAAAGTTTTATTTGTTCAACAAAGCTACCTACAACGGTCACTTTCTTTACTTTCCACTCCCCCGTTCCCAGAAAACCTTTTTTAAATATCGGTTTGGAAAGTACTACAGGAAAAGGTGCAAAAGGAGTTTCTAAATTAAAAATTATTGTTTTTGAATCAGGTCTTTCAATTTCTACGTCAGAGTAACTTATTTTAATATCTTCACTTGTGATTTTTTTACCATCCTGCCATTTTTTCCCCTGGTCAATATGAAAAATCCATTTTTTTCCACCATCCTGACTTTCCAATGATGATGCAATTCCCGGTTTGATTTCACCTTTTTCGTTTACTTTGGTTAATCCTTCGCCCACAATTAAAAGAATTTGATCAGGAATGTTGTCAAGTCTGTATCTGCCCACTAAAGCAATACGTTTATTTTGAGTTTGAAAAAAATTAGGGCCTAAAAATCTTAAACTTAAAAAAAACAAAATTCCTGATAATATGCTTAGTAGAATTACCCACTTAAATCGTATAATAAAAGCAGATATCAGGCTGAATATATACCTGAAATTTTTCATCTTTATTTATATGGCAAGAGAAATTATCGAAATCAGAACAAATAAACCAGCGGTAATAAAGGTTAGTTTATAGAGAAGTTTTTCTATACCTCGTCTTGAAAAAGATGTTCCTCCCCCGAAACTTCTACCCAAACCCGATCCTTTTGATTGAATTAAAATCAAAACGACAAGGAATATAGAAATAATTATCTGTATTACAAGAATTATATTTTTCATCTAGATATGAGCCAGTGAAGTATAGAGGAAATTACTGAAATAACCAAAGAAAATGCAATTATTGCCAATATACCCGTTAAATTAACGCTTGGAATATCGATCCATTTAGAAGCAATTCCCGAAAATGAAAAGTTTAATATTTTAAAACCAGGAACCAAAAGTGTAACTAAATATAAAGCTATGGCAGATGAAACCCATCTGAAAAGACCAAATGTAATTAAATTCAAAGGAAGAAGAAGTATGTTTATTACCGGTTTAACCAAAAGTGAAAGGATGGAAAGTCCTATACCGGCTATTAAAATACTATTGATTCCATTTGCGAGGTTCATTCCTCCAAAGATAACCGATGCTAAATAAAGTGAAAGCGTATTGGTGATATATATTTTCAAAATAGATTTCATAATTAAACTTTAATTAAATTCTTTTTAAATAGCAAGTTATGATATTTTTTTGCAAATCTGTGAGACTCGTCCCTGATCCTAGTTATCAGATTCAGTGCATTATTATCAGGAAAGTCAATGTATTCTCTTCCTTTAGTTACAGCAAAAACGGGAATTGAGTATTTTATAAAGATGCTTTCAAATACTTTTTTTTGAGCTTTTCCTCCGTCAACTAATATTAAATTTGGTCTACCCCATTTTTTAAGATTTCTCTCCCTTCTTAATGCAATTTCTTTCATTGCATCAATATCGTTATTTTTGGATAAATGTATTTTGAATCTTCTGTATAAAGATTTATCTGCATTTCCATTAATAAAAGTGACCATTGATGCTGTTGCAAAATATCCAGATATATGAGATACATCAAAACATTCAATTCTGTTTATATTATTAACATTAAGCACCTTTTCTAAAGACCTAAGCTCCATTAATCTTATATCTTCACTCATGTTGGGGTTTTCTAAAAATAGATCTTCTGAAGCAAATTTCTGGGTTATGTATTTTATATTATCAATTTGATTTCTTATAACAATCGCGTCTTCATATTTACCGTTTTTAGAATAACTTTCCATTTCTTTACTAAGGTTTTTTATAACGTTTTTGATGTTTCCATCAAGAATATCTTTAATGTGTTTTATGTTATTTAAATATCTTTGTTGAAGTTGTTTTTTTATTTTAAAATCTTTTATCTTTTCAATAACATTTGGGCAAGGGTTGCATAATTTTATTTGACTATAAATGCAAGGTTTTTTCCCAATTTTATGATCAGAATAGGGAAATATTTTTCTTAAAAATTTAAGTACCGAATATACTTTTTGAGATGAAGGAAATGGTCCATATACATATAAAGAATCGGATTCATCATTTTTTCTGACAGCCTTGATAGTTGGATATTTAGTATTAGTTATTTTGATATATAAAGCGTGTTTGTCGTCTTTGGCAATAAAATTATACATAGGTTGAAGTTTTTTAATAAGTTTAGATTCTAATAAAAGTGCCTCTAGCTCACTGGTAACCTGAAGATAGGAAATACTGGTAGCTTCCTTAACCATTAAGTCTGTTTTTGGAGCGAGATTTATTTGAAAATAGCTTTCTACTCTTTTTTTAATATTTACGGCCTTACCAACATAGATAACCTTCCCGTTTCTCAGGAATTTATATATTCCTGGGTTTTCTGGTAAAAACTTTTTTAATATTTGGTATTTTGATTTTTCCAAGTTTTATTAATATTCCTAATGTAAAAATTAAAGTTATTAAAAATATTGAAGCTAAATTATAAATTATTACTTCTGTTTTTGCACCTTTAATTTCAAGACTTTCTCCACCTGCCTCAATTTTAATAATATGAGGTGTTTTTCGACCCAAAAAGCTAAAGGGGATTTTAATGTCATATTCGCTTTTTGCGTAAGGAGTGATAACACTAATATTTTCACTATTTGCTTCCTTAAAATCAAAAAACACTTTTGAAATAAGGTTATAATCTGCGGTTGTTCCAATATTTTCCAATTTTATGTGCATTTTTTGTGAAACAAAAGGAATAAATTTTTCTATTTTGGCTGATATTTTAATTTTGGGGGTTCTTTCCTTGGGAAGCTGACCAAAGTTTACATAAACATCTTTTTGTGGATTTGGGCCAAGTTTATATGAACCGGGGGGATATGGTTTTTGAGGATCTTCACCGTGTATAACAAAAGTAAAATGTCTTAGATCAAGTTTATTAAAAAAATCTATTCCTCCGGTTGTTGATCCCCAAGTAGGGTCAATTGCAACCCAAGTTTTTTTATTTTTATCCCAATATTCAGGCCAAGAATGTAAAACATCTGAAACAAGTGAAAGAGGTTGAATTTTAGGATTTTCAGTATATGCAAAGCCATTTATTTCCCTGGCCGGTATATTGGCGGCTCTTGCTATAGCTATAAATAAATCGGTATACTCCATGCAGATTGCACTATCGGGATTTTTAAGAGCTTGAAGCGCACCAAAACGAT
Organism: uncultured Gammaproteobacteria bacterium; assembly: GCA_964583105.1. GTDB lineage: Bacteria > Patescibacteriota > Microgenomatia > UBA8517 > UBA8517 > JAPLZT01. The sequence continues at coordinate 43,078 of CAZOUV010000004.1, forward strand.
CCAGGTTCGGTTTAACCCTAGTAATATCGTAATTCAGGTAATTAACCACAAAGTCGTAGATTTCTTTAGGTGTATTGTATTTATTTGCTAATTCGATAATGGCATAATCGTCTTTTTGCCAAAACTCGCTAGATTTTAAGTTTCTTGAAAGAACTTCATCGGAGGGAACAAAAAACTGTCTTGGGAATGAAAATATCTGAACAGATCCTTCCAATTTAATATCTACTCTTTGTCTGGGAGTAAGTGTATATCTGGCCAACCAATTTCCATCCAAATCAACCTTAATATTGTCCGGCTTAGGATCAAGAGAGGAGTAATACACTTTCTGTAAAGAGGTATCTGGTGGTAAAGCGATATCAATTGTTGCAAATTTAATTAAAGGATTTTCCAGATGATAGGTCATATTGAAGGAAAAAACCTGAAATTCTCCAAAACCGGCCATTATTCCCGTTTTGGAAATAATGTTTTTGTTAAAACTATAAATTTTATAGTCATCTTTTAATTCTTTTCTTCCAGGATTCGGTGAAATATAGGCTTCTTCACCAAACGAATTTGGAACAACTAATGAAATGTCATAAGAATAAAAATCTGAATCTGAAGATAAACGTGGGATAGAAATTTCCCAGACTTCTCCTGTCCTTTGTGCAATAGAAAAATCGTCATATGTAATATTAAATGTTCGTTTATTGCCACGGCCAACAACAGAATTAGTAAAAGTAATAACTATATTTGTTTTTGTGTCATTGATAGTTGTTTCAACAGGAAGCTTTTTACCTTCTTCGTAGGCATTAATATTACCGGCTTTAATATTATCAAGGCTTAGTGTATAGGCTGTTGCGTAAAAATCAGTATAGAGATTTTCAAGAGTTACCCGATTTGTTATTGTTGTTATTCCCGATTCATTTACTTTATATGTAACTTCAATGGATGTTTTAAATTTATCTTCTGCAAATACACTATTACTAGAAAGAAAAAATACAATAATCAAACAAAAAAGTATATTTACTATTTTTTGAAACATATGTTACAAAGTATAGATTAAAGGTATTTGGCTGTATATGAGTTTTTGGATTTTATAAGATCTTTAACACTTCCTTTTGCAACAATTTGACCCCCACCTTCTCCTCCGTCAGGACCTAAATCAATTACATAATCCGCATTTTTAATTACATCGGTATTATGTTCAATCAAAAAAACACTGTTTCCCCGGTCAACCAAAAGCCTTAATACTTTTAATAATTTTTCAATATCTGCAAAATGAAGACCCGTGGTAGGTTCATCAAGTATATAAACGGTTTTTCCTGTTGCTTTTTTGCTAAGTTCTGAAGCAAGTTTTACTCTTTGAGCTTCTCCTCCGGAAAGAGTTGTTGCGGGCTGTCCCAGTTTAATATAACCCAAACCAACTTCTTTTAATGTTGCAAGTTTAGAAAGTATCATCGGATATCCATCAAAAAAATCGTATGCGTCATTTACGGTCATCTTAAGAATATCGGCAATATTTTTATTTCTAAATAAGATATCCAAAGTTTGAGAATTATATCTTTTGCCATGACATATATCGCAGGTAATCCAGATATCACTCATAAACTGCATTTCAATTTTTGTTTGACCCTGTCCTTCACAAGCCTCACACCTTCCCCCTTTTAAATTAAAGGAAAACCTGCTTTTTTTAAATCCTTGTGCTTTTGATTCTCTGAGATTAGCATAGACGTCCCTTATGGGATCAAATACACCCGTATATGTTGCAGGGTTGGATCTTGGAGTTCTTCCAATCGGAGATTGATCAATAAGTATAACTTTATCTATTTCTTCTTTACCTTCCAAACGTTCAAATTTTCCGACACTTCCTCTATAGTCAGGGTTTAAATAACTAAAAAGAGCCGGATAAAGGGTTTCTACAAGAAGTGTCGATTTTCCGCTTCCAGAAACACCCGTAACCACAACAAGATTAGCCAAAGGAAATTCTACATCAATTTTTTTAAGGTTGTATTGGCAACAACCGTATAGTTTAATTTTTTGGGTTATTTCAGCATTTTTAAATGTTTTTGGGATTATTATTTTTCTTTTGTTGGAAAGAAATTGGCCCGTTATGGATTTTCTATTTTTTGATATTTCGGAAGGATTACCCTCAAAAACAATTTTTCCTCCGTTATCTCCAGCACCAGGGCCAAAATCAAAGACGTAATCGGCCTGCTTGATCATTTCTCTATCATGCTCAACAACAATAACAGTGTTTCCCAAATCCCTTAATTTTTTAAGAGTATTTATAAGTTTTTGATTATCTTTTTGATGCAACCCGATTGTGGGTTCGTCTAAGACATATAAAACTCCGGTTAATCCGGAACCTATTTGAGAAGCAAGCCTTATTCGTTGGGCTTCTCCTCCAGAAAGACTTCCTGCTTCTCTTGCAAGTGTAATATACTCAAGACCGACAGAAGAAAGAAAATTAAGTCTCGAAATAATTTCGTTTAATATTAAATTTGCTATCTCTTTTTCTTTAAGATTAAGTTTTTTTTCTTTAATTAAACTGACAGACCACTTAGTAATTTTTAAGATTGACAAATTTGTAACATCGGAAATTGATAATCCGTCAATTGTTACAGCTAAAGATTCCTTTTTTAATCTTTTACCTCCACATTGTTCGCAGACAATTTCTCTCATAAATTTTTCAATTTCCCCCTTTACGTAATCCGAAGTCGATTCTTTATATCTTCTATCCAAGTCTGCAATTATTCCAATAAACGGTTCTTGGATTCTTGTATACCTTCCCCATCTATTTTCTCCCTCAACCGTATACAAATGATTTCCGGTACCGTAAAGAAGAAGGTCGATTTCGTTTTTGGAAAGGTTTTTTATAGGAATTTTTGGGTTAATAGCATTATCTTTACAAACAGTTAAAAACGTTCTTGAATACCATGTTTCATGTTCAAACATTGAGGCAAACGGTAAGATCCCTCCTTCGGTTATAGATAATTCTTCTGCAAACAATAACTCCTTTTCTACTCTAAGAATTTTACCGAGCCCTGAACATTTGGGACAGGCTCCATGAGGAGAATTAAAAGAAAAATTTCTTGGTTCAATTTCTGCTATTTGAATATTATCTACGGGACATGCAAATTTTTCAGAAAAAGTGTGATTTATAAATTTTTTAGGATACTCGGGAATACTAAAACCGGTGTCTTTAACGGCTGCAAAAATAGCATTTCCTTCTGAAAGATTAAGCGCCTGCTGAAATGATTCCGAGAGCCTTACTTTTAAATTATCTAAAAAAATACTATCTTTAATATTTGTTTTGGTTAAGGATATTTTATCTATAACTACTTCAATTGTGTGTCTGTTGGTTTTAATTAAAACAAAATCTTCGGATAAATCTTTAATAATTCCATCAAGTCTTATTTGCTTATATCCTTTAGCCTTAAGGTTATCAAAAAGAGATGAGAATTCTCCCTTTCTGTCTGCTACAACGGGTGAAAGAATTAAAAACCAACCTTTATGATTTGTTTTAACCTCTTCAAAAACAATTTCCAATGATTTTCCTACAATTTGATCAAGTGTTTGATGAGAAATTTCCCTGCCGCATGTTGGACAATGAGGATGTCCGATACGGGCATAAAGGAGCCTTAAATAATCATAAATTTCAGTTACTGTCCCAACCGTACTTCTTGGATTTCGGGATGTGGTTTTTTGATCGATTGATATTGCTGGAGAAAGTCCTTCTATATGATCACAATCGGGTTTTTCCATAATACCAAGAAACTGTCTAGCATATGTTGAAAGTGACTCAACATATCTTCTTTGGCCTTCGGCATATATGGTGTCAAAAGCCAGAGAACTTTTACCGCTTCCTGATACACCTGTAAAAACAACAAGTTTGTTTTTGGGAATATCAAGATCTACGTTTTTAAGATTATGCTGTCTTGCTCCTCTTATTTTAATATAATCCTGCATAATAAAATCCCGCCGCATTTCTCGGTGGTAGAAGCATTATAATCCAAAACTTAGATTACTTAAAGATTGACGTTTTTAGGATATAAGTTTTCAAATAATTTACTTCTACAATTTTATAGAGTAAAATCTCAGTTAATATGGAACATAGAGCCACATATGTACCCGATTTACGTTCAATTCCTTTAAGTTCTGTAGATAAAGAAAAACAAATACCTGGCTATATAATAGCGGATATGGGTAAAGTTATTGACATTTCCAGTATTTTTAATAATCTGGCATATTGTAAACTACCAAAAAGCGAACAATGTAAACGCTGTGTTGCTAGAGAAAACTGTCCCGAATTAGTACATTAACCTGAAATTTCTTTTATCTTGTCCCTTATTTCCGCAGCAAGTTCGAAATTTAGATCCTGTGCAGCAAGTACCATTTCTTTTTTTAATCTTACTATTAACCTTTTTTTATCCATCGGCGTTAATCCTTCCAGATCGACATGGGGAAGTTTTTCAAACGTACTTTCTTTTTTTCCGAATATTTTCTCCATAGTTTGCTCTTCGTCTTCTTCTATGAGTTTTTCCCTTATCGGTTTTTGAATTGATTTTGGAGTAATACCATGTTTTTTGTTATAACTGACTTGATATTTCCTTCTTCTTGTGACCTCGTCAAGTGCCCTCTGCATGCTTCCTGTAACTTTATCCGCATACATGATCACCCTGCCTTCAACGTGTCTTGCCGCTCTTCCCATTGTTTGAATAAGAGTTACGTCAGAACGCAAAAATCCTTCTTTATCTGCATCAAGAATGGCAACTAACGAAACTTCCGGAAGATCCAAACCCTCCCTTAATAAATTGATTCCTACAAGAACATCGTATTTTCCTTTTCTTAAGGAATCTAAGATGTCTCCTCTATCCAATGTTTTAACATCAGAGTGAAGATAGTGAACCTTAAAACCCTTTTCTTCCAAATAAGATGAGAGGTCTTCTGCTGTTTTTTTGGTAAGGGTTGTAACCAGTGTCCTTTGTTTTTTTGCTACCTGTTTTTTTATTTCCTCCATACAATCAGCAACCTGGTTAGTTACTGGTCTTATATCAACTTGAGGATCGGGAATCCCCGTTGGTCTTACAAGTTGTTCCACAACGTTTTTACCCGACATTGAAAGTTCCCATTCGGAGGGAGTTGCCGAAAGTGCAACAAAATTAGGAATTCTTCTTATAAATTCTTCAAATTTTAAAGGTCTGTTATCAATTGCCGCTGGTAACCTAAAGCCATAATCGATTAAAGTTTTTTTTCTGGAATAATCTCCTGCATACATTCCTCTTACTTGAGGAAAAGTCATGTGGGATTCATCAACTATTACAAGCCAGTCTTTTCCATATGGCTGATTAAAATAATCAAGCAAAGAATATGGTGCTTCCCCTGGTTTTCTTCCGTCAAAATATCTTGAGTAGTTTTCTATACCTTTGACGTATCCTAACTCCTGTATCATTTCCAAATCGTATGTTACTTTTTGTTTTATCCTTTGTGCTTCTAAAAGCTTACCTTTTGATTTAAAGAACTTAAATCTATCCTGCATATCTTTCTTTATTTGATCAACGGTTTCTTTGTTTTTGGTAGGATCGGTCATAAAATGCTTTGCTGGATAAAGAATGAAGTTACCGTTAGTATTTTTAATGTTTTGACCTGTAACGGGATTTATTATTTCCACATTTTTAATTTTGTCTTCTAAAATTTCTATTCTTACTGCTTCGTCCTGATAAGAAGGATATATATCTATTCGTTCGCCTCTTATCCTAAAGGTTCCTCTATGAAATCCAAATTCGCTTCGTTCGTATTGTAAGTCCAGAAGTCTGTCTATTATCTGTTTTCTTGTTATTTTCATTCCCAGACTAAATTCAAACACGAAATGACCATATTCTCTGGGAGAACCTATGTTGTAAATACAAGAAACAGAGGCAACAACAATCGTATCTTTTCTTGTAAGAAGGTTTGTTGTTGCTGCAAGTCTTAATTTATCAATAAGTTCATTTATATCCGAGTCTTTTTCGATGTAGGTATCAGTTGAAGGTATATATGATTCTGGCTGATAGTAGTCATAGTAAGAAACAAAATAGGAAACAGCATTTTGGGGAAACAAATCCCTCATTTCCTGATATAACTGTCCCGCAAGAGTTTTATTATGGGAAATGATTAATGTTGGTTTTTGCAGTTTTTCAATTACATTAGCTATGGTAAAAGTTTTACCGCTTCCTGTTACTCCAAGTAAAGTCTGATATTTTTGATTTTTTTTAATATTTGCGACTATTTTACCGACCGCATTTTTTTGGTCAGGTATCAATGAATATTTGGATAAAAGTTTAAACATGAGAACTAAATTTTATCATGAAATATAAAAAATTATATTCGGATATTGTTTGGCTTTGATATGGTAAGTTCCAGTTGACGAATCATGGAAATGTTTCGTAATATTTATGTATTAAATATGGCATTAGTTGTTTACAAAAGACAAGCTCAAATACTGGATTTTATTAAGCAGCATATTCAGTCTAAAGGTTCTGCTCCAACATTGAGAGAAATTGCTGATTCTATTGGTGTTTCATCCTTGGCTACTGTTCATGAACATCTTCAGTCTCTTGTTACCAAAGGACTTATCAAAAGAAAAGGAGGAAAGGTAAGAAGTATCGAACTTAAAAACATTGATCTGAATTTTAATCCTCAGGGTGTAAGTGTGCCCATACTGGGTTTTATAGCAGCCGGAGCTCCTATTGAACCATATACCGACCCCAACGCAACGATGTCTATTCCTCCTAACTTTTATTCTCAGAAGAAAAGAGTTTATGTATTACAAGTTCGTGGAGAGTCAATGATTGATGAACAAATAAGGGATGGCGATTATGTTGTAGTTGAACAGGAAGAAAGCGCAAATAACGGTGATATTGTGGTAGCACTTCTAGATAACGGTATGGCAACTTTAAAGCGATTTTTTAAAGAAGCAACCAGAATCAGACTTGAACCGGCCAACGCAAAGATGTCCCCTATTTTTGTCAAAAACGTAAGAATTCAAGGAAAAGTCGTGGGACTTGTAAGAAGATACACAAACTAAGTCTTTATACTGTCTGCCAAAGCTTGTAATTTATCGCTGTAAAAACCTCTTTCGTTCATTATAAGCGCGGCAATTTTTTCCAAAAGAGTAGAATTAGGATTCTGACAAGTATTAGAATAATTTTTTCTTGCTATTGTAATGGCTTTTGAGTCACCCTCCTCAGTCATTATTGAAATAGATTCAGCTTCATAAGATGTGATATTTGGTATAATTCCAACAATTTCTTGAATTCCCATACGTTATATATACCACATACATTATAGTTGTCAAAATTTCAATATATATCTATGAACTTTAAGTTGATCCTCTTTAATATTAGATAAATAAATTATAAAATTACTTTATGTCATTTTTTAATACTATTGTGGATATATTTCTTCATTTAGATAAAAACCTTGCATCAGTAATAAGTCAATACGGATTTTTGACTCACGGTCTTCTTTTTTTGATTATTTTTATGGAGACTGGTTTTGTAGTAACTCCGTTTTTGCCCGGAGATTCCCTTCTTTTTGCAGCTGGAGCACTATCTGTCACAAGCTCTCTTAATATCTGGTTTCTTTATTTACTCATGCTTATCGCAGCAATTTTAGGAGATACAGTTAATTACTGGATAGGTCATTATATAGGGCCCAAAATATTTGAAAAAGAAACGAGATTTATTAAAAAAGAATATTTAATTAAAGCTCACAAATTTTATGAAAAATACGGAGGAGCCGCAATCTTTTTAGCAAGATTTGTCCCCATTGTCAGGACTTTTGCTCCTTTTGTTGCAGGAATTGCCAAAATGACATATAGACACTTTATTGCCTATAACATAATAGGTGGTATCACATGGGTTTCATTATTTTTATGGACAGGATATTTTTTCGGTAATTTACCATTTGTTAAAGAAAACTTTCATTATGTTGTTGTGGTAATAATCTTAATATCTATAACTCCGATTATTTACGAATTTATCAAATCAAAAACCAAGAGATATATCAAAGATTAGATAAAAGGTTTCTTCCTGTCATTGCAGAAGGTTTTTCAATACCCTTAAGAGAAAGGATTGTCGGAGCAATATCCGCTAGAATCCCGGCAGGCAGTGTTTGAGCTCTACCCATTAATTCTTTTGAAACTGCGATAAAAGGAACAGGATTACCATTATGTTCGGTGTCTATTTGTCCTGTGTGCGGATCTATCATTTCCTCAGCGTTTCCATGATCGCCTGTAATAATTAAAGTACCATTCAATGTAAGAACCGTATTGGCAATTCTTCCCAAGCATTCGTCGAGTATCGTGCAAGCCTTAACTGCAGGACCAATACTTCCGGTGTGTCCTACCATATCCGGGTTAGCAAAATTTACTAATATAAAACCATAGTCAAAAGGTTCTTTCAGTTTTGAAATTAAGGCTTCTGTTATTTCATAAGCCGACATTTCAGGTTTAAGGTCGTATGTGGCAATTTTTTGAGAAGGAATAATCAATCTTTCTTCTCCAGAAAAGGGCTCTTCTCTTAGGCCGTTAAAATAATAAGTTACAAATCTTTCTTTTTCACTTTCAGCAATTCTTAATTGTTTAAGGTTGTTATCAGAAATAATTTTACCTAAGGGAATATCTACATGTTCGGGTAAAAAAGCCGGATGAGTTCCCGCATCTATAAGCGATTTACTATATTCAGTCATGGTTACAAAATAGAGATTTTTTAATTTATTTCCTCGATTAAAAACACTATCCCTTTTTTCAACCTTTTCTACCAAATGAGTTTTTTCGTATTTTTCCAAATAAGGATCAAAATCCAAAAAGATGCTTTGGTTTGAAAAGTCATCAACCACAAATGCGGCTGTCAATTGCCGTGGTCGGTCTATTCTAAAATTGAAAAAGATTACGGCATCATTATCTTTAATAGTTGTAAGCGGTACGCCACTTGAATCTGTGATTATTGAAGGAGTGATAAATTCATCAGTTTTACCCTCTTTATAAGACATTTCTATAGCCTCTTCAGGTGTTTTAACCAACTGGCCAATACCTTTTGTTAATGCCATATATGCCTTTTCGGTTCTTTCCCAACGCCTGTCTCTATCCATAGCCCAATACCTTCCCATAACGGAAGCTATTGTTCCCACTTTTTCTCTCTGAATATCCTCTCTGACCTTTTTGATATATTCACTTGCTGATGTTGGAGGCGAGTCTCTTCCATCGGTAAATAAATGAAAAAAGACCTTATTTTGTAATGCAGACTTACCCATTAAATCGATAATTGCTGTCAAATGTTCCATATCCGAATGAATTCCTGAAGCTCCGACCAAACCCATGATATGAAGATTTGAAGAATTATTTTTGACATGTTCTATGGCACCCAAAAAAGCGGAATTTTGAAAAAATAAACCATTTGCAATAGACATACTTATTCTTTTTAAGTCCTGATAAACAATTCTTCCTGCTCCAATATTTAAATGCCCTGTTTCGGTATTGCCAGCTTCACTTCTTGGTAGGCCGACCGACTCTCCTGAAGCCGTAAGATGTGTGTGAGGGTATGACGCCCAAAATCTGTTCATGTTAATTGTATTTGCCTGCGATATGGCATTACCAGGTCCCGGAGGGGCAATTCCCCATCCATCTAAAATTACAAGACAAACAAATTTTGAATTAGTGAGTTTCATTTTCTATGGAAGAAAGTCTATTATATTTTGCCACTCTTTCGCCCCTTGCCGGTGCTCCAAACTTTACATAATCGGCCCCAACTCCTACAGAAAAATCAGCTATAAAGGAGTCATTTGTCTCACCCGATCTATGTGAAACAACTATTTTCCAATTAGCTTCTTTAGCTAATTTAATAACTGACAATGTTTCTGAAATGGTACCTATTTGGTTTGGTTTTACCAAAATTGCATTACAGGATTTTTCATTAATTGCCTTCTGAACTCTTTTTGGGTTAGTGACTAAAAGGTCGTCTCCAACAATTGAGACTTGCCCCCCAAGTTCTGATGTAATTTTACCCCAACTTTCCCAACCGTCTTCGTAGAAGGGATCTTCGATTAATGCAAGGTGATACTGATTATTAATTGCCTTGTAGTATTCTAAAAGACCGTAATCATCAAGTGGAGAAGATTTATCCTTAATTAGATATTCTCCGTCCTTGTAAAAAGAAGATGCTGCAACATCAAGTCCCAGAAATACATCTCTCCCCATCTGATATTCGGTTTCTTTTATTGATTCGACAAAAAGCTCTAGAGCATCTGCATTTGTAAAAAGATTGGGGGCAAAACCACCCTCATCTCCAACAGAATGAATGGCCCCCTTTCTTTGCAAATTCGCTTTTATCGAGTGATATATTTCTACACCAGACTGTAGTCCCTGTGAATATGTTTTTGAAGACGTTGGAATAATAAAAAACTCCTGAAAATCTAGATTACCGGCTCCATGCTTGCCTCCATTTATCATATTAAATAGAGGAATTGGAATTTTAATATCTGTCTTGATACCTGTTTTTTTGGCCAGTTCAAAAATATAAGAATAAAGCGTCAGTTTAGAATCACTGGCTCCCAATTTTGTTATAACCTCAGAAATAGCTAGTAGAGCATTTGCTCCAAATTTTGACTTGTTTTCAGTTCCATCCAATTCAATAAGTTTTTTGTCAATAGAAAATATGTCAATTGTGTCCATTCCAACTATTTGCGGTGCTAATGTATTATTTATATTCTGAACGGCCTTTAAAACACCAAGACCAAAATATCTTTCCCTATCATTATCTCTAAGCTCTATTGCCTCATGAATACCGGTAGAGGCTCCCGATGGTACCGATGAAACAGCCACATACCCGCTTTCCGCCTGAGCCATTATTTCTATTGTGGGGTTTGCCCTCGAATCAAGTATTTCCCTTGCCCAAATTTTATTAATTTTACTCATTTTTAATTTTTACAACTCCCTCTCACTACCTACTATAACATCCTTAACCCGATAAATTGCGTCGGGATTTACCGATATACTTGTTATTCCCATTTTTACAAGATTTGCTACAAAATCATCATATTGACTGGGGGCTTGTCCGCATATTGAGACGGTTTTTCCGTATTTGGAACATATCTTTATAACTCTTTTTATAGACCAGATGACAGCCTCGCTTCTTTCATCGAAGGCTTTTGAAACTTCTGAATTATCCCTGTCTGTTCCTAAAACCAGCATTGTCAGATCGTTTGAACCGATTGATACACCATCAATTCCGATTTTAATAAACTCTTCTAACATAATTACATTGACGGGAAGTTCAACCATCATCCAAAACTTAAAAGTGGATTTTTCAAAAAGTCCGCTTAAGCCAACAAGGCTTCTGACCTTCTTAAGTTCAATGGGTGAACGTACATAGGGAATCATTATATGTAAATTTTCATATTTCTCTCTCACTTTTTTAACTGCCTCAAGTTCAAGATTGAAAACATCGGGATTCGAAATATACCGAAATGCTCCGCGAAATCCCATAAGAGGATTGGGCTCTTTGGGCTCCCAGTATTTTCCCCCTTTTAAACTTCTGTATTCGTTTGTTTTAAAATCGGTGGTCCTATATATCACAGGCCGAGGATAAAAGGCTTTAGCAAAAACCAGAATTTCTTTTGTAAGTTTTTTTATATAAACATCTTGTTTTTTTTGTTTTATTGCCTCTTTAGGATGAATTCCAATACCACCTATCATAAATTCGGCCCTCAAAAGTCCTACACCGTCAACCGGAAGTTTTGCAATTTTTTCAACATTATCGGATTCAGCAAGATTAATATACAATTTCGTAGCAGTCTTTTTCTCAAGTAAGCTTAGTGAAGGTGGGGTTTCAGTTTTAGATATGGTTTTTTTTAAACTACCTAAATAAACTTCACCTATTTCTCCGTCGACAGTAACTACCGTTTTTTCTTTAAGTTTTTGGGTCGCATCTTTGGTTCCCACCACACAAGGAATACCAAGCTCTCGGGAAACTATGGCTGCATGCGATGTAAGACCCCCTTCATCAGTGATAATTGCGGAAGCCTTTTTCATGGCGGGGACATAATCTGGGGACGTCATTTTAGCTACAAGAACATCACCCTGGGATATTTTATTAATTTCTTTATTTTTTCTTACAATTTTAACCTCACCGGTACCTATTCCGGGAGATGCTGGTGCACCAATTAATATCGGTGTAACCCCCGTCATTTTGTAGTTTAACGGTACTTTGGAAATTAATTTAAGTGTGGTTACAGGTCTTGTTTGTACAATATACAATTTATTCTTCTCTTTAGCCCATTCAATATCCTGCGGGAAATAATAGTGTTTTTGCATACTGTCAGCATATTTTGCCAATTTTATAATCTCTTCATCAGATATCTTCTGAACACCCATAAGATTTTGGGGAACTTTTACTTCTTTAGTTTCAGAGTTCTGCTTAATTAATTGAACGGATTGGTCGGAAACTTCTTTAGAAAGAATCTTAAAAGTATCTTTTTGTACAACGTACCTATCTGGTGTAACTGACCCTTGAACAATAAGTTCTCCTAAGCCGTAAACCGATTCAATAATTATTTTATCCTTTTCATTATTTGTGGGATCTATTGAAAACATAACTCCTGAAACAGTTGATTGAATCATTTTTTGAACAACTACTGAAATTTTTACTTTTTCATGCGGAATTTTATTTTCAACTCTATAAAAAATTGATCTTGCGGTAAAAAGTGATGCCCAACATCTTTTAATTGCTTCAAAAAGGTTTGCTTCACCCTTAACGTTTAGTATTGTTTCCCCCATTCCCGCAAATGACGTCTTGGGCATATCTTCAGCCGTTGCCGAAGTTCGTACGGCAACCAAAGAATATTTTATGAAACCAGACATTTTTTTATAAAGAGAAATTGTTTCCATAATTATTTCCCTAGGTATTGGTTTAGTTTTAATGATTTTTTGAATTTTTATGGCTACATCAGTTAACCTATCTGAATCAGAAACATTAAGACCCTTAAGAAGTGAGTATATTTCCGAGGAGATTCTGTTTTCTAACAAAAACATGTCATATGCATGCACTGTTAAGGCAAAACCGTTTGGTACGGGAAAGCCTGAGGAAATCATTTCACCCAAATTAGCGCCTTTTCCTCCCACAACAGCCGTATCATCTTTACGAATTTTTGAAAGTGGAAGGACAAGTGGATGAGCAGAATTCATACTTTAATAATAACATAGAAGCCCAGATCAATGAACTGGCTGGGAAAGAAGGTTTTTAAGTTCATTTATCCACGGTTCCGGTCCGGGATCGACTCCGTCCTGAAAAGATAAATATAACCCCAGCCATGCACAAAAGTGGGGTATTTCCAAAACTTGGGTAAGACAAGTCTTTCCCTTAAGCGTGTAAGACGAGTAGCTAAGTTTCTGTTTATCAAATATTTTTTTAGTTATTTCGTATCTTAACTTTATGCGTTCATGGTCAAACTCGCTTTCAAAAAACAAATATTTAATTTTATCTTTAATATAATCAGGTTTTTGTGTAGCCTCAATTAGAACATGGTTCACTTCTGGAAAATCAAAAAATAACGTAAAAGTTCTTCCTATCTCACAAATCGCGTTTCTTCCTGCGTTTAGCGGTCCGATAAAAGATTTGGAGGAAAAGAGAACGGGGACTCTTTTCTCAAATTCCTTGGCTAGGTTTTCCATATTCCAGGATTTTCGAATTTCGGCAAGTTCATTAAGAGAATCTAATAAATAATCTTTTGTAAAATCCAATACACCCGCCTTGATAAGGGATCCTAATAAGGCTCCAAATGAAAGTCCTAATCCGCTTTTGGGATAACCGGAAGGATTTGTTTCATTTGCATTGACAATCGCCCCTTTTATTTCACCGCTTTTTATAAGTTCCGCAATTTTTCCTCCTGTAGTAACTCCAATTACTTTTGCATTAACTTTTTTTGCCGCCTCATATGCAGAAAGTGTTTCTTCGGTATTGCCAGAATAGCTGTTTAGCACCACAAGGGTATTTTGATTAACCCAAGAGGGAAGATTGTAATCGTTAAAAACAACAAAGGGCTTATCAAAACTATCTAAAATAAGACTTTCAATAATTTTACCCGCGTTTGAACTTCCACCCATTCCGTTTATAACAACTGAATCAAAATCAATCTTTTTAATATTGCTCTGGAGTGCCTGATCAAATGTGGTTTTAATTTGTTCAAAAAAAAGCTCAAGTGATTTTTCAATGCCCAAAGAATCAATATTTTGCATATTAATCATATCAATTAAAGGAATCCGTATTTACACCCGTTGTCCAATCAATTTCCTTATGAGTTTTTAATAAATCTCCCACTTGTTTTTTAAGTTCGTCATACTCCTCCTGGGTCTTACCCTCGAACTTTATTGTAACGTATGGTCCATTTTGGCTTGCTCTAATAATTGCCATTTTATTTGGAGTGTCCATTCTTACTCCATCAATTTCTACATATTTAGCATCGGGATATATTTTTTTTAATTCAACTCCCAAAGTGTTTTTAACGAAATCAAATTTAATATTATCTGCTAAACCGAGTTTAATTTCTGGGCTGGAATAGTATCTGGGAAGTTCAGAAACAACTTGTTTAAGGGTTTTTCCCACTCGTTTAAGATAATTTAATAATCGTAAACTTGCATAAGCACAATCATCGTGCCCGTAGAAATTGTCCATAAAGAAAAAGTGTCCTGATAGCTCTCCTCCAAAAAGTCCTCTTTCTTCCTTCAATTTGGATTTAATAAACGAGTGGCCTGTCAACCACATTACCGGAATTCCACTATTTTGTTTAATAACATCAATTACCTGTTTTGAGCAGAGAGTGTTAAATATAATTTTTGAATTTGGTACAAAATCCAAAACGTCTTTGGCAAAAATTGAAACCAAAACGTCATTCCAAATAAAATTTCCTTCTTCGTCGACAATTCCAATTCTGTCTCCGTCAGGATCATAGCAAAACCCTAAATCTGCTTTTTCTTTTTTAACACCTTCTGCCAGTCTTTTAAGATATTCTTTTTCTGTAGGATCGGGAGTACCTAAAGGAAAGTTGCCATCTAAATTTGTATTCTGCTCGACAACTTCACAGCCTGCCTCTCTTAAAATGTCTGGAAGAAATTTTCCTGATGTACAATTTCCTCCATCTACTACAATTTTAAAATTTAGTTTATCCGGCAACCTTTTAAAAAGATCCTTTTTATAATAGTCGAAAATTTCTTCTCTCTTAAGTAAACCTTTTGTTGTGGGCTTAACAAACTCACCACTTTTGGCAATACTTTTAAGTTCTTCAATTTCTTCTGTAACCATTGTGTCGGAAAAACCAACCGCTAATTTAAAACCGTTATATTCTTTGGGGTTATGTGAAGCACTTACATTGACCCCCCCTTTTGATTGATAATGGTATTGTGCAAAATACATAAAAAATACAAGTCCCAAACCATTATCCATAACATTAATTCCAGAGTCCAACAAGCCTTCCGTAATTGCTTTCTTTATGGAATCCGAGGATATTCTATTGTCGCAAGTGACAACGGCTTCATTTATTCTTCTTTGACTTAAAAATGTACCGTAGGCTCGACCTATCACGTAAGCCCCTTCTTCATTAAGTTCATCGGGTACTTTTCCTCTAATATCATAGCCTCTAAAGATGTTGTCCGAAAACTTTGCGTTTTTAATATCGTACATCGTTATGTTTATTCTAACTTTGAAATAAGTAGTAAATCAAGCTCCGAAATCAAATCCGACTTAGAAGTTTTTACTTTTATGTCAATTTCTGCAAGTTTACTTATTATTTCTTTTAAACTTTCCCGAGAATATTCCTGCGCTTGTCTTTTTAACCTTGCTATCTGCCAGGGTTGATAAGGTAAGGTATTTTCCGAAATTTTTACCCAATAAAGGTCTCTAAAGCGTTTGCAGAGAACGGAAAAAACAAATTCAATGGGCTCTGACTTAATTACTTCATGGAGATATTTAACGGAGATGTTATCCAAAAAGTTCCAGATTATTTTAGGTAACTTAAATTCCTCGATTTTTGTGTCTTTGGGAAGTTCTATTAAAAACATTTGAGGAATATTTCCTTCGTTATAGATGACCATTGTCCCCGGAACTTTTGAAATATTGGAAATATCTTTTTTGGAAAGCAAATTATATTTCCTTATTATTGTCAGCCTTTGAATATTAAATAAAGATGGTGTTTGGGAAATTTCATCGTTTGATATTTCCCAGCCTCTTTTTTTTGCTATTTCAATAAATTTATTAAGCCTTTCGTATAATTTTGTAGTGTAATCGCCATGTAAAACTATTATTTTCATTTTTAATTGTTATTTAACTTTTTTATAAGATTGTTTACTTTTGTATAAAAATTTCTTTTTCCCCGTCTGATATGTGGAACCAAACTTCCGGAAAAATTTTTAGGTATGTGGGTTACTTCATGAAGAAGAACCTTGCTTTTTTCATGCTCGGAAAGTCTGTCGTATCTTTCCGAAATTACTTCTAAAATATATGCAGGATCCTCTTTTAGCACCTGTTGCCATATTCTTGAAAGTCCCCATATTCTTGCATATGCCCTGGTTTTTGCGTTTATAGAGCGAAGGGTGAATATTCTTGGAGTTTTAATCCAATCAACATCAGCTTCTTTTATCACTTTTTTGAGGAGTTTGTTTAATTTTGGATCGTATGACCAAGCAACGGCTTCAGCTCTTTTCATCTTTAGTATCTTATCACGGAACACGCTTTTCTATCCTACTTTTGAAATAATTAGAGCTTAAACAACTCCGTTCCTTCCTTAATCGCTTTTTCTACCTTTAAACCCACCACCTCTCCTTTCGATGCTGATTCCTTCTTTTCGTGTTCTATTTGAATCGAATCAACGTTTTGCTCAAATACATCTTCTCCTCCCCTTACGAATTTAATTTTATCCCCCACCGCAAGATCGGCGGCAAGCTCCACAATTGCCACCTGAATTTTGTCGTAGTAGTGTATCACTTTTCCAATTTTAAACATTTTTCTCACCTTCTTTCTTTGCATGTGTCAAGGCTATGGCCAAAGCATCAGCCGCATTGTCAAAATGCGTTTTTTTATGTGCCTTACTCTTAACTTGATTTCCCAATATCTTTCGTATTGCTTGTTGAACGGCCTTTTTGTTTGACTTACCACTGCCTGTAATAATCTTTTTAATTGTTCCGGGAGCATAACTTTCAATTTTAATTTTATACCTTGATGCTGCCAATAACATTACACCTTGAGCCTGTCCCACGGAAATAACTGTTTTTGCATTTGTGGCAAAAAAAATCTTTTCGAAAACAAAAACGTCTGGAGACAATTTTTTTAACAGCTGTGATGTTTCTTTAAATATTTTATTTAACCTGTCCTCCGTCTTGGAATCTTTGGCCGTTTCAATAAGACCCCATTCAATAACTTTATTATCGCTACCTATTGATTCAATAAACCCATAACCCGTTGTTGCCGTTCCCGGATCAATTCCCAATATCCTCATTAACTTAAGTATAGCTTAGAGCTTTATGAAGTAAAGAATTTTTGCTTTTGTTTTAAGATCGGAGATCCATTCAGTATATTCCTGAGAAAGTTTTTGTTGAAAAAGTTGTTCTTTAACCTCACTTTTTACCTTATCGAATATGGGATTTGTACCAAATAAAGATTTATTTGAAGTAAAGTAATCTTTTAATTCCTGATCAGTAATTGTTATTTTAGGACCAAGTACTTTTTCAACGATTATCTGTATTTTTATTTGCTCAACAAGATTTTTCCTGGTTTGATTTCTAAAAGAAAGTGCCTCATCCAAGGTAAGTCCTTGTGCTTTAATCAGCTCTTCGATACGAGCGATTTCCACATCAATATCTGCCTGTGTAACCTTAATCTTGTTTGTAGAAGCCTCTTCGTATATCAGACTTTTTTCGATAAGGCTATCCAAAATCTGCTGACCTCCCTGTTTTTCCAATTCTTTAGTAAGGGAACGTCTGAAAACCGGTTTACCGTTTACCCAAGCGGCAAAAATCTGAGAGCGTAAAAGAAAAAGTATTAATATTACGGTTAAGGGAAGAAAAATGCTTAATATAATTTTTCTAGTAAATATTTTCTTACTAATTTTCTTTAAACTTATCAGAATCTTATTTATTTTTTTCTTCATGTTTATTTATAACACGTCTAGATGCTCTTGAATAGATCTTTTCAATCTCTCTGGGGTTTTTGGTTCTTAAATAAAATAGTTTGCCGTGTTTAACACCAGAAGTTCCATGTTTAATTACCTTAATGTCATCTAAGGTGGGAAGGTTTAAGGGGAAAATCCTTTCTATGCCAATTTTCTGTTCACCAATTCTCCTTACAATAAACGAAGGATTTTGCCCGGATTTGATCGATATCACAATACCTTCAAAAATTGCTGATCGGTTTTTGCCAGATTCAACAATTTTTTGAGTTACCCGGACACGGTCTCCTACACCAAAGGTGATATCTTTATGTTGGGTAAATAGTGGCATAACTTGGTTATTTTACACAGAATTACTCTTTTATTCAAGAATCTCCGAAATAGTGTCTCTCAATGACTTGTTTAAATTAACCTTCAGAAAAAGGGGTATTTTTTTATTGTTACCGTCAAAACAAAGGACAACATTCTTGTTTCCGGGATTTTTCATAAGAAACTCTCTTAAACTTTTTAGCTTTTCCGGAGTTGTTGATCTGGGAATTTTAATAGAAAAGGTATCTTCTAAACTCTCTGTGCTTTTAACATCAACAGATTCAACAATCAAAGTGGGAGTATCTCCCCTTGTCCCAAGTTTGGCACTTATTAGTACCGGCTTATTATCAAGCCAGAGGTTTTTGGTAAGTTTGTAGATTTTTGGGAAAACCACCAGTTCAATCTGACCTGTGGGATCTTCTATTTTAACAAAAGCCATCTCAGAACCGTTTTTGGTAATTATTGTTCTTACTTCTCTTACAACACCTGCAACTTTAATATTATCGGAGTGCAATATTTCAAAAGATATTTCGTTAATTTTGTGAGTAGCCTTTAAATCCAAAGAGCCAATAATTTCGGATACGGGTTTTCCTGAAAGGCTAAATCCCAATAACTCTCTTTCAAAAGTTTCGATTTCTTCGTCAGAAAATTCATTTAAAATTGAAATAAAACCTGAAATTTTTTTAAGATTTTCATCATTTTTGGTTGGGCCAAAAAGGTCTTGTTGCCCCTTTAAACCAATATTTTTGGATATTTTTGAACGTATTTCCTCCATTTTTGAAAGTAGGGATGCACGATTTCCAAACATTGAGAAAGCGCCAACTTTAATCAGACTTTCAAGAACTTTTTTGTTTACTTTCCTTCCATCTACTTTAAAAATAAAATCTGAAAAAGATGTAAAAATTCCTTTGTTTCTTGCCTCTAATATGGCCTCTATTGCAGCTTTACCAACATTTTTGACTCCACCGAGACCAAATCTTATAGCCCTTCCAGTTAATGAGTTATTTTCACTTACAATAGTAAAACCAAAATCCGATTCATTTATATCGGGAGCTAATACCTTTATTTTCATACGTCTGCATTCCGATACAGCCTGTGAAATTTTATCAGTATCTCCTTCTTCTGCACTAAAAAGTGCTGTCATATATTCAACAGGATAATTAGCTTTCATAAATGCGGTTTGATAAGCGACTATGCCATAAGAAGCTGCATGGGCCTTATTAAATCCATATGACTGAAATGGTTCAAATAGCCGCCAAAGGTTTTCTGCAAACCCTTCAGTCTGTCCGTTTTTAACGATACCATCAACAAACTTTTGTTTTTGTGCAGCCATCTCTTCTGGTATCTTTTTACCAACGGCTTTTCTGAACTTATCAGCTTCTTCCCAAGAGTAACCTGCTAAATCCAAGGCACAAAATAATAAATCGTCCTGATAAACCATTAACCCGAAAGAGGCTCCTAAAAATTTTTCCATTCTCGGATCCAAGTATTTGACTAATTTTGTGTTATGTTTTCTCCTTATATATTCCGGTATCTGAGAGATGGGACCAGGCCTATAGAGAGCAACCATTGCCATCAGATCTTCAACTCTAGTCGGTTTAAGTTCTTTAAGGTATTTTGTCATTCCGCTTCCTCCTAATTGAAAAACACCCATCGTTTCACCTCTTGCAAGCATGGAGAATGTTTTTTTATCGTCAAAAGGAATATTTCTTAAATCAACTCTTTTACCTGTAAGTTTCTCTACAATATCTACGGAAGAACCTAAAATTGATAAGTTTCTAATTCCTAAAATATCGAATTTTATAAGTCCGACGTCCTCACAAGCATGCATTTCGTATTGAGTAATTACCTTTTCACCAGAAGGCTCCTTTTGTATTGGTGTAAAATCTGTAAGTTTTCCTGGAGAAACCACAACACCTGCTGCATGAACGGAAATATGACGCACATTTCCTTCAACCTGTTTGGCTAAATCAATAATAATTTTTGTATCCTGATCAGAATCATAGAGTGTTTTTAGTTCAGGTGTTTCAGATAGGGCCTTTTCTATGGTCATTGGAAAACCCTGCGAACCCATTGGAATTATTTTTGAAATTTTATCTCCTACTGAATAAGGGTATCCCAAAACCCTAGCAATATCCCTTACCGATCCTCTTGCTAACATTCTTCCAAAAGTACATATTTGAGCAACACTATCATGCCCGTATTTTTGCGATATATAAGTTATAATTTCCTCTCTCCTATTATCTGCAACATCCAGATCAATATCTGGAGGAGACGGTCTAAACGGATTTAAAAATCTTTCGAAAGGAAGATAATACGTTAGGGGATTAACCGTTGTTATTCCCAATACGAATGAAACAAGACTTCCTGCGGCAGAACCTCGGGTATTTGTAATAATACCTTTTTCGTTAGCCCAATTCACCATATCCATAACAATCAAAAAATAAGGTGCGTATCCTTTTTGACAAATAATTTCAAGTTCATGTTCTAGTCTCTGAGAAACCTCTTTTGAAATATTAGGAACTTTTTCTTTGAGTTTTTGGTGTGATAAATCTCTTAGAAAAACATCGGGGGTTTTACCGCTTGGTAAATCAAACGTGGGGAAAAACCATTTTCCTAAAGAAATTTCTATGGCACACTTGCCTGCAATTTTCAAAGTATTTTCCAAAGAATCCGGAAGATCTTTAAAGGTTTCGTACATTTCATCAGGGGTTTTAATATAAAAATCGGGTGTGTCAATATAACGCATTCTGTTTGTATCTGAAATGGTTTTTCCTGTAGATATACAAACAAGGGCGTCCTGTGCTTTAGCATCTTCTTTACGTATATAATGAGCGTCATTTGTTGCTACAAGAGGAATTCCTAAATCTCTGCTTAATTTAATAATCCCTTTTTCAGCCTTTATTAATCCTTCGTTGACAGCAACTAACGATCTTCTTATTTCATTATTATCCGTTTCATCGATCCATTTTTTATAATTGTGGCGTTGAATTTCAAGATAATAATCGTCAGAAAATATCTTAATAAACCACTCTGCGGTTTTTTTAGCTCCTTTATAATCGTCCGCTATGAAATATTGACCTATCTCTCCCAAGGGACATGCGGATAAGCAAATAAGACCTTTGGAATATTGTTCCAAAGTTTCTCTATCAAATCTAGGTTTATAATAATAACCCTCTAAATGTGCAAGTGAGGTTAACTTCATCAAATTTTTATAACCTTCATTGTTTTTAGCCAAAAGAACAAGATGGAAATTTTGAGTTTTACCCTTTTCACTTTTTTCCCGCATACTACCTGAGGTCATATATCCTTCAAGTCCAATAATCGGTTTAATATCCTGTTTTTTTGCTTCTTTGTAAAAATCTATAACCCCATACATTGCACCGTGATCTGTTATCGAAACGGCGTCCATGCCGTTTTCTTTAACAAATGAAATTAATGAGGGTGTGTTCGATAATCCATCTAAAAGAGAATACTCTGTGTGAACATGAAGGTGAACAAACTTATTCATTTTTATTCTCTCTGTTTAGTAAAGATGTAATAATACCAATATTTCCTTTGCCGTTTAATTTTTTCTGAATAACTCCTACTAAATATCCAAATATTTGTGTTTTCCCGTTTTTATACTCCTCATAAACCGCTGAATTTTCAGCCAGAACCTCTTTAAACGCTTTTTGTGTCTCCTCCTCTGAGGAATAGGAGATATTTAATGTTTTTAATATTTTTGCTGCAAGACCTTGTGGTTCTTCATAATCTTTATCCATCTTTTTATTTATGATTAAATCGGCAACTATTTTGGGACTAACGTCTTTTGATAATTCAACCACCTTTTCAAAATACTCCGCCCTTTTACTGTCTGTCACTAGAATTTCTACATAATCGACGGGTAATTGATAGCTATTTTTAAACCGCAATCTTTTTTCTTGAGGTAATTCGGGAATATTTTTACTTAAAGTTTCTATTTTATTTTGATCAATTCTTATAGGAGGAATATCCGGTTCAGGAAAATATCGATAATCTTTGGCCTCTTCTTTTATTCTTTGACTAAAAGTTTTAGCGGAACTTTCATCATAACCTCTTGTTTCCTGAATTATTTTCTTACCTTCTGATAAAATTTCTTTTTGTCTCTCAATTTCTGAATTTATTGCCTTACTCAAAAATTTAAATGAGTTAATGTTTTTAAGTTCGACTTTATATTCCGGTAATCTTTCATCGGAAGATAATGATATATTAGCTTCCAGTCTCATCGAACCCTTTTCCATATCAGCATTTGAAATATTTAAATACCTTGCAATCAGCTGAACTTCCTTTAAAAAATTAACAACAGATTCGGAATCATGAAAATCCGGTTCCGTAACAAGTTCCATCAATGCAACACCAGATCGGTTAAAATCTATAAGGGTTTTTCCTGATTGATGAACTAGCTTGGCAGTATCTTCTTCCAAATGAATTCTACGTATTGAAATTTTATTACTACCTTTTTTTGCTTTATAAAATCCATTAATACAGAGTGGAAGATCATACTGGGATATTTGATAACCCTTAGGTAAATCAGGATAAAAATAATGTTTTCTATCAAATTTTGAAAAATTATTTATTTGGCAATTAAAAGAAAGTCCAAACATAATTACATATTCAATTGCTTTTTCATTTGCGTAAGGCAAAGCTCCCGGAAGCCCGAGGCATACTGGACAAGTAAGAGTGTTGGGGGGCTTTCCAAAATGATCGGATGAACAACTGCAAAACATTTTAGATTTAGTTTTAAGTTCAATATGGACTTCCAAACCAATGATCGGAATATATTTATTTTGATCAATCATTTTTAATTCCCTGATAAAAATCTGTCCCCGTATCTTTTGGAAAAAAAGTAAATTGAAATAGAAACTGCCGAAATAACAAACAAGAAAAATTTGACTCCTAGAATTTCAACAATACTTCCGGAAAATAATACGGGTAATACCGAAGCAACAGTGACCAAAAACCAAAAATTCCCAAATACTCTCCCCCTTAAGTCTGTTGGAGTTTTTTCTTGAATAAAGGTTTGTGAAGGCACAACCACACCAATAAAGGTAAAACCAAGCATGAGTAAGGATATGAAAGATAATATTACTTTAAGATAATAAGGTAGTAAAGGAATCAAAAATGTAAAAGTAAAAATTATAGTCCCTATACTAATTAGTGAATTTTCAATAACTTTCTTCTTTCTCCAACCTTTACTAAGTAATTTAGGAAGATTAAGTGCTCCGATAATTGCCCCCATTCCTGCAGGAACCAAAAGATATAACCCTGCCGCATTTAACGGAATAGATAGTAAATCTTTTGCAATTATTGGAACCTCTACTACCGAAACCTGTAAAGCTACATGAAAACCTATAAGAAGAAGAACCGGAGTTAAAACCTTTCTTTCATTTTTGATAAATTTATAACCTCCGAAAACATGGGAAAAAAACTTTCCCACCGACTCCTCAAAAGCGTTGGGAATTATCGTACCCGACGGAAGTTTTGGCAAAAAAGTTGTACTTATAAAAGCAAAAAACAAAAAGACTGAACACAAAAAGAGCGTATTATTAAAACCTATCAAGTGATTAATTAAACCCGCTATGGCAAACCCCAAAACAAGTGAACCTTGTTGGGTGAGAAAAAATAAACTATTTCCTTGTGTAAGCTTTTCTTTCGGCAAAAGAGATGGA
>CAZOUV010000005.1:0-53702 GCA_964583105.1 uncultured Gammaproteobacteria bacterium
TTTCGAAATCCATGTCGCAGCTTTATCTAAAGCAGACGGAGGAATTTCTTCTTCGGGAAGGTATGAAGAAAGGGCTTTTTTGATTTCTTCTTTGCTTTCCTGCTTAATCACAAACTCCATCCTTCCGGGAAAATTGACTGTTTCTATAATTAAAATTTCATCATTTCCTCTTTTGGAAAACCAAAATCTTCCCATTAAGTTCCAGTCGACCTTCTTACCTGCCATTGTTATTCCTCTTGTCGTAATTTTATATTCAACAGTTTGTGGTTCAACTGTATTCATTACGTAAAAAAGGAAAATAAGAGCAATAAGTAAAATTACAGGCATAAACCCTTCGGCAAGAAACAAAATAAGTCCGACAACAGAGGAAATTGCAATAGCAGTAATGTAAAACTGCCTGGTTCTTCTTTTAAAGGGCCGTGCATATGCACTCCATGCAACCAAGTCCTGTTCAGGTTCACGCCTGACAACAACTGGTTCAGGTTCTTTAGTTTGGACAGTTTCGGGCATATGAATATTATACCTCATTTCCTGTACACCAACTAGAACAACACTATTGACTCGACATTCGGGTTTTATTAGAATTAATTAATGCCCAGTGGTTATCCTGCCAAAATTAAAGAATTGTATTCAAAAGGTTGGTCTATCAGGGCCATAGCTTCACAATTTCATACAAAAGATAGCACGGTCATTCGCTATATTGATAAAAATAAATTTTCTAACAGATCCTTGAGTTATATAAAAAACTGTGAAAGTAAACGCAAAGCATTTTTTGCCTTAGATCGTTTGAAAATAGGTAAAATTGACAAAGAGAAAGCCAAATTTTATACCGCCCTACTTTATTGGTGTGAAGGATCCAAATATCCAGCAAGTAAGACTTTAAATTTTACAACAAGTGATATGAAAATGCAGAAACTTTTCCTATCATTATTTAGAAAAGGGTTTAATCCAATCGAATCTAAGTTTAGAGTTTGGTTACAATTTCATAGTGAACAAAATAGAGAGAAATTATTTAAATATTGGTCAGATATTCTTAAAATTCCCGTTTCTCAATTCATGAAACCTGGTATAACTGATAAAAAAGGTGGAAGATATAGGAGAATTTATTATGGAACTTGTTCTGTAAGATACGCTGATTATTCAATGATTTTGAGAATGATGGGAATTTATCAAAGATTTTATAAAAGGGCGTTCTCCGCTTTAGTCTGATATAATTGTCATGCTTGGAGGCGTCGGATAGTGGTTTATTCCAGGGGCTTGCTAAGCCTCGCCCCGTAAGGGGCTCGTGAGTTCGAATCTCACCGCCTCCGCTAAGGTGAGGTCGCATAGCGGACTAGTGCAGAAGACTTGAAATCTTCCGTGGCGATTTATCGTCACCGTGGGTTCGAATCCCACCCTCACCGCCAATTGCATATAAATAATTAGGTGTTATATACTACTCCCATATGGCCACCGTTCTTCGGACTGAAGTTGGTAAACTAAATACGGCTGGGGGCATGAATCTAAGAAGGGATGAATATAATAGTTTTTGTACATACTCCATACACTTAACAGAAGAAAAGAAAGCGTATTTAGCAACTCTTTTGGAATTGAAGAATAAAACCGAACCAAATAAAGAATTACAAACACCTTCTCCGGAAAGAAAATAAATCTTGGGTGTTTTAAAAATCATTTCGCAATTGTAAGGCACAAAATTCTTTTTACCTCGCCTTCCCTTAACACTTTCGAGGCCGCTAGAAGTGTTGAACCAGTTGTCAAAATATCATCAAATAAAATAATTGTTTCGTTTTCTTGTAATTTGATCTTTTTGTTAAAAATGAAGGCTCTTTCCAAATTTTCTCTTCTTAAATTACCCGTCAGTTGAGTTTGGGGGATAGTTGGTTTTATTCTTACAAGCATATCTGGAACAAATTTCCAATTCATCTTTTCGGCAATTAGCCTTCCTAACTCTTCGGATTGATTAAAACCCCTGAAATTTTTTCTTAATCTATGTAGAGGAATCGGAACAAGTATGGCATTTTCGGGATCAATATTTTCTCTTTTTAAGATTCTGCAAATACTATCTACAAGCTCTTTGGTAATTGCGGTTGAGTATCTATATTTTAGAGCTAGAATTGCCTTCCTAATAACTCCCTGATATCTCCAAACCGAATACACCCAATCTGAATTCCATCCATTTTTCTTTACTTTTTTTAAGCAGTCTGAACAGATATATTTACCGTAAAGGTTGCACTCCAAGCATTTTTTAGGAAAAAGTAAATCCAAAATAGCCATATGAGGTACAATATTAAGTATATATGAGAATATTTAACCGAAAAGCCAAGTTTAATTATGATATTGAGGCGGGTTCCAATATGGAAGCAGGTATTTCTTTATCCGGGGGGGAAGCTAAATCTGTAAGGGAAAAACATGCTGATATTTCGGATAGCCAAATAAGGATTCTTTCCGGAGAAGCTTATCTTGTTAATGCTAATATTCCTGTCCTTGGAGCAAAACTTGATCCCACAAGATCAAGAAAACTCCTACTTCATAAAAATGAGCTTCTTTCTATTGCCACTAAAGTAAAGCAGAAAAAACTGGTAATTTTGCCAATTAGCCTATACAATAAAGGCCACTTAATTAAGCTTGAACTAGCCTTGGGGAAACCCAAGAAACAGTTCGAAAAAAGGGAGACAATTAAGCGCCGCGATATAGATCGGGAAATAGAAAAGGAGTTTAAATTATGAGCGCAGGTTTATTCAAACCAGGGTTAATTTCTGCAATAGAAGTATTCCTATCAAGATCTGGTGTAAAAGAATGTGAAGAGTTAATAAAAGAGCATCCAGAAATGGATCAGTTAGACGGGTACAATCTTGAACAAGCCGCCTTACAGTTAGCCGAAAATGCTAACTTTTGCGAAAAATGTGCACTTATGGGCATTACTGTCGTTGCACCAAAATCTTATGGCAAAGAATTTGCTTCATAGGCCATAATGTGAGATAATTTGAGCTTGGGGACGATCGGTTTCGACAGAAAGCTCTTTTAAAAGATAGCAAGCAGACATTGATTCTTAAGTCTTTGATTAGAATCAAAAAATTAAAGCTAATCAATCAAATGATTACGCCCTAGCCTACGCGCAAGCGTAACTAGCATCCTGAGATTTGATTCTCGACCGAATCAACTGGGTGTAAACCCGTTCGAGATGCTTTACGGATTTTAACGATTTACAGATCCGTAACCAAGACAAATAAATCTTACTTTAACTTGCGGGTAAATAGCTTAAGGTTAGAGGAAATTTAAAATTTTACTAAGCTTGTAGACATCTTTTATACGACTTTTTGGACGAGGGTTCGATTCCCTCCGTCTCCACAAAATAATTTTTAATAAATGCCAAACAACAGAAGGCCAACCCACCACGTATGCGGACAACTTATAGGTAATTCTGGGAACAAGAGGGGTGAAAGACATTTTGTAAACAAAATCCCAAGTAATATTAATTATATACCTTGCAGTGAACCTGTTGTTTGTGTTGAAGACGAGATTCCTAAAATTGAAGAGCAAGAAAATATTCCAATAAACAAAGAGGTAGAAAAATAATCCGAATATCTTTTGAATTTACACGAATTTTATATATTGGTTAATATATACTGTATTTGATAATTTATTCCATGAATAACACCCCAGATAAACCCAATTTATCAAGGAGGGATTTTCTTAAAATCGCAGGTGCTGTTGGTGGTGGACTTGTTGTAAGCGCAGTAACACCAAAAACTCCAGACTTTTTAAAATATGTAGATGAATACGACGGACTTGTTACGGGCAAGGTTTTTGATCTGGAAAAAATACCAAGTAAAATACCCGACAGTCTTGTGGGTAAGGATATCCCAGAAAATAACTTGTGGTTTAAAAATGCGGATAAAATACTCGAAGACGGAATAAGTATGTATCAATCATGGCAAAAAAAAGATTCTTCACTTAATAACCTGTTTTACTCAAAACCCGAAAATTATGTGGATGTACCTTCCCTGTATAATTTGTTGAAAAATAAAACTGTTCCTTTTTGGGATGAAATCAATATCCGAGACGGAGTTTGGAATAATATTGGCTATCTTTATGACTTGGCGTCAGAAGGTTTTGATATTCCATACTCAAGATGGTTTTATAGCTCTATAGATACAGTTAAAAGCACGCAAAACTTGATCGAAACCGATCCTGGAACCGGAATGGTTCAGAAAATAAGAAGGTTTATGAAAGAAAAATATGGGGACGGGTATGAAATATGGGACTCATGCAAAAATAATACTTTAAATGAAGAACAAAAAAGCCATATCATTCAAACTTCACAAAAATGGTTTTTTGATGCAATGTTTTATATAAACAAGATTAGGGATCAACAAAAAGAACCCATTTCAACCAATTTACTCTTTGCATATTTTCTTCACGAAAATAAAGGAAATATTTTGGCAAGCACATGGGATACTACTATGTGGCTAAAAATAATTTCAAGAAACGATCCTACTAAAGATTTTTTATTTGACCCAAATTATGAACGAGCCAAGCAGACTTGCTATTTATTCAAAGATGAATTTTCAAAAACCATTTCGGCAAACTGGGTAATTGATAATGTTGAGTCAAACAATGAAATACTAAATTATATTGGCGATTATGCAAAATACCCAGAATACAAAGACTATATGCCCGCAAACAGGGCGGGTGGACTTTATCACGCATGGAACATTATAGCTTTATCAATGACCATGCGTCCATTTTTAGTAAAAAGAATTACTGCCCTTCAGGCAAACCTAATATTAACCGATAACATTCGTTGGACAGAGCATGGAAAAGTTAAAACCATCGCTGATATGGAAGTCGTAAGTAAGGCTGATAAAATTGATCGAATAATAAACATGTTCGATTAGCCCCTCCAGAATAAATTTATTA
Source organism: uncultured Gammaproteobacteria bacterium (assembly GCA_964583105.1). Taxonomy (GTDB): domain Bacteria; phylum Patescibacteriota; class Microgenomatia; order UBA8517; family UBA8517; genus JAPLZT01. The sequence continues at coordinate 4,921 of CAZOUV010000005.1, forward strand.
TATATGTTTTAGGTCAATCTGAAGAAGTTTGTCTTTAGTAAGGATAATTGCCTTTTTTAGTTCCTCAGAAATTACAATAGCTGTTCCTTCTTTTATTTTTTCCGACTGATATTGGGCAAGATAATCCCCATTTTTCTCAAGTACCACAAGCCTTCCATTATCTTTGTCCAACGAATAAAGATAATTGTTTTCTTCATTTGTGTGGATAGATTGGATAGTATTTAATTCAGCTGTTTCAGAAATTTTAAATGCCATTGGGTTTCCTTGAGAAAATCTTGAAATATTGGGTGTTGAAGTCAAAACCCATATGGTTCCATCTATCACAATTTCCCTAACTTTACTAAAATCCGCACTAATTCCTTCCGTTAACCAATCCTGTTTCGATCCGAAAGATTCGTTAGATCCCGCATATCTCCAAATTGCATTTTCACTTTTTGAAAGAAGATACATGTTTCCGGTATAGGCGTAAACCAAAATGTCTCCCTCCCATGTTTTTTCTGCAGCTTTCTTTTTTGCTGTTCCCAACAAATAAATTCCATCTGGAAATACCCCGTATACTGTATCTTGATATGCAAAAATGTCGATTGCTCCCTCAAGTTGTTCGGGGCCGACGACAACTTGTGTTTTTTTGGATTCGAAGTTAATTTTAACTACTTTCTTTCCGTTTCTATCAAAAACAAAGATATTTCCTCCAGTTAAAACCAATTTATCGCCGCCAAAACCACTTGAAAGAAGGGAAAGATCCAGGTATAAACTTGGTTCCTCTTTGTAAATTCCCAAAATCTCAGCCTCCTTTTGATCCAGTTTTTCTTTTAATGAGGCAAGTTCTTTGTCCTCAATTTCTTTAGCAAGTAAATTTTCAGTTTTAGTTCTACTTTCCAAGAAAAGTTCCCTTGCTCTTTTGGGATCAGTTAAAAATATGTTTTCTGCTTCATTTAAGCTATTTATTGCCCAAGTCAGTTCTTCTTGATATGTCTCTTTGTATTTTTTCGATGCATTTTGCTTAATGCCAAAGCCTATGCTTACAAAAAGAAGTACCAAAAGAATAATACCCACATAAAAGGTAGTTTTTTTGCTAACGCCGGTGCTTTCATCCACACTTTTTTCTTTAACATAAATTTTTCTGTCAGGAATTATTTTTGAAAAAAGTTGTGTAATTTTTCTAAAAGAGATTTTTACGGGTTTATTAACAATAGGTTGTGGTTGTCTGGAAATTACTTTTTCGATAATCGTTTCCCTATCAAAACTTATGATAACAACTCCCATTCCTCCCGAATTGGGATTTGAGGAAACAACCGGAGCTAAAGATTCTGCTGATGCAGATGCCCCCGGACCTTCAAGAGAAGCCTTAAGTACACCAGATGGAAGGTTTTCAAAAAATACTTTTGTCCCCAAAACCAGATAATCTTTTTCTTTGGGATATCCAGAGGCAACTGCAGCTTCCTGACCATAGCTTTCAATAATTGTTGCAACTGCCCCTTCCCTATAGATAACCACTTTTCCTCCTCCGTAAGCTGCAGAATAAACAACGTCTCCGACAATTGCGGTTGCAATTATTTCAACATCTCCCCATGTTTGGGAAAATTCACCTGCTACTTTGGAAACCGCACTTTTAAGAACATTAAATGGCGTTCCTTCCATGTTTCCGAAATATTCCTCATGAAGTCTTGAGAGAAGCTCTCTTCCTGCAGCAACCGAAGTTACCCCCTCTTCTTTTTTTCTTGTTCCTATAACCGCAAAGAAGTGTCCTCTTTTTTCCAGTTTTTCTAAGTCTTCAGGCTTAAATTCATGAACCTGGGTCCAACCCGAATCGTTGGGTGTTCCAGTAATTTTTGCAGAAAGTATAGTAAGGCTCACAATATCACAAATCCTATCACAAAAATTCCAACAGCAAAAAGAAAGTGCATCCAGCCGATCATTCTTATCAGCAGGTTAAATCCCATATCAACTGTTGTAAGCATAAGTTTAATTTGTCTAAGCATAACAAGAGAAAAAACTATATACATAATAAGAAAGATAAGGACAAAGGTTTTTGCAACAAGCCAGATTGAAATTCCGAATATTACTGATGAACCTGCCACTATCTTGTCCTCCCTTCTATTTTTTCCTGTTCTTCCTCAACCCTTAATTCTCTTAAGACCCTTGCAACAAGATCGGGTTTTGAAACCGAAGAAAATTCGATCCTCGGAACTTCACTTGCGGTTTGAATTAAAACATCGCCGTAATTAAAAACGGTTCTAATAACTCCTCCCATTCTGACGGTTACGTCCTGAATTTGATCAATATTTGCCTCGCTAATTTCCCTGTAAACCAAATTCATAAAATCAACATCAAATATTCTTTCATCTGTTACGATACAGACATTGAAAAACCAGCCCAAAAAGGATTCAAAAGCAAAAGCGGTTGTCAATAAATACCAGATTGCAACCGAAATAAACTTAAAATTTTCTGGTAAAAAAGAGAGAATGGGAAATATTGAAAGAAACATTGGTGCAAAAAGAAGGATTAAAGTAATTAAAATCCAACCAATATTTGTAATAGGGTGTCTTCTTAAAAAAAGAATTATTTTTTCATCAGAATCCTTTCCTATGAATTTGATTGTTGAGGGAAGATAGAAAAAGGAAGAAAACGGACCGTGGGAATATCTTTGCAAACCTTTAATGTTTAAACCCGGAGGAACTTTGGGATTTACCGGAAGATTGGGCGCTTTATGAGCTTTAAATACGTCAGGCATCTTAGTTTTCTAAAGTATACCACCCAAGTTAAATTTCCACTACTTCTTTTAAGAAAAATATAAATATCTTTACAAGGATAACTGTTTATGTTCTTAATATTATTTGTGTTCTTAAATACTTTATTTATGTTCTATGTTAAAGAAGGCAAAACCTGTTTGGGGAATTGAGAGATATCCCGGAGCTCTTAAATTATATGCCTGTTTAAACTCGTCTCCGGTTAAATAAATGTTTCCGTTAACAACAACCTGATTAGTAACCCCGTTTCCTTGGGTTACGTAAATAGAGGAAATTGAAGAAACCCCGCCTTTTGCCTTCATCTCTTCGTAAGAATAGGGGCTTCCTCCCCAACAAGATGTGGTTATGGGAGTAATTCGAGAATCGTTGCCTCCCTTAAGGGTAATTGCAGCATTAACTATGTCTGTTAGTTCTTCGTTTGTCAGCCAAGGATTTCCCCTGGCACAGGAATTTCCGCTTCTGTTTTTATACCAAGACTTATAAACCCAAGGGCTTCCTCCGATTTTTTCGTATGTTTTATCCAAAAAGCTTCCTCCCCCTCCGCCGTCAGTTGTGTCCCACCCCATTGTAGTAATATAACCTCCGGTAGTTGAAGAATAATAGGTAACAACGTCTTCCAAAATCTGTCCACGAGTTGCCTGAACAGCTTGTTTCCAAGAATCCGGAGGATTATCTGCTTTACTTTTTCTGAAAACCTGACAGCTTTCGGTTGTACAAATTGTCTTACCTTCAATTTTATATCTGTAAGCATATGTTCTTGCGGCAATTGCCTGTGCCTTTAAAGCTTCCATATGCCAAGAAGATGGCATTTCGGCAATTCCCATAAGATAATAGTCTTCGAAATTTAAGTTCCCGTAACCGGAAACGCTTATTGTTCCTCCCGTATCTTTTCCTACAGGTTCTTTTCCGTAGTAAGCCTTAAGTATCTGGTTTGCATTTTGACCGTTTTGAGCTCTTCCGCGGGCTCCGTACTGACTCATTCCTTTTCTGTGGGTATATCCTCCAAAAGAAAATATGGCATAACTTCCTGAAGGAGCAGCTTCTCGAAAACCTTTAATGGATGCATTGTAGTCATCCGCAAGTTCGCTATCTCCCACCGATGCTATGAAACTTCCTGATTTTGCAGCCAATATTTCCTGCTGCTTACTGGAAAGAACTGAAAGAAAACTTTCTACTTTATCAACCTCTCCTTGCAAAAACTTGGTTTGTTCATTAACCGTTTTTTGCAAAGAAGCCAAAGATATTTTGTTTTTTTCTAAAGCTTCCCTTTCTTCTTTTAAAGAAATAATGTCCTGGGAATATTTTTCTATGGTTTTTCTGTCTTCCTCGGCAACTACTTCCCTGAGCTTAATTCTACGAAATACTTCGGAAGCATCGGACGCGGAAAGAAGAGAAAGAACGGGATCATATAGACGGGAATCTATATACTGACTTCTTGCTTTTTCGTCTAGTACCTCTTGAGCAAAAGCCAGATCTTCTTCACCATTTTTAATTTCTTTTTCTTTGTTTTTAAGCTCATTGGAAAGAGAAATTATTCTTTTGTTCAAGCTATCCAGTTGTTTTTTAAGATTTGCAAGATCTTGTTTATTTTTTTCCTGAGCCGGAGCATATGCGGAGGCAATACGGGGAAGAATTACATTTAAACATTCATCCATTTCTCCCGTAGAAAGCTCACTTGCGGATTTATTTAAGCAGTCTGATTCGGATACAGCAAAAGTAAGATTATAGACACCAAAAAAAAGAATGCTAAAAAACAAAAAAATAAATAACTTTAATTTCATTTGTCTTTTTTCATTATACAGGTTGTGATAAACTCAAGAAGGAATGAAAAAAATAATTGCAATCTTTTTGCTGTCAATTTGTTTTTTATTATCTTCTTCAAAAAATACTTCAGCAACTTGTGACAGAAAACAACCGGGTTCTTGTTCTAAAATTGTTTGTCCCGTTAGCAATGGTAACTTTTGTTGCGACACACAAAGTGAATGTGATGCTAAAAAAACTACGATTGGGACATCAGATAGTGGTATTAGTGAAGATCTTTGGTGCGACCCAATCTTCGGAATTGGTACAAAGGTAAATACGGCAATAGGGTGTGTTCCGGTTCTTGACAATAATTTATTTATGTCTTTTTTGCTTAAATGGGCTGTAGGAATTGGAGGAGGAATTGCTTTTCTTTTGATTGTCTATGCGGGATTCATGATAATGACCTCAGCAGGAAACCCCGAAAGACTTAAGGCCGGCCAAGAACTTTTAACATCTGCAATATCGGGGCTTATTCTTTTGATTTTTTCGGTAGTTATTCTAAAAATTATTGGGGTTGATATACTTGGACTAGATAAATTCGGTTTTAATCAATAATATGCTTGAAGAAATTCAACATGGAGCTTTTCCCAAAGCGAAAATAGCTACTAATACGAGTATTGGTAAAATTATTTCGGACATTCTTCCTTATGTCTTTACAATTACCGGAATTTTGCTTCTTTTGTATCTTATCTTGGGAGGACTTCAATTAATGCTCGCTGCTGGAGAGCCTAAAAAGGTGGAAGGTGCACGGGGTAAAATTACAAACGCATTAATAGGTTTTGTAATTGTATTTCTTGCCTATTGGATTACTCAACTTATTGGTAAAATATTTGATATTCAAATAATAAACAATATATTTAGTATTACAGGAGGCTTACCAAATTAAATGAAATATCTTACCCAAGTTCCCATAAATACAACTTTCGGATCACGTTTCGGAAATGGTAAAACAATTGGTGATATGGTTACTCTTGGGCTTGATATTGCCTTTGTTGTTGCGGGTTTAATACTTCTGGTTACTTTTATAATCGGAGGTGTTGGTCTTATTGCGGGAGCGGGACAAAATAACCCCGAGAGACTTGAAAAAGGAAAGAAAGCACTAACTTCAACACTTATTGGTTTTGTTGTTGTATTTACTGCATATTGGATAGTAAAATTGATAGGACAAATAACCGGTTTGGAATTACTTGAATGAATAAATTATTGACCGACGCCAGCAAAATATTTGGAGAAGTAAAACCACCCCCAGCAATATCTAAATATTCCTCAGATCCTGGTCTGGCTATTGGTACTATCCTTGACATAGTTTTAAAATTACTGGTTGTTGGTGCAGGGATTTACACTCTTATCAACTTGGTTTTGGCTGGTTATAGTTTTTTGTCTGCAGGTGAAGACCCTAAAAAAATTGCAGGGGCTTGGAGTAGAATTTGGCAAAGTGCACTTGGACTTGCTGTTACCGCCGGATCTTTCACCTTGGCTGCAATATTTGGTAAGTTAATTTTTGGAAATTGGAATTTTATTCTTAAACCAGTTATCCCAACATTATGAAATTATCATCTATAGACATCTCTCCACCTGGCGGATTCAAAGGATTTGGCTATTACGGGTTGGAAACCACCACACCGAATAATGCAGCTATAATTTTTGGTGGGTTTATATCTCGAATTATTGGAGTTATTACCATTGTTGCTTTCATTTGGTTCTTGTTTGTTTTTATTACAGGAGCTATCTCAATTATTGGAGCAGGAAGCGATAAACAAGCTATGGAAACGGCAAAAAAGAAAATAACAGCTGGATTGATTGGTCTAGTTGTAACAGTTGCTGCAATATTTGTCGTACGTTTAATTGGTAGCTTTTTGGGAATTGAAAATTTCTTAAGTCCAGCTAAGTTAATTGAACAAATAACAAAATAACATGAATCCCGATGAACGCATAGCGCCTGACATTAATGCTTTCGATATTAAAAATCCAGCTATTGGAAAATTAAACGATTTGGCCGGAGAAAGCGGGATTGGCTTTTTTCAAGTTTTTCTTCCTAAGCTATTAACCTTGGCTTTAATAATTGGCTCTCTTGTGTTCTTTTTTATTATGATAATAGGGGCGATTCAATGGATTTCTTCGGGAGGAGATAAAACTGCGCTAGAAGAAGCTAAAAAGAAAATTACAAACGCAATAATTGGTCTTTTTATTCTTTTCTCAGTATTTGCAATTCTAAAACTAATCGAAAATTTCTTTGGTATTTCAATATTAACCCTTGACATAGGTAGCTTACTAATACGATAATTGGTAAAGTATGAAAGATTTGTTGGCACAAGCAGGTGAAATTGTAGATTTAAACGCTTCAGGTAATTTTAAACCCTTGGGTGGTATTACAATTACATCAATCGTTTCTGCATTAGTTAAGTTTTCATTAGTAATAGCTGCTATTGTTTTCTTTTTTATTCTGGTTATTGGAGGAATTAGGTGGATTGCATCGGGAGGAGATAAAGCACACACAGAAGCTGCCAGAAATCAAATTACCGCAGCATTAGTTGGGCTTGTAATTGTTTTTGCCGCTTGGGCAATAATTGCACTTATTAAAGTTTTCTTCGGAGTAGATATCTTGGTTCTCGATATCCCTTCAGCCGTTTAACTTTAAACAGACACTCCTTGCCCTTATTTCTATGTTAGTTTAAAATCTAATTATGGATTGTCCTGTTGATGTTAGCGGCATTGCTACATTGCAAAATTTGGAGTGTGTATTTAAAAATGTAGTAGCTGCCGTATTGGGAATAGCGGGGATTGTTTTTTTCATTCTTCTTCTTTCTTCGGGTCTTAAATTTATTACATCAGGTGGGGATCCCAAAGCATTAGAAGGAGCAAAAAAAACTTTAACTTATGCAGTTAGTGGATTTATTTTAATAATTCTTTCATATTTAATTCTTCTTCTTATTTCAGAACTTACAGGGGTCGAGGTCGGCATCTTCCAAATAACAAATTCCCTCTAGGGTTAACTGATATAATAAATTTATGAAAAAGTTTGTATTTGCCCCGATCTTTTTTCTGCTTGTTTTTATTTTTCCTTATTTTTCCACAGTAAAAGCGCAGATTTGTAAAAAGGGTGAGTGCCATTATTTAAGACCATATCCTACGGAACCCATCAATGTCACTAGCGGAGAACTTGCAAATTTTTGCGGAAGCGATTTAACAATAACCCAGACAGCAACTGTAAAATATAATCCTGATGATCCTAATTGCACTTTCAACGGAACAAATAAAATAACTTGCTCATATCAAAAACCGATTGACGATAGGGTAGTTATTAATCTTGAAAACGCAAATCTTCCCATAATGGGAAATACTGAAGAGGTTAAAAATACAGAAAACGATGAAGATATAATAACGGATGCAGAAAAGGTAAACGAGTATGTAAGCTGGTATTTAAGCGGGGTTCCATTTAAAAAAGAATACGGTTTTCCGAATCCAACAGAATCCGATCTTGATACCGAAGAGCAAAAAAACCTTCTTAATTATTCCGGCCCCATAGCCAAGCTTCTTCCTCAGGAAATTCAACTTGCAAAAAGAATAGAAACCATCGAACGTGTTTCCGGAAAAAACTTGAATGATGATAATATTACTCCCCCAAAAGACAGAAATAATCAAACAGTTGTTTGTACAAAGACAGAACTTGATACACTACTTCTTCCCGCCACACTTGAGTGGGCTCTTGAAAAACTGGGTATCGGAAGAGAACATTCTGTCCCCTGTCCTGAAGGTGAAAAAATAAAACTGAGCGAATGGGAAAAAGATCTTTCTGTTATTAATAATTTAATTAGTGCCGAACTTTCTGTTATGAAATTATTTGCCAAGATTATTCCTTCTGTCCCCGGAGACATAATTCAAAAGGTAATCTCTGAGAATAAACCCTGGAACAGTAGGTTGCCACCCCTCTCATGGGGAAAAGATTCTGATGGAAACCCATTTGATGATTTAACTTACAAAAAAGCATACAACGAATGGCGTGGTAAATTATGCATAATTATTCCTCTTCCAAGAATGCTTGTTTGTGTGGAAAACATCTTGATACCAAATAAGTGGGCGGATCTTTTTTCGTATGTCCCACTTTCTTCGACCGAAGATTCAAAAGGGCAAGTAAATATTACCAGTGCAAGTTTCTCAACAGAAAAACCATCAGATCTTTTCTTTTCCCACATGGAAAAATCGGACGAACTGGCATCACTTCTTCGGGAAACTTATTTATATGAAGGTGCGGGCGGAGATATGTTGGGAGAAGTCAGTTATTCCGGAATAGAAACTCCAAAATCATGCAGTACCGTTGAAGTTAGATCAAACAAGGGGGATAACCTTTTTGCAACCGAAATTGTGGGCAAACTTTCATATAACGCAAGTTTTACCTGCGATTATGTTGTTTCCGAAAATGCTCACGATCCACTTTCGTGTAATATCTGTTCTGCAAAAAAATGTGTTTTCAATTCTCTAGCAACAAGTAACTGTAATGTTGAATACAATGAATGCGAATCAGATTTGGAATGTGCAGATTTTGTGGGTGGAGTAGTTAATAACACCTGCACAAAAACTTTTCAAATCCCCCTTTCCACAAGATCATATACACCCAAGGTTGAAAATATTTGGTCAAAGCTGGTGGCCGGTCCCACATCAATATTTAAAAGAATATATCCCAAAGTAGGAACACAAATAGGAATCATTAAAGACATGGCCGGATCAACTTTGGTAGATATTTCGGTGGGGGGTACTAAAACAACAGGGGAACTTAAATTTCCCCACTTGGGAGGAATCTCGGAATATTTCTTAAAAGGAATTCAAACAGCTCTTAGACCAAAGGGTTATGGGGAAACAATATCCTTTGGTGATGTTGAGGGTGGTGGTGAAGATGGGGATATTTGTGCCATCGCCGACAAATATAAAATTCCCTGCTGTATGCTTAAAGGAATTATTGAAGTTGAAACCGGAAACAATCCAATATTTATTGGCAGTGGTATATGCAATAGGTCAAATAAAGCATTTGCCTGTTGCAATGGAAATTACTGTGGGCCAGCAAACATCGGATGTAATCAATATGATGCGTGGGACGGTGGAGACGGTTTAGATCTTTGTGATTACACCGATTCTGCAGAACTTTTAGCAAGGGCGCTTCTTTTTAAACTTTGTCAGGCTGACCAAAAGTGTTTAAGTGGTTGGGCAACTGATGGAGATTATATTCTTGAAAACTATTCGATTGAGGACGGTAGTTACACGGCAGCCGGATACTTCTATGGTGTAACAAACGGCTGTTTTCCTACAGCCTGTTCACAGTTTAGGTGGGGTGCGGGGAAAACTTATTGCGATGCTGTAGAGTATTACTGTGATAACGGAGGTATTCTCACATCCGGTCCGGATGTTACATTTTGTGAAGAATGTAATTTTAAGGAAATGAATGACGCAGGAATGCCAATTACCTGTTCTTTATATGAATAAGGCTAACATTTAAACAATTATTTTGATAATATAAAACCATGAAGAAACTGCTCAAAAAAATAGTTCTTGCTTTCTTTTCTTTTTTCTTTTTAATATCCAGTTTTTTAACATTTCTTGCTCCTTCTGCTAAGGCACAGAGTCCTTGGTATTCACAAAGCCCCACCGAGTGGTACATAAAAGTATATGATAAAGAAACTTCTCCTTCTAATGAAATTTTTGGGGAACGTTACACAGCAGCACAAGTTCAATGGATTGTGTATAGTTTACTTTCAAACACCATTAATGCTGTTGTCGGAGAAAACATACCATTTGTTGTTTGTGTACTGAAAGCCACGGATGCAACATTTATTTTAACGGGCTGTCAAGGAAAACTCGAAGAACTGTTAACTGAAATTAGAGGAATTATTGATAAATTTGTTGACACTCGAAATTCAACCAATAATATTTGGTCAAACGCTTTAGGATTAGAAGGAAGGTCTCTCTCTGGTATAGCTTATTTAAAAAACACTTTTCATAACGTACGTTTCGCTTCAGAGGCCAAGGCTCAAACAGGATTTGGATTTAGCTCACTTGGTGCAGTACAAAAGTTGTGGAGGGGTACTAGAAATATTGCCTACCTACTCCTGGTAGTCGTGGCTGTCGTTTTTTCGTTTATGATCATGTTTAAGGTAAAACTTAATCCACAAACAGTTATTACCGTTCAATCAGCCTTGCCCAAAATTATCGCTGCTATGATTCTGGTCACTTTTTCTTACGCAATTGCAGGATTTGCGATAGATATTATGTACATAGTCATCGGCCTTATTTCTTCTCTTTTCGCAACAGCTGGGATAGCTATGTCAGGCAAGCTTGGTGTGTCGTTAACTTATGCCTTCATTAGTGGCCACACAATATTATTTGAAGGATTTGTTATTCTAGAATACATGCTTATATATGCCATAACTTTTTTTGTTGTTGCTTTAATAACCCTCGTTACATCACTCATGTCGGCTTCCATATTCGGATCTTTGACCTCTGTTATTATGTTTATTATTTGGGTTTGGATTTTGATTCTTGTAATCTGGTATACAGTAAAGGTTCCTTTTGTTTTAATCAAAACTTTAGTGCAAATATATTTGTCAATTATTGTCGCACCAATTCAAATTATGCTTGGATCACTAGTTCCACAAATGGGTTTTGGCGTGTGGTTTAAAAATTTGATGGCACATGTTCTTGTTTTCCCTGTAATCGGGGCTCTTTTTTATCTTGCGTTTTTCTTTCTGATTTATGCCGTAGTTACTGCACTTGATGTGGCTATTATTCACAATTGGGCTGTGGAGCTTGTTCAAGTCTTTGGCGGATTTAATCTTGGTCTTTTAGGGGCTTCACTTTGGTCTCCCCCCCTATTAGCCCCAGGAAAGGTCCTAACCCCAATAATTTTTATGGCAATAAGCTTTGGCGCAATTGTTTTAATACCAAAAGTTCCAAATATGTTAAAATCAATCTTTATGAGAGAAAAATTCGATTATGGTTCAGCAATGAATGAAGCAACTGGTATAGCTAAAGGTGCCTGGGGCATGACTGGCGCACCGTTTGTAAATCAGGCTCGAGAAGGATGGAGTTTGACTACTGCCCCCAACATATGGGCAGGATTGCGAGACTTTACGTCTCGTGGAGGAACGGGAAATAGGGTATCGAGGTTTTTCGAAGAACGCCGAAGGGTAGCCACAGAGACGGGTAGAAAGGCTGGTGTTATTACCCCATAACCCTAAAAACAATTTTAGTGAATTAGTTTTTTTATGGTTTCTAAATCAGTATCTCTTAGTTGAGATGTATCTAGTCTTTTTGTTAATCTAAAATTACTCTCCAGGTTTTCGTTCTTTATCATGCTTGCTGCAAGTTCGGCATATCTAAGGAAAATGGGTGCATAAAAATCCATAAGCATAGCCATTGACTTACCATAGTTTTTGATTGCACTTCTTTTTAATCCTTTTTGGGGGGGTAAATTAGCCATTTCAACTTGCCAACCGCTCACGGCTGATCGCCAATCTAATTCCATTGCGGGTCCGGACGTTGGAGTGGAATATCTACCTATAAGGGAATATTTTTTGTAAAGGTGCAGCGAAAGTAACATTGGAATCATTGCTATTTCAATTACACCCATGTCTGCGGGCTCTCCCCTTGTACCTAATCTTATACGTTTAGCCAACTCTTTAATTGCTTCTGCACTTGGTTCATCTGGAAAAAATTTATCATATTCTCCTTTTATGTCATTTGATAATTTATGTGGTAAAAACTGCATCATTAAAACTCGCGCAAACTGTGCGGCGTTAACGTGGGTCCAGTCAACAGAAAGGTCTTTGTATTGAGTATATGGAACTTCAGATAATTTTGATCCTTCTTTAAATCTCTCCCAAAGACTTGGGGCATTCTTAGCATCTTTTCCGTTCTCTCCTAAAGCTCTCCAAAAATTAATGGACAACCAAGATGCTGGTATGAACATTGGAATAGCAAACCTACATTCTTTTCCACTTTTAGTTTTACCAAATGTGGGCCAAGACACCCAAGCTTTCATATTCTTCTTCATATACTTTATTACCCTAGGATCGAGTTCGCCAAAGGTTGTTCCACTCCAAATCTCATTATCTTTAAACCCACCAGAAAACAATTTATATAGCATTTTTCTATTAATTTCGTTATAGCTAAGATAGTTTTCAATTGGGGGTCTCCAGTCTGGTTTATGGGTAATTGCTTCCATTCTAAAATCGTTGGGCGTTGCTGGTAATAACTGGCTTGTTGTTTCAGCATTACCGTGGTACATCCAAACGTGGTAGTCAGGATACATTGGAGACCATGTATCGAGTGCTGAATAAATACTACCTGTTTCAGATGTGCGAAAAACAACAAAACCACAATCCAATTTAACTTTTTCAAAATCTTCTGGTGTTTTTCCTGGATGATTTCTCAAATATTCTGCCTGTTCGCCTGCAGATAAATCAGACCATTTTGTTTCCGCTTCACCATCTTGTTTAATATTTACATAAAGTCTTTGTTCTTCGGAAGTTAAACCTGACCATCTGAATTTTTCATATCTCCACCCCCAACCAAGTTCTCCACAAGCCATTAAACCAGAATCTATGTCAATACCCGCTCTTGCAATAACTCCTGCTAGTTTATCTCTGAGACTATATTTTTCTTCACCGTAAAGACCTTTAAGTATTTCGTCAGCCTTTTTTCTTACTGCCTCCCCAATATCAACAACATCGCCACCCTCATTTAATTGTCTAAGGGCATCTAAGGATAGTGCCGCTTGCATAAGTGCTTTATATCTTCTTTTGTTGTCTTCTGTCGGTTCCATGTTGTAATAATTCAAAAGTTGTTCAGGAACCACACGATTGTTTCCGTTTTTATCAACCCATGTAACATACTTTATTTCGCCTTCCGTACCACTGTTGTCTACTTCTCTTGTTGCAAATATTTCATGAACAAAATGTCTGTGTCTTTCATCAATAAACATCGCATCTCTTTCTCTTGGGCGTACTGCTGCATCTTGTGAAGGCGGATTATCAAAATCCTCTTGTTGAACTTCCGCGACCATCATTGCTATGTGCATCCTGTCATCCTGAAATGTGGTTAGAAGTTCTCTCACACCTTCCACTCCTTGTCCTAATTCTGTATCCTTAGAAAATTTTTCCTTAAATCTTATTTTTTGTTCATCGTCTGTCTCTAGACCCGGAAGATTTTTACTAAACGCTTTTTCAAACGCAGTTTCTGTAATTTTTACATGATTAGTAAGAAGTTGTCTTATTTGATCTTCTCCCGCAAAATAGGTGTCTATGGATGTTGCAGAACCCTCCAACACAAAAAAGTTCCCCTGAGCCCACAAAGCGGTTCTTTTCATTTCTTTAAGAAGGGCTACCTCAATTTTCTTGTCTTCCGGATTTTCTACTCTTCTGGTTTTTCGCAAAGCACTATCAACTAAATCAACAATCGAACCATATGTTTGTTCTCCATATCTCGATTCCCACGGAACTTCTTGGTGAAGCCTGTCAAAGGCATCCTCCATATCTAAAATTGGTCCCAATTGTGCAACTACATAATCTTCATATTTCTCACGGAGTTTTTCATACGCCTCTGTTTTTAACCCTTCTTTTATTTGATCTTCAGTTAAATTTTGCGTTGTGGCCGCCTCACGTATTTGTCTTTGGGTTTCTTCAGAAAAATTACCTTTCTCAAGAGAATCGATGCCCCGAACTGATTCAACAAAATCCGATGCTTTTTGAAGAGCAGAAAGTTCATTAGCCCTCCCTTGCTCGGCCAACCATGCCATAACCGCCTCAGGAGTTTTATTACCTTCAGGCGGCTGGAAGCCACCTGTTTGTTCAGGTGCTGGTGACATATCTATCGAATTTTATCATTTAATCAACAAAACTAGCAAATGGTACTTTTGATTGTGAAAAGGTGTTCTTGTTGCACTTCCTTGTTCACGCTGTAATCTAAAAACTAGAAGGTATTATTACTGCCTATGGAAAGTCATCCTATACCACAACAAATTTCCTCATATCAATTTCGACTTGTTGGTGATATGACCCTTAAGCAGTTTTTTCAGATTGCGGGGGGTGCTTTGATTTCAATTATTATCTACTCCCTTCCTTTAATGGGGATTATTAAGTGGCCCTTGGTTGTCTTTTTTGCACTTCTGGGAATTGCCCTTGCCTTTTTACCTCTTGAGGAAAGACCGTTGGAGCGCTGGATCATTGCCTTTTTTAAATCTGTTTATTCTCCTTCTTTGTTTTTTTGGAAAAAAACCAAAAACGAATTTAATTACTATCAAGATGAGGCAACTGCCCCTACCGAAAAAATTGTATATCCCGGGGGAGAGGCAAAATTGCAGGAATATCTAAAATCTTCTTCTGGTGGTAACCTGGCCGGAAGTTTGGAAAAACTTGAAAATTCTTTTCTTTCGGGCCTATCCGGTATTTTTTCCAGCGTAATTCCCACCATGAAAGTAACTTCTACTACTATTCCCCAAGTTGGTATCCAAGAAGGTCCTCCTAAACCGGTTGCTGTACCTAATGAAATTCCTATTAAAATTCCCGTTGCTACAAATATACCCAAACTAGTTGTTGAAGAAACATCCTTTAAAGAAAATGTTACTCCACTTATTTCAACCACTGAAGTTACACCAACCTCATTGGGCCAAAATTTAGTTGCTCAAAAACAAGCACAATTCTCAATTGATGCTGCTCCACCAAGCCCGCCAACTTCTCCAAATACATTAACAGGTCAGGTTGTTGATCAGGAAAAACATATTGTGGAAGGTGCAATTATGGAAATTAGAGACAGTTCCGGAAGACCGGTAAGAGCTCTTAAAAGCAATAAACTCGGACACTTCATGGTTGTAACACCATTAATGAGCGGAAAGTATGAAATCATTACCGAAAAGGAAGGTTTCAATTTCGACCCCATTTCTTTTGAGGCCGAAGGGGAAATTATCCCCCCGATTGCGGTTTTTGGTAATAAAATTCCGGGGGGTGTTTCTTCTCAGGTTTTACAAACTGGTATAAATCAAGAAACTGTAGTTAAAACAAATCAATTATGAAAAAGATTGTTAAAATTCCCAAAATTCCGTTTTTAAGCATACCTGATGTGCCGCTTACGGCTTCTTCGCAAACACATCTTCCTATTGCTGATATTTGTGATGATATTGTTCTTTATAAAGACGGGGGGGCTGCAGTTGTTTTGGAATCAACTTCTCTTAATTTTAGTCTTCTTTCGGAAAAGGAACAGGAAGCTGTAATTGCAGCTTACGCGGCACTTCTTAATTCCCTTACTTTTTCAATTCAATTCATGGTCAGAAGCCAAAAAAAGGACATTTCCAGTTACATGAATTATCTTGATGAATCTGCTAAAAAAATTGCAAACCCCGGCCTTTACCGGTTGATGCAATCTTACAGAAAATTCATTCTGGAATCCGTCAAAAAAAGGAATGTTTTAGGGAAAAAGTTTTTTGTTGTTCTTCCTTTTAGTCCACTGGAGTTGGGAGTTACCAAATCGGTTCTTTCCATAACCAAAGGCAAAGGCCCTCTTCCTTACCCCAAATCTTACGTAATTAAAAAAGCCAAGGTTATTCTTTACCCAAGAAGGGACCATCTTATAAGGCAAATGGGAAGATTAAGTATCAAATTAAGACAGCTTTCAACTGAAAATCTGGTTTCTCTGTACCACGAAGTCTACAATCCCGTTAAGCCCGAACCTAGAAAAAAGGAGGAAAATTTATGAATCAAACAAATCAAATAAAAGGTGTTATAAATAACCAACAAGCTCCCGTGCAGGTTGCTGCAAAACCGGTTATTCCGAGTGTTCCTTTTGCCCTGAAGCAAAAGGAACTAAGGGTTGATGACATCATTGCACCCGAAAAAATAGAGGTTGATTTTGATTATTTCAAAATAAACGATGTCTATTTTAGAACCATATTTGTAGCAGGATACCCGAGGTTTGTAACTCCCGGGTGGCTTGAGCCGATTGTTAATTTCGACAGTTCTTTGGACATTTCCTTTTACATCTATCCCGTTGACGGAAAATCCGTTCTTGACGATCTAAGAAGAAAGATCGCAGAAATGGAAGCGGAAATTTCAACAGACCTTCAAAGAGGAAAGATACTTGATCCTTCAACCGAAGCAAAACTGGAAGATGCAAGAAGCCTTCAGGAACAACTTGTAAAAGGCGCTGAAAGGTTTTTTGAATTCGGGTTTTACATCACAATTCCTGCAGCCAACCTTGAAGACCTTAACCATACAACAAAACAGATAGAGTCAACACTTGGTTCTTTAATGATTGTTGCCAAACACGCCCTTCTTGATCAGGATATGGGCTTTTTAACCACGGTTCCTTTCGGTTTCGACAGATTAAATATTACAAGAAACATGGACACAACATCCCTTTCCACAACATTCCCTTTAACTTCTGCTGAACTATCAAGCGACCATGGAATTCTTTATGGAATTAATTCCAAAAACGAATCTTTCATTATCTTTGATAGATTTTCTTTGGAGAATCCGAACATGACGATCTTTGCTACATCGGGTGCCGGAAAAAGCTTTTTTATCAAACTGGAGGCTCTTCGAAGTTTGATGTTAGGAACAGAAATTATGATTATTGATCCCGAAACAGAATATAAACCGCTAGCAAAAGCTGTCGGTGGAGAATATATTTCTTTTGGATATAACTCTCCCTCCAAAATAAATCCTTTTGACTTATCCCAAGCTGTTGAAGAGGGAGAAAACCAATTGGGACTTAAGATTCTTTCTTTACATTCTCTATTTAAAGTAATCATGGGTCAAATTACACCTACACAGGAAGCTTTGCTTGATAGAGCATTAGTTACCTGCTACCGAGCCAAGGGAATAACTCAAGATCCCGCAACACAAACCAAAGAACCTCCTTTAATGGAAGATCTTTATAAAACCTTAATCGGTATGGAATCGCCCGAAGCCTTGGATTTGGCCGCAAGAATAGAAAAGTTTGTCAGAGGAAGTTTCATGGGAATATTCGACCAGCAAACAAACGTTAATTTAAAAAATCCTTTTACTGTTTTTTCTGTCAGAGACTTACAAGATGCATTAAGACCAATCGCTATGTTTATAATTCTTGATTACATTTGGACAAGAGTTAAAAAAGACCTCAGGAAACGTCTCTTAATCATCGAGGAGGCCTGGCACATGATGAAATACCCCGATACCGCTCAGTTTCTTTGGTCCGTCGTTAAAAGGTCAAGAAAGTATTTCCTGGGGTTAACAACAATTACCCAAGATGTTGAAGACTTTCTTTCCCAGGATATAGGAAAAGCAATTGTAACCAATTCCGCCCTACAACTTCTTTTAAAACAATCCCCTGCGGCAATTGATAAAGTGGGAGAAGTTTTCTATCTTTCTCAGGGAGAAAAGAATTTACTTCTTGCCGCGAATGTTGGAGAAGGAATATTTTTTGCTGGACCACATCATGCACCAATTAGAATTACAGCTTCGCAAGATGAATATCAGCTCATAACATCAAAGCCGCAGGATATTGTTGCTAAACAGCCATGACTAGGTTACCGGACATAAATTTATTAACCTCCAGACAACTGGAGGAAATTTTGAAAACCTGTGACAGCTATCTTGGAAAAAAATTAGGCCTTGAAGGATCTTCCGACAACCTAAAACTTCCTGTAATTATTTCGGGTCTAAATCTGTCATGGAAAAGTGTTGATGATTTTGAGGGGGATATTAATATATTTACCGGAGAAAAAAACATCCGTTCTGCATATGCAAAACTTTATACTTTATGGGAACAAAAACTTCATCAGGAAAAGTCCGAAAAAGTAGAACGAACCACTCCAACAAAAGAATCCCTGAAATCAAGCGAAGAAGAAAGGGTAAAAAGAGAAAAAATTCTAAGGGAATCGGAAGTTAAGGGAAAAGTTCAAACCGAAAAGTTTATTAAAAGTCAAAAGGTATACCTCGAAGCAAAAGAAAAAACACAAGAAATAACCTTAACCGAACAGGAAAATATTGCTTTGGGTAAGTTAATACAATCCGCAGAGAGCGATCCCAAAACCTTTGTGGCGGAAATGGCACAGGAAATTTCAAACAAAACCGGCGCAGATCCTGAAAGCTGTCAGGTTGCTGCCCTTGATTTTTACACAAAAATAAATTCTAAAACGACCGATGTTCCTCCCAGTGCATTTTTAGCGGTTGCCTCCTCGCAAAAAGATCCGGAAATTATTGAAGCATCTCTTAGTTTTGCTCAACTATATGAACTAAAAAATAAGGAATTAAGATCTTTAATACAACCCGTCTTGGGAGAAAAAATTATTCAAGTTTTTTATCCTTTAGGTAATCAAGAATTTAACGTAACCAACGAGAAAACCGACAAGTCCGAATATGAAATAGATTTGGGACAATTACAGTCCGATTTCCGGAATTTTCAAGACTCTCCCGTTCTTGATCAAATTAAAAATCAGGGAAAATCGGTTATTAAAGAATGGGTTGCAAATAAAATTGAATCTCTTCCCGCCCAAAGCGCGTTTAAAGGGTTTGTTTCAAGAATAAAATCTTCCCAACTTTTCAAACAAGCTCTTCCTTTTTTGGGGATGGCTCCTACAACCGAAGTTGTAACAACTTCATTTGTTGGAAAAACTATTAATTTTTTGTTTCCTCAGTTTGCACCAAAAATCGCACAAGTAGCTACAAGACTGGGAATTGATTTGGGAATTAGAGCAACCGCAACCGTTGCCGCCGGAACAACAGGAACTACCGCAGCTAAAGCGCTTGGTGCAAATTTGGGGAAAGTTGCAGCAGGAGCTTTAGCAAAAATAGGCATAAGCATTCCCGCATCATTTATTCCTGGTTTAAACATTGCTTTATGGGCAATCACAATTATTTCCATTCTTAAAGATTTAAAGAATTTTATTCAACAGTTCGGACCAAAAATTAAACAATGGTTAAGTGACAATGCGCATTGGCTTGTTGGAATAGGTGCGGCCGGACTTTTATTTAGAAACCCGATAATAAATGTTTTAGGAATTACTTCAATTTCTGCAGGCATTCTTTCAGGGGCTTCTTTTGCAAAAATTGCTGGGCGTACTGCTTTTTTCTTTGCAAGATTAGGTGCTTCGATGGCCGTAACAATAGGTACTCCAATTATCATTACTATAATTGTTTTTCCAATATTAGTTGCAATTATTTTATTTATAATTAATTCCGGGGCATACGTTGTTCCTCCAAAATCGTCAACAAGTATACCCGGAGAGTGTATGGGAGATGTTGCCGTTAAGCCCGAAGCAACGGGAATTATGTTTTCACCCGACAATAAATATGCTTATCCGGTTGCTCCCTCAGGTTCGACCGGGGAAAGTTGTACGCACTGGGACAAATCTTTGGCAACAGATATTTTTCCTGCTAACAAACATGCTCCGGTAATTGCATACACTTCAGGAAGTATTGAGGGAATAAGCTTAACCGATTCTAAAGGGGGAAAATATGTGATTCTTGCCGGAAATGACGGAAGATATTACTACTATGCACACAACTGTGCATTGTTTGTGAAAGAGGGAGACGCTGTGTTTGCGGGAGATGTTATTGCAACAACAGATCAGTCTGGATCTGCTAACGGAACCGCTGAACATTTGCATTTTGCAATCAGCAGTGCCCCTAATTTTGTTAACGGTGGCACGGTTTGTCCTTCTCAGGATTTTGCAGACAAGTTTCCGGATTATAATAAATGTAAACCCGAAGAAATGTGTATTCCTTAAAATTATATGACTAAAAAAATAATAATTATTTTAACCGTATTAATATCCATCACCTCTCTGATTTTTATTTTTATTGTTTCCAAAAAACCAACCTTAAGTTTAACAATCGAACCTCAAGGCTCAACAGTACTTATTGACGGAGCCGAAATTAAAAACAAAGCTTTAAAAATAAAAGTCGACCAAGGTATTCACGAAATTCAAGTCGTAAAAGAAGGGTACCGTCCTTATCAGCAAGAAATAACAATTAAAGAAGATTATTCCCAAAAAATCGTTCTTATTCCAATCGATCAAGAAATAGTTAAAGAAGAACCCAAGATACTTAAAATATCACCCTATTTCGCCGAAGACTTTCGACCAATTTCTGATAAGGCTTTAATTGCTATCAACAAAAACAATTCTTATCTAGTTAAAATTACCGATTCTGGCGTAACCACTTTATACTCAAAACCTGTTTATACCTATTCCTATGTTTATCCTTTTGTGGCCCTGATAGAAAAAGGAGGGCAAGATAAAATAGTTATTATCAATATTGAAAACAACCAAACCAAAATTTATGATGCAAGGACTATCTCCCCCATTATTTCTATAGCGCTTGAAACCGGCGCGAAAAAGATGTTTCTTTTAGGAAAACAGGATTTGTCTACCAGAACATCTGTTCTCTATACATCGCCCATTGAAGCTTTTAACCCTAACGAGATTGGATCATTTGTTGCAGATTCTCTTCACTCTTTACCGGAAAATAAAATTGTTTTTTCTCTTTCTGCCGACGCCATGGATTTAAGTAAATTTTCTGTTTATGATCTCTCAAATTCAAAATATCTATATCAAACAAAAGGAAATGGAGTTTTAATATCTCCGTCATTTTACAATTTGGTTTTTTACTCGTCCGATAATATAATTCTTTTTAATTTAGATACAACAGAAACCAAAAACCATCCTTTTTCTTTTGCAAACCAAAAAGTGTTTTGGAAAGACGATAATACATTAGGAATTCTTAGCAACAAATATCCCGGGGTAAGCATTTCTTTAATAAATTTTGTTTCTGGATACCAAACATCAAATATCGACATACCGCAACTTAATCAGATTTCAATAAGGTTTATTCTGGGTTCCTACAACAACGTTCTTTACCTGCTCGACGCAGAAGGAAAAACTTGGTCAGTTAATCTTCCTTAACTCTGAATTTTTACAGGCATTATCAAATGAAGGAAATCTGTGTCTTTTGGATCAGTAAATACTCCGGGAGATGCGGAATTGTTAAATTCCATTAAAACTTCTTCCCCTTCAGTTGTTTTCAAAAAGTCTTCTAAAAATTTGTAGTTAAAAGATATTTCCAATCCCTCTCCTTCAATTTTTGCATCAACTGTTGTTTCCTGACTACCTACCTGTGAGCTTTCAGCAGTAAGCTTTATAGAATCCTTCATAATTTTGATCTTGACAATGTTTGCCGAATCCCTTGCAAATACAGATGCAAGTTTTACCGCTCTGAGTATTTCTTCTTTATCTACTCTTACTTTTACACTTGAACCTTTAGGTATTATTTTTTCATAATCGGGAAAATCTCCTTCCAAAACCCTTGAAGAAAGAATTAGATTATCAAAACCAAAAACAACCTGTTTTTCTTTACCTTTAATATCAAGTAATGTGTTTTCATTTTCTTCCCCTATTCTTGAAACTTCCATAAGAACGTTTTTAGGAATAACAGTTTTTATTTCCTTATAAGAATTTTCCAAATGAACAATCTTTTTGGAAAGCCTAAATCCGTCTGTTGAAACTAAAGTAAGACTTTTACCTGAAAGGAGAAAATAAATCCCGGTAAGAATAGGTCTTGTTTCATCTGAAGAAGCTGCAAAAGAAACTTGAGACAAGGCTTTTAGAAACTCTGTTTTTGAAAGATCAATCGATCCTTCTTTTTTAATAACTTGGGGAACTTTCGGAAAATCTGCAGCGTTCATTCCGGATATTTTTGCACTGAAACCTAAACTTGAAACTTTTAGATTTTCCTTTTCAGAAGAAAGATGAATATTCCCTTGTGAAAGATTGTTTACAACTTCAAATAAGTTTTTTGCAGGGATTGTCATTTCTCCTTCCTCTTTTATTTTCGCCCCTAATGAAATTGAAGCTGAAGTTTCTAAATTGGTTGCAGAAAGTGTTAGTTTTGTTTTATCACTCTTAAGAAGAATGTTTGAAAGAACAGGAAGTTGTGCTCTTGATGCAACAAATCTTGACGTTATTGAAAGAGCCTTATTTAAATTTTCCTGCAATACTTCTAAATCCATGTTTTTAGTTAGTTTCTTTAGTGTTTTTTATCTTATTTCTAATTAAATTTTCTCTGTTTTAACTTAACTTTATATATCATATATTAATTAGTAGTACTAGTAGTAGGCAATGTTGATAAGTGGAAAGAAAGAAGTGTTTAAATACAAGCTTCGGAAAAAATTTGTGTTAATAATAAGCCTAGTGAATTGTTGATAAATTTGTGGATAACTGTTCATACTTTGTTGATAAGTGAATTAATCTTAAAAGATATTCTCAAAGCCTGTTTTTTATACCCAAAATATCCTCACGAATCTGCACATTGGTTGAAGCAAGTTGAGTAATTTTATCAACTGCGTGCATAACTGTTGAATGATCCCTTCCCCCAATAAGCCTTCCCACCTCTTCAAATGGCATTTGAAGTTCTGTTCGAAGAAGATACATTAAAACCTGACGGGGTCTAGCAACCGGCCTTGAACGGGAGTTTCCCAACAATACCCTTTTACCTATCTGATAATACTTGGAAACACAGTCAAATATTTCCTCCGGTGTTTTTTTTGTATGTTTTCCGTTTGTTTCAACGCCTTTACCTAAAGAGTTTTCTATCAACTCACTTGTTAAGGGAACCTTTTTGATTTTTACCTGTGTTAAAAGATTTACCAAAAAGCCTTCTATTTTTCTTGCTGATTCCAGGTTTGAAGCGATCATCTGAACCTGGTCCATTTCTAGAGTTAATTCCTTCTCCTTAGCTTTAATCTGAGTGATCGCACATCTTAACTCAAAATCGGGAGGCGCAATGTCGACAATAAGACCCGCTTCAAATCTACTTCTTAACCTCTCTTCGAGTTTGGATATTTCGGAGGGGGGTTTATCTGAAGTTAATATTATTTGCCCTCCTGCGGAAGTAACTGCGTTGAAAGTGTGAAAAAATTCCTCCTGTACGGAATCTTTGCCTGCTATGAATTGAATATCATCGACAAGTAAAATGTCGAGCTTTCGATATTTATTTCTGAAGGCTTGGGTTGTTTTGTTTCTTATTCCCTCAACAATATCATTTGTAAAATCCTCTCCTGTACAAAAATATACTTTTGTTTGAGAATCTCTTTTTAAGACTTCGTGTGCAACTGAAACCATTAGATGTGTTTTTCCTACTCCAACCCCTCCCCAAACAAACAAGGGGTTATAGGCTTTGCCTGGGTTTTGGGCAACGGCTTCTGCTGCAGCGTGAGCCATTTGATTTGAAGAAGAAACAGCAAAGTTTTCAAAGGTGTGCCCCGGCCTTATCCTTGCTTTAAGCAAAATATTAGTAAACTCTTCATCCAACCTGTCTTCCCTGTTTTCTTGTCTTGTTTCAAAAAGAGGTGTGGAGAAATCCCCCTTTTTATACTCGGACGGGATTTCTTTGATAATAAACGTTAGATCACAAGGGTTTCCCAATATTTTAGTTAAAGTATCCTGTATCAGACCAAAATATCTTGTTTCAATAGTGTTTTTTACGAAGGAAGAATTACAGCCAATTTCAACAACGTATCTTTTCCCGGAATTCGAAAGTTCTGAAATATGAGTTTGGGAAAACCATGTAGAAAATATTGCTGAAGAAACAGAAACCTTTATTGAGTTTAGGGCGTCCTTCCAAATAGTATTTTTATCTAAATCCATAGAAACCTATTTACAAAGTTATCCACAATTAGTCAATAGGTAATTATTAATTTAAAGTAAAAACGGGTAACTATTTGATTGCGACATTCTACTTATTGATGTTATAATACCTGCATGTCTACAAAAAGAACATATCAACCCAGTAAGACTAAGCGGGTTAGGACACACGGTTTTAGATCAAGAATGAGTAATTTTAAAGGAAGACTGGTTCTTAAAAAAAGAAGAAATAAAGGAAGAAAAAAACTTAGCCTCTAAATGCTTGCATCAAAATATACGCTTAAAGGAACAAAAAGGTTTGAGCGGGTTGAAAAAGAAGGAAAAATAACCCAGTCGGATTCTTTTGGTATAGCAGTATTTGATAGAAAAGACTCCGATGTTTCAAATTTCGGATTTATTGTTTCCAATAAAATTTCTCCCGAATCAACCAATAGAAACAGAGTTAAAAGAGCACTAAAGGCTGCGGTCCGTTATGAATTGGGACAACTCAAAAACGGTTTGGATGTTGTTTTTCTTGCTAAGCAGAAAATATTAAGAAAATCCACAGAAGATATTATTAACGAAGTAAGGATTGCTCTCAAAGAAGCCTCCTTATATAAATAATTTACGAATAAAATATGTATAGAATTATTTCTAGATTTATGAGGTTTAATTTTGGTCCTGGATGTAGATACCAACCAACATGTAGCAGATATACCAAGGAGGCAATAGTAAAATATGGCGTATTTAAAGGTTTTCTTTTAGGATTTAAGAGATTTTTAAGGTGTAATCCGTGGGGTGGATCTGGTTATGATCCGGTAATATGAATACAAATATTTTCAATTTAATTCTTGTTCAACCACTTGCCAACGGCTTGATTCTTTTTTATAAGATTCTTTGGCAGAACATGGGACTTGCAATAATAACCTTCAGTTTATTTTTAAGATTTGTTCTTAATCCCCTTACAAAACCCTACATGGCATCAATGAAAAAGATTAAAGATGCGGAACCTCAGTTAAAGAAGCTTAAAGAAAAATACAAAAACGACAAATCCGGGCTTATGAAGGCACAGGCCGATTTTTACAAAGAAAAGGGAATAAATCCCGGGGCGGGATGCCTTCCCTACTTATTGCAAATTATTGTTCTAATTGCTCTTTTTAGTGTATTTTCGAAGGTTTTAGTGGGCGGAGAAGGTGGTATGCAAACTATCAATTCGTATTTATATCAACCTCTTAAATTTAACGAAAGTGAAGTATTAACTACTCAATTCTTATATATGGATATTACCAAGCCGGATGTTTTTAAGATTCCCGGTTTTCCAATTCCAATTCCAGGACCAATACTTATTTTAGCAGCTCTATTGCAACTGGCCTCCTCGTTAATGATGGCGCCGGTTGTTAAGATAGAAGAAAAAATGGCATCCAAAACCCCAGGCAAAGAAGACGATTTACAAGCCTCAATGCAAAAATCAACGACATATATGTTTCCTGCAATGACATTAATTTTCGGAATGAGTTTTTCTTCAGGACTAGCTCTTTACTGGGCGGTTTTTTCGGCTTTTCAAGTTTGGCAGCAATATAAAACTTCCGGCTGGGGAGGTCTTTCCCCTTTCTTAAGGAAGATAAATTTGTTAAAATCGTAAACCAAATTAAATGGAGAGCAAAAACATATCTAAAGAGAAAATCGACAAGATTGAGGCGATTGCCAAGACACTACTTAATCTTATGGGTTCTGAGGCGAAAGTTAGTGCTTCTTTCGATGAAGATTCTCAAGTGGTGATTGTTAATCTGGAATCTGAAAGCGAAACAGGCCTTCTTATAGGAAGGCAAGGCGAAACCTTGAGCGCAATCCAAACAGTAATAGCTTTAATTGCCAGAAATAGTTTTGGAGAGTGGATAAGAATTGCGGTTAATGTAGGAGACTATCAGGAAAAACAAGAATCCAGACTTAAGGAACTTGCTTTGCAGACAGCCCAAAGGGCCAAGGAAACCAAAGAACCCCAACAACTATATAATTTGACTCCTAATCAAAGAAGAATCGTTCACCTTACCCTTTCTGAGGACAAAGAACTTGAAACTGAATCACAAGGTGAAGGAAAGGACAGATACCTTGTTGTTAAACCCAAAAGCAAATAAGTGGAGAGATTAATACTTTTTGCGCTAGTATATCTGCTACCTACCCAGCTTGCATACCACTTTTGGCCGGATTTTTCATATATATATGGGATACGAGTAGACTATTTGTCACCCACTTTTTATCTTACAGATCTGATTTTTCTTTTTCTTCTCCCCTACCTCATAAAGGGATTTTTTAAAGACAGATTTAAAATAATCAATAAAAGAAATTGTTTTCTCTTTTTGATAACTATTGTTTTTATTGTATTAAACATATTTTATGCACTATCCCCAATAACAGCTTTATTTAAATGGTTAACGGTTTTTAAATTAGTAACTATTGGTTATTATTTTTACTCATGCAAATTACCGGATATTAAGAAAATTCTTTCAAGCGCTTTGATTTGTTCATTGGCTACGTTTTCTTTAATAGGGATTATTCAGTTTTTTACCCAAAAAACCTTAGGAGGAATATTTTACTTTTTGGGAGAAAGAAGTTTTAGTTTTATTACTCCCGGAATTTCCTTAATGAATATTTTCGGAAACAAACTGATGAGGGCCTACTCAGTCTTTCCTCATCCAAACTCTTTTGCTGGATTTTTTCTTGCAGCAACCTTAATTGTTTTTGCCCTTTCTTTAGACAAAAAAGGAAACATTAAATTAGACAGGAAAGTATTAAGGATTTTACTTCTTACTGATTTAGTGGTTTTGTTTATTACTTTATCTCTTAACGCATTATTAACAACTATCGTAGTGTTTATGGTTTATTACCTAATAATTAGTAAACCAAATATTGTATTAAAAACAAAAATCTATTTACCAATTTTATTGTTTACAGCATCTTTGTTGTTTGCCGTCAATTCTAATTTCTTGTTCAAACACGTGCGATTAAACGAAACATATGCAGACAGACTTTCTTTAGCAAGTAAATCAATGCAGCTTTTTTCTACCAAAACAACTCTTGGTGGAGGATTAAACAATTTTTTTACCTTTTCCAAAAACACTCAACCTCCGCACAACATATATTTAATTATTTTTTCGGAGACTGGACTTGTCGGAGTAGTAATTGTTTATTTTTTAATTACTAAACTTGTTAATAAAAACTTGAATATATACATATTTTTGTCGTTAGTTTTTGTTTTAATTTCAGGACTTTTTGATCACTACTGGTTAACTCTTCGACAAAACCAAATTTTATTAACAATGCTTTTGGGCCTTTCTTTAAGGAGGGGCCGGGAGGAAGTATAATAATTACCAATGGATGATAATAAAATTATAATATATTGTGACGGAGGCTCTCGTGGTAATCCTGGAAAATCTGCCTGCGCCTTTGTTGTTGAAATAAACGGAAAAGATATTTATTCATATGCTAAATATTTGGGAATTGCAACCAACAATTATGCAGAATATAGTGCAGTACTTTTAGGGCTTAACTGGTTAAGTGAAAATCAGAAATATTTTAAAAGCGTTACAACTTTTATTTTGGATTCTGAACTGGTTGTTAAACAAATAAACGGCGAATATAAAATTAAAAATTTAAAATTAAAAGAAATATATTTACAAATAAAAAATATTTTAAAAACTTGTCCAACTAAAATTAATTTTAAAAACGTTTCCAGAGAAAAGAACACAAAACCAGATATATTATTAAACCAGAAATTAGACAGTCTTTTGTGAAAAGTTTCACGTCCTTGCAGGAACCTTTAAAAAATTATCACTTGAAAACATAAAAGTATCACGGGGTACATTTTAAAAACTCAAAATAAAAAATTGAAAAGATTCGGTAATTGAAATACGATTAATAAATGGAATCTGTAAAAGCCTACAAGGAAAATCTTAAACCCACCGTTTTTATTATTTCAAATTATAGTCCGTTTTCTTTATATCTTTTGGAAAATCTTTTATCTAGTCAATGTAATGTTGTTGTGTTTTGTGAAGATGTCAGCACTTGGAAAAATAACCTTAGTCACATTTCAAAAACACAAAACATAATAATCGAGATTGAAAAAAATATTAATAAATTTCCGAAACCAAACTATTTTATTTTATTAGATTTTGATAATACTTCTAATAATTTACTATTTAAAAAACTTGGATTGATTTCTAATGCCTTACGTGTAAAGGGTTTTTTGGTTGTTTCAGAAGACGTCAAAATTGATAACAATATTATGCTTTCTGATAACACAGGGATTATTGTAGTCAATAATTTATTTGGACCTCGAATGAACCTTGAATCGAAAAATAGAATCTCAGACGTAATTTATTCTATATTGGAAGGTTCTAATTTAAAAATATTTATAAACGAAAAAATTACTCCAATGTTTATGGGAACAGCGGCGAAGATGATTGTGAAATGGCTTTTTTCATTCGGGCCTTATGGTAAAGCAATTACATTTACTTCAACCAGTTTGGACCTTTTGGATATGTGTCAGAAGCTTCAATCATCATCTCCCAATTTCCAGTATCAATTAATGGCTTCAAACAAACCTGACCAGATAGATGTGGAAAAGGAAACATATTTAATTAAAGATGATCAAATTAAATTTCTCGAAGATACAATTAGATGGTTTAAAGATAATCATGTAACCAAAATTGTTCCTAAAAAAGCTAAGAAAGTTAAGCCTTGGCTAATTCCTGTGATATTAGGTGTTTTATTCCTTTTTATTTCCCCTTATATTTTTTTGTCTTTATCAGCAGCCTCTTTCTACCTGTCTGTAAAACTTATATTGTCTAACCGAATTGATCCGGCGAGATATCTTAATAAAACATCTTCGATTTTGTCTAAACTATCCTTAGTATCCTCGAAATCTTTAGTTGGGGTGCCTTTATTTAGCAATTTTTATAAACCAGCTGCAAGTTATTCGTATATATTAAACAATTCCAACAGTATTACTGAAAGGGGATATGGATTGATTTCACAAGGTCACATACTTGTAAACAATATTTTTTCCGATAAAGGATATGATTTACTGGCACTACAAAAGGAGATCGTGACAAACTTGGATTATATTGAAACAAAATTAGCCTTTACTCAAGGAGAACTTAAAAATTATTCTAATCTTTATAACAAGGTAGACATTACAGAATATAGAAAACTTGTCACAAACATAAATAAACTTTTCTATGAAATACCTGATTTATTGGGAATAAATAAAAACAAAAAATACCTTATTCTTTTACAAAATAATATGGAATTAAGACCGACAGGGGGATTTATCGGGTCTTTTGCCTTAATCTCATTTAACTCTGGAAATATTGGCGAAATAAGTGTTCAGGATGTCTATTCAGCCGATGGACAATTAAAAGGACACATCGAACCACCCGAACCAATTAAAAAATACTTAAAGGAAGCCAATTGGTTTTTGAGAGATTCAAATTGGAATCCGGATTTTACAATTTCAGCCAAACAGGCTAAGTGGTTTTTAGAAAAGGAGATAGATATTTCAGTTGATGGAGTTATCGCCATAGATATGAATGTAATTAAAGATTATCTTGAGATCTCGGGTCCAATATTTTTAGACGATTATCAAACGGAAATCACATCCGATAATTTTTACGAAAAAACTCAGGCGGAAGTGGAGAAAAACTTTTTTCCAGGTTCTACAAAAAAAGCAAGTTTTATAACGGCTTTAACAAAAGAAATTACCAGCACTCTTTTTGAAGGTGCTCAGGATAATATAACTGAAATAGCCAAGCTACTGTATACAAATCTTCAAGAAAAGCACATCCAGATATATTTAAACAATGAAAAGACAAAAGAACCTCTAGCCAACCTTAATTGGGACGGGGGTTTTAATTATGTTCAGTGTAGCAATAATTGCATATCTGACCACTTGGCAATAGTTGAAGCAAACTTGGGGGTTAATAAAGCAAATTATTATATTCAAAGAAATTACGAATTAACAGTAAACATAAATGAAAAAAGACTAATTAGGAATTTAAAAGTAATTTTCAAAAATAGTGCAGGTTTGGCTATGGGGGAGACGGGTGTATACAAAAACTACGCAAGAATATATATTCCATTAAATTCCGAATTAAATTTTGTCAGAATTAATCAAAACTTGTTGGCGACCGACACAAAAATCGTATCTGGGCAAAAAGAAGTTGGATTATATTTTGAGCTTCCACCGGAACAGATAAAAACACTTGATTTGTCATGGAGTGAGTCTCACGGCATTGATCTACAAAAGGCGGGGGAATACATATTAAATTTAAGAAAACAAGCCGGAATCCCTTCCGAAAATATTACAATTAAGATAAACTCCATAGACAGCGTTGATTTAAACCCGAACGCAAGCTATAATACTTTATTCGCTAAAGATATTTATACAAAAACAACATGGATAAAATAATACTTAAGGCTGGTTTAAGAAAAGCTATTGGAAGGAAGGTTAAGCTATTAAGAAAAGAAGGGGTTTTACCTGCAAATATTTATGGAAAGAATATCAAATCCGAGTCTATTCAAATTTCATTATCCGATTTTAACGATGTTTACAAAAAGGCGGGGGAGACGGGATTAATATACTTACAAATCGAAGAAGGCAAAAAAAAGGAAGAGAAGCCGGCGCTTGTTGCCAATATCCAAAAAGACCCCGTCTCAGACCTTCTTTTGCATATAGATTTTCATCAAGTTTCACTTAAAGAAAAAGTTGAGGCTAAGGTTCCAGTTGAACTTATTGGAGAATCTCCTGCAGAAAAACAGTCAATCGGTACGGTTGTTCAATATCTAAATGAAATTGAAGTAGAAGCTCTTCCTACTGATCTTCCCGAAAAGTTTGAGGTTGATATATCAACTCTTTCCGAAGTTGATCAGATGGTAAGTGTTAAACAATTGACGTACGATAAGTCAAAGATTGAGGTTAAGACGGAACCCGAGGAAATTATTGTAAAAGTAGAACCTCCCCAGAAAGAAGAGGTTGTAGCTCCTCCCGCAGAAGAAGTGCCATTAGAGGGTGAATCAGTTGTTGCCGAAGGTGGAGCTGTTCCAGCAGAAGAAGCTACCACACCCCAAGAAGAGTCCAAACCCAAAGAATAATTATTTATTTGGATCTATTTTAAAAGCTTTATTTAGATATTCCTTTTCTCCGGTCAGATTATATAACTCAATCCAACCTTGATAGTATTGAGGATTTTCTTGCGTAAACATATTCCAAAACATAAATTCTCTTGATGTGTTTGATTTAATACCTAATACCTTGGGTTTACTCAAATGAATGTTTAAATAAAAAGTGGTTAAAAATAGTCCAGATATTAAAAAAAGGGTAATGTAAAAAAAACTTAAATTTTTTCCAATCTCACTTTTTTTGTCTACATTTTTTATTTTTTCTGGCAGAAAATACATCAACTAAATTTTAGGCCAGGAAGAAAGAATTAGCAATTGGTCAGGATATTTTCTCAAATCTTTGATTTCTTTCCAAATTGCCTCAGTCACAAACGGAGCAAAGGGGTGGAGTAGTTTTAACAGTGTTATATAGGTATGTTTTAAAGTATAAAGCGTAGAGCTGTCTTTGTTTTTTGCACTTTCCTTGGTTTTTTCAATATAGTTGTCTGCAAAATTATGCCAAGTAAACTCATATAAACTCTCAATTGCTTGATTAAGTTTGAAACAATCTAAATAGGTATTTACATTTTTAATTAAACTGTTTAACTCGGATAATAATTTTTTATCCTCGGAATTTAGTTTAGTGGGTTTATCTACCGTCTTCTCGGTGTTTTCAGAAACCATTTGTATATATCTTGCAATATTCCAAAGTTTATTTGAAAAATTTCTTTGACCCCTAACCCTGTCTTCCGAAAGAGAAATATCATTTTCAATTAAAGCTCCCCATATAAGAGAAATTCTTAGGGCGTCAGACCCGTATTTGTTTGTCATGCTTATCGGATCAATAACATTTCCTTTTGATTTAGATATTTTATTTCCATCCTTGTCCCTTACCAGGCCGTGAATAACAACATTCTTAAAAGGAACTTTTCCTGTAACATATAGCCCCATCATAATCATTCTTATTACCCAAAAGGGGAGTATGTCATATGCTGTTTCCATAACAGAAGTGGGATAAAATTTCTCAAAATCTTTAGGTTTATTAGTTTTTAATGTGGCAAACGGCCACTGTGAAGAGGAAAACCATGTGTCAAAAGTATCCAGATCCCGTGTTAAGTTTTCACTACCACAAACGGAACATATATTTGGAATAACCCCTTCGGTTATTTCCCAATTATTACATTTAACGCATTTCCACGCGGGTATTTGTATTCCCCAAACTATTTGTCTCGATATATTCCAGTCTTTAAGGTTTTTCAGCCAATGCATGGCTATTTTTTGATACTTGGGAGAGTTAAATTTAATTTGCTTTCTACTAATTGCATCAATTGAAAGACTGGTTAGGGGTTTTACTTTTAAAAACCACTGTTCTATAAGCATTGGTTCTATGGTGTTTTTGCATTTATAACAAACTCCTACACTATGAGTATATGTATCATCTGTTTTTATCAGCAGGCCTTGTTTTTTAAGATCCTCAACAACCTGTTTTCTTGCTTGATTTACATAAAGTCCCTGATACTTTCCAGTTAAATCGTTTAACTTTCCGTCTATGCCAATAACTTGCTTAATTTCAAGATCGTGTCTTTGTCCCATCTCGTAATCATTAAAATCATGTGCGGGGGTAATTTTAACTACTCCTGTTCCAAATTTCGGATCTACCGCACTATCTGCAATCACCTTTATCTTAAAATCACCAATAAGACCATTTACAAGAATTTCTTGTCCAATATATTTCTGATATCTTTTATCATCCGGGTGTACCGCAACCGCAGTGTCTCCGAATTTGGTTTCAGGTCTAACTGTAGCTAAAGTAAAAGGCCCATACTTCATGTAATAAAGTGGATCCTTTCTTTCTATGTGATCTACTTCAAGGTTTGAAAAAGCGGTTCCACAGTGTGTACAGTAGTTTACAAGGCTTTTTGCTCTATATACAAGACCATCATCATAAAGTTTTTTAAATGTTTTATATACGATTTTTATAATATCGGGATCTAAAGCAAATTTACTTCTGGTCCAGTCACAAGAAGCTCCAAGAACCTTAAGCTGATTTTCCATTCCCATTCGATTTCCTTGGACGTAATCCCAAATCATTTTGTACAAGGTATCCCGGTCGAAGTCAAAACGGCTTTTACCTTCTTCTTTTAGCTTTTTTTCAAATACGAACTGTGTTTCTATTCCAGCATGATCGGATCCCGGAAGCCAAAGCGTTTGAAACCCTTTCATTCTATGATATCTGGTCAAAACATCTTCAATGGCAATAAATCTTGCATGCCCAATATGTAAAGGATTATTGGCATTTGGGGGGGGCATGATAATCGTAAATACTTTTTTTTCATTCGTATCTTGCGGTGTAAATGCTCCGGATTTTTCCCAAAGATCGTAAATTTTAGGTTCTTTTGTGTGATCATAATTTGAGTCCATGTTCATATTTTACACTTTAAACTTTTCTTTTGCAGAAGTAAGGAAAATGTAACAATAAGTTCAATATTATATTTTTATTGAAGGTTTACGATCCAAAAAAGAGTGTTTATTTACAAACGTCTTTTTTCCGTTTAAATATGCGCAAACTCCTACCATTGCCGCATTGTCTCCGCAAAGTTTTTTAGTATAAGGAGTGATTACATTTATATTGTAGGGTTTTAAAAACTTTCTTAATTTACTTCTAAAGTAAATATTATTAACAACACCCCCCCCTAAAAGCAAATGTTTGGGTGGGGGACTAGTAAATTTTTTTCCCAAATGATATTTTAAAACGCTCGATATGTGTTCAAAAGCTGTGTTTTGATATGAAGCTGCTAAATTATAAATCTTATTTTTTGTCAAGGGTTTTTCTTTTTCTACAAGTCTAAACATCGCCGTTTTTAAACCTGAATAACTAAACCTGTTTTTAATTTTATCTTCCTTAAGAGGATGGGGTAAATTATAAGAATAGATGTTTCCGTATTTAGCAAATTTTTCTAAAACTGCTCCGCCGGGGTAGCCTAATCCAAGCATCCTTGCTCCCTTATCTAAAGCTTCTCCTAATGCATCATCTACGGTTTCGGCCAGAATTTTATACTTTCCTATTTTTTCAATATATATAAACTGTGTATTTCCACCTGAAACAACCAAACCTAAAGCGGGAAATAATATTTTATTGTTTATTTCTTTAGTCTTAACGCTAAAAGGTTTTGCAAACGCACTAAGAAGATGTGCTTCTATGTGATTAATGGGAATAATTGGTTTACCATGTTTAATTGCTAATTCTTTGGCTTTTGCAATTCCTACCTCAAGCGCAATTGCTAGTCCCGGTCCTTGGGTAACTGCGATAGCATCAATATCTTTAAGGTTTTTGTGTTTTATTCCTAGGGCCCTATTTATTACCCAGTTAATTCTTTCCTTATGAAGTCTTTGTGCCAAGGAAGGCATAACTCCTCCAAACGATGTATGTTGTATGGCCTGAGACCAAATAATATTTGAAAACACCCTTAAGCCACGTGTTACGGACGCGGAAGTTTCGTCGCAGCTTGTATCTATTGCAAGAATATTCATTTTAGATTATTTTCCAGCTTATATATCTTTCATTTTCTTTTGCCCCATATTCAATGTTTACTTTTATAATAAGTGCGTGTTCTCTTTGTTTTTTAATTTCGTCTAGAATTTTATCGGCCCATTCTATTGCAATAACCATGTTTTTGTTTTCAATAATTTTTAAAAAATTAATACTCTTAAGTTCCTCAGGCCCTGTCAGCCTCCAAGCGTCTAAATGAATAAGTTTTCCGTAATCCAAGATTAAATTAAATGTAGGTGAAACAATATTTTCCCTAATTCCCAATGCTTTACCCAAACCTTTTGTAAATTGCGTCTTACCCGAACCCATTTCTCCTGAGAGAGCAAAAATGATGGGCTTAATACCCAAATATTTTTCATATTTTTGAAAAATTTCTTTTGCTGTATTTTGAGTGTTAGCCTCAGATTTTGAAAGTACTTTGTTTGTGTTTTTGTATTTTATTTCACCCTGTCTGATAATTTCAGGATTCTCGTAAGTTGTATCAATGACGGTTGATGGCTCATTATGAGGGAGTTCTCCTGCGTCAATTACCAGATCGATTAAAGATTTCTGTTTATTAGAAATGTTATTTAAGATATCCTCTATTTTATACGGCCTTTTTTTGTATGAAGCGTTTGCAGAAGTTGCTGTTATCGGAACTTTCATTTTTTTAACTATTTTATTTACCAAAGGATAACTGGAAATTCTTATACCTAATGTTCCTTCTGGCGATTCGACACCCTTTGCTAACTTATGTTTTCCGAGAGAAATTACCGTTACCGGGCCGGGTAAAAATACTTTATAAAGATTCTTTGCGGTTTTATTTAATAGAACATAGTTTTGAGCCATAGCAATACCATTTACAGCAACAGAGTAGGGTTTTCCTAAAGCCCTTTTTTTATACTTGTTTAATTTTTCTATCGCCACAGAGTTGGTGGCGTCAGCAGCAATGCCGTAAGTTGTCTCACAAGGAAATACCACAAGCCCTCCTTGTTTGAGAACCTCAACTGCTTGATTAACGGCTTTCGTATTTTCTTTGTATAGTAACATACCTATAGTTTACTGCAGAGGAGCCGTTCCCCGCAAGTAAACAGCGGCCCAAGGTTGATATTTTGAGCTAAAGTTTCTTTTATATATAGTTTTTCCGTCTTTTTCAACTGAATAGGTAAAAGTTACGGTTGCTCCCCAAGCTTTATGTTCTGTCTGTAAAATTGTTCCCGCAGGTTTTGTCGGATCATCCTGGTATACATCCGGTGGGGGAGCTATTTGGTTAAAAACCTTTGGTTTTGTGACAGTCACCACCCTTCCATCTTTTGTACCATATATTTCAAAGGTAAGCATTGCCTTTTTATTGTCTATTCGGGTTTGGATTAAGATGTGTTTGGCTGTATCATTTTTAAATTTAAAATCCACACTTGGACTAAATACTGTAGCATCAAGTCCCGGTGGAGAAGACTGCTCATAATAACCAACTCTATATGCGTGTGCGGTTCTTTCTGTAATAGGAAGACCAGCATTAAGTACGGCTCTAAAAAGAGTGGTTGAAACCTGACAAACGCCCCCACCATCGCCCAAAATTGTTTTTCCTCCGGATATTATGTAGGCCTGTTTATATCCGGTTTCCGTAGATATATCGCCAATGGTTTTTATAAAAGAGAAGGTTTCTCCCGGAGCAACCAGTATGCCTGTAAATTTTGAGGATGCAAGATTGATATTATGTATCCTTCCGGGTATGGATCCAGCAAAATATGAAACACCCTGGCCAATAAGTTCCTGAATCCCCAAATTATTAACATCCGATGTTTTGACCTTTGGAGGAGTCAGTTCTACAGGAATAATAACCGATGCTGCTTCGGCACTTGTTTCTTCTAAGGTTCTTAAATTGCCGATAATCATTGTATAAAGAAGGTCTTCTTTTACTCTTACACCATCTTTAGATGGAGTAAATTCTTTTACTCTTCCTTCAGTAAATACAAATATGGAGTTTATGGGTTCATGGTTCAGTTTTTGAGAAATATCCGCAATGTTTTTGGATATTTGCTGCTTATAATAATCACCGTAAGGATTAATCAAATTAAGAAGATTTTCCTTCTGAAAAGTAAATGCCTCTTCAGCATATACAAGATCTAGCTTTTTATTCAAAATATTTTGCCCCCTTTTTAAATAATTACTTTCTTCAAGATCACTAAGTTTTGGGTCAAGCATAACAATTGGAATTTCTATGTCGGTGATATCTAAAAAAGAAAAACCATAACCTATTTTTGCTTTTAACAGGTTTTTATCAAGTTTGTATCCGACAGATCCTCTTTTTACTGAAACATTTCCGCCTTTTATTTCTAGGGAAGGGAAAATTGGTTGAGTTTCGGTTTGATCAGAAATAAGAGAAATTATATCGTCTAATTTCTCCTCATCTTTACTAAAATGAAGACCTAAGTCATTTCTTTTGTACAAAGAAACAAATCGCTGACAGAAATCGTAAAGAATGTTTCCAGTTCTATGGATATTGTAAGCATTTTCCACCGAAGACTTGTGGTTTAGTACAAGATCTATTGATTCAGGTGTGATGTTATAAACCTGATCAGAAAAAGTAAGTTTTAAAGAATCGGGAACTTTAATGGTATTTATTAAAAGTTGTGTTGCCTGTTCTCTGTTTTTTCCACCAAGATTAACTCCTGCAACATAGGTATTCGGATAGATTCTTCCGGTAAATGAAAGAATGTATATGGATAGTAAAATTATTAAAAATTCAAAAAAGATATACAAAAGTTCTTTTCTGTTTTTAATATTGGGGTTGTCCCAAAAATTCTTTTTTTTCGTCATCACAAATATGATACCATTATAATTGGATTCTATGCCTGAACAAAACAATACATCTCAATCGGTTTCAGCGACAGTTACGCAAAATCCTGTTTTAAACCAAAACCAAGTACCGGATATGATTGTCACACCTAAAGTTAAAAAACGATTCCCAAAAATTCTTGTAATAATTTTACTTATTATTACTCTTTTGGGTTCAGGTTTTTTTCTTTTTACTAAGTTTAAAAATCCAAAAAATGAAGCTTCGGGAGAGATTATCTGGTGGGGGCTTTGGGAGAATGAAGCTGTAATTTCCCCACTCATAGCAGAATATGAAGCGAAAAATCCCAAAGTCAAGGTAAAGTATATTGAACAATCAAAACAGGATTATAGAGAGAGACTTACTAACGCCCTGGCTAAAGGCACCGGTCCTGATATTTTTACATTTCATAATTCTTGGACGCCGATGTTTAAGGCACATCTTGATCTGATGCCTGATTCTGTTATGACTCCTTCCGAATTTTCCCAGACTTATTATCCAGTAATTATTAAAGATTTAACCTCTGGGTCTGGAATTTTAGGAATTCCTTTAGGCTATGATGCTTTAACTTTATACATTAATAACGACATTTTTACCGAGCATGGTAAAAACCCTCCCACAACATGGGACGACTTGCGGCAGATAGCAATAGAGCTTACCAAAAAAGACGATATGGGCGTAATTACCCAAGCCGGGATTGCCTTAGGAAGAACGGAAAATGTGGATAATTGGCAGGAGATATTGGCTTTGATGATGCTTCAAAACGGAGCAAATTTAGCAAATCCTACTGGTCAACTTGCGGAAGATGCTTTGACGTTTTTTACAATTTTTGCTTCCTCGGATGGAGTCTGGGATGCTTCGCTTCCTACCTCAACGGCCATGTTTGCTGGAGGAAAACTTGCCATGTATATTGCTCCTTCTTGGAGAGTATTTGAAATAACACAAATTAACCCCTTGCTTAATTTTAAAACGGTTCCTCTTCCACAACTTGCAAAAACTACTTCTTCACAAAAAGATATATCCTATGCCACTTATTGGGTAGAGGGAGTTTCTAATAAAGGACAAAACAAAAATGTAGCCTGGGATTTTCTGAAATTTATTTCTTCAAGCGAATCTCTTTCAAAGATATATACCAACGCATCTAAACAGAGAAAATTTGGTCAGGCTTTTCCAAGAATTGATATGGCTAATTTACTTGCAGACCACCCCTTTTTGGGATCAATTATTTCCCTGGCTCCGAGTGCCGAAAGTTGGTACCTTAACTCAAGAACATTTGACGGTCCTACGGGAATAAACTCCTTAATTAATAAATATTTTGAAGATGCTGTAAATTCAGTAAATGCAAGAAATACTGCCGAAAAAGCCCTGACCACAACCCCACAGGGGGTTACACAGGTTTTAAAGCAGTATGGAATCACAAAATAAACCTTCTTTTGATAGGGGTGTAATAACCTCAATATATTACCACGATATTTTTGACTACCCATTAACTAGAGAAGAATTAATCAGGTGGAAAACAGGTAAAAAACACGCCCAACTTAATAAAAGAAAAAGAATTATCAGTAAAATGGGTTTTTATTTTTTGGAAGGAAGAAAAAATATTGTTTGTAAAAAAATATTAAGACAAAGAATTTCAAAAAGAAAAAACAAGATAGCTTATAAAAAAGCACTGATCCTGGCTAAAATTCCCACCGTTTTAGGAATATTTATTACCGGCAATCTTGCAATGAATAATGCTAAAGAGGGCTCGGATATAGATCTGATGATAATTACCAAAAGTGGCAGTCTTTGGTTTACAAGACTTATATCATATGTAATCCTTGCCTTAACCAATTCGGAAACTAGAAAATACGGAGATAAAAACCAAAAAGATAAACTATGCCTGAATATCTGGCTGGATGAAACCGCTTTACTGTGGAACAAAAAGGACAGAAATATCTACACCGCCCATGAAATTGCACAGACTAAACCAATTATAGATAAGAGTAATATTTATCAGAGGTTTTTACAAAATAATTCCTGGATTTTGGATTATTGGCCAAATTCAGTAAATATTGAAAAGAAATTATATAAAACTAAAATAAAAAGAAAAATATATTTGCTGGAGAAAATTTGTTATCGGCTTCAATATTTGTATATGAAGAAAAAAATCACCAGAGAAAAAATTAGTTTGCATTATGCAATATTTCATCCTAACAATTTGAGTAAAAATGTTTTTAAAAAACTTTCCTCTTGACAAGGTAATCTTCCATGCCTAAAATAGCACTCAGTCTAAACGAATGCTAATATGACCAAGCTAAATTTAATACCAACTGCCGGTTACGTTCTAATAGAACCTCTAGATAAAGAGGTAAAAACTTCTTCGGGAATATATCTTCCCGATAATGCTTCTGAAAAACCCCAAAAAGGAAAAGTCTTGGCTGTGGGGGGTGCTGAAATTACAGAGAAAGGTATAAAAAGGAATTCCCCCGTTAAAACGGGCGATAAAGTAATTTACAAAAAATGGGGAGGAAATGAAGTAAAAATCGGAAATATTGAATACCTTTTTGTAAAATTCGAGGATATTTTGGCAATTGAAAAATAAAAAATGACGGAAGATAAAAATAAACAACAACAAACAGAATCTTTAGCGGGAACTTATGGAATACCTGTTCCAGAAGCTAGAGCAATGAACGCCCTTTTAACATTAAACGAAGAAGGCGAGTCACGAATGAAAATGGGCATAAAGAATCCTGAGGTTTTAGAATCGGATTTGTCAATAGATCGTTCAAAAACTAAGTAATATGGCCAAACAACTTAAATTTGGAAAAGACGCAAGAACCCTTTTAATGAAAGGTATAGATGTAGTTGCCAAGGCGGTTGTTACAACACTTGGCCCGAAAGGCAGAAACATAGCCCTAGATAAAAAATGGGGAGCTCCAAATATAGTTCATGATGGTGTATCCGTTGCCAAAGAAATTGATTTACCCAATCCATTTGAGAATATGGGGGCCCAGTTGGTAAAGGAAGCCGCTTCCAAGACAAATGATAATGCCGGGGATGGAACCACAACCTCAACCCTTCTTGCTCAGGTTCTGACTCAAAAGGGAATGAAAAAAATTGAAGCAGGAGCAAATCCCATGGTCGTTAAAAAAGGTATAGAAAAGGCAGTTGAGGTGGTTGTTAATGAACTTAAGAAAATGGCCAAACCCATCAAAGGAAAGGAAGAAATTACTCAAGTTGCTACAATTTCTGCCGGAAGTCAGGAAATTGGGTTAAAAATTGCCGAGGCCTTGGATAAAGTTGGTCGTGATGGAGTGGTTACCGTTGAAGAGGGAAAGGGTTTAACAATAGATATTGAATACAAAGACGGGATGGAATTTGATAGAGGCTATGCTTCTGCATATTTTGTTACAAATCCTGATAAAATGGAGGCAGAGATTGAGGATGCTTATATTCTACTTACCGATAAAAAGATTTCCTCAATTCAAGATCTATTACCCTTTTTGGAAAAATTTGTTAAAGTTTCCAAGAATCTGGTAATCATCGCCGATGAAGTTGAGGGTGAGGCACTAGCCACTTTGGTTGTAAATAAGCTCAGGGGAACCTTTAATGTTTTGGCAATTAAAGCTCCGGGATTTGGTGACAGACGCAAAGAATCACTTGAAGATATTGCTGTTCTTACTGGAGGAACGGTGATTTCCGAAGATACCGGAAGAAATTTTGAGGGCATTGAAGTTAATGATTTAGGTAGAGCAGACAAGGTTTGGGCAGATAAAGATAATGCCAGAATAATCGGAGGAAAAGGAGATAAGAGTGCAATCGAAGCAAGGATAGCTTCAATTAAAAAGCAAATTAAGATATCTGA
Organism: uncultured Gammaproteobacteria bacterium; assembly: GCA_964583105.1. Lineage (GTDB taxonomy): Bacteria > Patescibacteriota > Microgenomatia > UBA8517 > UBA8517 > JAPLZT01. The sequence continues at coordinate 46,480 of CAZOUV010000005.1, forward strand.
TTCAGATTTTGATAAAGAAAAGTTTGAGGAAAGACTGGCAAAACTCGCCGGAGGTGTTGCTCAAATAAATGTCGGAGCTGCTACCGAAATTGAACTTAATGAAAAGAAGGAAAGAGTAAAAGATGCGGTAGGTGCAACAAAAGCAGCAATTGAAGAGGGGATTGTGCCGGGAGGAGAAACAGCCTTCTTAAGAGCAAGAAAAGCAATTAAAAACATAAAAGTAGACCAAGGAGACGAACAGTTGGGTGCTGCTATTGTCTATGAATCTTTGGAAGAACCGATTAAATGGCTTGTAAAAAACGCAGGCGATGATGAAGTAATGGTGCTTAAAAAGGTGCTGGCTTCAAAAGAAGTAGATTTTGGCTACGATGTTTTAACAGGTAAATTTGGTTCAATGACTAAACTTGGAATTATTGATCCTGTAAAAGTAACGCGTTCGGCACTTCAAAATGCCGCCTCGGTAGCAGGTATGGTAATTACAACAGAAGGTTTAGTCACCGACCTTCCTGAACCTAAAAAGGATATGCCTCAAATGCCTCCTGGAGGAATGGACTATTAAGTCGGTTGAAAGAAAAAAAGTAATTTTCCTTGTTTTAAAGCTTTGAAGAAGCAAGTGTTGGTAGAACCGCAAAGGGGTTTACTGGAATCCCATTTTTTCTTATTTCAAGATGAAGATGTGGTCCTGTTGAATGGCCGGTGGCTCCGACATTTCCAATGATATCAAGAACACTGATAGTATCGGCTTTTGCAACATTAATTTTGGAAAGGTGTGCATAGAGAGAGGTGATTCCGTCTCCATGATTTACAATGATGGCATTTCCGTAGCCAACCTTTGACCTTGAGACGTCTTCAACAACTCCGTTTTTAATGGGTTTGACCTCCGTTCCTCTTGGTGCGGCGATATCTATAGCTGGATGAAAAAAAGAAAACCCCTGACTGACATATCCCGTTTGAACTGGGTATTGGATACTTCTTTCGGTTGTCGTTGTGAGAGTTACTTCAGCCTCGGGAATAATAGTTGTTTCGGGCTGTATTTGATCAGCTTGAACAGGTACAAATGAACCCAAAACAAGCATCAGTGTTAGGTTTGTTCCAACTAGACGCTTTACGCTTTTAGCTTCAAATAAGCGTCTGAAAAACCTCGAAATTTTACTTCCTTTTCTCATATTAGGCAGGACTAAGAAAACAACTAAAAATCCCACCATATCGGTGGGAGAAGCGCAATTCTACCCTATGAAACAGCAAAAAGTCAAGTTTGGGGGCTTATTTTTTTATATATGTTTTTTTGGAGGCCGAAGCGGGAATCGAACCCGCGCATAGGTGTTTTGCAGACACCCGTGTTTCCACTTCACCATCCGGCCGAACTTATGCGTATTTTATCATAGTTTGTGTTAAAATTTCTTCACTGTGAACAAATACTTAAAAATATTTTTGATAGTATTTTCAGTTTTACTTTTTTCTTTTGCGGTATTTTTTATACTAATCAAAATAAAACCCAAGAAAATGGGTGGTATAGCAATTGAGACAACACCTTCCTCTACAGTGTTTATAAATGGGATTCAGGTTGGAAAAACACCGTATTCGGGGGTTTACGAACCTGGGGAGATCGATTTAAAACTGGTTCCAGATGCAAATGAAACCCCCCTGATGTTATTCGAAACAAGAATTTTATTAAGCGCAGGTATAGAAACGGTAGTTAAAAGAGATTTTGGGGAAAGACCGGATTTATCAGGAGGTTATATTGTTTCCTTTGAAAAAACAGGGGAGAATACCCCTTCGGTTGCTGTAATAACTGATCCGGATTCAGCACAAGTTTCAATTGATGGTAAGGCATACGGTTTTGCCCCTTATAAAACATCTCAAATATCGGCATCAAGTCATCAAATAGTAATTGCCATGGACGGATATTTATCCCAAACCATCAATATTAAAGCGTTAACGGGTTATAAACTTACTTTATCGGCAAAATTAATAAAAGATTTAACTAAAGTTGAAAAAACACCTGACCCCACACCTACCCCAACTCCCCAAATAAAAATTGAAATTCTATCTACTCCCAACGGTTTTTTGAGAGTCAGGCAATCGTCATCGACGGACTCGGAAGAAATTGCCAGAGTAAACACCAAGGATACATTTATCTTAATTGAGGAAAGTTCGGACGGGGAGTGGTACAAGATCGAATACGAAGAAGAAAAAACCGGTTGGATTTCAAGTCAATATGCCAAAAAAATTAATCAAACCGAAACGCCTCCATAAAATATCCAGACTATCATTGATGTCCAGACGATAACTGTAGTAATAAGTGCCTTATCTGTTAGAAGCAATTTTTCAGGAGCTTCGGATTTTCCCGCAAAAATAAGATATTCATAACGCATTATTCCAAAAATAACTATTGGGATTGTGATCATCAAAAGTTTATTTATGGTAGTGGTTTTAGAAAGTTCAGCCAAAAACAACCAAAGATCAAGAGAGGCCTTTGGGCTTTCGAAAAAGGTAAAAAGTGCCCAAGAAACCCATGCTGCATTTCCAAACATGGTTACATATGAATCAATGAGCTCTTTATTGTAATGGGTGAGGCTTTTTCTGGTCACTTCTGATGTTTCCTTAAGAAGATTAAATTCACTTCTTCTTTTACCTGAAGCTAAAAATAAAGCAACCGATACGACACAAAGAAGAAACCAGACGGAAAGATGGGCATTAATTACAAACGCTCCGGAATAAATTCTTAATATAAAACCCGTGGCGATAATTAAGATATCTAAAATTGGAATATTTTTTAGCCCCATACTGTAAAAAATCTGAAGCCCAAGATATCCCCAGATAATGTAATTAAAAAAAGATGGCAACCCAGATGCAAAAAATAAGGCCAAAAAAACCAAAATTACAGCTTCAAATAGTGCCATACGAACAGGAAGTTTTCCTGATGCAATCGGCCTATCCCTTTTTGTGGGGTGTAGTCTATCAAGCTTGGCATCAAAAATATCATTAATGATGTAGGTTGCGGATGTTATGAAACAGAAAGAAATAAAAGCCAAAAATATCTTATCGAATAAAAGAGGGTTAAATAGATTACCAGTAAAAATTAAAGCCGCAAAAACCGCCAAATTTTTAATCCAGTGTACTGGCCTAAGAACCCAAAAGGCCGCTTTTATATTTGCCGAGCTCATGTTTTTTGACGGTATGTAAGCCAAAGTATAAGGCCTCCAACAACGATTGCAATTCCAACCATTGTATATAACTTGGATGCCGTATTCAAATTAAGAGCAATACAGCCTAGGAGGGCGGTTATTGCCCAATAAAAAATAGTAACTCTCCTTTTGCCCCAACCTATGGCAAGAAGCCTATGATGTAGATGTCCACGGTCTCCCCAAACAGGAGATTTTCCTGAAAGAATCCGTCTAACAATGACATAACCGGTATCTATAAGGGGGATTCCTAAAACAACTACCAAAATTCCTACTTTTGTTGTTGAGAAAATTGCTAAGATTGCCAAAATATAGCCAGCCATAGTACTTCCCCCATATCCCGGCATGATTTTTTGGGGGTAAAAATTCCAAGGAAGAAATCCTAAATAGCTACCGGCAAGTATTGCTGCAAGTGTAATTATTGGCCATTGGGCAATATCTGCGGAAAATTTTAATGACATTGCCGCAATTGTCAAAGCCGAGACAACAACTACACCAGGAAGTTGTCCGTCAACTCCCTTGGCACCCATATTAAGCATGTTCATTATGAAAATAATCCAGACAAGCCCAAATAAATCGGAAAGAATCCAGATACTCCGTTCTTTACCAAAAAGGTCAAAAACAAGTTGGGGCGAGGAAAGATCGATTATCCCTCCCGCAGGATTTGAAACAAAGGAAATTCCGATACCTGCTGCAATTGGCATAAGAACTGCGAATATTTCCAGGATAAGCCTCAAATAGGGGTTTAAATTATATTTGTCATCCAGGATTCCAATTACGGTTATTATTATCAGTCCGGATAAAATCCCAATTAGGTGTTTGTCTATGGGCAAAAATATCAGTGAGGTTAAAAATATTGCCAAAAAGGTAGCAAGTCCACCCATTCGCGGGACCGGGTATTTATGAATTACCTTTATGTGCTTATTTTTATTAGGATCGTCAATAATTTTTAATTTTTTTGCCAGCCTTATTACAAATGGTGTTGCAAAAAATGCTATTAATGTGGCAATGATTCCCGGAATTAAAGCAAGGTTCAAGATTGGTTGTTTCATATGTATCCCACCAAAAAAATTATTTTTAAAGAGGTAATTGATGCAAAAATTGCTGCACCAAACCCCGCAAGAATCAAAGTTTTTTTGATGAAATCATCCTTTATTGTAGTCGACAAAAGCAAATTAATAATGATAAAAATAAGAGACGACACTGAAGGAATTAAAATTCCCCAAGATGAAAAAATTTGAGCCTCTCCTTGGGGTAGGCCATAGAAAAGAGGTATTTCTGGAGGGAGTCTTCCTTGAATAATAATGCCAAAAATAATTACTAAGATATTTAGTATCCAAGAAACATGGAAAAATTCCTTAAATGGAAGTTTTTCTAATATCGCATGCATATTATTTGAGGGAATTAACTAAACTCCAAATTTCTGCTTCGTCAATTTTATTAACCAGAAAATAGTTTTGGCGTAAAAGATCCGCAATTTCAACAAAGGGTCTTGCATCGGGTGTAATTACAATAAATCTGGGTTTTTCCGAAGCAAGAACTTTAGCCACATCTTCGGTTTTAGAATAGTCCAATATATGATAATCAGCAACATATTTTATGGGAGGAAATCTTCTTGCTAGGGCGTAAATTGTTGAAGAATCAGGACTCCATATAAAGATGCGATCTTTTTTGTAACTAGAGTTTATTAAAAAATCGGCAATCTGATAATTCCTTGAAGTATATTTACCAAAGCTTGAAAGATATTTATCTTTATTGGTAATTCCACTAACATATTTAGCAAATCTTAGGTAGTAGGAGGCGGTAGGGTAGTACCAAAACTTGTAATATACGGGGACTAGTAAGGCAATAAAAAGTGGGAGAACAATGAAAGATTGTTCTTTAGAAGACTGAGTAAATAGGATGCTCAAAAATATGACAATTGGCCCTACAGACTGTAAAAGATAGTGGGGATAGGGCCTTTCAGAAATAGTTGCTGCAAATAAAGAAAGCATTAACCAAATGGACGCAAGAACAAACGGCTTTGTTAGTTTTTTTCGGAATATGTAGGTAAAAGTTATTCCCGATAGTGCAATCAAAAATCTTATTAAAAGAGGAGCGTTTCTTAAGAGAAAACTTTTTTCTGCAGCTGAGGCTCTCCATGAGGATACATAACCAACGTTTTGCATAAATGCCGCTTTTACGTAATCTCCTAAATTTCCTGAAATCCCATACCAAATAAGGCTAATAATAACTGGTGTTAGAAAACCTACTGTTATTAAAAGACTGTTTTTAAATACCCTTAATAAGTTCTCTTTATTTAGGCCCTTTAAAATAAGCCAGAAAAGTATAATTACCGGTAAATCCAAGAAAGCAGGAACTTTGACAAGGAACGAAAATCCGAACATAATTCCTGAAAAAATAAGGTTTTTTACGGTTAGTTTCTTACAAAGAAGAATATAAATTGCGGCCAAGGAAAATACCATCATAAAGTTTTCGGCATTCGCGATATTTCCTTCAAAAAGGGGTATGGTTGTAAGAAGCGCAAAGAGAATGACGGACAGTTTTTGAGTTTTAACCTTAGTTTCAAATAGCACTTTTGTAATTTTCTCAAAAAGAACAATTGAAATTATTGAGGCTATTGAAAGAAATAGTTTAAAGAAGACTATGTTTCCTGCAAGTGCGGCAATTAAGTAAAGTATGGGCGGTTTATTATCATGAAGACCTGAATAAAAAGGTAACCCTTCTTTTAAACCTTGACCTAAAGTTAAATAAATAGTTTCGTCTCCGTAATAATAAGGTTCAAAAAATGACGGAATTCTAAGTAGAAGGCAAACAAAAAGAAGAACTGCCAGCCAATTGGGTATATTTAACTTTTCCAAAAAAGCGTGGATTTTCTTTAACATCTGTTTATAACTTCAGTTATACGAAGTATAATACAATTCTAACATATGGAAACGGCTTTGGTTACAGGCGGGGCTGGCTTTATTGGCAGTCATTTATGCGAGAAACTTCTTGAAATAGGATATAAGGTAGTTTGTTTGGATAATTTATTGACCGGATCTAAAAAAAACATAGAACATCTTATAAATAATGCCAACTTTAAATTTATAGAAGCTGATGTTTGTGACCCTATTGAGATTGAGAATAAAGTGGCTTTTATTTTTCATCTTGCTTCTCCGGCTTCCCCCGTTGATTATCAAAATCACCCCGAAGAAACATTGTTGGCAAACTCTTTGGGAACTTTAAGTGTACTTAAGTTAAGCAAAGAAATTCAGGCAAAAGTCTTAATTGCATCAACCTCTGAAGTTTATGGTGATCCCAAGGAACATCCACAAAAAGAAACTTACTGGGGAAATGTAAATTCTTTTGGACCAAGAAGTTGTTACGATGAAAGTAAAAGGTTTGCAGAAGCGGCAACGTATGTTTATATCAGTAAACATAAAATTGATGCAAGGTTAATTAGGATTTTTAATACATATGGACCGAGAATGCAGAAGGATGATGGAAGGGTAATCTCAAATTTTATTAATCAGGCAATAAAAAACGAACCACTTACTGTTTATGGAAAGGGTAATCAGACGAGATCGTTTTGTTATGTTTCTGATTTAGTAGAAGGAATTATCAGAGCCATGTTTACGCAAGGAACCAAAAGTGAGGTAATTAATCTGGGAAATCCAGAAGAGTATAAAATTATCGATTTGGCAGACAAAATTAAAAAACTTACAAATTCAAGTTCAGAAATTGTCTATAAGGATTTACCACCGGACGATCCAACACAAAGACAACCTGATATATCAAAAGCAATAAATTTACTTTCGTGGCAACCCCAGATAAATGTTGATGAGGGGCTTCAAAAAACAATAGAATACTATAGAAGTATAATTTAAACTTTTTCCGTAACTTTATATTCAATGTATTTTCCAAGCATAAGGCGGGTGTGAGCATCAAGTCCAGGTAGTGCGGTAAAAATAAACGCAGCAACAGGCATAAGCACAAATTCAAGTGGACTTAAAATTAATTTCCAAAGAGGGTATTCTTTAGGTCTTTTTGGCCTGT
>CAZOUV010000006.1:0-52106 GCA_964583105.1 uncultured Gammaproteobacteria bacterium
AAATAATAGTTTCTCAAATAAGAGAAACGGAAAGGTTTATTATGGCCTCTGCCTACGAAATAAATTTGGATGCTCAGGGAAGGATAGTAATTCCCGAGAAACTTGTTTCCTACGCCCAACTTTTAACAGGAGTTACCTTTTTAGGGGTTGGAGATAGAGTTGAAATTTGGGATGAAGCCAAATGGAAAGAAAAGGAAAAAGAACTTAAGGAAGTTGCGCCAAAATTAATTAACGAATTAGCAAATGAAAGACGATAAATACCATCAGCCGGTAATGACAGATGAGGTTATAGCACATTTAAAAAAAGCAAAAAGTGTAATAGATGCGACCCTAGGAACTGGGGGTCATACCTTAAAGCTCTTGGAATCAGGCATAAAAGTTTTAGGTATCGAATCAGATTCTGAAATATTAAAAGTTGCAAAAGAAAGGTTGGATAAATTCGATTGCAAACTTGTTCACGGAAATTTTAAAGATATTGACAGGATTGCAAAAGAAAACGATTTTAATCAGATTGAAGGAATACTTTTTGATTTGGGAGTATCAAATCTTCAGCTGATGAATGAAAAACGCGGTTTTTCGTTTTCTAACCCGAACGCAACTTTAGATATGAGAATTGATAGCACGTTCCAAGAAGTAACCGCAGCAACTCTATTAAATGTTTTAAGAAAGGATCAACTTGAAAATCTGTTTTCAAAAGTAATGGACTCAAGTAGTTCCAGATGGATTACTAAAAGGATTTTGCAAAGAAGGGAAACAAAAAAAATTGAAACAGTCGGGGATTTTCTTGAAATCTGCCAAGGTTTAAAAGGAAAAGAGAGATTAAATCCTGCAACTCTTCCTTTTTTAGCTTTAAGAATAGCGGTAAACAGCGAAATTGAAAATTTGAAGGAATCCCTTCCTAAAGCTTACGACCTTTTGAAAAAAGGAGGAAAACTTTTAGTTATTTCTTTTCATTCTAAGGAAGAAGAAGTAATTAAAAATTTTTCTAGCAAATTTATGGGACCTTTAAAACCGACATTTGAAGAGGTTCGCAATAATCCGAGAGCTAGAAGTGCAGAACTTTTTGTTTTGACTAAATAATGAATATGATTAAAAAATATAAAGAACTGATTTTTACGGTTATTTTAATAATGCTTGTTGTGGCAAACGTGTTTTTTACTGTAAGCGTTTCTGCAAGCGGTGCAGAACTGACGAATATTGAGAAAAATCAAAACATTCTTATTTCTAAAAATCAGGAAATGAAAGACAAAATTTCAGAAGAATCATCTTTGAGTACAATTGAAGAAAAGGCTGTGTCTTTGGGATTTTTAAAGCCCCAAAACATTGTCTATATTCAAGGAGAGGCACCTGTTGCTAAACTTCCTTAATGGTCAAAAGAATAAATTTTGTATTTATATTTTTTCTTCTTTGCTTTTTGGTTGTAGCCTATAAACTATTTTTTTGGCAAATTATAAAAGGAAAAGGTCTTTCCGATTCAGCACGCGGTCAGTATCAGGTGGGACAGATAGTTGATGCCCCTAGAGGAAATATTTTGGCGGCTGATGGAAGTATTTGGGTCGCCAGACGCGATGCATGGCTTCTTTTTGCCGAACCTCCCAACTTGAAGGAGAAACCGGATAAAATTGCAGAAAAAATCTCCCCTCTTCTGGTCGAAGATTTGGAAGATAAAAATACAGTATTTGAAAAATTTCAGATACTCAACTCCCTTTTAAACAAAAAAGGTTCCATGTGGATTCCTTTGGAACATAAAATTAGCAGCGATGTAAAGAAAAACATCGAAGCCTTGGATTTTGATGGAATTGGTTTTGAAAAAGAAGAAATAAGACATTATCCGGAAGCTTCAGCCGCTGCACAAGTTTTAGGCTTTGTTGGAAAAAATGAAGAAGGTGAAAATGTAGGATATTTTGGGCTTGAAGGCTATTATGACTTGACCCTTTCGGGTAAAAAGGGCTACCGGGAAGGAGATAAAGATGCAAAAGGTTCACAAATACTTCTGGGAAATTTCAAAGAAGCTTCTGCCTTAAGTGGTGTTGACTTAATAACATCCATAGATAAAACCATTCAACTTTCGCTTGAAAAAAAACTAAAGGAAGGCATAGAAAGATATGGGGCTGAAGGAGGAAGTGTTGTTGTCATGGATCCAAAATCAGGAAAAATATTGGGGATGACTTCTTACCCTTCTTTTGATCCTGCCAAATACAATGAATATGGAGACAAGTTTTTTAAAAATCCTCTGATATCTGATACCTTTGAACCAGGATCAATATTTAAAGTTATTATCATGGCTTCGGCTCTCGATGCCAAAGCGGTGGAACCGGATACGGTCTGCGATATCTGTTCGGGTCCTCTTAAGGTAGATAAATATGAAATAGAAACTTGGGATAGAAAATATTATCCCAATTCGACAATGGCTGATGTGATACTTCATTCCGACAATGTAGGTATGGCGTTTGTCGGACAAAAAATCGGTGCCGATACTCTTTACGATTATCTTGATAGGTTTGGAATAGGACATGAAACAGGGATTGATCTTCAGGGAGAGGTATCCATTTCTTTAAGAAAAAAAGGTACTTGGAACATAGTTGATCTGGCAACAGCAACATTCGGTCAGGGAGTTGCTGTTACCGGAATTGAAATGATACGGGCGGTTTCAGCAATTGCAAATGATGGACTAATGCCTGTTCCCCATGTTGTAACTACCTTAAAAGGAGAAAACTGGCGGGAAGAAATAAAGACTAAAACAGAAAGAGTTATATCGGAAGAAGCCGCAAACAAAATGACTGCAATGATGGTAAATGCTGCAAAAAACGGAGAGTCAAAATGGACTTCATTGAGGGGTTTTAGTGTTGCGGGAAAAACTGGAACAGCCCAGATTCCTATTTCAGGTCATTATGATCCAACAAGCACAAACGCATCTTTCGTAGGTTTTTCCCCTGCGGAAGATCCCAAATTTATAATGCTTGTGACATTAAATAAACCTCAAACTTCCCAATGGGCATCGGAAACGGCGGCACCACTTTGGTATTCAATTGCAAAAGATCTCTTTCTTTACTTTGGAATACAACCTGATAATTAAGTTGTGTGTTGTATAATTCCAATAATGGAAAAACTAAATCATAGAATTTTATTAGATGAACCCATTGAAGTTTTTCAAGGAAGAAATCCTGATATTGTAGGTAGACATTATGTAAATTTATGCATGTGGTTGGGTGACAATTGCTTGCCATTAAGTGAAGGAGAAGAGATAAGTTATATCAAAAGCGAATTACCCAACGGTAATACCAGAGTTCAATTGGTGTATTATTTTAAGTAAACGAAGTAGACCCAGAATTATGAAATTACTATTAACATCATCAGGATTTACTAATAAAAGTATTACAAATGCTTTATTAAAACTATCAGGGGAATCCTTTAGCAAGCTGAACTTGGTTTTTATTCCAACCGCAGCAAATGTTGAAAAAGATGATAAGGATTGGCTTATAACAGATTATGTAAATTGTAAAAAATTAGGCTTTGCATCAATCGATATTGTGGATATATCAGCCTTGCCTCAAGATATTTGTCTGCCTAGAATCAAAAAAGCAGATGTTTTACTTTTTGGAGGCGGCAATACTTATTATTTAATGTCTTGGTTAAAAAAATCTGGTCTTGGAGAGATGTTGCCGAAACTTCTAGAAACAAGAATTTATGTAGGAATCAGTGCGGGAAGCATGGTAGCAACCAAAAATCTACGAATGAGTACTTCGCAAAAACTATATTCAGAGGAAGTATTTTCATTAAAAGATGACAGTGGACTTGGATATGTGAATTTTCATATAAGACCGCATTTTAATTCAAAGTTTTTTCCTAAATTAATAACCAAATATATAAAGGAATCAGCCAAAGAAATATCAGAACCTGTTTATGCAATAGATGATAATACGGCCATTGTAGTCGATGATGAAAAAATCGAAATAGTTTCGGAAGGTAAGTGGAAGATATTCAACCAAAAATAGCCTACATATGCTTCTTTTATGGTAAAATACTAAATACATGTCTAAGTTTTTAGTGACAGGCGGAAATAAGCTGGAAGGTACAATTAAGCTTTCAGGCAACAAAAACTCAGCTTTGAAGCTAATTCCGGCAACTTTATTAGCCGATTCCCCAACAACTTTAACAAATGTTCCTGCAATCAGCGATATCGGGGTGATGGTTGAACTCATCAGAAAATTGGGGGCGAAAGTTGACTATAAAGAACATACCTTAACGATTGATCCTTCCTCATTGAATTTCTCCGTTCCTGATCCTGATTTGTGCTCAAAAATTAGGGCTTCTGTTGTTCTTGCTGCACCTCTCCTTGTAAGATTTGGGGAAACCGTTGTGACCCCTCCCGGGGGGGACCAAATCGGAGACAGATTTTTGGATACCCATTTTTCCATGATGCAAAAGATGGGGGTTGAGATGGAAAGAAAAGACGGTCAATTTTTCCTTTCTTGGAAGAAAAAGACTGGTGGAAATATCTTTTTAGAGGAAGCTTCGGTTACAGCAACCGAAATGGCTTTAATGATGGGTACTGCGATTAGGGAAGGTGTTACTTTGGAAAATGCAGCCACTGAACCCCACGTAGAAGATTTGGGTAATATGTTAAATAAAATGGGAGCAAAGATTTCAGGTTTAGGTGGCAGTACATTATCTATTTCAGGAGGAAACCTTAAAGGGGTTGAACATAAAGTGATGCCCGATCACATTGAGGGAGGAACTTTCATTATTGCTTCAGCCGTAACAGGGGGACATATTAAAATAACCGATTTTATTCCAGAACATCATAAAATGACTCTTATTAATCTGTCCAATATGGGAGTAAATTATAAACTTGGAGAAAATTCCATTGAAGTTTTGCCTTCTAAACTTGTAGCGACCAGAAAGAAGTTTAAAGCCCAGCCGTGGCCGGGATTCCCGACCGATTTGATGAGTCCTTTTATAGTTCTTGCAACACAGACTCAAGGAACTGTCCTTTGTCACGATTGGATGTATGAATGGAGAATGTTTTTTGTGGATGACCTTATAGGAATGGGAGCAAATATATTTATAGCCGATCCCCACAGAGTTATTATTTCCGGCCCCACAAAGCTTATGGCAGACAGACTCTTTTGCAAAGATATCAGAGCAGGGATATCCGTAATACTGGCTGCAATGACCGCTTCGGGAACAAGCGAAATAAATAATGTGGAAAATGTCGAAAGAGGCTATGAAAATATCGAAGAAAGACTTAAACTTCTTGGAACCGATATTAAAAGGGTTGATTCCAAATGAAAGGTATCGAATTTGATTCCAGAAAAATAAAACCCGGCTACACATTTGTCGCTGTCCGTGGGCAAAAATACGACGGACATGATTTTATAGAGGAAGCAATTAAAAACGGAGCTTCGGAAATTATTGCCGAAAAACCTTTCCCTTCAGGCAGATTTAGGCTTCCCAAAGGCATTGTTTATAAAGTGGTTAGTGATTCAAGGCAAGTTTTAGGAGATCTTGCTTCAAAGTTTTACGGAGAGCCATCCAAAAAACTAAAGTTGATAGGTGTTACCGGAACCAAAGGAAAAACTACGACCTGTCATATTATTCATCATATTCTTTCTTCTCTTGGCAAGAAAGCTGGACTTATAACTTCAATTACCATGGGCGGGTATCACATAACAAGTCCTGACGTAATAACTTTCCATAGACTTTTAAAGGAAATGGTTGATAAAAAGTGTCAATATGCCGTTATTGAAGTATCATCCCACGGGATAGATCAAAAAAGAATAGCCGGGGTAAAATTCGATGTTACGGTTTTAACCAACATTGCTCCGGAACATCTTGATTACCACAAAAATCTTGAAATTTACAAGAAAGTAAAAATGGATTTTGTTAATAGCGGAAAAATTAAAGTAATTTCTCCCAAAAATACCGATTTAAACATTCTTCCGGGAAAGTTTAACAATATCAATGCCACAACTGCAGTTACGGTTGCGGAAGAGCTGGGATTTAAGAAAAGTATAGCCGAAAAAGCACTTAAGTCTTTTGCACTTCCTTTGGGAAGGCTTGAAAAGGTTAACAACAATAAAGGGATTGATATATACATAGATTTTGCTCACACTCCTGAATCTTTAAAGGAAGTTTTAGGTTTTCTTAAAAGCGGTGTTAGAGGAAAGTTAATCTCGGTGTTTGGTTGTGCCGGAGAAAGAGACGCAAAAAAAAGAAGTAGGATGGGAAAAATTTCTTCTGAAATTGCTGATTTTTCAATTTTTACCGCGGAAGATCCAAGAAGTGAAAATGTTTTTAGTATTCTAAGAAGCATGAAAAAAAATATAGTCAACAGAAAAAAATATATTTGTATTCCTGAACGGGGCGAAGCAATTGTACACGCCTTGGAAGTTGCCAAAAAAGGAGATTGCGTGGCAATTTTAGGAAAAGGTCAGGAAAAAAGTATGGCATATCAGGGCTTTGAACACCCTTGGAGCGATAAAGAAAAAATATTGGATTATCTAAATTCTGATTCGGGTGTTTCTGCAGTCATCCTTGCAGCAGGAAAGGGTTCAAGAATGAAATCTCTTACCCCCAAAGTCTTAAGGAAAATATGTGGAAGACCCATGATTTCTTTTACTTTGGAAAATCTTAGAAAAGCAGGAATAAGCGATATTACCATAGTTGTGGGCTTCCGTAAAAATTATGTAATAAAAGAAATCGGAGGAGCGGTTAAATTTGCCAATCAGAAAAATTCCAAGGGAGGAACGGCTGATGCGGCAAAAGCTGGACTTATAAAAATCGGTCCTAAATCCGAAATACTGGTGGTTATCAACGGAGACGACAGTGCTTTTTATAAAGCCGAAACAATTAAAAAGATTATTCATATACATAAAGAAAGAGGAAGAAAACTGACTTTTGTTTCTTTAATTAAAGATGATCCCCATGGTTTAGGAAGGGTAATAAGAGGGGATAACGGCCTTATAACAAAAATCGTTGAAGAAAAAGATGCAACTGATGAAGAAAGGAAGATAAAGGAGGTTAACGACGGTCTTTATGTTTTTGATAGAATTTGGTTTGAGAGAAACATAAATAAAGTTAAAAAAGGACCTCAGGGAGAATTTTATCTTATTGATATTGTAAAACTAGCAATCAATCAAGGAGATAGAATGGCAACATATACACTTCCTAATGATGATGAATGGCAGGGAGTTAATACCCCTGAACAACTTGAAGAAGCTGAAATTAAAATGAGAAAAAGATTAGTTAAATGAATAAGTATCATCAAAATATTATTACTTTCGGGGGAGGAACTGGGCAGTATCATATTCTAAGTGGTCTTAGACAGCTAAACGATAATGAAAAAATTACTGCCGTTGCGGGTACTTGGGATAGTGGAGGAAGTTCAGGTGAGTTAAGAACGGAATTGGGGGTATTACCTCCCGGAGACATAAGACGCTGTATTTTGGCTTTAATGAAAGATGAAAGCCAAAGAATGGTTGCACAAAGATTGTTTGACGATAGACTCAACGACCTTGTGGGTCCTCTTAAAGGCCATTCATTTGGGAATTTACTTACTGCAAGACTTGAAAATATTTATAAAGGCCAGGATAGAGGTGTTGATGCCGAATGTGATCTATTCAGGGTTGAGGCAAAGGTAATGCCGGTAAGTATTTCCAATCTTCAGCTGGTTGCCGAAACAATCAAGGGAAATAAAATTGTTGGTGAAACAAATATTGATTTAAGAGTAAAAAACAAAAATTATGACAAAAAAGATAAAATTGCTCGGATTTATTTTGATACCAGAGCAGATATAAATTTAAGTGTCTTAAATAGCATAAAAACCGCTGATAAAATTATTTTTGCACCCGGAGATTTATTTACAAGCATACTTCCCCACCTTCTTATTAACGGCTTAAGAGAAGCAATATCTAAATCTAAAGCTAAATTGATATATGTATTGAATTTAGCTACTAAACAAGGAGAAACAGACTCATATAAAGCATCTGATTTTTTGAAAGCATTTCTTTACTATCTGGATCTTCCCGGAAGGTTAAATTATATTGTTGCCAATAAAAATCATTTAGATAAAGAAGTACTCGATGTTTATAAACAGGAAGGTCAGAGTTTAGTTGAATTAGACATAGATAATGTTATGAAACTTGAGCCGAAAGTAAAAATTATTTCTAAGGACGTATCAATTTATCTTAAAAAAGAGCATCTTTTCCGTCATGATCCTGTTAAACTTGCATCGGTAATACTTAAATTATGAAAAAGATATTAATTACAGGAGCCTTTGGTTTGGTTGGTTCCAATTTAAGATTCGTACTTCAGAAAAAATATGGTACAGAAAATGTATTTGCTTTGGGAAATAAAACTATTCCGCCAGATTTTAAAGGCAAGCTGGTAAAAGGAGATGTTAGGGATTTTGAAAATATTTCCCAGATAGTAAATAGACACAAGGTTAACGAAATATACCATTTAGCCGGACTTCTTTCGGTTGGAGGAGAAAAAAACCCTGAACTTGCGTGGGATGTAAATATCAACGGACTTAGAAATATCTTGGAAATTGCCAAAAAACATAAAATCAAAGTGTTTTGGCCAAGTTCTATTGCTGCTTTTGGTCCGACCACTCCTAAAATTAAAACTCCTCAAAATACTGTACTTGAGCCGACAACTATTTATGGAGTCACTAAAGTAGCTGGAGAGCTTTTATGTCAATATTATTTTAAGCGTTGGGGAGTTGATTCCCGTAGTCTTCGCTACCCGGGACTTATCGGATATGATGCACCTCCCGGAGACGGAACTACAGAATATTCGGTTCATATATTTTACGGACTTTTAAAAGAAGGGAAGTATAGTTGTTTTCTTAAGTCAGATACTCGTCTTCCAATGATGTATATAGATGATGCTATTAAAGGAACCGTAAATTTGATGCAAGCGCCCAGCAAAAATATAACAATACGTACAAGTTATAACTTTTCGGCAATAAATTTTGCTCCCAAAGAACTTGTTGATGAAATAAAAAAGATTTACCCGAAATTTGTTTGTACCTATGACTCTGATCCTATTAAACAGAATATTGCAGAAAGTTGGCCGCAATCAATTGACGACAAAATTGCACGACACGATTGGGGATGGAAACATGAATACGATCTTGCAATAATGACAAAGACAATGATTAAGGGATTAAAAGAAAAACTAAGTTTATGACAAATTCACTAAAACCCTATTTTGATACTTTGGAAGAAATGAAAAATAGTGGAACTTATTCTCCCGTGAGAGTTTTGGAATCACCTCAGGGACCCTGGATTATAATTGACGGCAAAAAAGTTTTAAATTTTTGCTCAAACAATTATCTAGGTCTTGCCCAGAATGAAAGGGTGGTTGATGCGGTAGTTAATGCTGTTAAAAAGTATGGTGTGGGACCGGGGGCCGTAAGACCAATTTCCGGAAATCTTAAACTCCATATGCAGGCGGAGGAGGTTTTGGCGAAATTTAAAGGTTCTGAAGCAGCACTTCTTCTTCCTGGTGGTTTTATTGCAAATATTGTAGCTATTTCTACGATCGTTGGTAAGGAAGATATCGTTATTTCAGACGAACTAAATCACGCAAGTATTATCGATGCGATTAAATTGTCCCAAGTGGCAACTAAGTTTATTTATAAACACGTTGATATGCAGGATTTGGAAAAGAAACTTAAGGAAGCCTCAAATATAGCAAAAACCCCCAAATCAGATGGTTCCAAACCCATAATTTTGATCGTGTCCGATGGAGTTTTTTCTATGGATGGAGATATTGCTCCCTTACCCGAAATTGTAAACTTGGCAAAAAAGTATGATGCTATTACCATGGTAGATGATGCTCACGGAGAAGGGGTACTCGGTAAAGGAAGGGGGATTGCTTGTCATTTTAACCTTCAGGGTCAACTTGATATTGAGGTAGGAACACTTTCGAAAGCTTTTGGTGTTTTGGGAGGAGTAATTTCCGGAAAAAAAGAGCTTATAGAATATTATCGTCAAAAGGCAAGACCATATCTTTTTTCCACAAGCCTTTCTGTTGCAGATACTGCGGCTGTTATTGAAGGAGTTAAAATTCTTTCCGAATCAGGCCAAATTGTTGAGCGACTTTGGCAGAATGCGAAATATTTGCAAAGTAGACTACAGAAGCTCGGTTTTGATACGGGACTTACTCAAACTCCAATTACCCCAGTAATGATCGGTGACGAAAACCTTGCTAAGGAATTTAGCTCTAAATTATTTGCCAAAGGAGTTTTTGCTACTCCAATCAAATTCCCAATGGTTGTCCTAGGAAAGGCTAGAATTCGGGTTATGCCATCTTCTTCCCATAGCGAAGATGATTTAAATTTTGGTCTGAAGGTATTTGAAGAAGTAGGCCGTGAACTTAAGATTATTAATTAATTTCCTCTTAACCCCAATAATTTGGTAAAAAGTATACCTCTAAAGCGAAATCAAGTATAATAGTTCGAGGCTATGAGGATACATTTTATGGGTGTAGGAGGAAGCGGGATGGCTGGAATCTCATACTTAGCTTCCAGAATGGGCTATGAGGTAACAGGCTGCGATATAGAAGAACAAACGGCATATTCCAGTAAATTCTTTCATGGACACTCACCAGATCATTTAAAAAACACAGATCTTCTGGTTGTAACTCCTGCAGTGTATTTTAGAAAATCCAAAGATTCCGAATTATTGGAAGGAGAAAAAAGAAATATGATTCTTTCGTGGCAGGAATTTTTGGGGAAATATCTTCATAAAGGGAAAAAAGTGATTTGTGTTGCTGGAACTCACGGAAAATCAACAACAACGGCAATGGCGGGAAAACTTCTTGAAGATGCAGGGCTAGATCCATTGGTTAATCTGGGGGCAAATTATAAAGATTGGAACGGGGGAGCAAGATATGGGAACGGGGATTATTTTATTACTGAGGCAGATGAATTTTACGATAATTTTTTAAACTATCATCCTGAAATAATTATTCTTAATAATGTTGAATTTGATCACCCGGATTACTTTAAGTCTGAAAAACAGATATTTGAGAGTTATAAAAAATTTATTGGGAATCTAACTGGAGAAAAAGTTTTAATTGTAAATTCCGATTCTTTCGGGGTTCAGATATTACTTAAGGAGATAGATACTTCAAAGATAAAAATTATCAAATATTCCTTAAAAGATACCAATATTGATCTACATCTTAAGGTAATTGGAAAACACAATATCGCAAACGCTTTGGGAATTATTGCTTTGGGAAAATACTTGAAAATAGATAGCAAACTTGTTATTAAATCCCTTGAAGCATTTTCTGGAATTGAAAGAAGAATAGAACTTATATTGGAAAAAAATGGAATTAAAGTATATGACGATTATGCACATCATCCTACCGCAATAAAGGTAACACTGGAAGCATTAAGAGAAAACAACAAAGGAAAAAGAATATGGGCAGTATATGAAGCCCATTCATATTCAAGAACTAAAGCGCTTCTATTAAACTATAAAAATGTTTTTGATTCAGCAGATAAAATAGTAATAGGGCCGATATTTAAAGCAAGAGATACGGAAACTTTTGGAATTAGTGAAGAATCAATTAAAAAAGCTTCGGAACATAAAGATGCTCTTTGTTTTACCGATGCTTCCAAAATATTTAAACACCTAAAAGAAAATCTTAAAAAAGGGGATATTGTAATAGTAATGGGTGCGGGAAAAAGCTATTTATGGGCAAAAGAAATTGTTAAACTAGTCAAATAATATGGAAGACGGTAAAGATATATTAGGTGGATTAAATATTCAGGAGAAGATTGTTGAGGATTTTAATAAATATTTTGTCCCCAAAGACAGTAAATTTTCACTAACCCATCCTCAGGAAGTCTCATTTTTACCTGATGTAGAAAGCAGGTTTAATAAATATTCTACAGAGAAAATTCTTGAGATGACTGATATATCGGGCTATATACAGAAGAAGATTTGGGAAAATCCTTCTTTTGGCAATGAAATGGTTTGGTCTTCATATGTTTCAAAAATAAACACAAACTTACGAAGCACATTAATATCCCGAAACATACTTGGCACCGAAATCGATAATTTTGCCTTAAATTCAAATGATCGGATAAAAATGTGGGCAGATCCGGACATTAGTAGAAATACTTTTTGGGTTATAGGCGAGAAGATCGGTATTCCGCCTGGTGATGTTTGGGATATGGATATGCAAAAAAGAAAGATCAATATTTATTCACTTGAGGCCGGTAAAATTTGTAAAAACAAATTCGGGCTGGACGACCGTGTTTACGATGAATATCGAGGGGGAATAGAAAAGGCTAAAAAAGACATCAAACTTTTTGATTCCATCATTCACAACTTGTGGAAATCTAAAGCTCTGGAATTGACGTCTGGGGGAAGAACGATTGTACCTTCAGTAAATATTACCAGTGAACAAAGTCATCTCTTTAATAGATGTAAAGACATAGTGAGTAGTTGGAATAGTAATGGAGAGGTAGAAGCCACTGATTTTATCGAAGAAGTAAATAGTTCAGCTGAAAGATTAGATATTAATTATCGATTAAAAAATTCTACTGAATTAGAGGATTACTTTTTTAATACACCAAATGTAAAAGATAATCTTGGATCTTTATTGGGAGTAGGTTTGATATTAACTGAAAAAACGAGAAAGTACTTCAAGGACAGCGGCTTAATTAGAAACTGGTTTCGTTTGAGAATGAGAAGAAATCATCCAGATCGTGGAGGTGACGAAGAAGCATCGAAAAGTATCACAGCCGCTTATGAAATATTAGTTGACAAAAACAAATTTGAAAAATGGATAAATGGTAAAGGACTTTTTGAAATATAAATAAAAAAATTATGGACATCTTAGAAAATATATCAATTAAAAATTTAACCACATTTAAGATAGGAGGAAATGCAAGATATTATGCCGAAGTTGAAAGCAAAGACGATATTATCAAAGTGGCTGAATTTGCAAAAGAGAAGAAACTGAAAATATTTATTATTGGGGGAGGAAGCGACATCTTGGTAAATGATAAAGGATTTGACGGAATTGTAATTAAATATACAGGTAATAATATTACACTTGAAAAAGATACTGTTACCGCAGAAGCGGGGGCTTCTTGGGATGATCTGGTTGAATTTAGTGTTAAGAATAATTTACAGGGCTTGGAGTGCATGTCGGGAATTCCCGGAACGGTGGGAGCATCCCCAATACAAAACATAGGAGCATATGGGCAGGAAGTAAAAGACACATTTTATAAATTATCTGCTTATGAATTTGAATCGGGCAAAATCAGAAATTTTTCCAAAGAAGATTGCCAGTTTGGCTATAGAAAAAGTTTTTTTAAAAAACCTGAAAATTGGCAGAAATATTTAATTACTTCAGTTTCCTTCAAATTGAGGAAAAATAATTATCCAATGGTTAAATATGAATCGCTTTTAAATTATTTGAAAAAGAAACATATTGTAAGCCCAGATCTTCAGACAATTAGAGATTCAGTATTGGCTGTACGCAAAGAAAGACTGGAAAACCCTAAAGAAGTTGGTAATGCAGGATCTTTTTTTAAAAATCCCATTATTGAAGGAAACAAAATATTTTCAGGTTTTCTGATAGATAAAGCGGGTTGGAAGGGAAAATCTTATAAAGGAGCTGCGGTATCTTCTAAAAACGCTCTTATTTTGATTAATAAATCAGGAAGTGCAAGTTCTAATGATGTCATGGAACTTTCGAAAATGATTATAGAAGACGTAAAGAAAAAATACGGAGTAACGCTTGAACCTGAAGTTCAGTTTATAGGGTTTAAAAATAAAGTTGCGATTTTAGGTTACGGTATTGAAGGCCGGGACGCAGAGAAGTATTTTAAAAAAATTGGGGATGATATAACTATTTTGGATAAAAAATTTGATGAAAATTATTTAGTAGATCTTGCCAAATTTGATATTGTTGTTCGATCTCCCGGCGTTTATAGATACTTGTTTGAACTATCCGATGCCGAAAAGAATGGTGTAGAAATCACATCTTCTTTAAAAATATTTTTTGATAATTGCCCTGCAAAAATAATTGGAATTACGGGAACTAAAGGCAAGGGAACAACCTCAACCTTAATTTATGAAATCCTTAAAAATGCAGGAAAAGATGTTTATTTGGTGGGAAATATAGGAAAACCATATTTGGAGCTACTTCCCAAATTAACAGCTAATAGCTTCGTTGTAATGGAACTATCCTCTTTTCAACTGATTGATTTAAACAAAAGCCCGCATATTGCGGTTGTTCTTAATATTACCCTTGATCATATGGATTGGCACAAAAGCAAAGAAGAGTATATCAACTCAAAAAAGAATATCGTTAAATATCAAAGCCAAAAGGACTTCGCAGTTATCAATTCGGAATACGATGTATCCAAAAATTTTTCAAAATTGACTAAAGCAAAAGTAGTACTTTTTTCCAAAAATACTTTGGAAGAGAAATATAAAGAAAATCTTCTTCTTAAGGGTGAACATAATTTGGAAAATATTGCTGCTGCAGTAAGTGTCGCTAAAATACTGAAAATCAGAGAAGACAATATTCTTAACACGATAAGATTTTTTAAAGGACTTGAACACCGATTGGAGCTTGTAAAAAAAGTTAATGGAATCACCTTTTATAACGATTCTTTTGCAACAGGACCTCAACCAACAATTGCAGCCATAAAATCATTTACTGAGCCAGAAACCCTTATATTGGGGGGAAGCGACAAAGAACTTAACTACGATGAATTAGGAAAGAAGATTGCGGAAACTAAAAATGTAAAAACAATCATTCTCATAGGGGAAATCGCAAATGTTATTAAAAATTCAATATTGAAATATGATTTTAATGGAGAAATTATTGAGTTAGAAAAAAGTCCCATGGACGAAATTGTTAACAAAGCTTATAAAAAAACACCTAAAGGAGGTGTTGTTATTCTTTCTCCCGCTGCAGCTTCTTTTGATATGTTTGAAAATTATAAAGATAGGGGAAATCAATTTAAAAAAGCTGTCCAAAATTTAAAATAATGGACAAGGTAAATTATCCGATCGGAATATTTGATTCAGGACTTGGAGGACTTACCGTTGCAAAAGAGATAATTAAAATTCTTCCCCACGAAAATATTATTTATCTGGGTGATACCGCAAGAGTTCCCTACGGAACAAGAAGCAATGAAACAATTAAAAACTTTTCTGAAGAAGATGTTAATTTTCTTTTAAAGAAAAAGGTTAAATGTATTGTTATTGCCTGTCATACATCCTCTGCCGTTGCCGGAAATTATTTAAAAAAGAAATTTAAAAACATTCCGATTTTTGATGTTGTTACTCCAGTCTTGGAAAGTCTAAAAAATGAAAAAAATATCGGAGTTATTGGTACAAGAGCAACAATAAATTCCGAAGTTTATTCTAAACTAGATAAAGTTGTTCAAGTTCCCTGCCCACTTTTTGTTCCTTTTATTGAGGAAGGAGAAATAGAAGGGAAATTAATAGAAAGTATAGTAAAAAAATATTTAAGCAAACTAAAAACAAGTGTTTTGGTTTTAGCCTGTACTCATTATCCGATCATTCAAAAAGCTATTAAAAAAGAACTACCTAAAACAAAATTAATTAATCCCGGGATACTTGTTGCTGACGAACTAAAGAAATATATGATAAAAAACAAACTGAGAAATAAATCAAAGAAATTGGGGAGAAAATACTTTTTTGTTACGGATTTAAATGAAAAATTTGTTAAAGTAGCTGAAATGTTTTTGGGAGAATCAATAAAATTAAAATTTGAAAAGACTGCAATAACGGACAGCGAAAGATAACGGAATAAATATCATTTAATGATCAGCTAATGGAATTCCAAGTTCAGTCGCTATCTGTCTAATCGTTTCAGCCTTCTTTTGTTCTTTCACTGGTTTTTTAGACAACGCTTCTTTTAACTTTTCAACATCTCCGTTTTGTATACCCAACTTAACAGTTGCTCCCTGCGGACCGTCTGGTTGAATAAAAACCAGTTTTCTCTCTGCCATAATTATCACCTCCTACTATTGAGTCTAATATAACCTATATTTATTAAAAAGTAAACACATTGTGCTTATTTTGATTAATGTTTGTATACTATATAAAGGATGTTTCAAAAAGCTAAAAAAAGTATGTATTTTCTTGTTGCAAACTACTTTAATTTTTTTGCCTCAATTAGGCTCAAAATTTGGAAACCCAGAATTGTGGTTATAACGGGTTCTAGCGGAAAAACAACTTTACTTCATCTTATTGAGTCCCAGTTGGGAGACAAGGCTAGATATTCTCACGAAGCAAACAGTTCTTTTGGAATTCCTTTTGATATCCTTGGGTTTCATAGAACAACCCTACTTTTTCATGAGTGGCCCATGCTTTTTCTTTTAGCTCCGATAAGAGTTTTTTCTAAGGTACCCAAACAGAAGTTATATATTGTTGAAGCCGATTGTGATCGACCCCATGAGGGTAAGTTTTTGTCTAAACTTCTTAAGCCTGAGGTTACCCTTTGGACCAACGTTTCAAGAACACATAGCGTGAATTTTGAGAAGGAAGTTAAAAAAGGCAAATTCAAGACAGTCGATGAAGCTATTGCCTATGAATTTGGGTATTATGCTCAAAATACTAAGAAACTAGTTGTCGCTGGAGACAGCACTATAAATTTAAAGAGTCAACTTTCAAGAGTAGGGTGTGCTCTTGAAAACACGACGGATGGAAATAAAGTTGGTTACTCCGTTGACATAACCGGAACGACACTTTTCATAAATGGTAAAAAATATATTTTTAAATATTTACTTCCCGAGAAAACTTTAACTTTAGTGCTGATGTGCTTGTCTCTGTTAAAGTATTTAAATGAAAAACCCGATAGTGATTTTGCTAAATTCAAATTAGCTCCTGGTAGAAGTTCTGTTTTTAAAGGAATTAAAAATACAACGATAGTTGATAGTTCCTATAATGCGAATTTGGATTCAGTGACTGAAATAATTGAAATGTTTTCAAAATTAAACGCAAAGGAAAAATGGGTGGTTCTGGGAGATATGATTGAACAAGGAAATCAGGAAGAAGAAGAACACACAAAATTGGCTGAATTAATTATGAAACATAATTTTCATAAAATAATATTGATGGGACCTAGAGTTTCAAAATACACAAAATCCGTTCTTCTTAAGAATAATATCGATGTTACGAGTTTTATTAATCCCAAAGAAGTTTTAAATTATTTGTTAAGTGAAATCAAAGGTGGGGAAATAATACTTTTTAAGGGCGCAAGATTTTTGGAGGGAGTAATTGAACATTTACTTGCAAATAAAGAAGATACTACTAAATTAGCAAGAAGGGAAAAAGTTTGGCAAATAAGAAGGGAGAAATGGGGACTTTAAAAAAAATTTTTATTCTTCACGGCTGGACCTACTCCACAGAAAAGTGGACAAATTTTATTAATTTACTAAAAAATGAAGGTTTTGAAGTTTTTTTACTGAAAATTCCGGGTTTAACGGCGGAAAGTTATGAGATATGGAATTTAGATAAATATACCGAGTGGTTGAACGAATTGCTCGAAAAATATAAAGGCAAAATAATTTTATTGGGTCATTCAAATGGTGGAAGAATTGCTATCAATTACGCATTTCAACACCCAAATAAACTTAATAAACTTATTTTGATAGATAGCGCAGCAGTTTTTCATAATGAATTTCCAATTAAATTAAAAAGAATTGTATTTAAATATATTTCCTTAATCGGTAAAAAACTTACAAAATCAAATATTTTACGGAAAGCATTATATAAATTAGCAAGAGAAGGTGACTATGAAAAAGCAAATGAAAATATGAAAATAACGATAACCAATTTAATCAATACCGATTTGACTCCGGTGTTTAATAAAATAAAAACCCCCACTCTAATTATTTGGGGAGAAAACGATCAAATTACCCCCATTAAAGATGCTTATTTAATTAATAAGTTGGTTGACGGGTCTAAATTACATGTTATTAAAGGAGCTAAGCATGCGCCCTTTTTTACAAATTCCGATGAAGTTGTAAAAATAATTAAAAATGATATTTAATTCATTAGGATCAAATTATACTTTTAAATTTGCTTTAGACGCCTTGATTTCTTTGGGGACGAATAATGATAAAGAAAAACTTAAAAAATATTTGGGAATTAAATATCGAGGTAAAGTGACACTTCTTTATAAAGGCAGAGAAGCAATAAAATTGGCTCTAAAGCTATTAAATTTACCGCAAAATTCAAAAATCGGAGTTACTGGATTTACCTGTTTTGTGGTTTACGAAGCCATAAAGGAATTGGGATTAGAACCAGTTTATCTAGATATTGACGATAGTTTAAATTTTTCTCCAGATAAAATAAAAGATGTTAAAGTTTTGATTATTCAAAATACGTTGGGTAACCCATGTGATATAGAAAAAATTTCAAAAATATGTAAAGAAAAAAATATTGTTTTAATAGAAGATCTCGCTCACAGTGTCGGCACAATTTATAAAAATAGTAAAGAAGCGGGAACGGTTGGAGATTTTGCTGCTATTTCGTTTAGTCAAGACAAAGCTGTTGATGGTGTTTCGGGAGGTGCGTTAATAGCCAGAAATTTGAAATATGATTCTTTAGATATCGGACAACTGAAAAGGTTGAATTTAATAATGTCGTTAAAAGACAGGTTTTATCCCATTTTGACATTCCTTATTAGAAAATTATATCCATGCGGATTAGGAAAACCTTTTCATTTTCTTTTAAAATATTTGAATTTATTATCAAAAGCTGTCGATACTAGTAAAAGTATTGCTTTTCAAGATATGTCGAATTGGCATGCAAAATTAATTAACAGTTCCCTTAGGGGGTATGGTGAAGTTCTTAAACATAAAAGAAAAATTGCTTCAATATATGCAAATACTTTAAGTCATGATGTTTTATTCAATAAATATGTGGAAAATATTAACCTTTCAAGTTGTATGAGGTTCCCGATTATTATAAAAAAACGACAGGTTTTAGTAAATTATTTAAAAACAAAAGGTATATTTATTTCGGACATTTGGTATGACGCACCAATTGCACCCGCAAAATTATTATCAAGAACCAATTATAAGGGCGGATGTCGTTTTTCTGAAAAAATATCAAAAGAAATGATAAATTTACCTACCCACATAAATGTATCTTACAAGGATGCAACGATTATTTCAGAAAAAATCAACAAATGGATAAATACAATGTAGAAAATATTACCAATAAGAGTGTCTGGGAGAGTTTTATATTTTCAAATAGTCCAAAATCTTTTCTTCAATCATGGGCTTGGGGGGAGACAAATGAAAAAGAAGGTGCGAAAATTTTTAGGTTGGGTTTTAAAAAAGGTGAGAGATTAATTGGAATTTGCTTGATAATTAAGGAAAAGGCAAAAAGAGGCCCGCATTTTATTATTCCTGCTGGCCCGATCATAAACTGGAAAGATTTGAGATTAATAAAATATTTTTTTTCGGTTTTAAAAAATTTAGCAAAAAAAGAAAAAGTTTGGTTTATTAGAATAAGGCCTGAGCTTATAGATACTCCGGAAAACCGAGAACTTTTTAAAAAAATTGGCGGAGTTTATGCCCCGATGCATCTTCATGCAGAAAACACGTGGATATTAAATATCACATCAATGGAAGAGAAACTTTTGGCAGATATGAGAAAATCTACAAGATACTCAATTAAAAAAAGTTTAACTCAAGGGCTTGATTTAAAAATTACTGATAATTCAAAATTTGCAAAAATTTTATTTAATCTTCAGAAAGAAACAATAAAAAGGCATGGTTTTGTTGGTTTTCCACAGTCTCTATTTAAAGCGGAAATAGAATCTTTTACAAAAGATAAAAACGCATCCGTTTTTCTTTGTAGAATGGGGAAAATACCACTTGCTTGCGCGATTATTATCTTTTATGGAGACACGGTTTATTACCATTTTAGTGCATCAACAATGAAATACCCTAAAATTCAAGCCGCGTATTTCTTACAATGGCAAATTATTAAGGAGGCCAAAAAAAGAGGGATGAAATATTATAATTTTTGGGGAATATCTCCTGAGGGGGTTATTAAACATAGATTTGCAGGCGTTACCCTTTTTAAAACAGGATTTGGTGGTGAAAGGATTGACTGGCTTCACGCCCACGATTTCCCAGTCTCACCCCTATATTGGCTGACTTATATATTCGAAACTGCTAGAAGGATTTTTAGAGGATTGTAATATAATAGTAATTGCATTATGGAATCAATCAGATTTATGCCCCTAATTTTAGGCCTTATTATTTTTTCTTTCCTCATAACATCCATATTTGTCGTTCCATTTATTAATCTTTTGTATAAGTTAAAACTTACAAGAAGAAAGGAAGCTCCCAAAAACGGTAAAGTGCCTTTATTTGATAAACTTCATGATAAGAAAGCGGGGACTCCGGTTGGTGGAGGAGTTCTTCTAATTGCAATTGTAAGTATTCTTTTTGCAATACTTTTCCCAATTTCTTCAAGAATGGGAGTATTTATCGAAATTTCATATAAATTAAGGGAAGAGTTATTTATCATATTTTTTACTTTTATTTCATTCGGTGTTCTTGGAGCTATCGATGATTTGATAAAAACTTTTGGTAAACCCACAAAAGGTGTTTTGGGACTTGCGTTTGGTTTGACACGCAGACAAAAATTCTTAATTCAATGGATACTGGGTTTTGTAATAGGATATATGATTTACAAAAATCTTGGAGTTCACATTCTTCACATTCCCTTATTTGGAAAACTTTTAAATTTGGGTATTTGGTATATTCCCTTTGCTGCTTTTGTAATAGTTGCATTTACTAATGCTTTTAATATCACAGATGGACTTGACGGCCTTTCATGCGGTCTTTTAATGATCTGTTTGATTGCCTTTATTGTAATATCTGCAGGTGTCTTAGATACTCCGCTTTCTATTTTCATTGCTCTTTGGCTTGGAGCTCTTATTGCCTATTTATACTTTAACGTTTGGCCGGCAAGAATTATTTTAGGGGACGGAGGGGCATTGGCTTTTGGGGCGATGCTTGCCGTAATTGGACTTTTGACTGGAAAGATTATTGCACTGGTTGTAATAGGCGGAATATTTGTACTTGAAATTGCCTCCTCCGCTATTCAAATTATTGGGAGAAAACTATTCAAAAAAGGAATTTTTCCATTAGCACCCATTCACCACACATTTTTGGCAATTGGATGGGAGGAACCAAAGATTGTAATGCGTGCGTGGCTTGCAGGAGTTATTTTTGCAATCTTCGGACTTTGGCTGACCACAATTTGATATATACTTAATGTGTGAAAAGATTGTCTTTGAGAAATCAGGATCAAAAGACAGATAAAAAACTATTTGCCATAGCCGTGCTTTTAACCATTATTGGTTTGATTGCGGTTATGGATGCTTCCGCCCCACAAGCCTTAAATGTATTTGGAGATAAATTTTATTTATTTAAAAATCAACTTATTTCGGGTGCAATAGGATTTGTATTACTTTTAATTTTTTCCAAAATTAATTACGGATTTTGGCAGAAATTGGCAACACCGATATTTATATTTGTTTTAATCTCTCTTATTTTGGTTCTAATTCCAGGTGTGGGAAGCAAGCTCTTAGGGGCAAGAAGATGGATATCTTTGGGACCTTTATTTTTTCAACCTTCCGAGTTTGCAAAATTTGGCCTTATTTTATTTATGGCAAAGCTGATGTCTAAAAAAGGTCCTTCGTTAATATATTTTTTACCACCAACTTTGATTGCTTTTTTGGTAATGCTGGAGCCTGATTTAGGAACGACAATGATTTTGGTTTTATCTGCAGCTCTTCAGATATTTGTATCTCAAATTAATCTTTTTCATTATATGGGTGTGGGAGTTTTGGGGGGAATAGTTGTTTTTCTTTTGATAGTATTTTCTCCGTACAGAAAGGACAGATTACTTACCTTTTTTGAACAGAGTTCTGATCCTCTTGGCAAGTCATATCATATAAGACAGATTTTGTTGGGACTAGGGTCAGGTGGCTTATTTGGTGTGGGATTAGGAGGGTCGCGCCAAAAGTTCTTATTTCTTCCTGAAGCATCTACCGATTCAATTTTTGCGGTTATAGCCGAAGAAATTGGATTTATTGGAGTAATGATTTTGATTTTTTTGTTAGGCCTTTATGTTTTTAGGGCATTAAGAATTGCCAAATATGCACCCGATGATTTTTCTAAATTACTAGCGCTGGGCATTGCCTCATGGATAGGAATACAGACAATTTTAAATATTGCAGCCATGACAGCACTTGTTCCGTTGACAGGAATTCCACTTCCCTTTATATCGTATGGAGGATCGTCTCTTGTTATGATTATGCTTTCAACTGGTATACTTTTAAATATATCTAGGTTTTCGACTGTTCCGAAAAGTGGTTTTAAAAGAAGATTAAAGAAATGAAAAAAATATTGTTAACAGGGGGACATGCTGCAACAACAGCAATTTCGGTAATAGAAGAACTTATAAGAAGATATGGTAGATCTGGTATCGAAATTTCCTGGATTGGGCCTAAATTTTCCATGGAAGGAAAGAATCTGGCTGGGATTGATTTTAAAATACTTCCCGAACTTGGAATAAAAACATATCCTTTAATTGCGGGGCGCCTTCAAAGAAAATTTACACGCTACACATTATTTTCACTACTTAAACTCCCCTTGGGTTTTATACAGGCTCTTTATTATATTTTGAAAATAAAGCCCAATATTGTTCTTTCTTTTGGAGGTTTTGCTGCTTTTCCGGTTGTTTTTTTGTCTAAAGTTATAAATATTCCCGTTATAATCCATGAACAAACCGCAGGGATTGGTTTATCCAATAAACTTTCTTCATATTTTGCCGAGAAAGTACTTCTTTCAAGGGAAGAAAGTATAAAACATTTAAAAAATAATAAAACGCAAGTTGTCGGAAATCCTGTAATGACTCAAATTACAGACGTAAGTTTAAAAGAAAAAATAGGAAATCCTCCAGTAATCTTTGTAATGGGAGGTTCTCGCGGATCTAAAAAAATAAACGATGTAATCTTAGTAATTTTACCGGAATTATTAAAAAAATATAAAGTAATTCATGTGACGGGGGAAGCAGATTATCAAAGATTTCAAAATATAATTGATAAAAATTATCAGGTTTTTTCCTTTGTTTCACCTTTAGAAATAGATAATTTATATAGAGAAAGCGACGTTGTAATTTCCCGAAGTGGAGCAAACACCGTTGCGGAACTGATGATTGTTAAACGTCCTGCAATTTTAATTCCTATTCCATGGTCTTACTTAAATGAACAAGAGGAAAACGCAAAATTGGCAAAAAATTTTGGTCTTGCCAGAATTCTTAAACAGGAAAACCTGAATGCTGAAAATTTATTGACGGAAATTGAAAAAATAATTAAGAATTGGGTTAGTATAATTAATTCAATTAATAATAAACATTCAAACGACATTACTGCCTCATCGAAAGTAGTTGATGTTATATCTAAGTATCTAAAGTGAAATATTTACGATTTGGTATCTATATACTGGTATTTTTTATACTTATTTCTCCTTTTCTGATTTTACCAAGAATTATTAAAGTAAACGGGATCGAATGCTACAGTCAATATGGTTTATGTTCTGATAATTTTATTGACACAGGTTCGATTATGAATCTGAGTTTTTATGAAGCTAAAACGCAACTTAGCGAAAAACTTAATCAAAATATGCAGGTAAATGAATTTTCCATAAGATTTAAACTTCCCTCGATTCTTAGAGTTGACACAATACTAAAAAAAGCAAAATACGCTCTTTATAATAATCAAATTTTGGAAATCAACATTATCGATTCTGATGGAATTGTTTTAGAAAAAGTTCAAAATACCAATCTTCCATATCTTTTAGCAGCAAATTCCTTAGCAAGTATTGGAGAAAAAATCAAAGACGAAGATCGTTTTACCTTGGAACTTCTTTATGGTATTTATTATCTTTATCAAATAAAAACAGGAGAAATAATCGAAGATGGAATGAAAATTAAAATGTCCGATGGAATAGAAATACTTTTTCCTTTAGAAGGAGAAAGAGATATACTTCTTGGAAGCATGAAAATAATTCTTTCCCGATTGAACACGGATCAAAATTCTCCTAAAATAGGAAAAGTTAAAGAAATTGATTTAAGATATAAAAATCCTGTTATCAGATATGAATAAAGCAAAAATTATTTCGGGAATAGAGTTAGGTTCATCTAAGATTACTACGGTTATTGCTCAAATAAATGAAGATCAGACTACCATGGAAAGATCTGTAAATATTGTTGGCGTAGCAACTACTCCGTCGAAAGGTATCAAAAAAGGCCAGATTGTTAACATTGAAGAAGCGGTTGATGCCACAATTGCCTCAGTTGAAGCAGCTGAAAGAATGGCCGGCTATAATCTTAATTCAGCATTTATTTCGCTTGGAGGAGCACATATTCATTCGCAAAATTCTCATGGGGTTGTTGCTGTTTCCGACCCAAGTGGAGAGATAAACGAGGGAGATGTGGAAAGGGTTATTGATGCGGCATCTGCAATCTCAATTCCCCAGTCAAGAGAAGTAATTCATGTTATTCCATGTGAGTATATGGTAGATGGGGAATCTGGTGTAAAAGATCCAATCGGAATGAGCGGTGTCAGACTTGAGGTTGATACTCATATAGTTACAGCTTCTGATGCCGCTATGAAAAATTTAAGAAAAGCCGTCAAAGAGGTAGGTATTGAGGTTAACGGTTTTGTATTTTCTGGACTGGCATCAAGTGAATCGGTTTTAACATCTACAGAAAAAGAACTTGGTTGTGTTCTTGTAGATATTGGAGGAGGAACCACCTCACTTTCGGTTTTTATCGAAGGGTCGCCTGTCTATTCATCTGTTATACCCATCGGGGCTAGAAACGTAACCAATGATTTAGCAATCGGTTTAAAAGTATCCTTGGAGGATGCTGAAAAAATTAAACTTATTTTATCTGACGAAAAGAAATTGAAAAAAGATGAAGGAGATGAACTTGATTTATTGGAGTTGGGTCTTCCTGATATTAAAAAGATCTCCAAAAAAACTTTAATTGAAGGAATTATAAAACCACGCTTAAATGAAATATTCTCGATGGTCAAACTTGAGTTGGATAGAGAAGGTTTGGGTAACAGGGTTCCTTCCGGAATTATTGTAACCGGTGGGGGAGCTTTAACTGTGGGAATTCTAGAATCGGCAAAAAGAATAACCCTTCTTTCTTCAAGAATAGGAAAACCTCAAGGATTGACGGGATTAATTGATGACGTTATAGACCCCGCATATTCAACAGTAACAGGACTTGCCCTTTATGGTGTAAGATTGGAGATATCTGAACCCTTGACAACATTTGCAAAAAGGATAAAACTACCAACAAAGGGAATACTGGGAAAGTTTTTCGGAGCTGTTAAAGATCTTCTGCCCTAAAAATAACCGGTCTTGAGTTTTTATTCTGTCCAAGATACAATCTGTCCACTTATATTTATATGGCACTTGTTAAACCTGATAGCGCAAGAATAGCAAAAATTAAAGTTGTTGGTGTAGGTGGTGGTGGAGGAAACGCAATTTCTTCAATGATTGAAAACGGAGTTATTTCGGGGGTTGAATTTATTTCAGTTAATACAGATGCACAAGTTCTTCTTAATAGTAAAGCCCCAACAAAAATTCAAATAGGTGAAAAATTAACTAAAGGATTGGGTGTAGGAGGTAATCCCGAAATAGGTGCTCAAGCGGCAGAGGAATCAGTTGAGAAACTTAAAGACTTATTTATCGATACTGACATGGTTTTTCTAACTGCAGGAATGGGTGGAGGAACAGGAACGGGAGCGGTACCTGTTATTGCAAAATTAGCTAAAGATGCAGGAGCTTTAACCGTAGCTATTGTTACAAAACCCTTTGCTTTTGAAGGAACGAGAAGACAAATTGTTGCAGAGGAAGGGGTTGATAAATTATCAGATGTTGTTGATACATTGATAGTTATACCAAATCAAAGATTGATGGATGTAATTGATAAAAAAATGACTCTTCTTGAAGCATTCAAGGTTGTTGACGGTGTTTTAGGTCAGGCAGTACACGGAATTGCGGAAATAATTACCACACCGGGACTTGTAAATGTTGATTTTGCCGATGTTAAGGCAATTATGGCAAATGCAGGAACGGCACTTCTTGGGATTGGAACGGGAGTTGGTGAAAACAGAGCCCAAATGGCAGCACGAGCGGCTGTTTCCTCTCCTCTTCTTGATATCTCGATTGAGGGCGCACGCGGAGTGCTTTTCAACATAGCTGGTGGAGCAGATCTTACTATGTTTGAAGTTGACGAAGCGGCAAAGATAATTTCTTCAGCTGCAGATACCGATGCAAATATTATTTTTGGAGCAGTTGTAAAAGAAGATTTGGTCGATCAAGTAAGAATCACAGTAATTGCAACAGGTTTTGATCAAACGAGAAGTAAGATTGCTCAAATGACGAAAAGTCCAAGACTTCCGCCTATTCAGGGAGTTGTAAGTGAAAAACCAGTAGAAGAACAAAAATTGGAAAATAACAGAGAAGAACAGCAAACTTCTGAAACCCAAGAACCAGATGAAGACCCATTCGGAGAAAAATTCGACATACCAGCATTTTTAAGAAAGATTCATTAACTGCCATGGTTGAACAGCAGAAACATAAAATTAGAAGAGGCAACGCAGTCTATCAGGACGCAGCTTTCACCTTTGCTCAAATTTTCCGTGATGCTGCGGAGAGAATTAATCCATTTTGTGATATTTCCCGTAAAAAATCATGGTTTAAAAAACATGCTCTAATAATAAGGACGAGAGGATTAATTAGTCAAAACCCAAATCCAAAAGATGTACACAAATTGAGACTTCTGTAGTAAACTTGTTTGATGTACAAACTTTCTCCCTCCGATTTTGCTTATTTATATGAAGAATGCAAACTTTGTTACTATCTTAAGATTAAACATGGAATATATCAGCCCTCTATGCCCATGCCCGGGGTTTTTTCTGCAATAAATACCAGACTTCAAAGTACTCTTGTGGGAAAAGATTTAAGTGTTTTGGCTAAAAACCTACCATCGGGAAAAGTAATTGCCCAAGAAGGATGGGTAGATTCGAAGGAAGTTCCAGGAACCGACGCTTACATTAAAGGTAAATATGATCTTTTGTTGGAAAGATCGGACAAAACACACTTACTTGTCGATTTGAAGATAAGCCAGCCGCATGACGATAAAATAGATAAATATAAAACCCAGCTTAATGCATATAAATTTGCTTTGGAAAATCCAAAATACGGAAAAGCCTACAAGATTACAAAACTTGGTCTTCTAATCTTTTATCCCGAAAGTGTTTCCTTTAAGGATGGAGAAGCCTTGCTTCATTTTCCTCCCAAGTGGCTTGAGATCCCTCCAGATCAATCTGGATTTGTTAAGTTTGTTAAAGAAATTGACAAGCTTCTTTCGGGTGATGCTCCGGAAGAAAGTAAAAACTGTAAGTGGTGTCAATACAGACATGTGGGAGAAACACTTTCTCACATAAAAGAAGAACCTGTCCAAGACGAGATCCCGTTTTAGTTAAATTTGTAGTAAAATTGCTTCATGAGCTATTTTGAATCTGTTGATCCAAAACTCGATTTTCCCAAAGTTGAAAAGGATTTGTTGGATAAATGGTACAGGGAAGGTATTGTAGATAAATATCTAAATAAAAATAACAAATCTTCTAAAAACTTCTCATTTTTGGATGGTCCAATTACCGCAAATAATCCAATGGCAGTGCATCATGCATGGGGAAGAACATACAAAGATCTTTGGCAAAGATATAAAAATATGCAAGGATTTAAACAAAGGTTTCAAAACGGGTTTGATTGTCAAGGTCTTTGGGTTGAGGTGGAAGTTGAAAAAGAACTGGGCTTAAAAAATAAAAGAGATATTGAAAATTTAGTTCCGGGAGATAAAAAAGCCTCAATTGCAAAATTTGTAGATCTTTGTAAAGAAAGGGTTGATAAATATTCAAAAATACAAACGGAACAATCCAAGAGACTTGGTTATTTTATGGATTGGGATAATTCCTATTACACAATGAGTGATGAGAATAATTACGCGATATGGAATTTCTTAAAAAAGTGCAACGAGATGAACCTTATTTATAAAGGCCACGATGTAGTTCCTTGGTGTCCTCGATGTCAAACGGCGATATCCCAGCATGAGATGCTTACCGAAGACTACAAGGAAATAACTCACGATTCGGTATTTATAAAATATCCTCTTGATGGAAAGAAAAATACATATCTTTTGGCATGGACGACAACTCCATGGACACTACCTGGAAACATTGCCATTGCAGTTGACCCAAAGAAAGATTATGTGGAGATTGAGGATTCCATACAGGGAAGTACATATATTGTTATCAAGGAAGCCGCAGAAAGACTTAAATTAAAGATAAAAAAGACGTTTAAGGGAGGAGAGCTTGTTGGTCTAAATTATTCGTCTCCTTTTGATAATTTGCCGAGAGTTAAAAAAACACTGGGAGATTATAAACACAGAATTATTGCAACCGATCCTTTGATTCTCCCTGTTTCCTTAGATGAAGGAACGGGCTTAATTCATATTGCATGCGGTCAGGGTTCTGAGGATTATCAGCTTGGAAAAAAGGAAAAACTTCCCGTAATAGAGATTATAAACGACGAAGCCTATTATCTTGAAGGACTAAATGAATTTACAGGCCAAAGTGCTAAAAAACACCCCGAAATTATTATTGAATTTCTAAAAGCCAAAGATTCACTTTTTGATACTCAAAAATATACCCATAGGTACCCCGCCTGTTGGAGATGTAAAACAGAACTTGTTTGGAAAGTAACAGATGAATGGTACATTTCCATGGATAAAGGAACTCCTTCATTAAGAGAAAGGATGGTTGCGGTAACCAAAAAAATACACTGGCTTCCAGAGTTTGGATTGGAAAGAGAACTTGATTGGCTTAAAAACATGCACGATTGGCTTATATCAAAGAAAAATAGATACTGGGGATTAGCACTTCCCATTTGGGAATGCGCAAAATGTAAGAATTTTGATGTAATAGGTTCATTTGAAGAACTAAAAGAAAAAGCTTTTGAAGGTTTTAATAGGCTTGATGGTCACACACCTCATAAGCCATGGATAGATGAAGTAAAAATCAAGTGTTCAAAGTGTGGAGAAACCGTTTCAAGAATATTCGATGTAGGAAATCCTTGGCTTGATGCAGGGATTGTTCCATATTCAACAATTGAAGAAAAAGACAGAAAGAATTGGTTGCCTGCTGATTTTATTACGGAAAGCTTTCCCGGACAGTTTAAGAACTGGTTTTATTCATTGATTGCGATGAGTACGGTTCTTGAAAATAAAGAGTCATTTAAAACTGTTTTGGGTTTTGGAACTTTGGTAGGGGAAGACGGTAGACCTATGCATAAAAGCTGGGGGAATTCGATAGAATTTAACGAAGGTGCGGATAAAATTGGGGCCGATGTAATGCGCTGGATGTATGCAAGGGCAAATCCTGCCGAGAACATGCTTTTTGGGTACAAACTTGCAGATGAAGTAAGACGCAGATTTCATTTAAAACTTTGGAATATTTACAATTTTTTTGTAACTTACGCAAACTTGGACAATTGGAAACCTGATAAAAACAATAAAACCGAAAGTAAAAATGTATTAGATAAATGGATCATTGTAAGATTTAATCAAACAAACAATCTGGTTACAAAAAGCCTAGATGAATTTGATGCATTTACCGCTTCAGATGCAATTGATAAATTTGTTGATGATTTATCTCTTTGGTATATAAGAAGGTCAAGAGATAGAGTAGGACCTGCTTCGGAATCAGAGGAAGATAAAAACGGCTTTTATAATACAACATATCAAGTATTAACAAAACTTTCTAAAATTCTTTCTCCTTTTACTCCATTTTTGGCTGATATCGTTTATGTTAATTTGACTAAAGAAAAATCCGTACATTTATCCGATTGGCCTAATGTTGATACCATTTCCGATAAAGATCTTGAACTTGTGATTTCAATGGCTGAATTAAGAACCATTGTTGAACAGGTTCATGCTCAAAGGAAGTTATTAAAAATTCCTGTCAGGCAGCCTCTTTCTAAAGTAGAAATATTTGGAAAAGAAAAGTCAGAATTTGAGGAAGAAGTTTTACAAATTGCAAAAGAAGAATTAAATATTAAACAGATATTTTTTCAAAAGGGTAATGAAAAAATTGTTTTGGACACAAAACTTACGCCCAAGCTTGAAGAAGAATCTAAAGTAAGAGAATTTGTTAGAAATATTCAAGAGGAAAGAAAAAAGATGGGACTTAACCTTACTCAAAAAGTAAAGGTTGAAAATGAATGGTTACCCGAGAGCGAGAATTTCAAAAAATGGATTATGCAGAAAGCGCAGGTTGAAAGTATTTCAAAAGGCAAATTTAATGTCCAAAAAATCTAGATTTGACATTGCATTTACTTTGGCAATAGTCTTTTTAATTGCAATATCTTCTGTTATATTAAAATCAGTATATGCTTCAATTTTCCCTGGGTATTTATTCCTAATAATATTTGGAGTTATATTATTTATTATATTTTCGTTTTTGGATTTTGATATAATTTCTCTTTTTTCCAAACATTTTTATATAGGAAGTATCGTACTTTTACTTCTTACTTTAATTATAGGAGGTGTCACAAGGGGAGTGGTTAGATGGATATCGTTTGGATCATTGACTTTACAGGCTGCAGAAATTACCAAACCATTCTTGTTGATATTTTTTGCAAATTATTTATACAGGGAAAGGTTAAGTACAAAGGGAATTTTTAAAACAATTGTTTTGATGGCTATTCCCGTAATATTAATTGTTATACAACCCTCTTTGGGAGTATCTTTTCTCCTTTCAATGGGTTTTATAGGTATTCTTCTGGCATCAGAAATTAAAAAAATAAACTTTATTTATCTTATTACCTTTGCCTTAATTATTATCCCCGTAATTTACCTTCTTATGGCTCCTTACCAGAAAGCAAGAATTATTTCATTTATTAATCCCTACTCTGATCCCCATGGTGCCGGATATAACAGCATTCAATCGCAAATAGCAGTAGGAGACGGTAAATTAATAGGGCGAGGTCTTGGAAAAGGAATTCAAACCCAACTGTCTTTTCTCCCGGAAAGAGAAACAGATTTTATTTTTGCAGCAATATCTGAAGAATTGGGTTTTTTTGGCGCAGGCATTACCTTATTTGCTTTTTTTGTTATATTTTGGAAAATTACTTCTTTTATGAATAGTTCAGCAAGTCCTCAAGCAAGAGCTTTTCTTGCGGGGGTATTTACCATGCTTGTTTCACAAACCGTGATACATATTGGAATGAATATGGGGTTACTGCCAATTACAGGTATTCCCCTTCCTCTTGTTTCCGCGGGAGGTTCTTCCT
Source organism: uncultured Gammaproteobacteria bacterium (assembly GCA_964583105.1). Lineage (GTDB taxonomy): Bacteria > Patescibacteriota > Microgenomatia > UBA8517 > UBA8517 > JAPLZT01. The sequence continues at coordinate 31,481 of CAZOUV010000006.1, forward strand.
TTATTTCAACGATGATTGCTTTAGGTATCACCCTTGGAGCAAGAAAAAGGTAGTGCTACTTTTACCTCTTCTTGAATTTAGTAAGTTTTTTTCTGAGTTGTTCTAATTTTTTCTGTTTCAGTTCTGGATCATGATCTGTGACTTTTGCTAGTGAAACTGGGTCAGGTAGTCCATCGGAAGGTAAAATCATTACTTTTATATTTCCTTCTTCATCTACTGACTGTTCCAGACGGTGCGAATAATATACAAAGACTATATTTGTGACTTGTTTTGGGTGAATGCCAGTTCTTTGGGAAATTTCTTTGCGCCGGTATTCTTTTCCCACAAGATCATCAAGAGCTTTTCCTATACGTTCTCTATTTGTTGGCATAGTAAGTAATTATAGTACTTATCATTGTAAAAATCGGCATTTTCGGTTAAAATACCGAATATGGACTACGCAGTTCTTAGAATTAAAGGACATCAGTATAGAGTTTCCCAAGGACAGGAGATCTTGGTGGACAAAGTGGGAGATTCTAAAGTTGAAGCCGAAATTTTACTTGTATCAAAGGCGGGTACTGTAAAAGTCGGTAAACCACTTGTTAAGGACGCAAAAGTATCAATTAAGATATTGGGTGACGAAAAAGGAGAAAAACTTGATATTTATAAGTATAAATCCAAGTCTCGTTATAGAAGACATACGGGTTTTAGATCTCAACTGACAAAACTTCTTATTCAAAAGATATCATAGTATAACTTACTAATCTCTTGACAATCGTGAAAATTGAGTTTATATTGCATTTAGGATTATGGCAAAGAAAAAATCAGCAGGAGCAGGACAGCATAGACGCCCGGCAGGCAAAAGGTTGGGTTTAAAAGTTGCTTCAGGACAAAAGATATCCAAAGGAAATATTCTTATTAGGCAGCACGGAACGAACGTAAAGGCCGGCAAAAATGTCAAGGTTGGAAAGGACTATACTCTTTATTCTGTAATTGACGGAGTTGTTAAAGTCAGTAAAAAACTTGGTAGAAAAGTTATTTCGATTCAGAATTTAAAACTAAAGATTAAAAAATAAAATGGCAGAAGAAGTTATTCAATTAGAAGTAAATCAACTGCAACCAAACCCCCTTCAGCCTCGTGGTTCTATAACTCCCGAAAGTTTAGTTGATTTAGTAGATTCAATTAGAGAACACGGAATTTTGGAACCATTGGTAGTTGCCAAAACCCCTGCCGGGTATCAGATTATCGCAGGAGAAAGAAGATGGAGGGCATCCAAACTTGCAGGTCTTACACACGTTCCCGCACTAATTCGCGAAACATCTCCTAAGGGAATGCTTGAAATGGCTTTGGTTGAAAACGTTCAGAGAATGGATCTTAATGCCTTGGACAGGGCTAAGGGATTTGAAAGATTAATGAACGAATTCGGACTTACTACTTCAGAAATTGCTGTTAGAATCGGTAAAAGTGTTGCCTATGTTTCAAACTCTGTCAGACTTCTTTCCCTACCAGATGCTTTAAAAGATGGTCTTCTTTCGGGACTTATATCAGAAGGGCATGCAAGGGCACTAGCTGCAATTGATGATCAGGCGTTAATGGTTGAGGCATACAAGATTGTTTTAAGAGAGTCCGGGTCAGTAAGACGTGCTGAGGAACTTGCAAGAAGAATGAAATCGAAGTCAAACCAAACGATTGAGAAAACAGGTTTGAGAAAGACTTTCCTGAGAGTTGTTTCCGAAGAGTTGGATAAAATGCAGGAAGATATGGCTCAGAGTTTTAATAAAGATTTGTCTGATGGTCAAAGAAAAGCAAAGGTAAATATTGTTAGATCTCAGAGAGAAACAAAGATTATATTTGTTTTTCCTGGCGGACTTGAAGAAACACAACCCAAGTTTATGAAGGTCTATAAATCCGTTACGTCTTAATAACTAGGTCTAGAAACAACCCCGGCCATTTTAATAGGCCAGTAAATAACCCAAGCTCTTCCTGTAATTACCTTTTTCGTAATAGGTCCAAAACTTCTTGAATCATATGAGTGCATTCGGTTATCTCCCATCACAAAAAATTGTCCTTCCGGTACAGTATATGTCTGACCCTCGGAAAGAAAACTTCCTCCTTCAGTTAGTATATCCGAGGACAAATATTTTTCATTTAAGGGTTCATTATTTATGTAAACTTTATTATTGCTTATTGAAATATTTTCACCAGGAAGTGCAATAACTCTTTTAATGTAGTCATCTGACGATACCGGGGGGGTAAAAACCACAACATCTCCTCGTTTTGGGAAAGATCTATAATAGCTTACTTTTTCGGTAAGTAAAAACTCATCATCAATGTAATTTGGTGACATAGAAATTCCATCTATTTTATGGGGGCGCATTATTAGAAGATAAACAAAAAAGAATATACCGATAGCAAATACCAGCACTTCTCCCATGTCCAAGAAAAATTTTCCAAGTCGTTTAAACATAAATTAATATTAGTACATTAGAAGTTATCTAACAATTACATCATGTGCGCCATTTTCCTTAAATCCCAGAGGGGAAACCTTAATAAATTTGGCTTTTCCCCAAAGTTCTTTAATGTTTTTGGCTCCGATATAAGAAAAACCTGATTTAATATTGGCCACCCACCTTTCAATATCTTTTGCCAAAGGTCCTTTATAGGGGACGATACTTTCAATTCCTTCAATATGTTTGGTGTAGGATTTGGATAGTGTATCCAACTTTTTAGTATGATTAATTTTTTCAGCGGAAGAGGTGGATGCATTGTAAATTTTGTATTTTACTCCATCTATTAAAGTAATTTTTCCTGGAGCTTCTTCGTGTCCTGCAAACTGGCTTCCTGCAATTACCGCTGAAGCCCCTGCCGCTAGACCTTTTACAATATCCCCCGAATTTTTTGTTCCGCCGTCGCAAAGTATGGTTCTCTTAAACTTTCTGGCTGCCAGAGATGCTTCCATAACGGCAGTTATTTGAGGAACTCCCACACCTGTTTGTATTCTTGTTATGCAAATTGTACCCGGACCAACCCCAACTCTTACAGAATCGGCTCCAGCTTTAAATAAGGCAGATGCTGTTTCATAAGTACCTATTACTCCGGAAATTATGTCACAACTTTTTCCAAATCGTCTTTTTAGCTCAGAGGTTGCCTGAATTGCTTGAATCATTCCTCCGTGTGCTACATCTAAAGTAAGAATATCAGCCCCCGCTTTGGCTAATAATTCTGCTCTTTTAAGATATCCTTCTCTACAACCTACTGCCGCTCCTACAAAAATTTTGTGTTTTTTAACATCGCTGACCATTTGAGCTTGATTTTCAGGTGTTTCAAATCTAGGCAAAAACCCGATACCTCCCAATTTACCTAATGTAACAGCCATATCAACTCCGGTAACATCTGTCATGTTTATACTGATAAGTGGAATTTGAAGTTTTACTCTAGGGGTAATTTGAGCGGAAATATCGACATCCGATCTGCTATTGATACTAGATATCTGAGGAATTAGTAAAACATCATCATACGAGAGACCGAGGGGAATATCTTTGTAATTATCCATGTTTTTAAAACAAACATTAACTATTATTGACACATTCTAAAGTCTAGTCAATTATGTATTTGACAATAGAAGAGTGTTAGAATGTATGTTTAATTACTGGGGTCGCGTAGCTCAGTTGGTTAGAGCGTACGATTCACATTCGTAAGGTCCCTGGTTCGAGACCAGGCGCGACCACTTCAAATGAAAAATAAGATTATCTATTTTGTACTTTTGTTGTCGTTAATATTCATTAGCTTGTATCCTCTTATTTTAAATACGAATTTATCAATCACTTTTTCTAATTATTCACAAACACTTAATTTTGCCTCTAGATTATCCGGAATTTTCTTATTTACTCTTATTTTTATTCAAACAGTTTTGGGATTTTTTTTAGAAAAGTTTGTAAAAAAATATGGGAACTGGATTAACAAAGTTCATGAAATTCAAGGCTATTTGATTTTAATTTTAGCTATTATTCATCCTGTTTTTTTACTTCTTTTTAATTTTAAGATATTTCATACTTTTGACCCCTTTTATGTCTATACGCAATTATGTCTACTATGCAAAAGTAAATTTGAATTTATATATACGTTGGGTAGATTTGCGTTTTGGCTATTAATTTTAGGAGTTTTTAGTACGTTACTAAAAAATTCAGCTTTGTGGCTAAAAAGAAATTGGAGGAAATTGCACAGTTTAAATATTATTGTATTTATTTTATCTGCTTTACATGGATATTTCTTATCCAGTGATTTTAAAATATTTCCACTAAATTATATTTTTATTGGTGAAATTATTACAGTTATCTTATTAATATTATTTAAAAATACCAAGAAGATTGTCGATATTGTTTAGCAATATTTGGGAGGCCTCCGGTTTAATTGCTGCCGGTGTGTAAAATTTAATTTCTAACTTAATATAATCTAACAAAGCTTCAACGATATCATATTTATGACTTCGTATAAGTTTTTCAAGAGTGCGAAACTCGGAAGATAGTATTTTAAAAGCAAAATTATTAATCAGTTTTCTACTATGCATTTTTCTTATATTGGTTTGAATCTCTTTTAAGTTTATTTGAAAATGAAAGGAATTGTTTTTACCAATATTTATGAAATATGTATCTTTTTGGCCCGATTCAAGATTGCCGCTAATAATATTTTTGTTTAAATTACCCTCTTTATCATAGAGATATACGTCAAGATTATAATTTCCTTCGCCCCTGATTTCTAAAAGGTAGGTACCATTATCTGGTTTAGGATATTCGAAAATTTTAATTGGACTTCCGCTTGGTGAATAGTCTTCAAGATTAAGAATGGGATTATCAATAAAGGTATATCCCTCCATTAATTTACCGCTAGGACGAGAGACTTGAATATCGAAGTTTGAATTTATGGTCAAAAATATATAAGAAAGATCTGTGAACGATGGTTTAAAACTTCTTAAAGAATTAAATTCGTTTGAGTAGAATTCCAAGGTGGGTCTATTGGAATATCCAGGGTCATTTATCAGGAATGAAGATTCATTTTGACCTTTGGCCACAATAAAATGACCTGGGACTTCTAAAATAGTAGGTCTTAAATTAGTTAATTCGTTGATTAATGAATTGTGATCGTTTCCGAATCTTTTATATTCAAGGACTGGTTTAGAAACCGAAGAAAATAATTTGGTATACCTGGTTATTGCAATCCAGTTTACAAGACCATTTTTTAAATATCCGTCAGGTTGTTCTTTAAGCCAGTTGTTTAAAGAATTGGGAAGAATGGAGTAACCGTAATAATTTAAAATCATTGAGGCAGACGTAAGTGCGCAACCCCATTTTTCAATAATTACATCAGAAGTCCAGTTTGGTGCAGAATCATAAACATCGTTTCTCCATCTATTGTCGTATTGTTTTAAGTCAATAACATTTAATAAAGGATATGGATTTGGAGTAGGAATGTTGGTGGGGAGAGGTGTGGGTGTAGGAGTTGGTGATGTAGTAGGTGAAGGACTGGGTGTAATGGTAGGGTTAATTGTAGGAGATGGCGTAGGCGTGGAAGTTGGTGGGATATTTGTTATAGAAATATTATCAAACCATACCTCAGAAGGATATGTGGCACCTGTTGTTACAATTAAACTTAATCGACCATATAAAATTGGATCTATACTTGTATCACTCCAGTTAATAATCGGAACCGAATTTGAATTAAGATATACCTTAACATTATTATCGACCAATTTTATTTTTAAGTGTGTTACCACACTATTTTGTAATCCAGTGTTTACAGAATCAAACTCCAAAATATTTCCTGGAACGAACTTTTGCATTGTTATAAATGTTGGTGACATATGTAAAGCATATGCGACAGGAAGATTAAGACCAAAAACTGAAGTTCTTTGCTCGGTCGCTCTAAAAGCAATGTTTTTATCCCAACCACTTAAGGGTAATATGTCTATATCGATTTCGTAATTTGACCATGAGTAATTACCGATTTGAATTTCTGAAAAGGAGTTAGGAGTAATAACGTTGGAACCAAGTCGATTGCTACCAAAAATATTTTGTACCGACCAATTTCCCGAAATCTTACTCCAGCTCGTGATATCATCACTATTAAAATCAAAAAATAATGGTAGAGATTGAGCAATTACTTTGTTTTTAAAAATGAATAATAAGGAAAGGAATATTAATATAATAAAAACTTTACGAAGTTTAGTTAACACTAATATCAGAATAATAAATTATTACCATTAAAGTCAAGGATGTTTTAATGTAAAATTGTTCGATGAATTATAGTAATAAAATTAAAATTCAAAAAGAAGTAATTAGTGATTACAATTATACATATAATCACCTAATTCGATTTTTAAATGAAACTTCGGGCTATATAGATTCAAAGAATATTTTAGATGTTGGTTGTGGTGTTGGTACTCTAAGTTTGTATATAGCCTCAAAGAGGAAAAAAGTGATAGGTATAGATATCTCAAAAAATGCAATTGCTATTGCTCAAAAGAGTGCAAAATTTTTGAATTTAGATAATTGTATCAAATTTATAAATAAAGACATTTTAGATTATAACACTAACTTTAAATTTGATTTTATATTATGTTCTGAGGTAATTGAACACAACAAAAATGTTTTACTTATGTTAAAAAAAATCAAAACATTTATGAAAAAAGATGGTGTATTATTTGTCACCACACCCCTAGATACCGCCCCTTTGTATAGATGGGGATTACTACATAAATTTGAATTACGCGTAGGACACATTAAAAGGTATAGTGAAAAATCTATTAAAAAGCTAATATACAAATCAGGCTTAGAGATTAATAAAATTTCTTTTGAAGAAGGTGTCCTGAGAAATTTGTTATTTACTAATAGGGTATTTAATCTATTAATTAAACTATTAAACAATTCGCAAATCATGTCATATTGTTTCTCCACAATTGATAATGTATTCAAAATAATATTTGGACCATCGAATATATTTTTGATCTTAAAGAAAAAATGAATATATTATTTATTTCTCATTTTAAATACCCTCATGTGGGAGGAGTTGAGAAACATGTGGAGAAGATAAAATCTGATTTAATTGAAAAAGGACATCAAGTTAAAGTTGTATCAGAACAAGATATCAAATTTCCACATATTAAATTTATAGGTTTACTATGCATATGGTTTTGGTTTTTTAAAAATCGCGACTTAATAAAAAATGCAGATATCATTCATATTCATGATGTATTTATTTGGTATTTGCCATTTAGATTTATTTACCCAAGCAAGAAAGTATTTACAACAATTCATGGAGGCCAAAGTATTTGGCCCATACCCTTTTACAATAAATTATTAGTCAAAATTGCATCCAAATTATCCAACGGCACAATTGCGGTAGGAGATTTTATTCGAAAATATTTCAATATTATTTCTGATTATGTTATTTATGGAGGGGTTGATGAGGAAAATATATCAAATAAAAAAGAGAAAATAATTATTTTTTTAGGAAGATTGGAAAAGGATACGGGTGTCTATGAATTCATTCAAAAAATTAAAAAGTATAAAGCTTACAAAATATATTTTATTGGTGATGGAAGTTTACGAGGTGTGTGTAATAAGTACGGGAGAGTTACAGGTTTTATAAATCCTCAAGATTATCTTAAAAAGGCTTCTATTTGTTTTGCAGGTGGTTATCTTTCTGCGTTAGAGGCGTTAAAGTATGGATGTACCTTATGGGTTGGAGCAAAAACCCCAATTAAAAAATATTATTGGAAAACATTTCCCTATAAAAAAGGAAGTATGCTTCCTTCATGGAAAGACGTGGTAAAAGTATATGAAAGTCTCTATATGTATAACTGTTAAGAACGAAGAAAAGACGATTATAAGGCTTTTAGAATCTTTAATTTATCAAACAAAAAAGCCTGATGAAATAATTATCGTTGACGGTGGATCACAAGATAAAACTGTTCAAATAATTGAACATTATCAAAAAAAATATAAAAATATCCTTCTTCTTAAAGAAAAATGTGGAATAGCAAAAGGAAGAAATCTGGCTATTGAGGTTTCCAAAAACAATATTATTGCTCAAATAGATGCAGGTTGTATAGCTAAAAAAAATTGGTTGGAAAAAATCATAAAACCTTTAAGACATAATTCGGTTGGAGTATCTGCTGGCTTCTATATTATGACTGACAGTTCCGATTTACAAAAAGCACAAAATTTATTTATGGGAGTACATCCAAAAAAATACGATTCCGAAAATTATCTTCCTTCTGCACGCTCTGTCGCATTTAAAAAAGAAGTTTGGGAGGAAGTTGGAGGGTATGACGAAAGATTACAAAAAGGAGGAGAAGATACTAAATTTTTTATTTCATGCGTGAAAAATAAAATTAGAATTGTTAGGGTAGGGGAGGCGAAAGTAATTTGGGAAGAAACTAAAAATATGAGCATTAAAGATTTTTATAGAAAAATATTTGGTTATGCAAAAGGGGATGCAGAAACGAAAATTTGGAAATATCCCATACCAAATATAATGTCGCACAATATTAAAATAATTTTTGTATACCTAAGGTATATTTTGGGATTCATATTGGTTATTTTTTCTTGTATTAATCCCCCACTAGTCCTTCTTTTGCTGGTTATTATTGTTTTATATTTTTCTTGGTCAATCTGGAAATTTAGGGATATTATTGGTTTATGGGGAATAAGACTTTGGATACCAATTGTTCAAATTGTTTCAGATATTGCTGTAATGCACGGATTTGCTTCAGGTTTGCTAAAATAGTGGAGTGGGTTACCTAAAAGACACTTTAAAAGGAATTTCATGGATGGGTGGATTACGGGGTTTAGTAAGAACGGTAGCATTTGTAAAAATTATTATTCTTGCAAGAATACTTACCCCCGAAGAATTTGGAATTTTTGGGATATCTTTGCTTCTTTTGTCATTACTTGAAATAATTTCTGAAACTGGGGTAAATATATTTTTGATACAGGAAAATAAGGACACCGATATATATATAAATACAGCCTGGGTTGTCTCGATTTTTAGAGGAATCTTTATTTTTTTTGCAATATTAATTGTTTCACCGGTTATTTCCAAGTTTTTTGATAGTCCTGGTGCATTAAGAATCATTCGGCTTATATCATTAGTACCTTTAATTAGGGGGTTTGTTAATCCTTCTGTTGTTAGATTTCAAAAAAATCTTTTGTTTTCCAAAGAGTTTCTATTTAGGTTATTTGTTTATTTAGTAGATGCAACAGTTGCTATATTTTTTGCATTTATAAATCATTCGGCAGTAAGCATTGTTTACGGTTTAATTGCGGGCGCTTTTTTTGAGGTAATAATCTCACAGCTATTTATTATTCCAAGGCCTAAATTTATATTTAACAAAAATAAAATAAAGCAAATTGTTAACAGAGGGAAGTGGGTTACGTTCGCGGGTGTTTTTAACTATTTGTTCGAAAATTTTGATGACGCAGTTGTTGGAAAATTACTAAATACCACGCAACTTGGAATCTACCAGGTTGCATACAAAATATCATCTCTTCCAATGACGGAAGTATCTGACGTAATTCAAAAAGTAACCTTTCCTGTATATACAAAGATAGTTAAGGACAAAAAGAGGGTAAAAAGTGCTTTTATAAAAAGTTTACTGGCAACTTCGGCAGTTGTTTTACCGATAGGCATTATACTTTTCTTGTTTTCCGAAAATATAATAAACATTTTTCTTGGTCCAAATTGGATATCAGCTGCTTTTGTAATTAAAATACTGTCTTTTTTTGGAGTTGTCAGAGCTTTAACAGAAACAACTTATCCGTTATTTCTCGCATTTAAAAAACAAAAATATATTACCGTAATTACCCTTTTTTCCATTATTGGTCTTTTAATAACAATTTTTCCAATGGTTAAAAATTTGCAAATTGCAGGGGCAGGATTTTCGTCTTTGACGGGGGCCTTATTTGCAATTCCTGTTACGATGTATTATTTGAATAAAGTATTTAAATAATGATTTACGAAATATTAACTCTTAAAAATTTAGATATATCTGATTTTTCCCACGAAAGAAACAAATTGCTTCAAAAGGGAGATAAAGAATGGCTATTATTTTTGGATACTGATGAAGTTATTTCAGCTGAACTTAAAAACGAATTAAACAAATTAAAGCCAGAGAGCGAAATCTCAGGATATTATGTTAAAAGAAAAGGGACTGTAGAGGAAAAAATATTAAGACTTGCCAAAAAGGACTCCGGAAAGTGGATACGGTGTGTTCATGAAGTATGGAGAATAAAGGGAAAAACAAAAGTATTAAAAAGTTACATACTTCATAATGAAGATAAAAAAATATCAAATATTATAAATAAAACAAACTTTTATTCAACGCTCCATGCAAAAGCAAATAAATCCGAAGGAAAAATCTCAAATGTTATAAAAATTATTGTATATCCATTTTTAAAGTTTATTCAAACCTATTTTTTTAAAAAGGCATATAAAAAAGGAATTTGGGGTTTTGTCTTTTCACTAATGCAATCTTTTCAATCATTTTTATCATGGACAAAATTATACTTTTTGCATATCTAGTATTGTTTCCGTTTGGTCAGCTATTAAAAATATCCGTTTTTAATGCCTCCGATATATTAGCTGGATTTGCTTTCTTGTATATTTTTCTGACAAATAAAAATAAGTTCAAAATTAACAGCTCTTTTAAAGATTTTATGATTATTTCGCTTTTTTCACTGATATATTCATTTAGCAATTTTGAAAGTTTCGAAGTTTTAAAAGGAGGACTTTATTTATTGAGAGTTGTTAGCTATTTTTATTTATATAAGCTTTGCCTAAACATTGTTAGGAAAGATAATGGTTATAAAAAGATAATTTTCAATTCACTATTAACTATATCTTTTAGCGTCGCGTTTTTTGGTTGGATTCAATATTTTATTTTCCCCGACTTAACATCTCTTAAGTTTTTAGGCTGGGATGATCATTTATTCAGGTTAGTAGGAACTTATCTCGACCCGGGATTTACGAGTCTAATAATTGTGTTTGGATTACTAATTGCATTTGTAAAGAAAAAATATTTGATATTTGCTTTTTTAATTGTTTCTCTTGTTTTTACATACTCAAGGGCCGGATATTTAGCATTTATTTTTTCCTTGTTTCTCGTATCCTTATTTTTTAAAAAAATGCGGGTGTTTTTGATTTCAGTTTTATTTTTTACTTTGATTATTTTGCTTTTACCAAACCGTGTGGGGGAGGGAGTGAATCTTGGTAGAACCTACAGTATTTTCTCAAGAGTAGATAATTACAGTCAAACAATAAGTATTTTTAAAAAGTCTCCAGTTTTTGGAATTGGATTTAACAATTTTTGTTTTGCAAGAATCAAGTATTTAGGAGATTTAAATACCAATTCACATTCCTGTTTTGGATCAGATTCCAGTCTCCTTTTGATACTGGCAACAACGGGAATAGTAGGTTTACTAATTTTTATTAAATACTTATATAAAGCAGTTATTGATTTGAAGAATGGATATTATTCAACAATATTTCTTGTTTTAATTTCTGCCGTTATGGTCCACAGTCTTTTTGTGAACAGTCTTTTCTACCCTTGGGTAATGGGTTACTTAGCAATTTTTGCCTCTCTTCGAGAAGGATTTACTCCGAGAAAAAAAGTTTTAAACTAACCTCGTTTTCATTGCCCGCCTTATCAATAGATTTAATTTTCAGATTATTTTCTCCGTTTTCGAGTGAATAGTTTAGTGAAAAATTACCATCATTGTCTACAGAAGCGATCCTGTCATTTATGGTAACCGATGAATCAATTTCAGTTAAACCTTTAATAGTTATGTTTCTTTGTTTTAAGCCGTAAAAATTCGTTCCTTCGGAGGGACTAATATTTGTTAAAGTTGGAACTTCATTATCATATATCAGTATATTTATTTCTGTTTCTTTACTTGTGTTTCCGGCAGCATCTTTTGTATAAGCAAAAAAAGTGTTTTGCCCTTTTTCTAAATCAAAGTAAGTTGTAAATTCTCCATCTTCATCAGCTTGAATTTCATTTTCGCTGTCGTTAAAAACAATAACGATGGTATTACCTTCTTCAACCTTTCCTGTAATTTCAAAAGGGTTTTTATTAGTAGCATCAGGTATAGATTTAAGTATGGGTGGTGAGGGGGGGGTTTTATCAATAAGACTTAAATTTTGTGGACTTTTATTGAAGGAGGAAACAAAATCAATAATTTTTGTGATTATGGGAACACCGCCGGTAATAATAAAAATTAAGATTAAGATAGAAAGAGCAACAAAAAGAATAGCCTTTCTGGTATTTCTTTTTTCTTCTACCGATGCCAATCTTGAGTAATTTCTTTTCATTTGAGCCGATGGGTGGAATTGAACCACCGACCTTAGCTTTACGAAAGCTCTGCTCTGCCAACTGAGCTACATCGGCGTAAAGAGCGGGTGAGCGTACTTTGGTCAAATCCATCAAAGTACATCAACCAAGAGATAGCTTACCAACTCCAACTTCTCAAGGATACATCAGGTATTAAGTCATATCAAGAATTTTTAAACTATTAACGTACAGATAAACGAAAACTACATTTGGAGTTTTTATAAATAACAATTAAGGCATTGGGTGAGAAAAATTATGTGTTGTAACGCCCTGAAGATTTAAAAGTTTATTTTTCATAGCCTTTCGTAAAACTTGATCGATAAAACCGCGCTGGACAGAATCCTGTATAGATTTCTCACTAAAAATTGACAGAGGAATGTACGTATTTATGTCTATTATTGAGACACGATTTACAGAATTTCTTGAGGTTGAATTATCAATACCAGCAAATGTAGTTTCAATGAAACGTTCGGCATTGTCAGGATTCTTTTCGATTAATTTTATAAGTTGTTGAAATTGGTCGGTTGGGATGTCACAAAATAAATTGGAAAAATAATGTCGACGATAGGATGCATCCATATCGCTAACTGGAACATGACATAAAACATGGGTAATATTTTCATTTGTTGAGTCTTGTAAATAGGTAATATTAAGACTATCTGCAAATTTAAACTCGGATGGTGTACATCTAAACTCACTAGTAAAATCTCCATCGAGATCGCGCCTGGCATCTTCATAACATGTTGTATAAAATCCTTTCATTCTATTAGTAGGATCGATCTTAAGCATAAGATGATAAGGCATACATCCTTTAGGTCCTATATAAGGTAACACTTTAAAATCTAGGGTTTTATGAATATTGAAATCAGCCTCAGTTAATTTTTCGCCATGAATTATAACCTGGCCAGAAAATTTTCCCCCGATGTAACGGTTTGTTATAAAACTATCAATCAACTTAAGTTGAGCTTCATCGGAACCAATTTCATCAGGAGGTAATGTGCTTTTTGATTCTGCCATACATAGCGATTTTACCATATTAATGATTTTAAAAAAATTTGAAGTGCATGTAATGTAGATACAGACAATTCAAAACTTACAATTAAAACCACCTTGGTAAAGGTGATTACTAGCAGTCGAACTTAAGAATATGTCAATAGCGTGGGTAAATACGCATACCGAGAAAAAAAGTTCGGTTAGGAGCGGGTGAGCGGAGTCGAACCGCCCTTTCTACCTTGGGAAGGTAGCGTTGAGCCAATCAACTACACCCGCATAAAGCCAAATGTAGTATATCTCAAAATGAGGTTGGTTTCTAATAAAAAACTTAAAAACAAACAATAATTATTTACCTTGGTAATACTAGAATGTTTCCGGAATGAATAATGCCAGGATTAACAAGTTTGTTTTCACGAGCGATTTCACTCCATTTGTAACCATCACCATAGGCTCTAACTGCAATATTCCAAAGATTATCTCCTTTTTTAACTTCATATGTAGCTCCCGCAATACTGGTTTCCTGAGTGGTATCTTCGACCTTAGTAATTAGGGTTGATTTAATTGTTAATTCCTGACCTTCGTAAATAATTCCGGGATTTTCAATATTATTATCTTTTGCAATTTCAACCCAATTAAAACCTGAACCAGTCGTTTTTTTTGCAATAGACCACAAATCATCTCCTTTATTAACTAAATATGTCTGTTCGCTGCCGATACTTCCTTCTCCATTATCCAATATCGAACCCAATGATTTATCTTTAAAATAATTGGCTATAAGAATACCGACAACAACAATAACAACTGCACCCAAAACCATACTTATTGTTGATTCGTTTAACTTGAAGTTTTTTAGTATAGATTTAAGATTAAATTTCAAAAATATTCACCCCCAATCATTAAAATACATGGGGCAGTTTGTGTATGTTTGAATTTAATTGAAGATTATACTTTAGTCAAGAGGGTTTTAATTTTTGCTATGCGTAATAAATTTATTATTTCATCAGTTACTGAAGTGTTTTTGTTGATAGACTTGTTAAAATAAATTTATGATCTTGTGCACACAGCAACAAAGTATCTTGGGTTTCCTGCAGACAACTTTTTTACTTTGGTTTGAGACCCATTTAACATTCCCAATATTCTATTTCTTCTGGCCACGAATGAGGATGGGTAGTCAATTTCATATTCTGATATGTTACCCTGTGAATAAAGATCGACTGAATTAAAAAATAATTTCAAATATGAGCTTAGTTCATCCAAGTCGAATTCTTTTTTATGAAAGTTATTTGTCGGTTTTTCAGTGTTTTTGCTAAATACTTTTACGTTTGGTGTGGAAACGATAAACTTACCACTTTTTTTAATTACACGTTTAATTTCTTTTAATAACTCAAGGGGATTATCCAAATGTTCGATTGTTTCAAAAGAAGTAACGGTATCAAAAATCTCACTATCAAAAGGCAGTGAATCTTTAGCGTTAAGTTGTACTAACGATATATTGATATCGCCCTTTGTTTGTTTGATCGATCGAGAAAGAGCATCTTGTGATAAATCGGCACCAATGACATATTCAGCCCTTTCTTTTAAAAATTTTAAGCCATAACCCGTACCGCAAGAAATATCCAGAATTTTACCGCAAGCCATGGTTGAGGCAAATTTATACCGTTTTAAGTGCTCATTCCAGACAAAATAGACACCAAATGGAGAAACCCTGTGTATATCTGTTTTACCAGACCAAATCTTAAATAAATTGCCTGGTTTTAGCCAGTTGGGATCTATTCTTTCTAGCGTAGGCTGTTCACAACTCATGAGGCAGATTGTAGAATATTTAAACAAAAAGTCAATGTTATAGGATAAAGCGGGGCCGAAGGGATTCGCACCCTCGATCTCCTCCGTGACAGGGAGGCGCGTTAACTGCTACGCTACGACCCCAAGTGTTACAATGGAAATGATATCACAAAATGAAACCTAAATCTAAAGAATTTTCCAATATTCAAATAGCAGAACTGTTAAGGAATGTGGCTGCTTCATATCAACTTCAGGATGAAAAAAAGAACAGGTTTAGAATAGTTGCTTACGAGAGGGCCGCCGATGCCATAGAACACGCCTCAAGCGAGCTAAAGGACCTCTGGGATGAGGGTAAACTTGAAGACGTGCCTGGAGTAGGAAAGTCGATTGCAGAGCATTTAAACGAGCTATTTAAAACAGGAAGGGTTAAACATTTTGATAATTTAATAGGCAAATATCCTAAATTAATGTTTAGACTTATTAAGATTCAGGGTATAGGACCTAAATCCGCATTAAAATTGGTTTCAGAAGGAAAAATTCCCAAAGAAATTCTGAAAGAACTTATAGAAGTTGAGGCAAAACCTATCCGTCATCTTTTGCCATACGCATGGGAAAGAGCTTCTGAAGTCATTGAATGGATGAAGAAAAACAAAAATGTAAATGAAATCAATCCACTTGGAAGTTTAAGAAGAAAAGCTTCTACTATTGGAGATATTGATATCGCTGTTGCGTCCAATAATCAAATTGATGTTATAGAACATTTTGTTAAATTTCCTAAAATTCAAAAAATAATTGAACAGGGTCAAAAAACAGCATCAATATTATTACCCGGGAATATTCAAATAGATCTAATGGTTCAACCGCCAAAATCATATGGGTCTCTTCTTCAGCATTTTACCGGTTCCAAACATCACAATATTGCACTACGAGAATACGCCATCAAAAAAGGATTTAGTTTATCGGAATATGGTATTAAAAAAATAGGTGATACTAAAATTAAAGAATTTGGCAAAGAAGAAGATTTCTATAAATATCTTGACCTTGAATGGATTCCTCCCGAATTAAGAGAAGATGCTGGTGAAATTGAAGCGGCAAAAGAAAACAATATTCCTGAATTAATTAATCTAAGTGACGTTAAAGGAGATTTACAAATTCATTCGGACTTTAATATTGAAACAAGTCATGATTTAGGAATTTCTTCAATGGAAGAAATAATCAAAGAAGCCAATTGTTTAAATTACGAGTATTTAGCTTTTACTGAACACAATCCCAGTAGAAGTAAACACACGGATGGTCAAATTACTGATTTAATAAAAAATAAAAAGGGAAAAATAGATGAAATTAATTACTCAATAGTGAAAAGTGTGAAAATAGGGGTAAATAAAGTATACAATAGTCTAGAAATTGATATACTTCCGGACGGTTCCTGTCCTATTCCCTATGAAGCATTTAATTATCTTGATTTTGTATTGGTTTCCATACACTCCAGTTTTGGTTTGCCTAAAGACAAGATGACCCAAAGAGTAATAAGTGCATTATCATGGCACCCTAAGGTACTAATTTTTGCCCATCCTACCGCAAGAAAATTAAACGAAAGAGAAGGTGTTGAATTAGATTGGCCAAAGATTTTTGATTTCTCCCTAAAACATAAAAAAATAATTGAAATCAACGCGGATCCCATGAGACTTGATTTACCCGACTTTTTAGTAAGAGAGGCAATTAAGAAAAAAGTAAAATTGTCACTAGGTACGGATTCACACGATAAAGAAATGATGAATAACATGGTTTATGGAGTATCTGTGGCCAGACGTGGTTGGTGTCAAAAATATGATATAGTTAACTGTCTTAATTTGATAAATTTTGAAAAAATGTTAAAGGAGGTGATTAATTAATGTTGATATATTTTATAATAGTTTTAGCAGTTATTGCTGTATGGATTATTTCAACCTACAATTTTTTTGCATCAAGTAAAGCAAGAATTAAAGGTTCAATTCAAGAAATCGGAAATCAGCTTAAAAGACAGTCGGAATTAATTCCAAACTTGGAAAGTTCTGCTAAGGGTTATCTTGCTCACGAAAAAAGCATACTTACTATGTTAAGTGAAGCAAGGAAACTTACTTCGGCAGGAAAAGATGCTTCTGCAAAAATTTCTGAATTATTACCCAAACTTCAGATTGTTGTAGAAAGCAATCCTGAACTAAAAGGAAATACTGTAATTACCAATTTGATGGATGAACTTAGGGATACTTCAGATAAAGTTATGTATGCCAGACGTTTGCTTATTGACCTGACTGCGGATTTTAATGTCAAAAGGGTTACCTTCCCGTCAAGTTTTGTTGCAAAGCTTTTCAATATTTCCGAGCAGGAAGGGTTGAAAACATCCGAAAAAGGAGAGCATATGCAGGTAGGTGAAGCTGATTATAAAACACCAAAAGTAAAGTTTTGAACATGGTAAATATATACGAAGCAAAAAGAGCTAATAAGATAAAAAGCTCGGTTGTCGTATTTGGTTTTGTGATTTTTGTTGCTTTGACCGTATACATACTTTCTCGAGCACTGGGATATTACTGGGGTTATGAAACTGGAGGATTGGGTATTGCTGGTTTTGCATTAATTATTTCCGGTTTTATTTCGTATGGCAGTTATTATTTCAGCGATCAAATTGTTTTAACTATATCCAAAGCAAAAGAGGCTAAAAGAAAAGATTTTTTTAATTTTTATACAATTGCAGAAAATCTTGCCATAGGTTCAGGAATTCCAAAACCTAAACTATTTGTTATAGAGGATTCAGCACCCAACGCCTTTGCAACAGGACGAGATCCTGAACATGCAGTAATTTGCGCAACAACAGGACTTATAGATAAATTGACAAGAACGGAACTTGAGGGAGTTATCGCCCACGAGTTGAGTCATATTAGAAATTACGATACACGCCTTCAGTCTTTGGTTGCCGTAATGGTGGGTCTCATAGCCCTTTTGGGAGATTGGCTATTGAGAGCTAATTTCTATGCTGGTAAAAGTGACAGAGATGGCAATAATAACGCAGGTTCTTTAATAATACTTGTGGGAATTGTTTTTGCGATTCTTTCTCCAATTATTGCTCAACTTATTCAGTTTGCAATATCTAGACGCAGAGAATTTATGGCCGATGCCGGAAGTGTTTCTTTAACAAGGCAACCACGGGGGTTAATTTCTGCACTTGTAAAAATTTCTAAAGATGTAGAACCATTGGAAGTTGCAAATAAAGCTACGGCCCATCTTTATATTACCAATCCTTTTAGGGGTAAAAGGATACATGGTTCGGTTGGTTGGTTTTCAAATCTTTTTAATACACATCCTGCGGTTGAGGAAAGAATAAAGATATTAAAAGAGCTTGCGTGAAAACACTTCCAAGGTTATTATTAATCATTAAATGACAAGACTTTCTATAAACGAGGTTCAACATATTGCAACTCTTTCTCGATTGAAACTAACTTCTTTGGAAGTAGATAAATTCCAAAAAGAATTATCTGAAATAGTTGAATATGTAAGTCATCTTTCTGAAATTGACACATCTAAAGAAGAACCAACAAGTCAAACAACCGGTCTTGAAAATATAGTTAGAAAAGATGAAACCGGAACAGAGATTTTAAAACAGAACGAAGCTCTCTCGGGAAAAGATAATACCTGCAACGGATATTTTTTTGTTGATTCTATTTTAAACAAATAAAAATTACTTATGGATTTACCTTTAACAATAAAAGAAACACAAAAGGGTCTAATGGATAAAAAATTTTCAGCCGTTGATTTGGTTGATATTTATTTGGAAAGAATCAAAAAACATAATAGTGACTTAAATATTTTTTTAACAATTTCAGAAGAAGAAGCGTATCAAAGCGCCAAAAGAGTTGATAGTCTGATAAGTCAGGAGAACAAATTAATACTTAAAGATTATCCCTTATTGGGTGTAGTTTTGGCTCATAAAGATATATTTCTTACAAAAAGCATAAAAACAACAGCTGCCTCCAACGTATTAAAAGAATACATACCTTCTTACACCGGAACAGTTGTCAAAAAGATGGAAAAAGCCGGTAGTATTATGATTGGTAAAACTAATTGTGATGCTTGGGCACACGGATCATCTGGTGAGAATTCGGATTTTGGTCCAACAAAAAATCCATGGAATAGAGAATATGTTTCCGGAGGTTCTTCAAGCGGGTCCGCAGCAGCTCTTTCTGCAAACATGTCTCTTTGTTCTACGGGAACGGATACTTGTGGATCAATTAGACTTCCTGCCAATTTTAATTATTTGGTTAGTCTTAAATCAACCTACGGTGTTATATCAAGGTATGGTGTAATTGCAATGGCTTCATCTTTAGATACAGTTGGTCCGATTGCACACACTGTTTCTGATGTTAAAACCCTATTTGAAGTAATGAAAGGCAATGATGGTTTTGATTCCACACTCAAGGAAATAAAATGGGAAAATATTTCTAAAAAGAAATTCAAAATTGGTATACCCAGTGATTTCTTTAATAAAGATTTGGATAATGAGGTTGA
The DNA here is from genome assembly GCA_964583105.1 of uncultured Gammaproteobacteria bacterium. Taxonomy (GTDB): domain Bacteria; phylum Patescibacteriota; class Microgenomatia; order UBA8517; family UBA8517; genus JAPLZT01. The sequence goes on from CAZOUV010000006.1 coordinate 51,160, forward strand.
TAAAAATATTCATAAAGCCATTGAAGTATTTAGTAAAGCAGGAGTTGAATTTGTTGATGTGAAATTACCGACGACGAAACATGCATTGTCTGTTTATTACATAATTCAGCCCGCTGAAGTTTCATCAAATCTTTCTAGATTTGATGGCGTAAGATATGGTCACGGAAGAACAGATTTTGGTGACGAAGCAAAAAGAAGAATAATGCTCGGATCATTTGTTCTATCCTCGGGTTATTACGATGCATATTATCTGAAAGCAATGAAGGTAAGAACAATAATTAGAAAGGAAATAGACGAAGTTTTTAAATCTGTTGACGCTTTAATTGCCCCAGTTACATCGACACCACCTTTTAAACTTGGTGAAAAAACACAAGATCCTTTAAAAATGTATCTAACTGATGTTTTTGCGGCAACAGCAAATTTAACAGGGATACCGTCAATTGCGTTACCGTATAATTTTTCTAAAAAAGGTCTCCCCTTAGGGTTTCAGTTAATGGGTCCTAAGTTTTCTGAATATACTTTGTTTGAATTAGCAGAACTTTTTGAAAAAGAAACAAATTTTGTGCCGAAAATATCAAATTTATGATTAGTGATTTTAAACCAGTTATAAATAATAGAAATTTCAGATTTTTGTGGTTTTCTCAGATTCTTTCGCAACTTTCAATAAACATAATGAATTTTGTTTTTTTGATTAAACTTTTTGAAACCACAGGATCAGCAATTTCAACTTCTCTTCTTTGGGTTGCATATGCTTTGCCAGCGATATTAATAGGACCTTTTGCTTCGGCTATTGTTGACTTAACAGATAAAAGAAAGATGCTTTTTGTTACTAATCTTTTCCAATCCTTAACAATTTTTTTCTGTGCTATATTTCCACATGAGAACATATTTATTTTGTATGTAGTAGTTTTTTTCTATTCACTTTTAAATCAATTTTACGTTCCGGC
>CAZOUV010000007.1:0-13085 GCA_964583105.1 uncultured Gammaproteobacteria bacterium
GTCGGGGTGCTGGGAATTGAACCCAGTGTCTTTACGTCCCGAACGTAACGTGATACCGATTCACTACACCCCGAAAATGTGCCCCTAGGAGGAATTGAACTTCCATCTCTCCCTTAGGACGGGATCGCTCTGTCCGTTGAGCTATAGGGGCTCAGAAGATATTTTACCATATAAGACTTTGAAAATTTTTTAAAAGACTCCTATAATATCCCTATGGAGAGAAAGTTGTGTCCCAAATGCGATGGAATGCTAAGATGTTCCGATCATAAAGACGGGAGTGAATGTAAAAGAGTGGTTGAGGCGCGTAATACAGATCTAGATTGGCTTCTTTGGAGTGGGGCTAATATTGTTAGAAAAGACAAAATTGATCCGGGGATTATCGTAACTATTGGTCAAAACGGATTAATCACGGCCAGTAAACTATAAATTGATTGTTAACTTCCCTATTTTAAAATTTCGGACATCTGCTTAAGCAATGAGGTAAGAACGGGGGCTGCAAGAAGAGAATGGCTTTCTATTCCGTTATCGTCTTTTACAATCCATGCCTTTTCCTTAACTTCCACCTTCTTTGTTTCTTTGTTCCACTTAAGTATGTATTCCGGGGTAAGTTCATAGTCGTCATGGTATTTTTTTGCCTCACTTACTGGAACATGGTTTCTTAATAAAATCTTTGGAATTCCATGGAGATTGAAGGCTTTTCTTAATATTTCTTCATCCTTCATCAGTCTTGGTCTAATAGGATCAATACCTAAATCATCCCCCTCTTTTCTGACTGTCCTAGCACCCTTACAGGAAGGATTATCACAAATCATGATAAACTCTCCGGTTTTTTGGTCATATTCGATTTTACTGGTAATTAAGAGTTTTTTGTTAGGTACCGCATGGCATATGGGACAAACGGTTCTATATTTGATTCTTTCGTCAATGACGGATTCCGGAATATCTATCAATATGAATAAATCTTTCGAATCCGTAAAGCCGGCAAGATCCCTGAAATAAAGCGAGTATGAAACCTGATCCATCTCTCGAGGGAGACCATCTATAAATACACTTTTACCCGCAAGCTTCGAAAGTTTAAGTTTAAGAAGAGCAAGAATGAATTCGGTAGGCAAAAGTTTATCCTGACTTCTTCCTAAAAGTGCATCTACCGCGTCCTCAAAAGAAATGTATCCCCTATATAGACTTTTAAGTTCTATATAGTCCTTACTATTTTTGAATTTATCCCAATTTGCATGAGTTTCCCTGACTATATCCCCCACCGAAACCAAGGCAACATTTTCTTCTCCAAAAATTTCACAAAAAAGATGAGAATAGGTTCCTTTTCCGGAGTTTTTCTTACCCAGCAAAAATGCCATGAAGGAGCTTTCTTTAAGGTATTTATCGATGTTTTTTATTTCATCTCCACATTTAGCCTTAAAATATAGACTTCTTCCTTTTGGAGAGGTTAAATCAAACTTTTTGTTTAATCCCTTTACTTTTGTGCCGATTATGGGAAATTCAAGTCCTTTCATTTAAGTAATTTTTCAAATCTGGTTTGGTCATTATAATTACCAATTACTGCCAAATTCAAGCGGGAAGGGGTAAAAAGTTTCTTTGCCTCAAAATAAATATCATCCATCGTTACCATATCCACTTTTTTAAATATTTCCTCGGGAGTTGAAATCTTATCAAGAAAAAGTGCCTGGTCGGAAAAGAAGGCTGATACGTCTTTTGTTTCCTCAAGTGCAAGTGCAAGATGCCCTTTAATAAATTCCTTGAAGTCTTTTATTTCCTTGGAAGTTATTTTGTATTTTTTAGACGTTAATCCGTATATTTGATCAAGCATAACTTTTATTGCTTCCTCTATCTTATTGGGATCTACTCCCGCATAAGTTGCAATGTATCCAGTTTCTAGGTATCTTTCGATTGATGTTCTGACGGCATATGCAAGCCCCCGCCTTTCTCTTACTTCAATCCAAAGCCTTGAACTCATTCCCCCACCTAAAATTGCAGAAAGAATTGCTTGAGCGTATCTGTTAGTATAATTTTTTCCGTCTGCCAAAAAACCTAAAATAAAATGTGCCTGTTCTTCCTTTTTGGATTTTATTTTAATTTGAGGATTTGTTTGTTTTGAGCTAAACACCTCTTGTTCAAAATTAGTGTTTGGTTTCTTTTCTATCTGACCAAAATATTTTTTAACCAACTCAAGTGCTTTTGCATCGGATACTCCTCCCGCAACACTAATGAGCATGTTCTCAGGATAATAATGTATCTTTCTATATCTTATAAAATCATTACGATTAATATTTCGGACGCTTTCAGGTGTCCCTGCTGTGTCTTTTGCTAAATTACTTCCTGAAAAAATTACGTTTTCAAATACTTCCCCTACCTTAATCATGGGGGTATCTTCATACATGGCAATTTCCTGAATTATTGTTCCTTTCTCTCTTTCAACTTCATCTTCTTTAAGTAACGGATTAAGAACCATGTCGCTCAATACTTCAAAGGATATACCCAAATTATTTATGCTGGTTTTGATATAGAAATTGGTCCAATCCTTTGAAGTCCCCGCATTAAATTCTCCCCCGATTGAATCTATTGCACTTGATATTTCTTTTGCTGATGGTCTTTTTTTACTTCCCTTAAAAACCATATGTTCCAAAAAATGAGAAATCCCCTCCACTCCCTCTTCTTCGTTTCTGGAGCCGGTTTTCGTCCAAACAGTTACTGTTGCCGATTCCATGTTAGACATTGGCACAGTAATGACTCTTAAACCAGATGAAAGCCTGTGAAGTTTGTAATTCATTTTCTTTGGCAATTATATAGTATAATGAATAAATGCCCAATACCCATCACCATAAAAGCAATAAGATCATAAAAAGTTTTGAGGCCGATCTTTTAAGAAAAAGACCTTTCTTGATCAGAGTTGCAGATTTTTTTACTTCAAAATTCGGAACCATAAGCTTTCTTCTTTTCAATTTTGTCCTCTATGGAGCATGGATTTATTTAAATTCAGGAAAAGCTTTTTGGTTTAATCCAATCGATCCCTTCCCCTACTCATTCATGAACACTTTTGTCTCTCTCGAGGCACTGGGACTCACGGTAACAGTTCTTATCAGCCAAAATAGAGCAAGTCAGATAGACAGACTTAGACAGGAATTACAGCTCCAGGTAAATTTACTTTCGGAAAAAGAAACAACCAAGGTTTTGGAACTTGTTAAAAAGATAGCAGATGTCAAGGGTATTAAAGTTGATGATACCGAAATTGAGGAAATGATTAGGGAAATTGATGCTTCCTACATAGAAAGAAAGCTTGAAGAACAGCTTAAGAAAGCAGAAGGACTACATCCTCTCGGGAACAATAATTCCAAGTAATTTAAGACCGTTATTTAAAACAATCCCCACAGAGGAAGATAACAGAAGCTTAAAATTTTCATCATTTCCGCCAATTACCTTATGTTTGTTGTAAAAACCGTTATATTTCTGGGCAAGATCATAAAGATAGGAACAAAGATAATTGGGTGAATAATTAAATGCGCAATATTGGACAATCTCGGGAAATTTTATCAGTGTTCTCAAGATTGTTTTTTCTTCACTATTCGGATCGCAATCTTTGTTAATTTCGCAATTTCCTTTGCTTTTTAGCAAAAGACTGTTTATTCTGGCTACTGTGTACTGAAGATACGGGCCGGAATTTCCCTGAAGATTCATCATTTTTTCCCAATCAAAGATTACATCGCTTTTGACCGAATGCATCAGGTCAAAGTACTTGATTGCTCCGATTCCCACAATCTCAGCCGTTTCCTTGTTACCGTTTCCAAGCTTGACGGCACGATTCACGGCCTCGGCCAATACTTCTTCAAGTTTAATTGTTTTACCTTTTCTTGTTGCGAATTTTTTACCATCCTCAGCTAAATACAATCCATGTGCGGTATGAACAAGTTCCACATTTTTTTTAACAAGCCCTAACAGCTTTGCTGCGGCAAAAACCTGCTTGAAATAGAAGCTTTGCTCGGCTCCAACCTCATAAATTATTTTGTCAGGATCCCATTTTCTGGCACGGAATGCAATTGTGGCCAAATCCCGGGTTGCATATGTGGTCCCCTCATCTTTTTTAAGAAGCATTAACGGAGTTTCGATTCCCTGGGAAGATAAATCTATTACCCTTGCCCCCTCTTCACCTTGAGTGACGTGTTTTAGAACCGAGGTGTTACTTAAAAGATCTTGCATTTCTGCTTGGTAATAGCTTTCACCAAAAGCAAAATCGATTTTTACATTTAACATTTTATAGATTCTTTCAAATTCCGATAATGATATATCCACACACAATTCCCATAACTTCTTTGCTTTTTCATCTCCGTCTTCAAGCTTTTTAAACCAAATCCTTGCTTCTTCTTCAAGTTCGGGATTATCTTCTGCCTTTTTATGAAATTCGACATATAGACTCTCAAGATCGGAAATTGTCAAAGAACCTATTTTTTCTTCCGATAAAGCCTCAAGCATATATAAAAGTTTTCCAAACTGTGTTCCCCAATCTCCCAAATGATTATCTCCTATAACCTCGTAACCCAAAAACTTGTAAAGGTTATAAATAGCTTGTCCGATAATGGTTGACCTTAAATGTCCGATACCGAAAGGCTTGGCAATATTGGGGGAAGAATAGTCAATTATTACAACCTTATTTTTGCCTATTGAAGATGAACCATACTTATCTTTGCTACTATCAATATCTATCAAATTATCTATTAATATATCTTTTTTAAGCCAGAAATTGATAAAACCCGGTCCAGCAATTTCAATTTTTTCAATAAATTTAATCAGTTTTTCACTTTTCTGAAGTTTAGTAACCAATTTTTGAGCATATTCTCTTGGTTTCTGGGATTCCTTTTTGGCAATAACTAAGGCCACGTTTGTTGAATAATCACCAAAGGATTCGTTTTCGGGAGTTTCTAAATTTATATCTTCAATCCCCGTTTCCGTTTTTAAAATTTCAATTAACGAATCTTTAATCATAATAATATTCTACTACTTTTTGGGCGGACGGTCTAAAGGCCTTGTTGATTTTAGCCTCAATTTAGATTATAATTAATACTATGGGTATAGAAATTGGACGAACTCCCGTATGCTGGTTTTGCAAATATGCAAAATTTGAAATAGACGAGGAAAGATTAAGAATTGGATCTTTTAGTGATGATGTGGCTCCCCCGAGCCTAAGAGGAACCTGCAGCGGAGCAATTGTCGGTGTATACACCCCAAGTGAAGGTGTTTGGGAAAAACTCAATAAAACGATAAAAGGACATAAAATATCTGCCCAACAGCCTTGCAATTTAGCGGTTAATGCAGAAAATGGAGATTTGGAAAATTTTGCTTATGTATTTACTCCGAAAAACACTGCTTCTTGATTTTAACTAAAGGGGTCATAGAATCAAGATAACAATGTCTCAGGAAATCGAGCGAAACCCCGCAAGAATATCGGATAGAACTCCCCCCATAGCAGTTCCCTTGGGAAAAAACATGATCCATACGGTCGAAGTTTTTCCAGACGGTGGCGGATGGAAAGATACAATTAAATGCCTTAAAAGGGGAAAAGGAAACTGTCAAGGTGATTACCAATTTACAAATCCTGGTGGAGGGATAAACCACAGAAGAATGGGTGATTTTAGAAGAAGGATGGGCATTTAATTCTTTCCTTAATACTTAATCCAAAAACTTTTTCCGTCACTTATTACTTCAATATTACCCAATTCATCTGTTCTTAAAGTTTGTATTTTTCTTTCATTTAATAGCTGCAAAACTTCCTGGCTTGGGTGTCCGTAATTGTTTTTGCCTACGGATATGACAGCAAGTTTGGGCACGAAATTGTCCAGGGTAAACCCATCGGTTCCCGTCTTGCTTCCATGATGCGATAGTTTGATATAGTCGGGGTGTGAGTTTAGATTTATCGTGTTTAATATTTCTTTGGGAGCATCTCCCGTTAAAATAGCTTCAAAATCGGCATATTTTAAGCTTATTATCAATGAACTGTCGTTAGATTCACCCTCTTTGATTGTCTCTTCCGGTGATAATATATCTAAATATATCTTTCCATACCTGATATCAGTACCCTTTCTAGCTATACGGGCCTCCATACCCCTACCCCCCACCTCACTTTCTAGCGCTTTATAGCTTTGATTGCTAGATTTGAATCCGTTTGTCAGGTAATTCTCAACATCGTACCTTCTGAAAACTTCCGTAAGCCCGGCATAGTGGTCAAAGTCGGGATGGGTAAGAATTATCATTTCTATCTTCCTGTCCCAGAAGGGAATATACTCTCCAAGACAATCAAGAACTTTATTGGTGGGTCCCCCGTCAATTAAGATCTGCATATTCCCTTGAATAACGAGCGTTGTGTCTCCCTGACCCACATCACAGGCAATAAGATGAACTTTTTTGTCAGGAATACTAAAAATCGAAAGAATTAAAAGAAATAAAATAAGGATAAGACTTAAAAATAGTTGCTTCCAGATACGCATAAATTAAACCACCATGTTAACGGGTAGCTTAAATATAATACCAGCCTTCCCGCAAAAGGAAATATTAAACCTAAGATTCCTCCTATAGCTCCCAACAGCATAATTCCGGGAATTGTCCAAAGAACAAGCATATTTATTAAGGGAGAGAAAATATTAAAGCTTCCAAAAGAAATAAAAATAATGGGGGCTACCCCTATTTGAGCGGCAATTGAGGTTGAAAGGCCCTCTCTCAAAAAAACCGGGACAAATTTGAAAAAGGCACCTATTTTAGAAGAAAAAAGCATTAAAGAAGCGGTAGAAACGAATGAAAGAATAAATCCCATATCAGAAATCCATAAGGGATTAATAATAAGCATGAGAGTTGCGCTTAAAAAAAGAATTCTTCCCGAAAAAGAAATTCTTCCTAAATATTGAACCCAAAATGTCAATGTGGCCATAATTCCTGCTCTAACTAAAGGTGCCTCAAAACCTGAGAGAAAAACATATAACCAGATTCCGGATATTACAAAAAACAGTACTTTTTTTCTTGGTAGAAAAGGGGTTAAAGAGCTTACCAAGAAGCTGGCCACAAAGATAACATTCATTCCCGAAGCTACAACTACATGCAAGACTCCCGATTTTTTTAAATTTTGCCAGAAATCATAAGGAATTTGGGATTTTGAACCCAAGGTAATACCTGCAACCAGACTTGCGTGAGGCTCAGGTAAGACTTTTCGGTAAAAAGCAATTATTTTCTTACGTAAACCAAAAAGAAAGTTATTTTCAGATTTAATACTTATAAGGGATGGGTTTATTAATTCTTTATTTTTTATTTCCCCTTTTACAGAAATGATATCTCCGTAACCTACTTCCGGAAACAAAGGAAGATAGAAAAAATACCCCTGTAAATTAATTTTTTGCTTGAAGGAATATCTTACCGGTTCCGTTAAAATTCTTGATGTAATTTTAATTTTTACTCCATCAGGATAGTTTTGCTGAGAGGTCAAAAGTCTGAAACTTACGGTAAATAACAAAACTAACCAAAACAAAAATTCCGTTTTCTTAACCGTTTTTATCTTAATAGCAGGAAATCTTTTCTTTGATTTTTTCGTAGACATTTGCAGGGATTGCCCCCTTGGAAACCAACTCAGACGTTTCCGAGTAAGGTCTGTGTTCAATGATGTTTTGGGCGTAAACAGGGCCAATTCCGGATAGGCTATCAAGACTTTTTATGTCCGCTGTATTAATATTTATAAAACCGGTTGATACCACTTTCCCCGACTGACCTGCTGAAACATTTGTTGTTTCGTTTATTTTCGGAACATATAATTTCTGTCCGTCCAAAAGTTTTGCGGCGCGGTTAATATTTTTTGAAACGTAATCTCTGTCGGCATTTTGAGAAAGACCTCCCGCTGCAATTAAAAGATCGTCTATCCGGGAATTTGGGGAAAGTTTATAAACTCCGGGATTTATTACTTCCCCCGAAATTTCGACAACCAATTCCGAAACATTATCTGAAACCTCATCTGATGCATCAAGGACTTCGATTTTGGATGATTGAGGAAGATATACATTCCTGAAAAAAATATAGCCCAAGGCCATTAAGATAAGTCCAGAGAGGATGACTAAAAAAACGTATTTATTTTTAAACAAAAACTCTTCAAAAGAGCCCTCTTTAAGCATTTAGAACAAAATTAATAATTTTACCAGGCACAAAAACTGCTTTTTCGATTGTTTTTCCCTTAATAAGTTCTTTAATTTTACTATCTGAAACCGCAAGATTTTCAATTTCTTCTTTATTTTGTGCATTTTTGATATCAACACTTATCTGAGATCTGAATTTTCCGTTAATTTGAATGACAACAGTTACATTTTCTTCAACTGTTTTGCCCAAATCATATTCTGGCCATGGAGACCTATGAACCGAATCCTTGTTTTGCAAAACACTGCTCCAAACCTCTTGGGCAAGATGGGGTGTAAATGGGGCAATCAGTTTTAGCAAAACCTCTATGTTTTTGCTTGTAAACTTTCCCCTATTCAAAATATTTACGTATTCCATGATTGCAGAAATTGCGGTGTTATAACGATACTGCCGAATATCTTCAGTTACCTTTTTTATAGTTTGATGCATTTTGATATCTACTTCCCTATCACTCTCTTCTTGCGTCTGCGTATTAAAAATTCTCCAAAGCCTGCAGACAAATCTGTACATTCCTTCTATTCCCGTATCCCTGAAATCGGGATATCCGTCCATAGGTCCCATAAACATCAGATATAGCCTTAATGTGTCAGCACCGTATTTGGCAATATATTCATCGGGATTAACAACATTACCTCGGGACTTACTCATCTTGGCTCCGTCTTTAATCATCAGTCCATGAGCAAAAAACTTTTTAAAAGGTTCTTCAAAATCGATTAGTTTAAGATCGTATAAGACCATCGCCACAAATCTGGCATACATAAGATGAAGGACAGAGTGTTCCGCTCCCCCGAAATAAAGATCCACAGGAAGCCATTTCTTTGTCTTATCGGGGTCAAATGCTTTATCGTTTATTCCAACACTGGGATATCTTAAAAAATACCAAGAAGAATCGACAAAAGTATCCATGACATCGGTTTCTCTGACAGCTTCGGATCCGCACTTGGGACACTCCGTATTGTAAAAATCCGGATGGTTTGCCAAAGGACCCTTTCCCGTCCCTTCGGGTTTATAATCCGCAATCTCGGGAAGAAGAACCGGTAAATCATCTTCTGAAACAGGAACCCATCCGCATTTCGGACAACCAACCATGGGTATGGGAGCTCCCCAATATCTCTGTCTCGAAACAAGCCAGTCACGAAGGTGATAGTTAGTATGCTTTTTACCCCAAGTATTTTTTTCAATTTCCTGCCAAAGCTTCTTGTCGGGATCTTTTTGAATAATATCAATCTGATACTTTTTAGCAAATTCCATATCACGTTCATCGTGTGCGGGTACTCCCATAATTATTCCTGTTGCGTAGTTTGGAGCTACGTAGTTCGTATCCCAAATGGGTATTTTTCTTCCGTCCAGAGGATTTACTGCGTATTTACCTGAAAACTTACCCTTCTTTTCCCTAACCCCCTCCTCATACATCTTGCTTGTTGCAAGAAAAGTAACGGCATTTAAAGTATCCGGACGGGTGGTAAAAACCTCTATTTTCTCACCGGAATCCTCAATTCCAAATTCAATCATCATTCCCTCGGATCTGCCTATCCACTTCTTTTGTGCTTTAATCACCCTTTGGCTCCAATCTATTTTATCCAAACCCGAAAGAAGTCGCTGGGCATAATCCGTAATTTTAAAAAACCATTGTTCAAGTTCTTTTTTAACCACTTCAGATTTGCAGCGCTCACAAACTCCACCTTCAACCTGTTCATCGGCAAGAACTGTTTTACAGGAAGGGCAGAAATTAACTTCCGCTTTTTTCTTGTAGGCCAAACCCTTCTCAAACATTTTGATAAAAAGCCATTGGGTCCATTTGTAGTAATTTGGATCGGAAGTTGTTACCGTTCTCTTCCAATCATAGGCATGCCCCATGCTTCTCATCTGTTCCTCATAATGTTTTGTCGTTCTTTTAACAACCTCATGAGGGTTTTCGTTAATCTTGATAGCATAATTTTCAGAATGTATTCCGAAAGAATCGTAACCAATAGGTTGAAAAACGTCTTTTCCGTTCATGGCCATAAATCTTCCGTAAATATCACTTCCTGTTGAGGCAAATGCATGTCCTGCATGAAGACCTTCTGCTGAAGGGTAAGGAAACATCCAAAGATTGTAAAAAGTATTTTTGGAATTATCTATGTCAGGAGAATTTATCCCCTCTCTATCCCAAACCTCTTGCCATTTCTTTTCAACTAATCTATGATTGTAAGTATTATTTTGGTTATTAGACGACATATTACAAATTTACAACAATAATCGCATAAAAACAACGCAAAATAAATATATACAAACCAGATCAAATTAGACATTGGTATAAAACTTCAAAAACATAAAACAGAATAATTGTTAAAATAAAATTAATCCTCAAAAAAAACAAAAAGAACGATCTTTCGGAAAGATTTATTACTTTAAAAAGCTGGCAGTTAAAATACTTGTTTGCTAATTATATAAAATTAGACATTAAAAAAATTAAAGAAAAAAAATAAAAAAATAATGTATTTTCCGTGCCTAAACAAGTGTATTTTACGCAAAAATTAGAAATTTGATTAAATTACCGCAATTTACCGCAAGAATTTTATGAAGCGTGAATATTTAATTAAAAAGGCTGTTTTTTAATGTTATAGGCCTTATATGTGATATCTTTTGATATTTAAAGGTTATTAAATATACATGCGTTAAATAAATTATTACCGCGTGTGAAAATGTAATACTTAAAATATTTAAATTAGATTAAATAGCCTCTTGACAAGTTTAACAGAATCTCTTATCAATAGTATAATGCGTATAATTAGTATAATTCAAGATCAAATTATTAATGCCTTTTTAAAAGATTTAAAAGACTCTAATTTTTCAAAAAACTCTATTAAATTTTACAAATCTGATGTTTCTTCATTTATTTCCTGGATTAAGAGCGAAATAAATAAAAACGGAGTCTTTATTGAAAATTTTAAAGATTCCCTACCCTTTATCAAAACCTCATTTGCCGATAATTACAAAAAAGATTTACTTTCAAAAGAAACACCAACAGCAACCATTAATCGCAAACTTTCAGCTGTCAGAAAATTTTCATCATATATTCATACTAAAAATTTGCTTTCTTTCGATTTTGCCAAAAACCTTGAAAACATTACTCTTTCGGGCTCAATCAAAAAGGTTGATTTTTCTTTAATTTCAGAGGAATTTAAAAAACATCTTGAGATTAACAAAGCTTCCAAAAACACAATTAAAAATTACATAGCAGATATTAATCATTTTTTAAATTGGCTGAATTCACACAATGCAACTGCCTAAAGTATCACCGGAATTAATAAAAACCTATCAAGAAGAACTTGCCAAAAAAGCAAGTTCAGCTACTTTGAAAAGAAAGAACGCTTCATTGTCCAAATTCTTCAATTGGGCTCAAAGCCAAGGCCACATTAAAGAAAACCCCATATCCAGCAATTTCTCCAATGTTGAACCAGTAGTGGAAAACAACGTATCGGAAGATAACAGAAAACATCATAGTCCAATCTGGGCTTTTGTTTCCCTTGCTTTGGGGGTCATTGTAATTATTTTAGCTCTTAAAAACGTAAAACTTCCCATTCCTAGTAAAAAATCTTCCGCAGACAGTGAAGCTGTAACCCAAATTACCCCTCAAATCCAAACACCGATAGTTGCATCTCCTTGGACAATCTTTGCCAAGCTTATTTTAAAAGACGGTTCTGGATCTCCAATTACAACGTCCCAGACAATTACATTTAAGCTTTTTAAAAGTCCGGATGATACAACTCCTGTTTGGACATCTATGCCTGTTCAAAAGACACCTGATACCGAAGGATCTATTTCGATTATGTTGGATGAAGTTCCGACAGATGTATTCTTTGAAAATGACAGGCTGTATTTAAGTGGAGAGTCATCCGATACAAATGGAAATTCTCAGATACTTCCCTCAATTCCGGTCTCAACTGCCAATACCGCATCCAACTTACAAGGATTTTACCCGGCTTCTCCTGAAGAAGGAGCGGTCGAAAATACAATTCCCGTTATTTCTTCTGATGGATCCTTAATTCTTGCTTCTCAATCCCCTTCCATTAAGTCCCCTGAAGGAAATCTCAACATTCAGGGTCAGGCAGTAACCATTACCACACCAGCAGGATCGGACGGTAATCTTACGATTGCCCCGGGTGGAGAAACAGACATTCTTTCGAACGTAAACATTCAGGATGCAAATCTTAAACCGGAAACTTCCCTGATATCCGGATATGTAGGAAATAACCTATCAAACTATGATTTATTGAATCTTTCGAGCGGATCCAAGCAAACAGAAAAGTTTAGTGTTGATGCTCTGGGAAATACCTATATTGCAGGAGATGCAACAATTGCGGGAGAACTTGATATAGAAGATTTGAGTGTAAGAAACATTACCGCAACAGGGTATATTTCGGACATAAACAAAAATACTGCACTTTCGGATCTTGTTACTTTAACCTTGGATGAAAGAAATAAACCCAATGAGACAAGAAACCTGAATACCAACTACTCTACTTTGACCTTAAGAAGATATGACGGAGGCCAAGACGCCGCGGCTCTCTATGTAGATGAAGGAAATGCGGTATTTGATGAACTAATACGTTTGGGCAGATACGAAACAAATCCAACCCAAATGGATACCGGCGATCCCATGCGTGAAGGCTACCTTCTCTATAACACCTCCGATGACAGCCTCTACTACCACAACGGAACATCATGGCAACCGGTATCTACGGGAGGAACAACCGTCTGGCAACGAATCTTAGGAGTCCTATCTCCTACAACCTCAACCGACGATGTCGCTATAGGAGGAACAGATTCCACTGCACCGTTTTTTGTTGACGCTGCAACAGGAAACACAACATTAGGAGACTTAACGGTATCCGGAGGAAACATAAATACGGGTAATATCGCATTTACCG
>CAZOUV010000007.1:13185-32070 GCA_964583105.1 uncultured Gammaproteobacteria bacterium
ATACATATACCCTTAACATAGGAGGCTTGGTGGATGTTGCATATAACGCATTTGCCAACGCGGCTGATGCCCCTACCGCAACGGCAATTGCTGCAGATAATGATGTATTTATTGGAGGGGATTTGGAAACAAAAGGAGGTTTATATCTTACGGGAAGAAATATCTATAACACGGTAGCAGGAGTATCAACCGGAGCAATATCTCTTGCTGCAGATCCCGCAGCAATAGATAGCTATAACACCCTAAGTTATGGAAGCTGGCTTGTACAAAACTCAACAAACAACGGAATAGCGGCTTTAATGGTTGATCAAACAAAAGGAGGAGATATTTTTACTGCATCAGCAGGTGGAACAACCAAATTTACGATTACAAACGCAGGGAGTGTGGGAATAGGAACAACAACACCTGACGAAGAATTGGAAGTTGCAGGATTCGGTGTCGCAACAAGAGGTTTTGTGAGCTATGACTCATATTTTGGTGAGGAATTTATCAAAGATACCACACAAAGTGATGCTGATGGTACCCTTGTCCAAGGGGATACCAGCCTTTGGAGCTTTGATGAAAACGGAGCATGTACTGGAGAAGGTCTTCCTGATGTCGCAGGAGGTAGATATAAACAGGATTCAACATCAGATGGTAGTGATTGTCTTACCTTCTTAAGCACAGCAGCTGATGACGCGCACCAAATATTTTACGCTTCTTTTGAACCCCAATTACTGACAAAAGTCTATATTGACGAAACAACTGGCCATCAATTCTGGTTTGGTGCAAGTAATTATGCCGCAGCTACAGGAACAGATCCTGCTTATGGGATCTGGTTTGGTAATGACAGTAGTGGTGGTACAGATTGGTATGGTAAAGTCTGCTCCAATACCACTTGTTCTACTACCTCCAGCTGCGGAGCTGTTGTTGAGGATCAATTTGCACTACTGTTAATAAAAGCTTCTTCTAGTAGTGTCGAATTTTTGGTAGATACAAATATTTCCAACGGAATTTCAATGACATCCTGTGGATCATTGACAACAAATATTCCCACAGGAACTTTTGGATTAATGATTTACAACTCTCAGGGCACAACCGGAACCAATAATTTTTTGTATGTAGATTACATGAGAATGTGGCAGGACGATCCAATTATTTCTCCCAGCGAACCTGAATTCATCACTGAAAAAACATATAACCCAATCGTAGGTGCGGATCTAGCTGAATATTACCCAACTGTAGAAGCTGAAGAACTGCAACCAGGGACAATTGTTTCCTCTGTGGGGGGAGATCTCCCCTTTGTACAAACGGCTAATGTGCTGCAAGATAAAAATCTTGTAGGAATAGTTTCCACTAATCCAATGGGATCTATGACAATGGGTGATAATGTCAGCAGTGTTCAATCAACAAGAGTTGCGTTATCAGGAAGGGTTCCTGTAAGAATTGATCCCAATTCACTGCCTATTATGGTTGGAGATGCAATAACTTCTTCGGGGAATAACGGTATGGGACAAAAAGCTCTTAAGGCGGGGGTTGTCGTAGGAAAAGCTTTGGAAAGTTGGGCACCCAATTCCGGAAAAGAATCTATCTTGGTTTTTGTAAATCTCGGAGAATATGATCCGGACACATATCTAGCAAACACTAATGACTTTAGTTTGAATAAATTGGCAAGCGGTACTTATGAAATATTAAATAACGCAACTAATACAATTGTTAACAAGATTGGTGTATTTGCAGAGATTCTAACTTCCAAAATTAAAGCAGGGGCAATTGAAACCAAAGAGTTTGCTACTGAATCCTTCCTTGCCTTCCAAGGAACCATTGATAATCTACTGATTAACGGGGGTCTTGTATCCCCCGTTATTCAAACAAATCTTATTTCTCCCCTTGCGGATAGTAAGGATATAGTTGTTCAAGTAGGAAAAGTTAATGAGACAGGAGAAAGTGAATTCGGAAAGCTTATTATAAAAGACGGTTTAGGAGTTGAAGTTGCATCAATTGACTCAAGCGGATCGGCTGAATTTAAAAATGCTTCCATAAGTGGAGAGTTGTATGCAGAAAGTATTTCCTCTCCGGACCTTGATGCTATTGAGGAAATATTAAGACAAGTTCAGGAGGATCAGCTTCTTTTAGCTGAAGCTTCGACTTGGGAAACAAGTACTGCAACAGATTCTGCTGAGATATTTAACTCCCTTTCCACAACCGATCTTTTTGTAACCGGTCAGGCAGCAATTAATTCGCTTTCCGTTTCGGAATCACTATCTCTTGGAACCGATATGGTAATTCAGACAACTGGCATAAATACACTTACCTCTCCTTTATCGCTTCAGTCTCTGGCACTTGCCCCTCTTGAAATAATGGCAGGAAAAATAAGAATTGAAACAAATGGAGATATGACCATAAACGCCAATTTGTATGTCGCTGGAAAGATTGAATCACCTGAGGCAGAATTTGAAAAACTTACTACCAACAATTTGATTATTGCGGGAACCGAAGCAACGCCTTCCGCAATCATTAACGGAAACCAGATCGATTCCAACGCAATGATTGGAACTGCTTCAATTCCTGCTGGTATTAATGAAATAGTTATCAATAACGCTAACGTATTAGAAAACTCGTTAATATATGTAACTCCCACATCTGAAACTCAAAATAATGTTTTGTATGTCAAAAATAAAGAACTTGGGAAATTTACAGTTGGGTTTATTAACCCGTTAAACGTAGACGTAAGCTTTAACTGGTGGGTGGTACAAGTTCAAAACGAATAATTATTATAATAGTATATGATAGCAAAGTATATCAAAAGATATCATTTTATATATAAAGTTCTGTATTGTTCTAAATGGCCCTTGACATGAGCCTAAAAAGTATTTAAATTGCTTATTACATATAGTATGGAAAAGGTACAAAAAATTCTTTTAACGATAGCAATTATTCTTTTACCTTTATTTTTCTGGTCCGGTTTTCTTTTCGCGTTTGAAACTTCAAAAATTATATTTATTTCTTTACTGGCACTTGCCGCTCTAACGATTTGTGCCATAAAAATCGCAATTAAAGGAAGTTTGAATTTTAAATTTTCAACATTTTCTACTACGGTAATTTTACTTGCTGTCGCATATATTGCTTCTTCCCTGATTAGAACTCCCAATAAAGTTGATGCATTTTTTGTTCCCGGAAGCGCACTTCTAATTATTTTGGGAACTGTTTATTTCCTTTTGGCAGGTAATCATTTTGCTGAAAACAAAAAACTTTTGATTAGTTCAATTTTTGTATCCGCCGTGTTGGTTTCCGTAGCCTCATTGCTTTTTGCTACGGGAATATTTGCTAAAATTCCCGGAGCTGCCGCATATCTTAATAACCCGGTTTTTTCCGTAATCGGAGGGAAACTACCCGAAGCAATATTTTTAGTACTTACTCTTCCTTTGGGACTTTCTCTTCTTCTTAAGGGTGGGGATTTTGTTAAGAAGGTTTTTTGGGGAATTTCTCTGGCTGTTGTATCTTTATCTGTCGTTTTATCCATTTATAACCTCCTTCCGGGAAAGAAAGCGGAAGTGCGTTTGCCCTCTTTCCAAACATCTTGGGCCGTTGCCATAGATACCTTAAAAGTAAGTCCTTTCTTTGGAGTGGGTCCGGGCAACTACATCACAGCCTATAATAGATTTAAACCGGTAAGCGAAAACTTATCTAAAACATGGAACCTGTCATTCTCTACATCCAGAAGCTATCTTTTAACGGCTCTTACTGAAACTGGGATTATTGGATTTGCAATTTTAATATTTCTTCTCTACCAGATATACAGATTGATTGAAAAAAATGTATCAAAAACTTTACTTTCCTCCCCTATGGATGCGGGGATATTTGCATCGCTTGCATTGGCATCAATTTCTTTAATTTTCTTCCCTCTTTATTTGACCACAATCGTTCCTTTAATGCTTCTTCTTTCGGCGGTTTCAAGTAAAAAAGAAGTAAATATAAATCTTAAAACTGTGAGTGAATCCAAAGTTGCAGCAAGAATTCCTGCGATTGCCCTTTCGGTAATTATCTTGGGACTTGTCTCGACCGCACTGGTTTACGGTTTTAAATTAAGTTCGGCTGAATACAGCTACACCAAAGCAATTGCCTCAATTAACAAGGGCGATAATAAAACGGCCTACTCGATGTTGGTCAAAGCCATAAATATAAATCCAAAATCTGACAGGTATCACCTTTCTCTTTCTCAAATGGATATAGCTTTGGTTTCAATCTTTGTTAAAAGTAAAAATCTTACTGAAAATGACAAAAACACAATTACCCAGCTTATCCAGCAAGCAATAGCCGAGGCTAAAAATGCCGTAGCCCTTAATCCCCAAAAAGTAGCTAATTGGGAAAACCTTGCAAGAGTATATCGTTCAATTATGCCTTTTGCTGACAACGCGGGTAATTTTGCGACACAAACATACACTCAGGCAATTGCTTTGAGTCCGATCGATCCCAACTTAAGAATCAATCTAGGAGGAGTTTACTACGCCTTGGGAATGTATGATGAAGCATTAAATGCGTTCCAAATGGCCGTAGCCGCCAAGAATAACTTTGCCAACGCCCACTATAATTTAGCTGCAGTATTAAGACAAAAAAATCAAATATCCAAAGCCGTAGACGAAATGAATATAGTTCTTTCTCTTGTAGAAAAGGATTCGGAAGATTATAAAATTGCTCAGGCCGAACTTGAGAATCTTAAAAAACAGCTTCCTATTAAAGGAACAAATGAAACCGAAAACTTAAATTTACCCGAAAAACAGGAGCAGGTAATTAAACCTCCCCTTGAACTTCCCGAAGAGGCTAATCCCCCGGAAGCACAACCCGTAACTCAGTAATCTCTTGTGGACTCGGGCGGAATCGAACCGCCAACTTACCCATGCGAAGGGTACGATATACCGTTTAACTACGAGCCCTACTACCTCCCTATTATATAACTTAATTTATTCCAAACCTCAATGCTATCAAACATACTAAATAAATTAAAAACCGAAGGTCATGGCATTACCACATCTTGTAGGAGACGGCTACTGCTTTTACTATTTTGAAGACTCCGTTTTGGGCTGTTTGCCCACTTGTTGCTTGAGTTACTGCGTCTGCTTTTGATGATGTTGTTGATGTTGACTCAGAACTTTGTTGGGCCATAGCTACCATCTTTTTAATGAATTTAAAATTCTTCAAACCTATTTTATTTGCTTCTTTCTTTGCATCTTTCAAGGCCTCATCAACTGCTTTTGCTTCAAGTTCGTCTATATCTTCAACTGCCAATATAGGTTGTGAAACAACCGTCACTCCCTGATTATATAAATTAGATATCAAGTCAGAAATATTTGTGACATGTATAGTTTTTATACCCATCACTATTTGGGCCTGATATCCACCTGTTCCGGGGGTAACTAAAGACGCAGGAACTACAGTAAGTTGGGATTCAACAATATCTTCTTCCAAAATTCCGCTTGTCAAAAGCATCTGTCTTAAGTTTGTTGCTTTTGCCTTAACGATAGATATTGCTCCTTGGCTTGTTGCATCATTTGAAGTTGCCGAAAAACTTACTGTTGCGCTTGTTGCGGGAACACTTACCTCCCCTGTTCCAGTAACGGTTACAACCATAGGCGAACTCAACCAAACCCAAAATATTGCTCCAAACACAAAAACCAAAAAATATGTCAATATTTTTTTAAAACTCTGGGAACTATCCGATTCCATACAACACTCAATATGAACCAACTAAAATTTATTGTCAAGGCGCTGTTGTATTATATATTTGCAACAAACGCTATTGAATTTAACAAATAAGTGTATTTAAATGAACTTGTGAAGAAAATTGTAGAAAAAGGATTTATTGATCCTTTGAGTTTAATTGGTGTTGCCTTTTTGGTTGTTACTTTAATTACTGCAACTGCGGTAACCACAAATCCTGATCTGACGCAGAAATTCCGGGGGAAGGCATCTGCACCACTCTGTCAGGGATTCTGTGTGACTTCTCCGGATGAATGTGACACAGGCGCTGTCACAGGAACCAATTGTAAATCTCCGAAGTCATATTGTTGTGGAATCGCATACACTCCGGTTCCTACACCAACAACCATTCCATCTACCCCTTCCTGCAGACAGACGGGTTGTCTTGCTCCGGGAGAAGATTGTTGTGGTGATAATTACTCCGATACCTCATGTCAACCTACCGAAACAAGATGTGGAACTAAACCCGCAACCCCCATACCCACTCCAATACCAAGTCTAAAATGTTTCTGTGAAGATTTCTCTTGTCGTGTCAACTGCCGTATGGCAACAAGCGGTACAAATCAATGTAGTTTAAATTACTGTACAGGAGAAAGTTTTGATTGTACTTCGGCGGGTTTAACAAACGGAGAAAGTAAATGTATTTCGACTACTCAAATAAGTATATGTTCAAGCGGTACTTTGGTAACTAAAAATTGTACATCGGGAACTTCTTGTACAATTGGGGATACAACCTGTAAACCCGTTTCCGTAAGATTTCCCACTCCTACAGCTACTCCTTCCTGCAGACAGACAGGTTGTCTTGCTCCGGGAGAAGATTGTTGTGGTGATAGTTACACAGATACAATGTGTCAACCTACTGAAACAAGATGTGGAACTAAACCCGCAACTCCCATACCCACTCCAGTACCAAATCTAAAATGTTTCTGTGAGGATTTCACTTGTCGTGTCAACTGCCGTATGGCAACAAGCGGTACAAATCAATGTAGTTTAAATTACTGTACAGGAGAAAGTTTTGATTGTACTTCGGCAGGTTTAACAAACGGAGAAAGTAAATGTCTTTCGACTACCCAGATACAAACATGTGTTAGTGGAAATTTAACAACATCAAACTGTTCTGCTGGTACAGCCTGTAGTGGTATCCCCCCAATATGTAAAGATCTCGGAACTTACATGTCGAGTGCGTGTTTTGGTAAATGTTCCGTAACAGAAAGTTGTGTATCTGTTGGAATGGGATACTACACCTGCAAGGATAAATCGGAAATAGAAGCGGTTGGAACTAAACGCTGCAGTGCTGATGGAAAGAAACTTGAAACGTTCAATGGATCAAGTTGGGATTGGTTGTATTGCGAAAACGGATGTGATTCTACCAAGTTTGAGTGCAAAAGTATGCTAAGTTTGGATTATTCATTTTTTGAGGGCGCAGATAAACAAACTTTGTATGCCCCCCACTTGATAATGGACTTCTCCCTCTTGGTGCAAAATGTTCATCAAGTACAGAATGTGATTCGGGCTATTGTATGAATCCCGCACAACAAGCACTTTCAACTTCCGGAGGTGCAATATTAAACATCCAGGAAAGAGTCTGTATTTCGGAAGAAGACAATAAACAACTAAACAATGCTCTGGCTTTTAGTGGTGTAACCGGAGGGTTACTTTCTCTCCCTTTTTTGGCGGCTATTCCTTCTGTGCTTACGATACCTTCATTTGTTACTACCGCCTGGAACGCACTAAACGCTATCGACGATTTAGCCACAACAGCACAATGTTTAGCTGGTGATGAGTTTGCTTGTTCCATGACTATCCCAGCATACCTAAACCCAATTCCGGGTATGACTTTGGTGGACGATATAAGAGATTTACTCCAATCATCATCTTTTAAAAATCTAATAATAACTAAACCATCAGCATCTGGTGAATTATTTGGTGATTCAGCCCTGCTAAGTGCAATTGGTGGAGGAACATATAAGGCAGGAGGTGGAGATCGGTTGATAATTGATCCAAAAAATGATGTTGGCCTGCAGAACTTTCTCCAAAAAGCAGAACAATATGTAGATACCAAAAGAATGTTAGATCCCAGCATCTCACGGGCAGATTTATTAAACGAATTGGTTAATCAATCTTTAAGATATGCAACCCCGGGTGAGCTAGCTAATAGTGCAACTATACTTAGAGAAGAATTGTATTCTGGGGGTGTGGCGAAACTTGGGGATTTTCTTGATTGTCGCAGTGGTGTTTGCAGAGAATATGCTGCTGTTTTACATGTAGCCCTGGCCGATTCGGGGAAACCAAATTATATGACTACAGGTACACTCACTGGAATGGATGGGGAAGTTTTAAAAAAACCAGAAAAACATGCATGGATTGAATATATCGATACCATAACAGGTGAATGGATGGTTGCAGACCCAACAAATGGGTTTGTTTTGCCCAGAAGTCAAGCATATGCACAAGAATATCTCGAAGTTACAGACATATCTCAATATATTTATGTTTGGCCTCAGGGAACTCCAATTACCCAAAGGCTTCTTAAAAAAGTAACTACACCTTAACAAATAATTATTTAAGTATGTTAAGAGGATTGAGATATACTCCGTTTGAGATTATTTCAAAATGAAGGTGTGGCCCCGTTGATCTTCCGGTTGAACCCATCTTTCCGATTCTATTTCCCCTGCTGACTGTTTGACCAGCTGCTACATAAAGAGTCTGCATATGAGCATACAGTGTTTTATATCCGTTTCCGTGGTCTATGATTACATAATTTCCGTATCCTACAGGACTCCAACCCGATACAATTACCGTTCCCGAATCGGCAGCTAATATATCCGGTCCTCCGGAATTGGCTATATCAATTCCTTTATGGTACCAGACAAATCTTTGAGAAATTGATCCAGATGTAGGCCAGACAAAGTTGCCCGACGCAACAACAGTTCCCGCATTTGGTGTAATTTGTCTTATTCTTGTTGCGGGCTGTGCCTTAGGCATTACCCCGTCGGGAATTATTATTACCTGACCTATTGCCAGTTCGAATGTTTCATCGTTTGAAAAAGTGTTAAAAGGGAAATCAACTACCGCCTGAGCAGATGTATCATACAACTTCGCAATAGAATAAACTGTATCACCTTTCTTTACTTTGTGGGATATACCAGTAACAGGAAGTATTTCTAAAATTTGCCCTTCTTTTATGGTGTCTTTGGTTAAATCGTTTTGCCAGCGTATGGTTTCTATTGAAACTCCGAATTTTTCTGCAACGTTCGAAATAGTATCCCCACTTTGGACTTTGTATTCGATAATTTTATCTCTAACATCACTCATTGTTGTTTGCATTTCTGTGTTTTCGGCAAATGCAGAAAGAACCATCGGTTGAGTGTTTACTTCCCAAGGATTAACACTTCTTCCGGGAAACTCTTTGGCAACGGAAGGAGCAATCATCATTCCAAGACCAGCCAAAGCAGCCATTCCCGTATGAACTAAACGCCTTGCAAATTTTCCTCTCTGCCTATATAGAGCTTCAACCATGAAACCTTTTCCTTTTTCAAAACGCCAAAAAGAAAGATGAAGTTTTCTAATAACGTAAATTACAAGTTCTGAAGAAAAAAGTTTAATATCATTTACAACTTCTGTGAGTTTTTTGTAATAATCTTCCATATAAAAGCTAGTCTTGTGACGATAGCATATGAAACATCTGTGGTCAAACTAAACTGTCTTGAGGCTTTCTAAAAATTCTTTGTTATCTTTTGTCTTTTTAAGTCTTTCAAGAAGTGTTTCCGTTCTTTCATCTTCGGATATCATGTCGAGCATTCTTCTTAAGGTATGAACTTTTTCCAAAGTATCTTTTCCATAAAGAAGTTCTTCCTGCCTTGTTCCGGACTTTGTTACATCAATCGAAGGAAAAATTCGCCTGTCCGCAAGCTTTCTGGTTAAATGAAGTTCCATGTTTCCAGTTCCTTTAAATTCCTCATATATAAGATCATCCATTCTTGAACCCGTTTCAACAAGACAAGTTCCAATAATTGTCAAGCTTCCCGCATTTTCAATTCTTCTGGCTGCTCCGAAAAATTTCTTTGCAGGAAAAAGCGCCATCGGATCAAATCCTCCCGAAAGGGTTCTTCCTGATGTGGGAAGAGCAAGATTATATGCTCTCGCCATACGAGTTATTGAATCAAGAACTATTACAACATCATGTCCCGCTTCAACCAATCTTTTTGCTCTTTCCAGTGCAAGCTCTCCAACTCTTGTCTGGTCTTGCGGCGGTTCATCAAAATTACTTGCTGCAACTTCACCTAATCCACCAGTAACGTCGGCAACTTTTCTAACGATATCAGTAACCTCTTCCGGTCTTTCCCCTATTAAAACTGCCATTACATGAACTTTCTTTTTCTTTCCGTTGGAATCTTCAGGATAGTTTTTTGCAATTCCAGCCAATATATCTTTTACAAGCCATGTTTTTCCAGCTTTGGGGGGGGAAACAACCAGTGCTCTCTGTCCAAAACCGATTGGAGAAACCAAGTCTATTACTCTTGTTGTTAAGGTTTCGGAATCTGTTGTCAAATTTATCTGTTCATCAGGATATATAGCTAAAAGATCATCAAAACTGGGTCTATCAACCGGAATTTTATCTACATCTTCTGCATTTATCTTTTCAACTTTCAAAAGCCCCCAATATCTTTCATTCTCTTTGGGTCGTCTTGCCTGTCCCTGAATTTTATCTCCCACCCTAAGATTAAACCTTCGTATTTGAGAAGATGAAATATAAACATCTCTATCGCTTGCTGAAAATTTTGGTCTTAAAAGTCCAGAGCCTTCATTGGCGATATCTAGTACACCAGAAACGGTTTCTGTAGGAAGATTGGCATCAGGAATCATTCTTTCAGAATAATAAGGTGTAGGAGGTTGTGGTTGGCTTAATGTCATATCTTTTGCACCATCGGACAATTCCCCCGTTGTCACAGGAGAACCTATCAAATTTTTTACATCTTCCTCAGAAGCAGTCTTTTTCGAAATCATAGAACAAAAAAATTAAATTATGCTACGGAAAAATTAAAGAAGAACCATAAACAATTACAAAAGTAAGTATATCCCATCTTTTATGTGTGTCAACAACTAATATGCCGGGCTTGCAACCACAAGCAGGCGCCTTAAAGTCGTTCCCGGAGGATCGCAGGTTTGAAGCACTAATCGTTCTTTTCCTTCTATGTTTTCAAACCACGAAGTATCTTCGGCAGAAGTTGTAACTACCTCATCGACTCTGTAAACAAATCTACGATCTAGAAAATATACAAAAATTCTGTCCCCTTTTTCGAGCTTTCCCAAAAGATAAAATACGGCATTGTAACGGTTAAAATTCAAAGGAGAATCTGTCGAATGCGAAAAAAGGTAAACGGTACTTCCCTGTCCTGGGAAATTTGTTCCCTTGGCATGAGCAACACCCTCCTTTAATGCTTTTGAATATTCGTCGATATTTCCGGAGTCAACATTAGAAATAATATTGGCTTTAGCTTCAGTTTTGGGAATATAAAGGGAAAAATATGAGTTTAAGCCCAAAGAAGAAGTCTCCTGTCTTATTTTATCCGCCTCCTCAGCTGTAGCTTCTGAAACCAGCTCTCCTAAACTGCTTATTTGTTTCTGGGGCTTAACAAAAATATATCTTATTTCTTCTTTAATTATCGGCCAGTATGTAAAAAGAATTCCGGTAATTGCAAAGGAAATAAAACCATAACCCGCAGCTTTTAATAGATGATATCCAATTCTGGTTAAAAATTTAGGCCTTAAATAATAATCAGAATGACTTTTTGATTTACCAGCCTGGTATACTATTCCGTGAGGATACACTTTGTTATATTAATTTATACTTCTTGATAAGATATATTCCAACTCCTCCAAGGCCGAACAAAGGAAATATCGCAGCCATTCCCCCTCCCGTTTTGGGAAGAGACGGCGGGGCGGTTGCACCCAATACTGGAGGAGCTGTTGGGGTTGGGGTGGGAGTAGATACTGCACAATCGCAATCACTTTCATCCGGA
This sequence comes from uncultured Gammaproteobacteria bacterium, assembly GCA_964583105.1. Lineage (GTDB taxonomy): Bacteria > Patescibacteriota > Microgenomatia > UBA8517 > UBA8517 > JAPLZT01. The sequence continues at coordinate 24,945 of CAZOUV010000007.1, forward strand.
CAAGACGGGTTTCGGCAAAATCCATCATGACAGAAATATCCTCCCTGACAGTTGTAGTTTGATCCACAGGTTCCGTTACACCAGTTAGGTGTCGAGGTCGGAGTTGGGGTTGGTGTGGGTGTAGGAGTTATGGTAGGTGTGGGGGTTACAGTAGGTGTAGGCGTAGGTGTTGGAGTTGGTGTTACGGTCGGCGTTGGGGTGGGAGTTATTGTTGGTGTCGCTGTAGGTGTCGGTGTGGGTGTAAGATGTGGTGTGGGTGTAGGTGTAGGATTGGGTGTAGGATTGGAACATCGAGGATCGTTATGCAACTCCTCTGAAGTTCCATAGGATTGAATAGTAACCCACACTCCTTTTGGACAAGCACTATTCCAAACTTTGCATTCCAAAACACGGGGATTATCATCACACTTTATTGCACCAATATCTGTACAGGAATCTCCACCAGAAGGACAGCAGATATTGCCGGCCCAAGCCCAACCACAATAACTACAGCTTGCCTGATTCTGGGTTGTATCAACGTAATTAATCCCTCCTGACTCAATACAAGAAATACCTCTTGATACATAATCAGAGGGACAGAGGCAACCAAAAGCAGACGCTTTTGTATTTTGATTTTTTACAACACTTCCACTGTTTAAAACCAAATAAAGCGCCCCAATTGAAGCCAAAAGAAGAAGAACTACCGTCTGTATAAATCCGTTTTTTAATCTATCCATTTAAGCAATTACGAGGCAGTTCAAAGCAGAAACTCAACATCCAATTCCGTTCTTAAGGAAAGGGTAGTAAGCCTGCCCTACTCACCACCCTTCCCCTAAAGACGGAATTAATACCCCTTGACAAAGGGGGTACAAAATGACTAGTCTATTTGTGATTTGTCTAGTTGCAACAAGTATTTCCTGTCCTCTAGATAAGTCAATTTAAAGAGCATCTCTACTCGTGGAGAGTTTGTTTTAGGGAAATCTGAAACAAGAACCCAACGATGGCGATGCTCTTTTTAATTTTTCAATGTTCTGTGAAAATCTTAACACCGCTTTTTGCAACTGTCAAATCCTATAATTATTTACTATCCCGTTTATAACATCCCCATAGTTTGAACGTTGTTAAAATCAAATTTAATATTCGCTATTCTTTCGTACGTTTTATATAATGTGGATAACTCGTTGATAACTCATCGGTGTCGCACTTTGAAGCAAACTTCTCTATATGTCAGTCCCTTAATCCAATCATTTCCCTATATTCCTTCATGGCAATTAGCTCCTTATTAGCAACCTGGCAATCTTTGCAAGCCGGATGGATGTCACTAGTGCATTTAGCACGGCAGACAGGAACACAAGTAACGTGTGCTAAATCAGGAGTACTTTGATAACCACCAACTAAATCATAGTCCTCCCGAAAACCTCCAGGACCAAATATCATCGGACAGTTATTTGGCGGATTGAGTTTTTCTAAAATTTGATTTAAAACACGCTCCACAATAATCATGCCGATGATTGTACTTTCACTATGTAACCCCGTCAAGTTCTATTTAAGAAGTTTTTTAATTACACTGCCCACATACCTATCTTCTTTTGAAGAGATAATTTGTGTAAAACCTAGTCTTCTTGCCTCTTTCATTCTCTTATCTTGAGCCATAACATCCCTTATCTCTCCCAAAAGCCCAACTTCTCCTATTGCCATCAGCTTATTCGATACAGGCTTGTCAAAGTATGCGGAAGAAATAGCCAAACATATTGCAAGGTCTGCTCCCGGTTCGGTTATTTTCATTCCTCCCGCACAGTTAACGAAAACATCAAAATCGTATAAAGGCAGATTGCATCTTCTGATAAGAACCGCAAGAAGAAGTTCCAGTCTTTTCGAATCAATTCCTTGAGCGACTCTTTTGGCAAAAGCCATCTTGGTAGGAACAACAAGGGCTTGAATTTCAACCAACAAAGGTCTTGTACCCTGAAGAATTGATGTAACTATACTTCCCGGAACCTGTTTTTTATTTTTTTCCAAGAAAAGTTTTTCACTGTCTGTAACCGAAATTAAGCCCTTGTCCTGCATTTCAAAGATACCAACCTCATCCGTCGGTCCGAAACGATTCTTAACTGCCCTAAGAAGTCTTAGACTAAGTGTTTTATCGCCTTCGAACCATAAAACGGTGTCAACAATATGGGCAAGAACTGCGGGACCGGCTACGGCTCCTTCTTTTGTAACATGTCCCACAAGAAACAAGGGAATTTCTTTTTCTTTGCAAACTCTTAAAAGTCTTCCCGCACACTCCCTGACCTGTCCTACCGATCCCGCAAGTCCCGAAAGATCGGATGTATACATTGTTTGAATTGAATCCACTATAACAGCAGAAAAGCTATCAGTATTTGATATCGCATCAACAACATTATCTGTATTTGTATCCTCCAGAAGATTTATTCCCGACTTTTTAATCCCCAACCTTTCTGCCCTAACCTTAATTTGAAAGGCAGATTCTTCTCCGCAAACATACAAAACACCTTTTCCAATCTTTTCAGAAACCTCCAGAAGCAAAGTACTTTTCCCTACGCCAGGCTCTCCAGCAATTAAGACTACCTGACCATTAACCAAACCTCCACCCAATACCCTGTCAAGTTCGGAGATTTTTGTAGAGAGTCTTGATGTTTTTCTGGATGGAATTGATGTTAAAGAAATGGGTTTGGTGGAAGAAGTATTAGATTTTCTGTTTGATTTAGTTTTCCTTCTGTCTTTTTCCTCAATCATTTCGACCAATGAGTTCCATTCACCACAATTGGGACACTTTCCCAAAAAACCTACGGATTCATAACCGCACTGCTGACAGATAAATTTGGACATTTAGTGAATAATAACACAAGTATAAAAAGTCGTTTATAATAATGTAGGTATGAGTGAAGCACCCGGTGCAGTAATTTATGATCACCCTAAAGATAAAATTTCTTTTACGAGGGAACAATTGCTGGCTATCCAAAATAATCCCAACCACACACCCGAAGACGTTTTGGGATTATTAGATCTCGATTTCAAACACCTTCTTGATAAAGCTGCGGGTGTTTGGGAAGGATACTCTGTACGGAGACATGAATCAATGGCAATGGCCCAATTTAGAAAATACTACCATAGCGAAAAAATGCCGGGAAACACAATTGACGTCAATGATTTTGAATTACTTCTTAGTCTGCATGATTTAAGAAAACCGGAAGACGGTCGTGGAAAACATGAATTTACTCTCGAAACTGCAAAGACAGTCTTTGAACAACTCAAATACGAACCTAAACAAATCAATTTAATGCTCTCTTTAATAGAGGGTGATCCAATCGGGTACGTCATAAGATCGTCCGATAAAGATAAATATTCCAAAAGTGCAAAAGAAATTATTGAAAAAGCAAAATCGGCAGAAATTGAAGTTGCGGATTACTGGAAACTACTAAATATATATTACCGAGCTGATGCTGGTAGTTACACTCAAGATGCCGGAGGCCATAGAAGCCTTGATCATCTCTTTGTTTTTGATCCTGTAAGGAGAACAATGTCCTACTCCGAAAAGGTGCAAGAACAAATAGATCAACTGGGAAAGGAAATTCATAAACTTTATCAAGCCGAGCCGAAGCAAACAATAGAAACCAACAAGGGCAGAAAGATAGAACAGGACGATATTCTTTGTTTTGCTGAAAGGCGGGGTACGGATTATTTTTTAAAAGTTCTGCTTGAAGGTAGAATTACCTCACCACGGCTGATAAAAGACAGGGAAAAAGAAACAAAACCACTGATAATACCGGGAGGAAATGAAATTTTTACATCCCTTTACGGACCTTACTGGCAAACATCGTGTGTACTGGTTTTTAATGCCTGGGAGACCTTGGAAGATTTTGATTTTTATGACCAAGGACATACTGGTCTAAAACTATACGACAAAAATTATGGTACACCGGCGGAATTAAGGTTTACTGGTGTTGAAAAAGACGACAATAGAAATTTCCTGATACTTACCCCCAATAGATTTATTGAAAAAGAACTTCGTCAAAAATATATTCAGAACGGGGGCAATGAAAAATTTTTTAACGATCATACTCTATCAAGCGAAAGGGTTTCTGAGATCTTAAAACAAAAAATGAGAGTCCTCTTGGAAAAAAATCCGGACTTTGTTGAAGGTATTAAAAAATTATACAGATACTATGCAACCACACCCGGTGAGTTAGGTAACACCAGTGAATCCAAACAATATGCCGAGATCTATTTAAAATTGGCAGATGGTGAAGGCGTATCCGATGATTTGATTAATTGGAGCATCCACGGTTTAGGGGAAGATGAATATGATAATTTGTTGGAGTATTTCAAAGACGACAGAAGTTCCGATAATACATCTGTAGGATGGTTTTTTGACATCACTCATAATTTTTATGACCCTTGGAAATGCAAAGAGTTGAGTCAAGAATTCCGAAGAGAAATGCAAAACTGGTTAAAAAATGAATTTTCTACACGTTTCAAAATTGAAAAAAACAGAAAAGGAAGCGTTCAGGAAAAAAAGGACCAGGATAATAAGAATGATCATAAAATTAGATTATCGTTAACGGTTAAATAATTTTTTTAATAATTGAGGATTATTTATATCCCAAAGGCTTTGAAGTAAGTACCAATCCTAGGGATAATTTCTTACTTTTTGTATCAATTTCTTCTACGTAACAATTTACTTCATCTCCTTCTTTAATTCTTGTTGCAGGAGGTATTTTTGTTATATGAATTAGTCCTTCTATAACCGGTTCAAGTTCTACAAAGACTACAAAATCCGAAAGTCTTACTACCCTTCCTTTAACTTTGGCTTCCTGCTTATATTTTTCCTTTGCATCAGCCCAGGGATCTTTCAATGCCTGTTTAATAGAGAATGCAAGCTTTCCGTCCTTTTTGCCGATTACTTTTATCTTTACTTTATCTTCTTTATTTACAACATCAGTTACTCTTTCGACCCTTCCCCACGATAATTCGGAAATATGTACCAATCCTTCTACTTCCCTTCCCTTTTCAAGTTCAATCTTTACGAAACATCCGAAATTGGCAACAGTAGTTACAATCCCGTCATATACATCCCCTTCTTTAATCTTGGATATGGCCTCTCCGGCAGCCTTAATATCCGATGCTTCAGATACTTCTTTTTCCGAAAGAACCAACTTATTGTAATTCCTGTCTACTTCAATAGGAACCGCTTTGAAGTACTTTCCAACCAGATTTTGTGTGTTTTTTAAAGCTTCTTTACTTAATTGTGTTGTTGGAATAAATCCATTGACCCCCTCACATTCAACAGCTACGCCTGAAGGATTGACTCCCTTGGCATATACCGCAACACCTTCCTTAGCACTTTTAGCCTTTTCCAGTTTTTCCCAAGCTGCTCCGTACATGGCTTGTCTTAACGAAAGAATTACACTTCCATCTTTTGCTTCAGGAATTAATACGGAAGTCAAAACCTCATCTCCTACTTTAAGTGATTTAATATAATCTCTGGCTTCAATAAAAGCTTTTTCGCAGACAACACCTTCACTTTTACCACCGATATCTAAAACCAAAGCTTTATGTGTTTTTGAAACAACCTTGGCTCTGATTTTTTGGCCTACCGAATACGAAACAAGCTTGTGGCCTACCTTAGCAAGTAAATCGGCCATAGTAAGAGGACCTTTGGGAGAAGTTTTAGATATTTTCGTAGCCACTCATTAATTCCACCTTTCTATTTGTAATTGGACATTATACAAAGAAAAACTAAGAAAGTCCATCTGGTAACGTATCAAAACGCTCTTTTGGTTCGCTCCTAATAACTATGTTTACAAATTTATCGTATGTTAATACACCATTTAAAATATATCCTTCCCCCACACCTGATCTGCCGACTCTGGCTTTAAGTATAACTTGCTTGCTGAGTTTGCGGTGATGAAAACAGTCTTTGCATGGAGGGAAATCTTCAAGATTAAAAAGGCCTCCCACCCCTTCAGTTTTAACACCGTTTATCTCCTGATTTTCATGATCACGGCTAGACGGATCTGCCAATCGACAAAATACTTCCATTTGGAGAAAATTATAACATTAAAAAGGTCTGACGATGAGGTATTTCAAAATCAATAAAAAAGTTAGTTCGGTAAAATAACTACCTACGAATAGGAACAATTTTTAACTTTCCTCCTGGATGATTGGCTTCAATAAATTGTTCTGCGTCTTCTTTCGAACTAAATTTTGCAGAAAGGTGGGTCATGGGATCAACAACGGGTTCATTAAGATCTATTCCTTCCATATCACAAGCCTCAAACTTTTGCCGTATTTCGAACTCTCTACCCCCCTTGAAAACAGATTTGCGAAGGTTTTCAACATACAATCAAGTATTTTACCACTAAAAAAGGTCTGGCGATGAGATATTTTCACAGTCAGTTGCCCGACGGCTATCGTCTCCGCTAAAGCGTTTAACTTCCGAGTTCGGAATGGGATCGGGTTGTACCACTTTGCTCAAATCACCAGACCTTTTTCAGTAAACCTATTATAAAACAGGCTTCTTTAAAAAATCTTTATATATATTATATTTTAAAGGTTTGTTCTTTCAAAACCGAAGAGAAAAGCCTCGCGTAAACTAATACGCAAGATGTTTTTTTTAACCAATTCGTACTGGTAAGCTTAACGCTTTACAGCGCTTCCACTCCCAGCCGATCAACCTAGTATTCTTCTAGGGGTTTATAACGAGTCTTAATCTTAGGATGTGCTTCCCACTTAGATGCTTTCAGCGGTTATCACTTAGGAATGTAGCTACCCGGCGTTGCTTCTGACGAAACAACCGGCACACCAGGGATTCCTCCCTCCTGGTCCTCTCGTACTGAGGAGAGCTTCCTTCAAGACTCGAACGATTCCACCGGATAGAGTCCGACATAATTGTTACACAAACTTTTGTGGCTAACCAATTTTGCATTCTTGTTAGCTCCCTATATCGCTACAGGGGTCCGACCATATCTTGACTGTATAAATACAATCTCTGGCATATGGCCTGTGAGGATTTCTTTAAAATAAATTAAAGATCTTTCCTGCTGATTGACTCCACTGAGAGGATTTTCACTTATTTAAGATAAGTACCTTCAGATTCTTGAGTGTTTCCAGCATTTAGACAGAT
>CAZOUV010000007.1:32080-41021 GCA_964583105.1 uncultured Gammaproteobacteria bacterium
CATCTATTGATTTCTAAATTTGGACAAAAAAGACTAAATAAAACAGCCTCTTTACTTCAAAAAACCGCAATAGCGAGACAACTTGGACGACTATATATATCTCATAGTCTTACTGTCTCACGACGTTCTGAACCCAGCTCACGTACCCTTTTAATAGGCGAACAGACTAACCCTTGGCACCTTCTTCAGCGCCAGGAAAGGATGAGCCGACCACTTACATAAAAATATGTAATTTTAAAACCCATTATTACTAATGGCGTAGACTATACCTTTACTCAAATTATTACTTGAGTAGTGGCGTTTTATATTGATCTAAAGATCAATATCTTCAGCTCGAATAGCTTTTCGAGCTTCCAGTCGTTACAGGGTTGCAAAACCAATCTTATATTTCATTGAATTAATAAAATATGGACTGATTATCTGAATCAATGTATTCGTGTCTTTTTGATTAAAATAAATTCTGTATCCTTTATCCCTATCTCTATAAAAATTAGGGTTAATCAAAAACTTGTCTCCCAGAAATGTTTGTAATCTCTTGATGTCTTCAAAAGAAAAACAATAGGTACTGATATCAATAATTTGTTTATTGAATGATCCGTCATCCATAATCCATACTGCCAATGCCTCAGGATTAAGATATCTTTCCAAAAAATTATCATTGGGAACTACTTTGTGGCCAGTTTTATAACCTTCTCCAGTGTAAAACAATCTATAAATCTTAGTTAAATCAGGATGCTTAATTGTCCTAAACCACCATGATTTAGGATATTTTGTTCTGTCTTCCCAATATCTAAAACTTATCTTGGGTTCCGTAAAAACAAAATTCTTTAATTTTTCATATTTCCAAAAAACTAATTCTTTTTGCTTCAACCCATGTTCTACTTTGAAGTTGGCATTTATACCTCCCTTCCCAATCCACATCGTACCATCACCAAGAAGTGATCCTAAAATAATTGATTTTTGGTCTTCACTTAAGACCAAAGATTTCTTAATTAAAACCCACTTCTTGTTCCAGAATTTGCTTGTTTTGCAACTTCCCACGGTATTGTCCCTCCATATTCAGAATAACCAAAGTTATTCCGAAACACAAGAAGGATTTCACCGTTATGAGCCACTTTATCCTCGACTTCGGCTATCTAATCGAGGTAGCGAACCGCGCCGTCGCTATGGACGCTCGGGCGCGACTACTCTGTTATCCCCGGGGTAGCTTTTATCCGTTAAGCCCCGTACCACCCATGTGGTATCGGGGGATCACTAAGACCTACTTTCGTACCTGCTCGACCCGTCGGTCTTGCAGTCAAGCTGGCTTAAACCTTTATGCTTTCCCTACGGTTTCCATTCGTAGTAAGCCAACCTTTGTACCCCTGCGTTACAATTTGGCAGGGTACCGCCCCAGTAAAACTGCCCATCTAACACTTTCCCCCACCGGGTATTCACCGGCGTCAGGTAAGATTTGCCACATTTCAAAGAGAGGTCTCACATTGTTGCCTTGCGGCTCCCTCCTATTACTTGGCAATTAAAATGCACAAATCAATGTCAAACTACAGTAAAGCTCCACGGGGTCTTTTTGTCCAGGTGGAATTAGGCCGCGTCTTCACAGCCATCGCAATTTCGCCGAGTGAACGTTTAAGACAGTTATTAGCTCGTGATGCCATTCATGCAGGTCGGAACTCACCCGACAAGGGGCTTCGCTCAAAACATTTGAGTTTTGGACTATATCTTGTACTTTCACTGATTGAAAATACTCTAGCGTGTAGTCTCTGAGGATTCTGTAATTGCTTACAGTCTTTCCTGCTGATTAACTCTACTGATTCAGATTTTTACCTTTGAGAGGTACTGTCAGATTCTTGAGTTTTTCCAGCATATAGCTAGATTTTACTACGGCAGTTATTTATAGCCCTTACCGTAGAACAGTTTAACTATGTTACTTGCTACGATTATTAAAAATACGTAGTCTTTACATCGCTGTAAAGTTCAGACTATATCATCAATGTAAGTAACGAACTTACAAAGTTTGGCGTATAGTCGTTGAGGATAAAATGACAATAATGAAACAAAAAAGCATCTATTTCGGTTTTTGGACTTCCGAATCTGGTTGAGAACTGAGGTTAATACCAAATTTACGCGCGATAACCTCCAATTCTTGTATGCCCCCATCACGGTTGGCATAGGTAGAAATGTTATTTCCAACGGATCCTAAAACTGGTCTGTTCAACCATTTTAATCTCTCTTCCAGATGCTTTGATAGTTCTCCTATTTCTATTGTCATAATCTTTCCTGCTGATTGTCCGCAGTGGTCAGATTGTTACTCAACAATGTTAAATTGTCAAGTACTGCCACATACGCCGGAGTTTCCAGCATATGGCCAAATTTTGCGTCTTGTCTTTCAAGACGGTAGGATTCTAAACCTACGTAACTACAACTGTGTTTATAGTTACTGCTGCCGTTTACTGGAGCTTTAGTTCAAGACAGTTATCCTTGCGGACAACCATTTCTCCCTTTAACTTACCAGCACTGGGCAGGCATCAGCCCGTATACTTAAGCTTTCGCTTTTGCACGGACCTGTGTTTTTGATAAACAGTCGGCTAATAAACTTTCGCTGAGTCCTTATCTTTACGATAAGGAAACCCATCTCCCTAAGTTACAGGTAGTTTTTTTGCCGAGTTCCTTAAACATCCTTCTCTCGATCACCTTAGTCTTCTCGACTAACCCATCTGTGTCGATTTGCGGTACGGCTTAATTTAAATCTCGTTGCGAGTCTTTTTCTATAAACTGAAATATTAAGAATTGTCCCGCTCACGCAAGACTTTGCATCGCTTTTCAATTAATCATATTCCGGGATTTTCCACGAAACACTATTTATAAGCTTACACCAGACTTCATGGACTGGCTCTTATCTTCCTGTTTAGTCAACCCCCAACTGGCATGCTCGCGCATGCTCCTTGCGGAGTAACGATTTAAACTAAATACTAGAATTTTAACTAGTCTTCCATCGACTACGCCATTTTGGCCTCGCCTTAGGTACCGACTAACCCGTTGTGGACGAACCTTGCAACGGAAACCTTGGGTATTCGGTGGACGGGATTCTCACCCGTCTTGTACGCTACTTATACCGGCATTCTCACTTCCATACTCTCCAGCAAACCTTCCGATTCACCTTCACAGCATATGGAACGCTCCCCTACCGCGCCACAACAATTAAGTTATGACACTTCTGGCTTCGGCACGACATTTAATCCTCGATAAATTTTTGGCGCCTGCGTCCGTCGACCAGTGAGCTGTTACGCTATCTTTAAAGGGTGGCTGCTTCTGAGCCAACCTCCTGGCTGTTTGAGGACACAAACTTCCTTTGAAACTTAATGTCGATTTAGAGGCCTTAGCCGAAAATCTGGACTGTTTTCCTTTTGCCGCATCAGCTTAGCCCGATGCGACTTTCTACTATGATATTGTTTACTGTAATTCGGAGTTCGGTTGAGTTAAATTGCTTGCGCTCTCTAACCCATTCGGTGCTCTACCTCCAGAAACAAGACAACATAGCGTGGTCCCTATAGACTTTTCGGGGAGAACCAGCTATCTCCAGGTTCGATTGGTATTTTGCCCCTAACCACAAGTCATCCAACTGGATTGCAACCCAGACTAGTTCGGGCCTCCCACTATCGTTAGATAGAGTTCACCCTGCTCATGGTTAGCTCACCTGGTTTCGGGTCATATACATAGTGCATTATTTCGCCTTTTAAGACTTGCTTTCGCTATGCCTCCCCCCAATAACGGGGTTAGACCAAAGCACTAGATATATACTCGCCGGTTCATTCTTCAATAGGCACGAGATCACTCATGCACAACATACGAATTGCAAATTTTTGACTTTATTATAGATTATGAAGGTTATTTCTTTGCTTCTTTTCGAACTTTTCGTTCATCTCGAACAGCTCTTCTTAAAATATTAGCTGCCTTTTCCCTCCCAGAATTACTATTAGCAGGATCGACCCAATCAGCAGTTGCGGCTAGAGCAATGTATTCCAACGCCTCATCAGATATTTCGCGTAATATTTCCTCTAGGGTGGGCTTTCCTTTTTTACCTCTCTCCATATGCCGTGTATTATAGTAATAATATTTTTATTTGCAAGCCTTATGTTATGCACAAGCTCTCTCGGTTTGTTCGCAAACAGTTTCAGTTTCTATTTCATTGGGTGTCTCACCCTTCTTTTCACCTTTCCCTCACGGTACTAGTTCACTATCGGTCTCTTTTTTTATTTAGCCTTGGAGGATGGTTCCCCCAGATTCATGCAGAGACACGTACTCCGCATTACTTAGGAAATTCCTAGAGTCCTAAAACTTTTCGTGTACAAGATTTTCACTTTCTTTGATTGACTATTCCAAGTCATTCCACTAAGTTTTAAGATCCCATATCGGACTCCTGCAACCCCTTTCTCATGCAAGCACGAAAAAGGTTTAGACTGTTTCGCTTTCGCTCACCGCTACTGACGAAATCTCGTTGATTTATATTCCTCCGGGTACTTGGATGTTTCGGTTCCCCGGGTTCCCAAATTAAAGGCTATGAATTCTACTAGAGAATTTTTTTACCCTTAAATACCTCATAAAGAGGTGGGTTACCCCATTCGGACACCGTCGGATCAAAGCTTCGTAGCAGCTCCCCGACGACTATCGTGACTATGTACGTCCTTCTTCGGAAAAAAGAGCCAAGGCATTCACTGTCTGCGTCTGTAAAAACATGCTACACACCACCTAGGTATGTAGCGGCCTTTCTCTTCAGTTGTCAAAGAACAAACCAGAAAAAATAATTACTAGACAGCGATCTTATAAAAAGATCGCTCTCTACTAACTACCTTCCTCTGTGGACCCGGGGAGAATCGAACTCCCTACCTCTTCATTGCAAATGAAGCGTTCAGCCAGGTAAACTTCGGGCCCTCGTCTACCGATCCGCTTTATGTTAAATGTGCAACAAAAAAACCGGCTTTTAAGGCCGGTTATGTATAGAAAACCCTAGTTTCTCCTACCCACGCAAAAGGTCTGCGTTTGTTTTAGAAAATAATAAAGTTTTCATTAAATAACGTTTACCTTAAAGGTAAGAAGGATTATACGAAAGATAATGAAGGGAGTCAATAGTAAATAAACTAATTATGATTGCCGGTTCTATGGGAACCATACACCCCATCTATCTTAACTGCTGTCGAAGAGACCGGGCCACCACTTCTTTTGTGCATGTTTCTTTCATTGGTGTTTTCGTTCCATTCAGCCCTTTTTACAGATGTACAATTATGAGGATCGTGATTTTCGGGACACCCAACCCCATCTTTGCTGGAAAAAGTCAAAGTTAAATCATATGGACATGCAAACACTTTTTTATCGCTTCTTTTAAGCTCAACAGCGTGTTCACACATATTGCGTCGTATTATAGGTTGGATTGTTATCTAAATCAAATTATGTTAAATTATGAACGTAGTTTCCCGGATCGGTGGCTCAGTGGTAGAGCGCGTTCCTGATAAGAACGAGGTCCAAGGTTCGATCCCTTGCCGATCCACAAGAATTCCCTGTTATCTACCTAAAATTCTATCAATTAGGTTATTTGCTCTCCCAATGTCCTCCGCCGTAGTTAATTTTTGCTTGTGAAATTCATCAGAGGTGTAATGTTTAACAAATTTATTAACCTCTTCTTGAAGATCTTTTGAAATTTTTCCTCGTCTTTCCAACACCTCAAGATCTAAAACTAACGACTGCCACCAAGCCATCCTGACTTTAAAATTCCCCCAGTTGTGAATTATTTCGTCTGGTACTTCGTCATTCCAATCATCACGCAGATGTTGTAAACCTTCAAGCGTCATAGGCACATGATTGTATCAAAAACAGAACAATTATTCCAAATAGCTCACAAAATAGAATTGTTTCGTTTTGTAAATTTAACCATCAAAAAAACCGCATTTTATATGTGGGCTATTGATTGAATATCGAAAAGGAATGGATTTCTATCCAACCTCTCACTAAATTCAGTTATTTTATACTTTGTCCTGAATCCCTAGATGGATAACGTAACTTCCTAAAAAAATGATTAATTACCAACTGTGCCCTACTTGGTGGACGGTAATCACCTGACAAAAAACCACTTGGAACCCATGTTTTTTTAGGTTCACGATAATAAGGGGTCTTTACAACTCTTTCTACCATAACAGACACCATTCTATAACCCAGTTTATTATTTTGTCAACACAAAAAACCCGCACATTATATGCGGGTTTTTGTCTAAACATTTTTTTGGATTAATACTTCAAAAGTGTCCAGGATATGACCGGAAGCTATACCCGTTTTGTATAGTCAAACGGCGTACTTAAAAACTGGATGTGACTCCTTAGAAAGGAGGTGATCCATCCCCACCTTCCAGTAGGGATACCTTGTTACGACTTAATTCTTGTCGCTGGTGTCACCTTCTGCCCATACAATGGACATTCGGGTGCCCCCAACTTCACTAACTTGACGGATTGCGCTTCATTAAGGTTATTGCGCGTTCCCACTAAGCGAGCGGATTTTCCGCACTTAGCGAGCCGTAATGTTTATTCATACCCGCTCTTAACTTAGTAATATAACTAAGTTCGCGAGGTGTAAGTTTTCTCTTATCTTGTCTACCTTTTACAATCAAACCTATTTCTTCAAATACTGCAAACGATTTGGCTTTAATACCAAGAAGTTTGTGTTTATGAAAAAATGGAATTACCACTTTGTAAATGTCATCTCTTTTGGAGACTTCAAATACATAAGCCGGTAATTTTCCTTTTACGTTTGATTTTTGATAGACGCTCCCAACTCCAAAAAACTTCCTTACTTCTTCTAAGAGAGGTTTATTCCCTATTGCCTGAGCTATGAAAAATCGAAGTTCTATTCGATTATCTTTTCTCAAACAAACCAAGAAACAACCTTCTCCTTCAGTAAGTCCGTTTATGTAATCAGGAGTTGTCATTACGTTTTTCCCTTCAGTACTCTATATTTCAGATTACCAAATATAATCCGAAATAGTCAAGTACCTACTATGGTAAAGCTGACTTCCTTACAAGCAATTACCTTCATCTTGTAAGGATCTCCATGGGTCATCATATTTTCTATTCCAGACATGAATGGCAAACTTTTTTTCTAGGAGACTTCCTTCTGACCGCCCAACAGAAGTCGCCTAAGTTTATAAATGCCATCCCTGCCCTTCGCCTCAAGCCCTCTGCCCCGCAGATTACTCTGCTAGGACTGCTTATCGCAAAGTGTCAATGCTTTGCTATTTTTTTGGCTACTAGGTAGGATTTTAACCTACTAGAAAATATGACTGCCACGCGCGATTAAAAATCGGCGGTGTTCTGAGATAGTTATTAAAGATTACTCTTTAATTCTTCTCTCCCCACCAGGCGCACGGTTTTCCCGTACCTTGGCGGACGTTCTATTAATTAAAATAGAAAGTATTCCTTCCTTTTAAGAGCTTAAAAGTACTACGAATACAGCAGACTTCTGATATTTACTTAAGTTTTAGTTCACACCAAAACTTTCCTTTAGAAATAAGGTCAATATCAGATCTCCCTTCGTGATTGTAATTTCATTTTATTTCCATCTCGAGCCCAATTATTCTATGATTTTTTATGATAAATGCTTCCCGATCTGTACGAATGGTCACAAAGTCATAGAACCGTTTAAACTTCAAGCTGAAAATTGCTACTTTAACCCTTTTCTCTCTGACATCACTGTCAAAGGATGTTATTTCGCTTCAAAGAATTTATCTTTCTTTGACCGGATTTACACCGGCTAGAAACTGCGATCGGAAGGCGCAATTTGATTTGTACAAAACCTGAGAACGTATTCACCGCAGCAATGCTGATCTGCGATTACTACCAATTCCACGTTCATGAGGGCGAGTTGCAGCCCTCAATCCCCACTGAGAAGCCGTTTGTTGGGATTAGCTCCGCGTTACCGCTTGGCAACCCTTTGTCGGCTCCATTGTAGTATGTGTGTTGCCCCGGATATAAGGGCCATGCTGACCTGACGTCGTCCCCGCTTCCCTCTAATAAAAAATTAGAGAGTCTCCTGAGAATATTTAACTCAGAACGGGGGTTGCGCTCGTTACCCCACTGAAGGGAACATCCCCAATATATTCATAAAATGAATAATTAGACTATACCTTCATCCTGTTAAAAACAGGAGTTGGCGTGTTATCCCGATTAAATCGGAATCTGGAGAAACTTTTCTCCAAGTCGTTACAGGGTCAAAGAAACTAAAAGTTTCTCGACTTCCCTCGGTATTGTTCTAAATAACTTAGAAGTTCCACCGATATGAGCCAAATTTCGCACCCCAAATTACTTCGGGGGGTCACAGTGATGTTTAATACATCTATGACACGAGCTGAAGACGGCCATGCAACACCTGTGCTACCTTTCTCTATTTCTAAAGAATCGTCTCTCATTTCTGAAAAACTAATAAGTAGCATTTCAAACCCGGGTGAGGTCTTTCGTTTCGTCTCGAATTAAACCACATGCTCCACTGGTTGTGCAGGTTCCCGTCAATTCCTTTGAGTTTTAAACTTGCGTTCGTACTCCCCAGGCGGCTCGCTTAACGCGTTAGCTTACGCCCCACTTAAATAATTAAGAAGGACTAGCGAGCATAGTTTACGGCTAGAACTACAGGGGTCTCTAATCCCTTTCGCTCCTCTAGCTGTCGTTCCTCAGCGTCAAAAAATCCCTAGCTTTCTGCCTTCGCCCTTGGTGTTCCTGTCGATATCAACGGATTTCACCCCTACACCGACAGTTCCGAAAGCTCCGAAATATTTCAATTCCTGCAGTATTACACCCCTGCCCAAAGTTGAGCTCTGGTATTTGAAGTGTAACTTACAAAAACGCCTACGAAACGCTTTACGCCCAATAAATCCGGATAACGCTTGCACCCTCTGTATTACCGCGGC
>CAZOUV010000008.1:0-33330 GCA_964583105.1 uncultured Gammaproteobacteria bacterium
TAATAAAATAGTATTTTAGATATTTGTCCAGATTGTTAAGAAATCTTTTCATCTTTAATTTCAAATCCTTTTTCTTCGATAATTCTTCTTATCTTATCGGCTTCTTCAAACTTCCCTTCACTTCTCAAGGCATTCCTTTGATCAATCATTTTATTAATTTCTGCAGGTATAGTTTTTTCTTCAACTTCTTCATTTAATTGAAGGCCCAATACCTTATCAAAGTCTAAAGCAAGATCATACTTATCATTTGAAGGAATACTACTTTTTAATGTTTCCCATAATACTGCAAGGGCTTGGGGAGTATTTAAATCATCATTTAAGGAGTCATAAAACCTATTCCTAAACTCCTCAACTTTTGAATTTTTCTCTGAAGAAAGAGAATTTCTTTGTATTTGGTTTCTAAATGATTGTACATAAGCTTTCAATTTATTAAAGGCTATTTGGGAAGATTCAATAGATTCCCATGTAAAATTCAGTCCGGTTTTATAATGTGAAGTTAATATTAAATACCTTAATGACAACGGGTCATACCCTTTTTCGATCAGATCTGTTACTAAAACATTATTTCCGAGGCTTTTACTCATCTTCTCACCTTCAATAATCAGCCATTCGTTATGCAACCAGTAATTTGCGCTTCTGTGTCCGAAAGCGCCGTAAGCTTGAGCAATTTCATTAGTATGATGAACCGGAATATGTTCCTTTCCTCCTGTATGAATATCAAAAGTCTCTCCTAAATATTTTGTGGACATTGCAGTACATTCAATATGCCATCCCGGGAAACCTTTTCCCCACGGGCTATCCCACTGCATAATATGTTCGGGTTGGTTTGTAACCCAAAGAAGAAAATCCCAGGGACTTTTCTTTTCAATGTCTATTTCTGTTCTTGCTCCCGCCTTCTGTTTATCTAAATCCAGATTTGCAAACTTCTGATAATCGGGAAATTTGGATGTATCAAAAACCAAACCCGTTTTTGTTTTATAGGTAAAACCGTTTGCTTCAATTTTTTTAATTAACCCTATCTGTTCTTCTATATGATCGGTTGCCCTACATAAAACATCCGGTGTTTGGATATTAAGAAGTTTAAGACCTTCTTTAAACTGATCGATATATTTATCCGCAATCTGCCAAACCGTTAATCCTTCCCTTTTTGCTCCCTTTTCCATTTTATCTTCCCCCAAATCTTCATCCGATGTCATATGTCCCACATCAGTCAAATTCATAACCCAGTTAACCTCATTTCCTAAATATCTTAAGTAACGGGTAAGGGTGTCCCAATGGACATATGCATACATGTGTCCGATGTGCTGATTCCAATATACCGTAGGACCACAGGAATAAACCCCGACCTTTCCCTTTGTTATGGCAACAAATTTTTCTTTTTTTCCGGATAATGTATTAGATAAAAATAAATCTGTCACAACCTAATTGTAGATTGATATACTAAAATTGTAAATTATCCGGAAGGAGGAAGTGGATTTTCAGTTTGTGTTTGTTGGCGTTGCATCTGAGTTTTCTTACCAAAATTAAATAATCTTCTTCCTTTTCTTGCCGGTGGTTCAACAAGAGGTGCAACTTTTGTTTGCTGCTCTTCCCGAGCCATCTCTTCTTGTCTAATCTTGATTTGTTTTTCCTGCTCTTTTTTCTTCTTAATATCATCCAACTCGCTTTTTAGAGCATCCATCAATCTCTGGCTTCTTATTTTATCTCTTTGTCTGGCAACCTCCTGATTTTGATTAAAAGAATCATTGTTGTTAATTGATCCTCCATTTTGCATCCTTACATCTTGTGTCTGTTCATTTCCAAAAAGCTGACTACCGGCTTGTTTTAAAATTTCAATAGGCTCCTGGGCAATTTGTTTGGCAACTGCCTGAGCAATATTTTTTGAAGATTGTTTAGTGTCATTTACCAAACCGGGTTTGGTTTGGTTTGTAGTGGCAGCATTTAGCATATATATATTAAATATTTCTTCTACCTTGAAGGGCTTGGAAAAGTGTTACCTCATCAGCATACTCTAAATCCGCCCCCGTTGGAATTCCCATACCTAGTCTGGTAACTGCAAGTTTTTGTTTTCCAATCTTTTTTAATTCTTTTGTCAAATACATTGCTGTCGCTTCCCCCTCCATTGTCGGATTTGTTGCAATTATAACTTCTTTAATTTCTTTCTCTTTTTTTACCCTTTCTATCAGATCTTGGGTATATATTTCATCGGGACCAATATTTTCCAGAGGATTTATTGCTCCGTGCAAAACATGATATAAGCCTTTGTATTTACCAGTTTTTTCAAAAGCCAAAACATCCAACGGTTGTTCAACAACCAAAATCATAGAATTATCTCTTGATATATCCGAACAAATAAGACAAGGGTCGCTCTCCCCCACATTTTTACACTTTGTGCAAAGAGTAGTGTCCTTTTTAAGTTTGAAAACCGCTTCGGAAAAATTATCAAGTTCTATTTGAGGAACGTGCAATAAATAATAAGTCAGCCTTTGGGCTGTTTTGGGACCAATTCCCGGAAGTCTCTCGAAAGAATCAATTAATGCACTTATTGCTTTGGGTATTTTCATAAACTGATGATATCACCTATTTTTCAATCACGACAGGAGCTTCTTTCAATATTCTAGGCCTTATTATTCCAAAAGCATCAACACAGCACCCATTAGGATTTATTTTACATCGGCATGTACCTTCTTTAGATTCTTCCTGCCCATCCCTGTTTATTACACCATCCGACCTGCAAGGGGCTTGGTCATACTCAATTTTGTGAGGAAACTGAAGCATATAAATTATTTTCCGAGGTTTCCCAGAAGTCCAGAAAGTCCGCCACCCATATCCATCATTTTTTTGGCAGCTTCTTTTTGAACCTTCTTCATAACATCATTAATTAATTCCGCAAGTTCTTTCAAATCTTCATCTCCTTTTTTGATATATCTTATTTTTTGATCCCCTGAAACAGATACCGTCCATCCGTTTTTTTCGGCCGTTTCAACAATTTTTTCAAGTTCTTTTTGCAAGGCAGAAGCCTGTTGCCTCATTTTTGCCAGTTCCCCGATTTGTTTAAATTTGTCAAACATACTTATTAATTTCCAAAAATCTCTTCAGCAATTTTTATTATATCTTCATCCTTGGTTTCAGTCAAAGGGGTTACTTCAGTTTTTTTTATGGGAGGTTCCGTCAACATACAAGTTACTTTTACCGGAGTACCCAAAATCGATGCCAAAACATCCTCCAAAATTTTTCTGTGTGCAACTTCTTCCAATCTTTCTTTATGAAATCTGTAATATACTCCCAAAGTTAAATTTGACCCATCATATCCAACCGGCTTTGCCGCTCTTAAAAGAGCTTCAATTGATGTATTAATGGGTCTTACTCTTGTAAGTATCGATTTCCATACGTCGTCGGTTATTTCAGATAGTCTGGTTGTTAAATTTTTAGCAATTTTCCCGACGCTTTTATCTGTATTTTTATCAGATAATATTATTTTCTTACTTTCAATTATTTCCTCTTTTTTTTCAAGTAGATTTATTGCTTCCCCATTTCCCCCTCCGCACCATTTTATAACCGCAATTTCAAGCGGCAACTCTTCTATCGGACTTAGTTCAATTTGAGAACGACCTTCTATTAATAATTCAATTAAAGAAATTAAATCCTCTTTGGAAACATCAAATACATCTTCCCCTTCAATTCCAGATTTAATCAATAAACTTGTTCTTAAGACTGTAATTACTGAATCGATTATATTTTCAACATCAACCCCCTTTTTAATAAAATTAGAAATTTCCAAAAGCGCTTTCTTTACGTCTTTACTAAGAAGAATTTGAACAAATTCTCTTTCATCAAACAACTTCCTCTTAAACAAATATTCTTCGACGTTACTTTTATCCATTTTTATTTTTTGCGAAACAAGCTGTTCCAAAATCTTAACCGAATCCCTAAATGATCCTCCGGACAATTTTGAAATCGATAATAGTATTTCTTTGTCAATTTTTAATTTCTCTCCTTTTACTACACTTGTGAGAGCCCTTACCGTTTCTTCGGGTGATGCTTTATGAAATTCAATAAGCGTAGTTCTTGATCTTATCGTTTCAATTAATTTTTCGGGGTTGGTTGTGGCAAGTACAAATAACACATGGTCTGGGGGCTCTTCAAGTGTCTTAAGAAGGGCGTTTGAAGCTTCAAGTGTCAACATGTGCGCCTCATCGATAATATAGACTTTCTTTTTAGCCATTGCCGGAGAAAGTTTGATGGTATCTCTTAAGGCTCTAATATCATCAATCCCGCGATTACTTGCCGCATCAAGTTCTATAACATCGATATTGTTTCCAGCTGATATGGATTTACACTGGCCGCATTTGTTGCAGGGTTCTCCAAATTTTTTACCCTGATTTTCGCAATTGACTATTTTTGCAATAATCCTTGCTGCGGAAGTTTTTCCTGTTCCTTTGGGACCTGCAAATAAAAAAGCATGTGGGATACTGCCTGAAGCTACAATTTTTTGAAGTTCTTCCCTTACTCTTACAAGATCAAGATCTTCCAGTTTTTGAGGTCTGTATTTTAAATAAAAAGTCATATTGTTTTATTTATGATGTATTCCCAATAAATGTAGTGCCCCATGTTCCACAAGTTCACAAGCTTTATCGTCTATTAGTTTATTTTCCATTTCTGCTTCCTCAACAACTTTTGGGTAACAAATAATAATTTCTCCCAAATAAATTTTTCCGTCAGGGGGGTATACAAAATTTCCTTTTAACTCACTTTCGGTAAAAGAAAGTACGTTGTGAAGAGATTTATCCTTAAGATATTTCTTACCTATCTCAAGCATTTTCGATTCCCCAACCACCGCGACAGAAACCAAACAATCAGAAACAATCCCTTTTTTAATTAACAACTCCTTAAGTCTTTTTTTAATTAGGGAGGATTTAATGGGAAAATTTGATTGTTTGCTAACTTTTACTTTAATCATTTTTGGGAAGAATAAAAAATTAAATTAATTTATTTTTAACCATCTCTGCAATTATTGCTCCATCAGCCGCACCTTTGGTTTTAGCCTTAACAAGACCGATTACCTTGCCCATATCGGAAATTTGTGAAGCCTTAGTTTCTAGTATCGCTTCTTCTACAAGCTTTGCGATTTCATCCTCGGAAATTTCAGGAGGAAGAAATTCCTGTAAGATAGCAAGTTCTTTTGCTTCTTTTTCTGCCCTGTCTTTATAACCGGCTTTTTCGTAAGCCTCAATTGCTTCTTTTCTTTTTTTGGCTTCCTTTCTTACTACAACAAGTTCCTCATCTTCGGAAAGTTCGTGTTGTTTAGCAATAAACTCGTAATTAAAAGCAGAAGAAAGAAGTCTCAATGTGGAAAGTCTTATTTCATCGTGAGCCTTAAGAGCTTCTGCAATTTTTTTATTTATACCTTCTCTAATCATATATTTTAAATAATAATATCACGCCTTATCTTCATCTCTTAGGTATTTTTCTTTCCATCCGCCAGTTAGGTGAAAATGTAGATGAAATACACTTTGACCCGCATTTTTCCCGTTTGCAACCCCAACCCTAAAAGCTTCCTTAATCCCGATTTTTTCTGCCAATTTTTTAATTGTTAATATTATATCCCCCATTGTATCTCTATCAATTGTAGATAAATCCGAAATATTTTCGACGTGTTTTTTTGGTACGATTAGAAGGTGAACAGGAGCAATTGGATTTATATTACGAAAAGCAATTATACTATCGTTTTCGAACTCTATTTTTGCAGGAGCTTCTTTATTAATAATTTTACAAAAAATACAATCATTCATATTTTCGGTATCTCAAGTCTATGATGAAGATTAAAGAAGTTCAACTGCAACTTTTAATTTATTCTGATTTAAGTCTGGAAACCACCTCTTTAAAAGAAATTACATCTATTTTATCGGAATTTCTTTTCTTCCACTCAACTAAATCTTTTGTTTTTTCGGAAGTCACAAGTCTTATGGGAATTCCTATAAGATCGCTTTCTGCAAATTTTTCTCCTGCGGGGACTTCTCTATCATCCCACAAAACATCTATTCCTTCTTTTTTTAAATCCTCATAAATTTTTTTACCACTGCCTCCCGGAAGTTCAACTAAATGGACATCATATGGTGAAACAATTTTATTCCAAATAATTCCACGTTCATCGTGAGAAACTTCAACCAATGTTCCCATTACGCGGGTAGGTCCTATTCCATAACTTCCGAACCAAACAGGTTTTTTCTTTCCATCTTTATCTGCGTAATAAACCCTCATTCTTTCTGCATACCAAGTTCCAAGTGGAAAGATGTTTCCAACTTCTATAGATTTTACTTTTTGAATTTTACCTTTTTTACAAGAAGAGCATATATCCCCTTCTTTGTTATCGAAAATTTCCTGATTGAATCCCCAGTCGCATTTATCACAAATGTAAATTGTATCCTCACCCGTAGGTGCAACCACCTGAAACTCGTGGGTATGGTTTGTTGTAAACACTCCACCCGAGGCTTCTGTAATCCTAATCTTAAAACCCAACCTTTTGAATATCTTCGCATACGCAATTTTCATTTTTTCGTAATAATCCATAAGATCCTTCTCAGAATTATGAGCGGAGTAGGCATCCTTCATCATAAATTCCCTCCCTCTTAAAATACCTGATTTGGCACGAGGCTCATTTCTGAATTTGGTAGAAAAATGGTAAACATAAACAGGAAGGTCGGCATAACTTGTTATGTTTTTCCGAAGTAGGTCCATAACAATTTCCTCATGTGTAAAAGATAAAG
This sequence comes from uncultured Gammaproteobacteria bacterium, assembly GCA_964583105.1. Lineage (GTDB taxonomy): Bacteria > Patescibacteriota > Microgenomatia > UBA8517 > UBA8517 > JAPLZT01. Next base: position 6,768 of record CAZOUV010000008.1, read on the forward strand.
CATATTCCTTGCCCCTCAAGTCTTGAAACTGATACATTATCTCCTTAGCCCCGAGGGGATTTTCCTCCGAGCTTTCCCACCGACCAGTTTCTCCCCAGATAGATTTTGGGTGTAAAAGTGGCATTAGCATTTCTTGACAGCCTATTGCATTCATTTCCTCCCGTATTACCTGATTAATTTTGGAAACAACTTTTAGGCCTAAGGGGAGAAGCGTCCAACTTCCTGCCATTAATTGATCAATAAAACCCGCTCTTACAAGAAGTTTGTGATTTACGCTTTCCGCATCCTTGGGGGCTTCTTTTCTGGTTTTGGGAAAAAGAGTTGACTGTTTCATTGGATCATTTTACCACTCCCTGAAGAAATCCTGAAATACTTCCTGCTTTAATCAAAGCTATCACATCATGTGCAGTAACTGCAAAAAGAAGTGCAAGAAGTATAAACATTCCAATCGTATGAATTGTTGCTTCAATTTTCGGCAAAACCTTTTTGCCGATTACCCCTTCCAAAAAAATAAAAAATAACCTCCCTCCGTCAAGAGCGGGAAATGGAAAAATATTCAATATTGCCAAATTTACTGAAAGAATACCTATAAAGTTTATTAAAGCAAAAATACCCACCTTGGAAGCTTCCGAGGTTAAAGCAAATATTCCCACGGGCCCGGCAATATCTTTAGGTGCTTGGCCCCTAAAAAGACCGGAGAAAAGCCCCCAAAAACCCAAAATAACATTCTTACCCCAGTAAATTGCATCTTTAAATCCGTAATAAATACCATAAAAGGGCCGTAAAAATACCGGTGGGTAATATATTTCAGTTGTTGTAATAACAACACCCAATGGTCCTTCCCCTTCAGGAGGATTTTCTCTGGGAGTAAGAGTAACTTTTTTAATGCTTTTTTGGGAATCAACCATTCTCTCAATTTCCAAAGTCACTTTTTCTCCTTTCGTCTGATCAATAAGACTGATAAATTCATCACTTGTCGAAACGGCTGTTTTATCTACACTCCGTACGATATCACCCACAACCATTCCCGCAATTTGTGCAGGAGAGGATGTTGTAATATCCACAATTTTTACATCTTTGGTGTCTTTGGGAATTCCATTAAACGAATATGTTATGGCAAAAGCAACTATTGCTAATAAAAAATTCATCACAACTCCGGCAACAATTACTAACACCCTTACCCTCTTTTTCTTTTTAAGAAAACTTCTTTGAGGGTATGTGATATCTTCTTCGGAATTTTCACCATGAAGTCTGACAAATCCCCCAAAGGGAAGGGCATTGACAGAATAAAGCGTTTCTCCGATTTTTTTACCGAAAAGTCTCGGCGGAAGACCGAAGCCGAACTCTTCAACCATAATTCCAAAACGTTTGGCAACCAGAAAGTGTCCAAGTTCGTGAACTAAAACAAGAATGGATAAAACAAGAAGGAAGACTAATATTGAACTAAACATAGAGTCAGTATAGCGTAATTGACAGAATAATTACACGATATAATATGAAGTATGTTAACCAAAACCGATTTAAAATCTATTGAGAAAGTAATTGATAATTGATAAGAGTCACTGTAATCAAAAAGCATCTTGGCTTTCACCGACCTGCAATTATTTAAACCCTAAGGAGTTCTTGTAACCCTTTATCTACGTTCAGGACATCTAGTTTTACACTCAACACAAGATCCATTGGCTTTAAAATGAATCGTTGTTTTAAAAATACAGTCACGAGGAGCATACATAAATAAATCACCATGTTTCCCATAAGGTGTAACAACATTTCCTTCCTCATCAAAACTCAATAAGATATTAACATTTCGGGGACAATTTTCAATTTTAATAGAATTTACAGACTTCGGGATTTGTCTTAAAACCATATCCCTCTCAGTACGAGGTGACGTCTGTCTGGCAAGATCTCTGAAACCACTGGCCATTGGCATAATTATGCGTATTCTACTACTTGGAATTATATTTGCAATAATTCTTGTCTTTTCCTCTCTCCTGCTTCATCTATCTTTCCAACAAATTCATCGGTTATCTCCTGAACTTTTTTCTCTGCATCAAACTTCATATCTTCCGAGATTTCTTTTTCTTCAAATTGTCTTTTTATATCCTTCATTGCCTCTCCCCTTTGCTGTCTCACCATTATTCTTCCTGTCTCCAGTTTCCCCGAAAGAAGTTTTATGTATTTTTCCCTGTCTTCAGTTGTCATTGGAGGAAGTGTAATTCTTATTATTTCCCCGTCTATGGAAGGATTTAAACCGATATTTACCTCAAGTATTCCTTTTCTGATATCTCCAATTATTGATTTGTCCCAAGGGTCAATTACCAAAGTCTGGGTATCGGGAGCGGAAATTGTTCCCAGTTCCTGAACTTTAAGCCTCTGGGTTCCTCCGTATGCAGGACAAACTATGTTTTCAACCAAGGAAGGCATCGCTCTTCCTGTTCTTAATGTTCCTATGTCAGAAAGCACAAGTTCAAGAACTTTCTGCATCTGACCTCTTAATGAAGTTTCATCCATTAGTCTTTACCTAATTCTACTCTAACAACTTTCCCCAGTCTAATATTTTCTCCGGTTTTTGCAATAACAGCCTTTATAAGATCGGATATTTTTTTAGAAGGATCTTTAATAAATTCCTGTTTCTGAATATCTTTTTCTCCCATGGAGGCTACTTGCATGGAAATATCTTTACCTAGTATTTCAAAGAGTTCGTTTTTTGCAACAAAATCAGTTTCGCAGAAAAGTTCCGCAATTCCCACGACCTTACCTGTATGGTGGGCGTATGCAAATACCTTTCCCTGAGAAGTTTCTCTTCCTTCTCTTTTTTCGGCTTTCTCAAACCCTTCTTTTTGCAAAACTTCAAAAGCCTTCTTTTCATCTCCTCCAAACTCTTCCAAAACTTTCTTAACTCTAATAATCGGAGCTCCTGTTTCTTCTTTTAATTTTTTAATAAGTTCTATTGATATCTTTCCCATTTTGACAAGGTTTTTATTATTTTCTTTATTTACCTTTCTTTCCTTCAAGCATTGCCTCTTTGATTAAATCCAAAACATATTCAACCGCCCTTGAAGCATCATCATTCATGGGAATAGGGTAATCTATCTTTTCGGGATCCGCGTTTGAATCAACAATGCCTACAATTTTAATTCCTTTTGAAGTAGCTTCTTTAATCGCCGATGCTTCCTTGTGGGTATCGATGACAACCAGAATATCGGGAACTTTTTCCAGTTTTGAAATTCCTCCGAAGTATCTTTCAAGCCTGACAATTTCCCTATCTATTAGAAGTCTTTCTTTTTTAGTAAAGGAAGCATATTCTCCGTTTACTGTTTTTTCTTTCATGTCTGCAAGCTTCTTAATGGATTTTTTAATTTGATCGAAGTTGGTGAGTGTTCCTCCAATCCATCTTTCCGTAAAATACGAAGAACCGGTTGCCTCGGCCGCCTCAATGGTTTTTTCTTGAGCTTGTTTTTTGCAACCCACAAATAAAATTACCTTGCCTTCCTTGGCTGAAGTTTTCAAAAATTCCAAAGCCTCTTCAAGCAGTTTTTTAGTTTTAATAAGATCAAAGACATGAACCCCTCCTTCTTCCCCATACAAATACTCCTGCATTTTAGGATTCCATCTTTTGGATTGGTGTCCAAAGTGTGCACCTTTTTCCAATAATTCTTCTGCTGAAACTTTAATAGTCATTTTTTAAAGCCTTCTTAATCCTCCATCAGCCGGAAGTCTCCAGAAGGCAAGGCTGATGTGCGTAGAGGCAATTATACTATACCTTGGGAGGCTTTTACAAGATTCTCCAAAAGACAAGAGATGGTGATGGGACCTATTCCACCCGGAACGGGAGTAATAAAGCCGGCAACGGTAAATACATCGGAGGAAACATCTCCCTTAGGGGAACCCACATCTATAACAGTTGCGCCATTTTTAACCATATCCCCCTTAATCAAACCGGGTATTCCAACTGCAGTAATTAAGATATCTGCACCCAATGTCTTTTCTTTTAAATCTTTGGTATCTTGATTGCATTCAACCACTCTATATCCTTCTTTTTTAAGTTCACCAACTAGCGGTCTTCCTACCATACCGCTTGCCCCAACAACACAGACAATCGGATCAACCCCGTAATCAATGTCTTTTTTGGATTCATTAATAACATCAACTACTGCCTTTGAAGTCGGATGTAAAAAAAGACTATCGTCCCTTAACCCATCCACATCCTTTTTTGCATTAATAGAAGTAACTACCTTATTTCTGTCTTTTAAAGAAAAAGTAGCAGGTAGCGGAAGCTGAACCATAATTCCGTAAACACTTGAATCTGAATTAAGAGTTTCAATTAAAGTAAGGATATTTTCCAAAGGCTCACTTTCCTTAATATAATAAACATCCATTTCGGCTCCCACGCTTTCAGCTTTTTTCTTTTTAAGAGAAACATAGAGTTTGCTAGCAGGATCTTCCCCTACAAGAATTGATGCAAGTTTCGGATGAATGCCTTTATTTTTAAGTTTTGCAACCTCCTTATCAAGGTCAGTAATCTTCTTTTCGGCAAAAGCCCTTCCGTCAAATATTATGGCCATTTGACCGTATTATAGACCAGTTAATGGCCATTAGCCACAAACCTAAGGCGTGGGGAACTTAGTACAGAGGTTTTTAACTTGAGAAGCAATGTCTTTTAGAAATTTATCCTCCCTGATTTCTTTCCTGAAAGACTTCATAAACATAATTCTTTCTTCTTTTACCTTAGGAATTATTTTTCCTTTAACATGTTCAACTACTTCCAATATCCAACCTGCAATTTTTTTCATCTCTTTCTCTTTCATCCCCCTTGTTGTTATGGCAGGAGTTCCGAGTCTAATACCGGAAGGGTAATATGGGGGCATGGGATCATTGGGAACCGAGTTTCTGTTGACAACAATCCCCGCTTCTTCCAAAGCTTCCGCAACTACATTTCCGGAAAGCTTTAGATTTCTTAAGTCAACAACTATCAAATGGGATTCGGTTTTACCCGTTACAATTTTAAGTCCCCCTTTATTAAGAAGCTCTGCTAAGTACTTTGCGTTTGTTACAATCTGCTTCCCATACTCTCTGAATTCTTTTGTGTCTGCCTCAATTAAAGCTTGGGCAATTGCCGCAGTAGTATTATTATGAGGTCCCCCCTGAAGACCCGGAAATACCGCTTTATCTATCTTTGAGATAACTTCAGCGTCTTTCCTTATCCCTTTGGCAGTTACCATAATCATTGCCCCCCTTGGCCCCCTTAATGTCTTGTGGGTTGTAGTTGTAACGATATGACAGTAAGGGGTAGGTGAAGGATAAACTCCGGAAAGAACAAGTCCCGCAACATGGGAAATATCGCAAACAAGCCAAGCATTAATAGAATCTGCAATTTTTCCCAGTTTTTCCCAATCAAGAATCAGAGGATATGCTGTAGTTCCCACAATCAGAAGTTTAGGGTTTTCTTTTTTGGCAAGGAACTCAACTTTATCATAATCAATAATTCCGTCATCATCTGTTCCAAATTGAACAGATTTAAAATACCGTCCCGAGAAAGTAATATCTGGATGCCCGTGGGTTAAGTGTCCCCCCGAAGAAAGCTTAAGTCCCATTATTTTATCTCCGTGATTCAAAAGCGCAAACAAAACTTCCGCATTTGCGGGAGAACCTGAATACGGTTGAACGTTTACATGTTCTACCTTAAACAGTTCTTTTGCCTTACCCACTGCAAAGTTTTCAATTTCATCAACATTACAATTCCCCTGATAATATCTTTTTCCGGGATAGCCTTCGGAGTATTTGTTCATCAAGACAGACCCAACCGCATCTCTTACGGCTTCAGATGCATAGTTTTCGGAAGGAATCATCATTAAGGTATTTATCTGTCTGTCTTCTTCTTTTCTGATTAAATCGTTTATATTGCCCATAAGAAGTATTATACATTTATTACCTAAAACTCACATTTTGATTAATGTTCATTTCTTTCACAGCTATAGGAAATGTTTTCAATCCCCAATTTCTGCCATTCATAATGCATTTTTTGTCTTAATTCCTCAATCCCAGGATAACCTAATTCTTTTCTTGCCGCCTCCGTCTCACTCCTGTAGCTATCAATATCAAAGGTTTTAAGGTACCCTTGTTCAGATGTATAAACGCGAGTTTTATGGGTATCAATAATTAGTTTTGCTTCTTCAGCAAATGTTGTAAGCATTTTTGTACTTTCAACATTATTTATAACAACTCCTTCATTTAACCCCAGTGTCTTAATTGCATCCAACTTAATTTTAGCCGCTTTATTCCACGGGTCATCAAAACAATCGAAAATAAGACATTTTTCTGGATTGTGTATTGCAAAATTTAAATAATTATCACGAATAGCCGAAAGTGTTTTATGGTCTTGTTTATCTCTCCAGTCTGGTTCCCTGTTACTATTTTCTCTTTTGTATGCAGCAAATATTCTTGCCACACTTTCTTCAACTGGTATATCAACAATTACAAATTTATTAGGTATATCTATAAATGGTCTTTGAACAGCCATAATATAATCAATATCAGCTCCATCAACTGTTTGTAAAGCAACAGTACTGAGCCAAGTTCTATCTTTTAACAGTATCCCGTGAGGATTCTCGTTTAAAAAAGGGGTTTCTCGATGGAAATAATTTTCTGATCTCGATGCAGAATAAAGCAAGGTGTTTGTAATAGCATGCATTCCTGCAAACCTCAAATCCCTTAAAATTGACCTAATTTCGTCTCCCAGTTCACTTACACCTGGCTCGACACTTGCCATAACAGGAAAACCGGTAGTTTCTTGAAACAGAATACGTGTTAAAGTAACTAATAAAGATTTGCCAGCACCTTCGTTACCTTCAATCCCGTAGCTTATTCCCATAACACACGAACTTATCCCACTTTTATTATAAATGCAAGAAGAAATCTATTTTTTTAAAATTTTGTAGACAAAATCAATTCCTTCATCCGAATCTATTTCCGAAAATATTACTTTTTTAAAATCTGAATAGTCCGGAAAAAAGGTGTCGCAGTTAAAATCCCCTTTCACAGTTGTTAAATAAACCTTATCGGCATATTTCATAAACTGCTTGTAAATAGTAGCTCCACCTATAACAAATACTTCTTCTCCGCTTTTTTCAACTCTATCTAAAACCGCCTTAATTGAAGTAGCCGTAAAAGTGTTGTTTCGTTTACTTATAAAATTTTTATCCTTTGTAAGAACTAAATATTGCTTTGCAGGCATTTCCCTACCGCTTTTATCATAATAACCGGCCATAGATTCGTATGAAGTTCTTCCCAAAATTACTAAATGCCCTTTTGTCAAATCCCTTAAACGAATTAAATCTTTACGAATATGCCAAGGGATCCTATCGTTTTTACCTATTCCCCCTTTTTCATCAAGAGCTGCAATAATACTAATTCTTGGAGATTTTTTTGGCATGTTTTTTTATCTTTACGCTTTTATCAAAATAGCCGCCCGATACTGTAAGTTCAGCCTTTATTGGCAGATGTGGATTATAGCCGATAAGAGTTATATCTTCCGGTTTTAATTTATCAAGACTTTTTAAATTAGGATTAATCTTCACAACAGGAAATTTCTTTGGAACCCGCTTTAATTGTTCTTTTGCTTGTTTAAAGTGATTTTCGTAGATATGGACATCACCAAACGAATGAATAAATTCTCCCGGTTTATAACCAGTCAATTTAGCAAGTATGATTGTTAAAAGAGCATAGCTTGCGATATTAAAAGGCACTCCCAAAAAAATGTCTGCGCTTCTTTGATAAAGGTGTAAACAAAGCCTTCCCTTCTTAATGTTTAACTGATACATATTATGGCAAATGGGAAATCTTGAAGCTTCTTCAGGTTTTGCCATTCTATATAGATATTCAGGATTCCATGAAGTGACTATTAAATTGTGAGCATCAGGATCATCTTTAATTTCTTGAAGCACCCATTTAACCTGATCAATAGTTCTTCCTTTTGCCGGCCATCTCCTCCACAATTCTCCATAAATATGGGGAAGTTCGCCATATTTCTTGGCATACTTTGAATTTGTCTTAATTTTTTGAATAAACTCTTCTTTAGTTATATCCGGAGCCTTTTTCTTGGAAACTTGCTCCTTATACATTTTGTATGGGTAGTCATCCCAAATATGAACATCATTATCAACTAAAAATTTAATATTGGACATGCCCATCAAAAACCAGTAAAGCTCATATAAAACACCTTTCCACCAGACTTTTTTTGTTGTTAATAGAGGAAAGCCTTTTGATAAATCAAATCTTAATTGACCACCAAATTTACTGTAAGTTTTTACTCCTGTATTAATATCTTTTTGGACCGCACCGTGTTCAACAAGCTCTTTAAGAAGATCTAGATATTGATATTCGGAATGTTTCATTGACATAATGTTATTACTTCCTTCCAGAACTTCCAAATCCCTTTTCCCCTCTTAGGCTCTTTGAAATCTTTTTCACTTCAATAATTTTAATTGACGGAACCGGTTGTAAAATTCCCTGTGCAATTTTGTCACCTGTTTGAACCACAAATTTTTCTTTACCAATGTTTGACAAAATAATCATCCATTCTCCGCGATACCCGGAATCAATAACTCCGCCCAAAACATCGATCCCATTTTTAGCTGCAGACGAACTTCTCCCTCTAATCGAAACAAAATATCCAACAGGTATTTCTGATGCAACTCCCAGGCGAATCACTTTATGCTCGCGTGGTTTTATGATTACTTTTTCTATCGAAAATAAATTAAAGGCAGCATCGCCCCCGTATGAATAATCTGGAATTTTTGCGTTTTTGTCTAATAAAACAAATTTAAGAATAGGTTTTTTCATTTCTTGTTACTTTTCCCAGATAAATTATCTTTATTAATCATACTGTGAAGTGTTTTGTTGCCATTATTTCTGTAAGTTCTTTTTACCCAAACTTTCTCAACAGGAACATCTAGCTTTTCAAATGAAAAGGCACAGATTTTTCCTCCGCAATAAATGACAACATCATTATCACTGTTGTTTCTAAGTTCTAAAGCGGCAGGTCCGTCCCAACCCGGATCGAATCTTGCCGAAGTTTGATGAATTACGATTCCTAATCTCGCAAAACTACTTTTTCCTTCAAGTCTTCCGATAATATCATTTGGAAGAGTCAAAATTTCCATAGTTTCTCCTATAAAAAATTGTCCCGGTCGAATAGTAATCGGATCTCCTGTTTTTAATATAACTTCTTCATACATTGAACTATCCACTCCCTTTCGTATATCAATAACTACATGTCTACCCATCGTTGGAATTAAAATTCTATGACCTAAATGAAAATCGATGGAAACCTGATCAACATCCTTTTCCCAACCGGAAATTAAATTCTTAATACCAATTATTCCCTTTTTAATGTAGTCTTTGAGAATCCAATCAGGAAGTGTACCGTGGACAAAACCATAAAGATCAATATTAGTAGACGTCATAATTTATCGCTTAAATCAATATACAGTATTTACCTTTAAGGAAAACAAAAGTCAAGGGTATAAAGTTAATAATCTACACTTCTCGCAAAGTTTACTATGATCGAAGTATCTAGACAAAATGCTAAACAAATCTATTGATCTTTTTTTCTATCTTTCTTAACAGCTTTTCTCTTTGTACTTTTTGAGAAAAATCATATTTTGACGTATCAATTAGCATTAGATTAAGTTTCTTGTTTTGTTTTTTCCATAAATCAACACTTTCGGAAAGTTTAGTAAGATATATCGGATATTTTTCAATAATCCATTTTTCAAAATTCCTGCCTCCCTTTTTTATTCTTTCTTTTATTCTTTTAAGAAGAACCTTATGAGGAGCTTTGGTAATAATATATAAATCCGGATGGGTTAACTTTTTAGTATTTATCAGTCTATTATAAAGAAGACGGTATTTTTTCCATTCTTCTTTTTTCATCCAACCCATTAGGTACTGCGTTCGGGCATATAGTTTGTCCATTTCAAGAGAGGGATCGATAATTTCAATTCCTTCGGTTTTAAGTTTTGAAAGTTGAAGAGTTTTTTGTTTAAGAAACCAACTTTGTGATTTAAAACTAAATTTCTCCGGATATGAATAGAAGTCAGCCAAATACGGGTTTATACCAAAAAGCTCTTCAATCCTTTTTGAATTTTTTAAATAATTGTTAAGAAGTTTTGAAAGCTCGCTTTTTCCTGATGCAATTACTCCTATTATTCCTATTCGAAGATGTCTTGAAGATGTCTTACTATATTTCCCCTCTCCTAATCTCTTTCCCATCTCCCAAGATTTTTATCAACACCGTCAGTCTTTGTCAATATCTAAGTCTTCTTAAGTTCAGGTTTTTTCCATGAAGCCCATTTGCAGTCCGGATATCTACTACAACCAAAAAACTTTCTTCCCTTTCCGCTTTTTTTAATAATCACATCCCCCTCTTTGCAGTCCGGACATTTAGCTCCTGTTTTTTCCAGATACTTTTCAGTATGTTTGCAGTCGGGGAAAGTTGAGCATGAAATAAACTTCCCAAATCTTCCGATTCTTACAACAAGTTCTCCCTTTTTGCATTCCGGACATTTTCTTCCTAATTTTTCCGTTTCAATTTTTACTCTTTTTCCCTCCTTGGTTACAGTTTTTACTTTTTTGGAAAAAGGATCCCAGAATTTTTTAATTGTTTCTTCCCATTTTTTTTCTCCTGTAGCAATATTATCTAAATCCCCTTCCATCTCCGCGGTAAATTGATATTCAAGCTCATCGGGAAAATTTTTAATAAGAAAGTCGTTAACCGCAAAACCTATTGTCGTCGGTTTAAAAGTTCCCTCATCTTTTTCCACATAATTTCTAATTTGGATTGTAGAAATAATCGGAGCATATGTTGAGGGTCTGCCTATTCCCAGTTTTTCCAACATTTTAATTAAAGATGCTTCATTAAATCTTGGGGGAGGTTCTGTAAATTTCTGAATAGGCTTAACTTCAATGAGTTGAAGCACCTCATTAACTGAAACATCAGGTAAATTGACTGAATCTTCGGTCTTGGGGAATAATTTTCTCCAACCGTCAAATTTCATTATCTGACCGGAAGCCCTTAAAAGATATTTGTCGGCAGAAACTTCAATTACCGTTTCATCATAGATACTGGCAATCATCTGACAGGCAACAAATCTTCTGAAAATAATGTCATACAACTTATTTTCATCTGCTCCAATTTCAGCTTTTTCGTTTAATTTAGTTGGTCTTATTGCTTCATGCGCTTCCTGTGCCACCTTACTTGAAGTTTTATAATATTTTGGTGCTTCTGGAAGATACTTTTCACCATATGTTTTTTGAATAAACTCCCTTGCTTTAATTATTGCAGCTTGAGAAATATTGAAAGAATCGGTTCTATGATATGTAATAAGTCCTTCCTCATATAGTTTTTGGGCTGCCCTCATTGTTCTTTTAGCAGACCAGCCAAAAAGCCTTGCACCTGCTTGGGACATTGTGGAAGTTGTATATGGAGGGTAGGGACTTTTAACGACCTCTCTTTTTTTAACATCAGTTACTTTATAGTCGGATTTATTTAATATTTTTACAATTTCATCCGATTCTTTTTTATTTTTAACTTCTTCCTGTATAAGTCCAATCGTAAAATTTTCTTTTTTACCTTCTTTTCTCTTAACGTCGCAGTAAATCTCCCAATACTCAGTAGTTTTAAAAGCTTCGATTTCTCTTTCTTTTTCAACAATAAGCCTTACCGCAACAGACTGCACTCGTCCTGCTGAAAGCCCACGTCTTACTTTTTTCCAAAGAAGTGGTGAAAGTTCGTAGCCCACAAGTCTATCTAATACCCTTCTTCCTGTTTGAGCATCAACCAAGTTTTTGTCAATTTCCCGAGGAGCCGCAATTGCTTCTTCCACAGCATCTTTAGTAATTTCATGAAAGGAAATTCTAAAAACATTTAACCGTTTACCTAATATTTCTTCAACATGGGATGCAATTGCTTCCCCCTCACGATCAGGATCCGATGCAAGAAATACCTTTTTGGCTTTCTTTGCTTCTTTAATTAATTCCGAAATTGTATTTTCCCTTTTTACAACAGGAACATAATCGGGTTTGAAATTGTTTTTTACATCAACGCCGAGCTTACTCTTGGGAAGATCTTTAATATGCCCCATTGTAGCCATGACAGCAAAATCTTTTCCTAAAAATCTGGAAAGGGTTTTTGCCTTGGTTGGGCTTTCTACAACGATAAGATCCATAACTGTAATAAAAGACTATTCTATGCCATCATGTCAAGTAGATCGGATGGTTTTGTGACTGAATACGCCCCTTCTCCTATCAAAAAATCGGTTGCTTCGGATCCGGGAACTGCAAAAACATCAATGCCTTCATTAGCTGCCCAGGAAGCGGTAGATAAAGTTCCCGATCTTTTTTTTCCTTCAATAACTAAAACCGCCTTAGAAAGCATAACAATAATTCTATTTCTTGCAAGGAAATTTTTAGGAAATGGTTTTGTGTTACTTGAATATGGAGAAAGAAGTGCGCCATGTTTAATTATTTCTTCTGAAAGATATTTATTTTCGGGAGGATAAATTACATCAATACCGCTTCCCAAAACTGCAATCGTTCTTCCTCCTTCATAAAGTGCGGTTTTGTGTGCAACCGTATCAATTCCTCTGGCAAGACCTGAAACGATTGTGTAGCCTTCTTTTACAAACTCTTTGACAAATTTTTTGGTTAAAGCTTCTCCCCTTGGGCTTGCCAGTCTGGAACCAACTACGGCAATTGCTTTTGCATCCGACTTTAGTATCTTTCCCTTTACATAAAGGTCCATACTATTCATTTATTACTTTTTTGCAAATTTATATTTTCTCCCTGGTAATCCACCAATCCATTATTTTTCGTGCAATGGGACCTGCAATTTTTGATCCTTCACCTCCACCTTCAATTAAAACGGTTAATGTAATTTCGGGAAAGTCAGATGGAGCGAAAAGAGTAAACCATGCATGGGTTTTTCCATCCGTATTGGTTTCCGCAGTTCCTGTTTTGCAGGCAACTTTAAAACCATTATTCTTCGCAGGAAAATCAAAAAAAGTATATCCTGTTCCACCATCGCTACAGACTTTTTCCATACCATTCTTTATTAGATTTATAGTACTTTCTTCTAAACTTAAATTTGAACACTTGGAAGTTCCGTAAATACTGGGCCTGCAAATTTCTCCCCCGTTTGCAACAACCTCAATTGCGCGGTTAACCTCAATTGGTGTAACCGCAACATCCCCCTGACCTATGGAAAAATGGTACGTATTTCCCAAAAACCATATTTCATTTTTAACTTTCTTTTTCCATTCCGGAGAAGGAATAAGGCCTGCAATTTCTCCGGGAATGTCAATTTCAGTTTTTTTAGAATAGCCAAATTTGTCAGCATATTTAACTAAATTATCGATGCCCGCAATTTCGCCTATTTTGTAAAAGAAGGTATCTGTGGATCTGGCAATTGCACGGGTGATATCAATTTCCCCTTCGGTTGATCCATATTGGGTAAAGTACCAATTTGTATATAAATATTCATTTATTTTTATTGAACCCGTATCCAAGTATCTAAAATTTTCATCTATCTTTTTTTCTTCAAGAGCTGCTGCAGCAATAACGGGCTTAAAAACAGATCCGGGATGATATAAGCCGGAAATTACCCTGTTAAAAAGAGGTAATTCGGAATCATTAAGACTTTGACTAACATTATCCGGATCAAAGGATGGTGAAGAATAAAGGGCCAAAATTCCCCCTTTTGAATCGGTGGCAATTATTCCCCCTTTACCGCCTTTTATTTCTTCGGCAATTTTTTTCTGAAGATTAAAGTCAATATTTGTTTTAATGTCTTTTCCAAAAACCGGTTCTATTTTTCCCAAGGTTCTGACATACCTCCCGAAAATATCAACCTCAACAAGTTCCGCTCCGGGAATACCTCTTAAAATACAATCATATTCTTCTTCCAAACCACTCCGGCCAATAAGATCTCCATAATTTCTTTCCCCTTTTTCGGGACAGCGGGGGTCAATTTTTCCAACCTCATCTTCATTTACTTCTCCCAAATACCCTCCCGCATGAGCAAAATCGGAACCTAAAATATAATTCCTTTGATAAGTGGTTAATATTTCTTCGGGTTTTGCTAATTCGGTTTTATCATCCAACCCGTAACCCCCTTCGGATTTATAGACTATTCTTTTTTTATAGGCCATATTTCCGATTATTTCCTCTCCCCCTCTGGCCAAAATTTTTCCTCTTGGTGCCGGAAGAACAATTTTTCTAATTCTATTGTTATCCGAAAGTTCACGATAATATTTGCCCTTTATAATCTGAAGTTCAAAAAGCCTTGCAATTAAAAAAAGAAAAAACAAAACCAAAACACCTCTTAAAAACCAAGAGAGCCAGGATTGAGTTTTATTAGATGACTGTTCCACAGTTCCTATACTACTTTTTCTTTCTTTAAGTTACAAGAATTTTTACTTAGTATAAGAATTTTCGATTCTATAAACCTCTTGCAATTCTTATCTTTTTAAGAAGTCCGGGATTATCCAAACAGATTCCGCAACCGCGGACAACGCAGGTTAACGGATCTTCTGCAATATGAACCGGCATTTTTGTTGCTTCCTTAACCATTTTATCAATCCCCGGAAAAAGGGCTCCTCCTCCAGCAAGATAAATTCCTTTTTCCATAATGTCTGAAACAAGTTCTGGGGGGGTTTCTTCAAGAGTGTCTGCAATATTTCCGATAATTTCTTGAATTATTGAAGAGAGAGCCTCTTTTATTTCACTGCTTCCGAGTTTTATGGATTTAGGAAGTCCGGTTTCCAAATCCCTTCCCCGAACTACGGCAACTTTCTCCTTGCCGTTCTCTGTCATACCGATACCAATTTTTACTTCTTCTGCAGTTGGTTGACCTAAAAGAAGGGAGTATTTAAGTCTGACATATGAAATTATCGCCTCATCCATTTCATCTCCCGCAATTCTAATTGATCTTCCTAAAACGATTCCTCCATATGAAATAACTGCAATTTCACTTGTTCCTCCACCGATGTCGACGATAAAAGTTCCGTTCGGACTTTCAACGGGAAGACCAGCGCCTATTGCTGCAGCCATCGGTTCCTCAATCAAATGTGATTCCCTGGCACCGGAATCCAAAACCACATCCGAAACAGCTCTTCTTTCTACTTCAGTAACTCCCGAAGGAATCCCGACAATCACCTTAGGTCTGGGAATTTTAGGAATTGCACTTTGACTCTCATGAATCTTTTTGATGTAAAAGGAAAGCATTGAAGCAGTTGCGTCAAAGTCCGAAATCACACCATCTTTTAATGGCCTAACAACTTCAATATTTGCAGGAGCTTTTCCAAGCATTTTTCTGGCAGAAGAACCTATTGCCAAAATTTCTTTTGTTTTTTTGTGCCTTGCAATGACTGATGGCTCACGAATTACAATTCCCTTTCCTTTAACATAAACCAAGGTATTTGCAGTTCCCAAATCAATTCCCACATCATGGGAGAAAAAACCAAGTATTCTATTTAATGGATATATTCTCATGTCAGCCTAGTATATCTTGGCAATAAAACATTACAAGATCTTTTTTTATAAATTTATGCTTATTTATACTTTTTTTGAGAAAACTCTTCTTTTGTAGTAAATTTGTTTAATGCATGTTTTATTTTATCTTTTGTTTTTTATAACCCCTCTTCTTTTCTTTTCAAAAACTTCAGAACTTTTTGAATTTAACAAAATAATACTTGTCTATCTTCTAACAACATCCATTACGGCCGTTTGGATTGTCAAAATGATTAGAGAAAGAAAAATAATATTCCGTCGCACATTATTAGATATTCCTTTACTTGTTTTTCTTTTTTCTCAATTTCTTTCAACCGTATTCTCAATTGATTTCAGAACTTCACTTCTTGGTTATTACTCGAGGTTTAATGGAGGTCTAGTTTCAACTATCTGTTATACCCTTCTCTATTTCGCCTTTGTCTCAAATATAACCAAGGAAAAAGTTATGAAATCCATATACTTTTTGATGTCTTCTTCCATACTCGTTTCTTTAATTGCCATATTTGAACACTTTGACATTAATATTACCTGTGCTTTGATGAAACAAGGTTTTGAATCCTGCTGGGTACAGGATGTTAAAAACCGGGTCTTTTCAACTTTCGGTCAACCCAATTGGCTTGCAACATGGCTTGTCGGTTTAATACCCCTAATTCTGTATCTATGGGTACAGAATAAACGATTTAAAAAAATTGCGTTTCTTTCAATATCGATGTTTCTTTTTACCGCAATTCTTTTTACAAAGTCCCGCTCGGGACTTTTAGGATTTCTTACAATGGATATTCTTTTTTGGTTGTTTGCTTTTAAGCTTAGGGGTAAAAAGGTTTTACCTATCTTGATTGTTTCAAACCTGCTTTTTATTTTTTTGTTTTTGTTTGTTAATAACCCATGGAATCCGGCGAAAGTGGTTAACGAGGGAAAAATCCAAGGACCGGCCCTTGAAACGGGTGGAACTGAATCGGGAACGATAAGAAAGATTGTCTGGAAGGGGGCCTTAAGAATCTGGGGACACTACCCAATATTTGGAAGTGGAGTTGAAACCTTTGCCTATTCATATTATGCATTTAGACCCGTTGAACATAACTTAGTTTCGGAATGGGATTTTCTTTACAACAAAGCCCACAATGAATATTTAAATATTGCTGCAACTACGGGAACAACCGGAATATTAAGTTATCTTTTTTTGATATTCGCAATTTATAAACTTTTTATTAAAAATGCAGATTTGTTCTCTATTTCATTAATGGCTGGTGTTTCGGGAATACTAGTTGCAAACTTTTTTGGCTTTTCCACAGTTTGCAGTCAAATTATATTATTTCTATTTCCGGCTTTTGCTACAAATTGGAAACACAAACAAGAAACAGTTACAAATATCAAAAAAATAAACATTTTTACAAAACAAAAATATTTAATTGTTTTTACAATATTTGTTTTCTTTGGAGTTACATACTTTCTTGTAAGATACTTTCTTGCCGATACAAAATTCGCTTTGGGTAAAACATATAACGAACAGGGTGATTACCTCAAAGGTCAACAATATTTACAAAAAGCAATCGATTTTTCCCGAAAGGAAGCGGTCTTTCACTCCGAAATTGCCAATTCATATGCAGGAATTGCACTTTCTCTTAATAAGCTAAAGGGAAAGGAAGATACTCAACCTTTCGTGGAACTTGCGATATCTGAATCTCTTAAGGCAACTACACTTTCTCCAGCAAACGTTAATATCTTAAGAAACAGGGCCGGAGTATTTTTAAAACTTTCCGACATTGATCCCAAATATTCGGGCTTCGCCAAAGAAACTTTAATATTTGCTTCCGAAAAAGCACCGACTGATGCCAAGATTTTGTACAACTTGGCGCTTACCTATGTCCGTACGGGAGAAATAGATAAATCAATTAATCTTGTGGAAAAAGTAGTTGATATAAAACCGAACTACAAGGACGCAAGGTATCTTTATGCAATATTACTAATCGATGCAGGAAACACTACTGAAGCCAGAAATCAGATTAACTATATCTTGGAAAATATTGATCCCAAGGATCAAAATTCACAAAACCTTCTAAAAAAGATATAATTGGCCAAATGATCCGTAAAATTCTGCAATCAGGAGACCCTAAATTGAGAGAGATCTCAAAACCTGTGGCTAAAATCGACGCCAAAATTCTTGAAATAATTAAGGATTTGAGAGATACCCTTAAGCTTCAAAAAGATCCTGAGGGAGTTGGGCTTGCTGCTCCGCAAATCGGCAAAAATCTAAGAATCTTTGTGGCAATTTATAAAGACTTAGACCGGGTTGTTATTAACCCCGAAATTATTGAAACAAAACTGGAAAAAACAAAAACAGTTAACAAAGACCCAAAAAAAGCAAAACAGGAAATTCTTGAGGGGTGTCTTTCGCTTCCCAACTATTACGGACCTCTTAAAAGAATTGGTTCCATTAAAATCAAATATTTAAATGAATTGGGAAAAGAAGTTCAGGAAGAATTTAAAAACTTTGATGCTCAGATAATTTTGCATGAAATAGATCACCTTAATGGCATTCTTTTCCTAGACAGGCTACTTGAGCAGAAAAAGCCACTTTATAAGTTAGAAAAAGACAAATGGGAGGAGGTAGAACTTATTTAAATAATATGAAAATAATATTTTTTGGAACTCCGGAGTACGTTGTAAAAATTCTTTCCAAACTTTCAAAAATTCACGAAATTGTGGCGGTTGTTACCCAGCCACCCAAACCGGAAGGAAGGCGGCAATATAAAAAATATTCACCCGTTGATGATTGGGGACATAAAAAGAATGTTCCAATTTTTTTTGATTTTCAAAAACAACTTCCTGACGCAGAGATGGGTGTCTGCGCAGCCTACGGTAAAATAATTCCCAAAAATGTAATAGATGAGTTTAAATTTGGAATTTTAAATATTCACCCCTCTCTTCTTCCCAAATACAGGGGTGCATCGCCAGTAAGTGAGGTCATTAAAAACGGAGATACAGAAACTGGAGTTACCATAATTAAGATGGATGAAAAAATGGATCATGGACCTATTGTTACTTCATTTAAGGAAGAGATATTTGAAAAAGACACGACAGACTCATTGAGAGAAAGACTTTTTGAAAGATCTGTGGATGTTCTTATTCAACTCATCCCTGCCTATATTTCAGGTAAGGTAAAGCCAAAAGAGCAAAACCATGAAGAAGCAACGTTTACTAAAATTCTTACAAGAGAAGACGGATTTGTAAACTTAAAAGAGAAAACTGCCAAAGAGGCAGAAAGATTTCTCAGGGCCATGAATCCATGGCCAGGAGTTTGGACATATGTAAAACTCAGTCCAAAAGACGGCCAGAAAAGATTAAAGATTCTTGAAGCCCATATCGAAAGTGAGAAATTTATACCGGACATGGTACAGCTTGAAGGAAAAAATGAAGTTTCGTGGAAGCAATTTATCGAAGGCTATCCCAAAGCTGATTTTTTGTAATTATATAGTTTTCCTTCTTTTTCAAACCTTTTGATACATTTTGTGCAAAGCTTCATTGTTTTTTTTACACCACCTACCATAACAGCAACTTTCTGAAGATTGGGTTTAAAAACCCTTGCCGTTTTTTGGGCTCTTTTCTTCCACCTTTTTCCAGCAACTCCCCTTTTATGTTGCTGACTTCTTCCCGTAACGGTTATTTTAGCGCAATTATCGCAGATATATGACATAATATTAAATTACCTTTGTGTATTATATATTTAACTTAAGGGTATGACAATACTTTTATTGATTATTGCCTTTGCTATAACCATCACTGTTCACGAAGCTTCCCATGCTTGGATGGCTAACCGACTTGGAGACCCAACCGCAAAACTCAAAGGAAGACTTTCTCTAAACCCCCTTGTCCATTATGACCTTGCCGGAACCACACTTCTTGTAATTACTACAATACTTTTTGCCAAAGGTCTTCTTCCTTTCCCCTTCGGCTGGGCAAAACCCGTTCCGCTTGATCCCTATAATCTTAAAGATCCCCATCGAGATTCCGCTCTGATTTCCTTTGCGGGTCCCGCTTCGAACCTGATTCTGGCAACAATTCTTTCGATTATTTTTAGGTTGTTAACTTCCCCATTTGCTCCTTTTTCTTTTTTAATTGCAGTTCTTCCTCTTTTTATACTTCTAAATATTTCGCTGGCTGTTTTTAATCTTATCCCAATTCATCCTTTGGACGGAGGAAAAATACTTGTAGGACTTCTTCCTGCCAAAAAGGCAAGAGAGGTGGATAACTTCTTAAACAGGTTCGGCTTTTTAATTTTGATTGGGCTTATTTTCCCCATATTCGGAAACGAACCGCTCATAAACACAATTATTCTGCCTGTTATAAAGTTTCTGCGTTCAATTCTGATTCCGGGAAATCTCATAATTTAACTTTTTCACAATTGACTTTCATGGTAATATTAATTAGACCCTGTTGCGGGGAGCCAAAGGTTAGACTTTCCTGACCAGATTGTTTAACAACGGGAAGGCGGAGTCTTTAAGCCGTAACGGTTTGAAGCAGCCTACCCACCTGAAAATTTTTCAGGAAAATTAGCCAGTTTCCCAAAGCAGGGTCATTTTTTGGTATAATTGACCTTACGCCGGGGTAGCTCAGAAGTAGAGCAGGGCTTTTGTAAAGCCAAGGTCGGGATTGCAAGATTCCCCCTCGGCTCCATATTTCCTCTTGATTTCGTACTTTATTCGGGCTAAATTTAACTAATGCCCTATGCATTTTATTCTGATATTAATTACAGAAAAGGCCAATCTGAAAGAACGAAAGAAAACTGGAAAAATGGCCTGCATAATAATCAGATCACACCTCTAGAAGCACGTCGGTGTAGGAACTCAAGTTGCAAAAACATCTTCAAAGTCAAACCCTTTGATCCCAAAAAATTCTGTTCACATAACTGTTCCGCTCATATAACAAACATGGCAAGAGTTCTCTCTCTCGACACGCGAAACAAAATATCTAAAGCAATTTCCTCTCTACCACGAAAATTTTGGGAAAGAAAAACAAAAGAAAAGATTACAATTACTTGCGCTGCCTGCAAAAAGAAATTTAAGGTTACTCCCTATCTAGCTAAAGGAGAAAGGGCAAGAAAATACTGCTGTAATAGATGTGCAATAACTACAATTGGAAGACGCACGACATCCCCTAAAGCATCTAAGGGGAAACCTGGAATTAGAGCAGATGTTAGTCCAAGCGTCTGCTTCTATAGTACGTGGGAAGCAAACATAGCACGGGTATTTAATTTAGTTGGCCTTAAATGGATATATGCTCCCAAAATATTTGACCTTGGGGAACATACTTATAGACCTGATTTTTATCTGCCAGAATTTGATACTTACATTGAGGTCAAGAATTTCATGGGAGATTATTCATTAAATCGCGATCAAATGTTCAGAAAAATTTATCCAGACATAAAACTAGAGCTTATCTTAAAAAAGGAATATTCAGAGATAAAATCCAACTACAAACACTTCATAAAAAACTGGGAATTTTGAGACGAACTTCTTTCAAAGCTGATATAATACAGAAGAAAGTAAATAAGCTGGGGTGGTAGAGTGGTCAAATACATGGCTCTGTAAAAGCCACGGTCGAAAGGCCTACATAGGTTCGAATCCTGTCCCCAGCACAGCATAGGAATTGAGTTTAGATAAACTTCAAAATATAAAAAAGAAGTATTAGGAAAGCTGCAGCAAGGATCAAAAGAAAAACCGTGTTTTTATCCATATTCTTAAGTATAGTATAATTCAGACGTGCCCGGTTAGTTCAACGGCAGAACGAAGACTTGGTAAGTCTTAAAAGAGAGTTCAATTCTCTCACTGGGCTCACACTTCACTAACTTAGATTTATCTGCTAAAATACCTTCATGGCTAAAAAAGGAGCAAGAGAATTAGTTGCTTTAATCTGTTCTTCCTGTAAATCTCAAAACTACATTACAGAAAGAAATAAGGTTAATATGGATACAAAAGGAAAAGGGAAACTTCAAATAAACAAGTTTTGCAAAACTTGCAGAAAAGTAACATCACACAAAGAAACTTCCAAACTTAAGTAAATATGACCGAAGCTCCAATAAATATCTGGGGTAAAAATGGCTGTGAGATGCCTGATGGTTCGTTATGTACAGTATGTTGTAGAGTTTTTGGTTTTCTCTCCAGATGGGGCGATAAACACGCTGTAGGAAAACCCATTGGAGAAAAATGCGACTTTCTTTCCGACTCGGGCTGCAAAATACACGGACTTGCACCAGATTCCTGTGGATATTATCATTGCTCACAAAGCCCAGATGAAGTTAAAAAGTTACTAATAAATACCGCCAATTCTGAAACAAGATCACCATCAGTCAATGTCAAAAAGAACTAAAAAAGTTTTAGTAGGAGGTTGTTTCGATATTCTCCACTATGGTCACATATATTTTTTAAAAAAGGCAAGTAAATTGGGAAATTATCTTATTGTAGCTTTGGAATCTGATGAAAAAGTAAAAAAAATAAAGGGGCCAAAAAGACCTATTCATACACAAAAAAAAAGAGCCGAAATATTAAAATCCCTAAGATTTGTGAATAAAGTAATATCCCTTCCCCCATCCCCCGATTACATTCATTTGGTTAAAAGAATAAAACCCAATATTATTGCTTGTGATGAAGAAGATAAACTTTTAAAACATAGGGAAAAATATGAATCAATGGGGGTAGAAATAGTAATTATTCCCAAAATTAAAACAGCTTCAACGACCCAAATAGCCAAACTACTGAAACTGGAATAAAACTGATATAATTAAGCCTGAAATCTAAAGGGGTGTCGGTCAGTGGTAGGCCGCGAGTCTCCAAAACTTGCAACAGAGGTTCGATTCCTCTCACCCCTGCAAAATATCTGAAACCATTCATCTTCCGCGAAGAGGAAGCATTGTGGAGTCATATACCTCTGCCATTTTTAAACACGGCCTATTTGTCAGTTTACATTTACCGACTACTGTTCCATCCATAGTTTCGCCATGGGGACCTTCAATAGGTTTATGCGACTTCCAATCAAAATGTGTGCAACAAATATGCTGTCCTTCTGGAACATCACAACTGGTCGCCTCTTGGTTTGACAAAAGTCTCCCCGCCTTATCAGAATCCTTAACCACCACTATTTTTGTGACAATCTCAGCCCCCATCGCCAGCAATGGTACTCCACAGAGGTTTCACTTGTCAACACATTTTGAAGAAAAAGAAGTTCCTGACATAGTTGACTATCCCCTGCAAAATAGCTTCAATTGACATTATAATATCTGTTAATTAAAATTGCGTCGTGGTTGAAAAATTACATCCTGACTCGAGAATATCTGTGGGTTTCCATGAAGTATGGCCCGATGAAAATCATCCCATTAGCCTAGCAACAAATATCCTCTTGGAAGCAATTAGGAGCCGTAAAAGAGCAAGAATTGTAATACATGAGGACGCCATAAGAGCCTGGGGAATTTTAACACCCGAGGAGGCCATAAAGGTAGCAAGTCGTTTAGTTATTGACCCAAAAACAGGAAATTTTACAGACCCAAAACAAAGCGAAGGTTCAAAAAAAATACAAAAAAGAATGGGCCTTATCTCTTAAAAAAATCAATCTAACCTTCTTGGACTTACTCCAACAAAATAGACATCTAAATTAATACCAAAGAATCGAAATCTAAAGAAGTTCCTTACATAGTTTACTAGCCTCTGCAAAATTGCTTTAAATTGCTTTTTTTTACAAAGGAATATATACTGGCCGCGTGAAAGATAGAGCATTTGAAACGGCTGATATTGGCTATTTAGAATCTGCTGCAAGAAGTGTTAAGGCAGAAGTTGTTATACCTTCAGACATTCGAGAGGCTCAAGCGTTAAAAGACAAGGGCATCCCGGTTCCTGGACTTCTAGAACCTAAAGAACTATATCTATTAATGAAAATTGTGGAAAGAATAAAAGCTGGAGCCGACATACCAGACGGGTTTGTTGTTTACCTCAATGACAGAGGAGTAACCAATATCCCAGAAAATGATGTACATACGGTACTTTACCGTCAAAAAACTGTTGCTTTCAATAATCTTATGGGTGCAGTAAACAAAATGACTTCCGATTTGAAAAAATAAATTTTTTACCCTTTTTCATATAAATTTATGTCCCAGTTTACAAAAGAGTAAAGAAAGAAGTTCCTGACATAGTTTACTAGCCCCTGCAAATTTTGTAGCCTCAAGAAACTACATCAAACTGTTCAAACCCTGAAGAGAATCGAATCTTGAAGCTAGACTTGCTCGTGTTGTTCACGATAATAAGCAGGTGAACAGCAAACCAAATACTCCAAATCTCCTTCAATATAATATTTTTGGTTAGGTTCGATAAAAATCGCATCACCAGAAACAATCTCAAACACCTCTCCGTCTACGACAAACTTTCCAGAACCTTTAACAACATAGCAGATAAGGGTGAGCTTATGTTCTATGTGTTGTTTAGTAATATCTGAGGGGTGTCTGCCATTAACTCCAATGCTGGTAATACTTAACTCTTTTGAGGGGAAAGCGTAATTACGAATAACGGCGGTTGGCCTCTCAACAGGAGCAATATCTTTTTTACTTATTTTCATATTCATCTTCCGATATTGTAGTTGAAGTTACGCTAAATTAAAAGTTGGTTGAGGACTAATAAACTCTTGGGTTTTACTCACATCAAACGAGCTCAACTTGTGCCAGATTGTTCGAAGTTGGTATACTAAAGCCTGCAAAATAGGCTCAAATGATATACTTCAATAATGGAAGGTGAAAACATTGAATTTTATTCTCCTTTTGGAGAGATGAAAACCAAATCCAAATACATATCAAACGAACACGCATTTATGGATTATTACCAAGATGAAAATGGGGACTATGTTATCCAAGAAATAGGCTCTAACAAATCGGGGGAAGCTAAAAAAATAGTTAAAGCATTTGTAGAACATATTGGACCAAACAAAAAGGTAAAAGGTATCGCTGTCATTGAACCAGAATCAAGAAAAAGACTTTCGGAATTAGGAATATTAGACCATGTCGAAAAAGAGAAAAAAACTATAAACATTACTACGCCTGGTGTTTTTAAATCTTTAAAGATAACCAGAATGTTAATGGGGGGAGGACTTAAAATTGACGAAATTACAATCTCGCCAATCTCAATACATTTAGCAAAAGATTTGGGCAGTGACTACCTAAACCCGGGGGTTGATGTTGAGGTCTTGTGCCATAGCTAAAAAGAAGTTCCTTATATAGTTTACTAGCCCCTGCAAAATAGCTTCAGGGTGTTATAATTCATTTATGATTCTGAAAGATAAAGTTATTATCATTACTGGAGCTTCTGACGGATTAGGAAAACAAATAGCTTTAAAGTTGGCGAGGAATAAAACTCATCTTGTTCTCATTGCACGAAATATAGAAAAACTTGCCGAAGTAAAAAATGCCGCAATTAAATTAGGTTCACCGCAAGTAAATATTTATCCATTAGATATATGTGATACTGATAAGTTAGACTGCACAATCAAACAAATAATTTCTAATTTCAAACATATAGATGTACTAATAAATGATGCTGGAATTTGGCAGAAGATGCTGCCAGCAGGTGAAATAGAACATAATGTAATTGATGAAGTGATTCAGACAAATTTAACAGCCCAAATTCACTGCACAAGACTGGTACTTCCCCACCTCAAAAAAAGAAAAGAGGCGGCCATTATAAACATCGTATCCAAATCTGGAGTTGTAGCTCAGGAAAACCAGTCTGTTTATACGGCCAGTAAATATGGTATGCACGGATTTACAGAAGTATTAAAAGCTGAACTTAAGGGAACAAATATTCGTGTTGCAGGTGTTTACCAAAGTGGAGTTAACACAAATATGTTTAGTAAGGTTGGTGATAATCCCCCCCTTGAGAAGTTTATTAATCCTTCTGATCTGGCCGAGGTAGTGGTCTTTATGTTATCCCAACCTCCCAAAATTTGGCTTCACGATGTCCGAGTAGAATATTAATCTAAAGAAGTTCCTTAAACAGTTCACTAGCTTCTGCAAAATAGCTTCAAGGGTTTTAGATGAGAATTCCAGTTTATGTTAATATTATTTTATGGAATACATAACCATACTTTTTCTTCTTTTTGTCATATCATTATTTCTTGAACAAAAATTTCAGATACGGCTCTATCAATCAAGAAACGAACGAATTTTAATCCCCTTAAGTTTCTTTTTAATAGGAACAGCATGGGATTCTTTTGCGGTTGCAAGAGGACATTGGAGTTTTAATCTAGACAACCTTTTAGGAATAGAGATTGGTTTATTACCCATTGAGGAATACCTATTCTTTTTAGTTATTCCCTATACCATACTTACTTTATATTATGTCTTAAAAAAGAAGATATAATAGTTCCCTACATAGTTTACTAGTCCCTGCAAAATAGGTTCAAACAATCATACTTTTTTTATTACTAAAAAATTATTTGTAATGATATTTTGACCTTTCCCTACAATAGACCCGTCCAATTTTATATCTGATGGTGGAAATGGAAGATCTTCCAAAGAATAAACAACAGGACTAAATCTATTTATTGTACAAAAAACATTCTTTTCAGGATCAAATATAACACTAACTCGAGCTTCCCCTCCTCTTTTTAGAACTCTATTAAGCTCGCCATAGGCCTGTAAAATCTGTTCTTTACTCTCTGAGTGTATCCCAAATGAATAGCTTGCTAAAACTCCATCAAAACTTTCATTAGCAAATGGCAATTTAGTAAATGATCCACCTACGGCTGAATTCTCAAAAAGATTGTTAATTTTTGAAATATAACCCTTGGTTGGTGTTGTATTCAAATTGGTAAAGGCTAGGTGTGTAGCATATTTAGCAAAATCTTTTCCACTATTTGATCCATAGATAATATCCATAGAAACTATCTGGACACCAGTTCTAAACCCCTGTTTTTTTAAAATCTGAATTTCTTTTTGGAGCAAACCCCCTCCTGAACCTATATC
>CAZOUV010000009.1:0-31907 GCA_964583105.1 uncultured Gammaproteobacteria bacterium
AAAACGATAAAGTTACTACACTCAACCGTTCTATTCATACTACGTCGTAAAAGTATTATTGTACGACCTCTATTAATTAACTTCCCTCTATGACAGTCTTCAGATAATCATCTAAACGAGGAGTATTGTCTTTTATAGGTAGCTACATATCTCAACGTAATACATGGCACTGCCCCTTTCGAAGTAGACCAACATCATAACTGCCAAATAACACTCCATACTTATCCACAAATAGAGTAAAAACCTTAATTTTATGCCTATTAACTATATCATTCTATAACATTCGTGCCTACTAAGTGACTTCGGGTTTTCTTTTCGCTGAAGTTTGCGTCGCAAATCGTGAAAATACCCTGTAATATTTGTGAAAACTATGCCTTTGGAGAAACAATCTATCCTATAATTATGGGGTATGTTACTCCCTACTTCCCCACTCTCAACCACCCCAATGTGTAGAAAAAAACATGCCTATAAATACAAGAATACCCACAAGCAGATATTCTTTTACTGTCTGTACAAACAATCTTTGTTCAAGTTTGGCCTGTCCAAGACCCAATAGTACATAAACAGCAACTGTCAAAAAAATTGATCCTACAACTAATGTCGTGGGCCAAAAAAATAAGCTTAAGGCTATTTCCCCTACTACCAGGCTAAAGACTGCCGAAAGAACAATTAAATCTTTGGATATTTTTATATCCAAGGGTATTGTCCAAAGTCCTTGTAAGAATAATGGAAAAGATAAGGAGGTTATAAGAAGGAAACTCCCCCAAAAAGGAATTTTTAACGATAATATTGCGTTGTAAACAAGGAATAATGTAACCAAAGTGAGTACAAAACCAACTCCCCGAGCGGCACGCAAAAGCGCAATTGTTCTTACTGCAGAAACGGTAAAAACATTCATTGTTAAAGAAAGAGCATATATTCCTAGACCGTAGAAAATAATCATGGGAATTCTTGCAAAAACATTGGAAGGAAGTAAAAACCAAAATATTCCGACTCCAGCCGTAAAAAAAGTAGGAAGGATAAGTGTAAGTAGTGTTGAATTTTTTGCAATTCCTTCCCACAAAGACCACAAAAAAAGGATTGAAGTCAGTAAACTAAGACCTAAAATTGCGAATATTTTAAATCGATTATCTAAAAATTGTATCCCTACAAACCCCAAAGAAAGAATAAAAGAAGCTATTAAAAATTTTCTCCGTTTAGTCACAGCAGATTATCCGGAACATCTAAATTACTAAAAACATTTTGAACATCATCATTATCGTTTAGAAGGTCTATAAAAGACATGGCTTTTTTGGCATCTTCGGAAGTTGATACGGTCTGAAACATTTTAGGTTTCATGTACAATTCCGCAGAAATTATCTTAAACTCCGCCTTCTCAAGTTCCCCCTTTACTTCATATAATTTATCGGGTTGTGTATAAACTTCAAAGCCATCGGATGTTTCATCAATATCCTCTACTCCCAAATCAATCATCTTGAGCATCTGTTCATCAGGGGAAGAAGTTTTTTCTACAACCAAAAGACCTTTATTTTCAAAATTAAAAGATACCGCTCCGGTTCCCGCCATCTTCCCCCCTCCTCTTTCAAACAAATTTTTAATTTCCTGACTGGTTCTGTTTTTGTTATCAGTTGCTGCTTCAACTATCACTTGAATATTTCCAGGTCCAAAACCTTCATAAAGGATTTTTTCCAAAGCCGAGCCGGTTGAACTTTTGGAGATCGCTCTTTCAATATTATCCTTAGGCATGTTGGCTGCCCTTGCTTTATCCAAAACCATCCTAAGTTTGTAATTAAAGGCGGGATCGGCTCCCCCACCTTCCCTAACTACAATCCCAATTTCTCTAGCAAACTTGGAGAATATCTTTCCCCTCTGGGCGTCATTAGCTTCCTTGGCCCTTTTAATTGTTGAATAGTGACTGTGTCCGCTCATTGCTTTGACAATTATACAAGCTGAAATTGCCCTTGACAAGGCATTTTCCCAATTTATACTCAAGAAAGTTATTTTTACAATAAATTCTATTAATATGAACTACAACCTTGCCCAAAAATCCATATCTCTTGCACTTGAAGGCAACTGGGAAGAAGCCATAAAAGTTAATAAAGAAATTTTAAAAGAAACACCTTCGGACACCGAAATTCTCAATAGGTTGGCTAAAGCTTATTTCGAAAGCGGTAATCTTAAAAAGGCTAAATCCATATGCCAAAAAATAATTAAAATTGACAACTTTAATACAATTGCCCAAAAGAACCTATCAAAATGGAAGGGTTTGAGAGAAAAATGCATATCTGAACTTAAACCCGCAAATACTGCTTCCTTTATCGAAGAACCGGGTAAAACCAAACTTGTGTCCCTTCTTAATTTGGGAGATAACAAAATTATTGCAAATTTAAATGCCTGCGATGAAGTAAAACTAAATGCTCATACTCATAGAGTATCCCTTACGACAATTGACGGAAAATATATTGGAAGACTTCCGGACGATCTTGCACTAAGACTTAGACGTCTTATTCCTATGGGCAACTGCTATAAAGCATATATTAAATCTATAGATTCCAAAGAAATAAAGGTATTTATAAAGGAAGTTGAAAAATCTCAAAAAGCCAAAAATATTCCATCATTCCCTATCGAAAAGATTAGCTCCGAGGAAGAAAATCAAAATTCCTGAGCAAACTTGTTATAGAGATCTAGTTCTATATCAAATGTTTCGGTATCTTTTAATACCACTTCACTACAATCAAGTATTAATGCAACTTTATGAATCAATTTTTTATTATTACCGCTGACTTTGCAATCTCCGGGGGTATTAGAATTTTTGGAAATTGCTGCCACCTTAATGCCCATTGTCTCAATAACTCTTCCCACTTTTTCAGAAATTCCGTACATGCCAGTTAAGTCTGTTATCTTTGCTTTAAGCTCGCTTCCAAACTCTTCCTGTTCGGAAAAAAAAGACAATACATCTTCAGGAGCATCTTTATTAACAACATATCCTTTTTCCCCATCTATAAACACCGTCTGTTTAAGAAAACCGGTTTTTCTCAAATCTATAATTTCCTCATTGCCCTTATTTAATAACGAAAAAAGTTTAATTCTTAATTTATCCCCCATCGTCAGTTTTTCCTCCCAGATATAAACCGGAAAACCGAAGTTTTTCGCAAGGCTTCTGACAACCAGTCCTCCGCCGATTTTTTCATCAAGACCCAATTTCCAAAGGCTATCAAGTTTCCAGGTACCTAAACCATACGAGGCAAGAACTTGAGTATTGCCGGGTATTATCAATCGTGTCTGACTGTCCGATTTAGTATCGTAAAGGTAAATAACAACATCTCCATTCAAACTTCCAACCACAGAAAACTTTCCATTCGAATTCCAGTATTTAGTTCTGAGTAAAAAAAGTAAAAGAAGAAAAAGGAGAAAAGCTAAAACAATAAACAACCATTTGAACCGGATGTGTTTTCCCTGATTTCTTTTAAATGCTTTTCTTTTGGCCAAAGAAGGTCTGGGCATTAGATCAGTTTAAACCAAAATCAAGATCCGTGTAAAGAAGATTGTGAAATATTTTTTTGTGCTATATAATCACCAGCATGGAAAGGGAAATAGTAATTAAAACAGACGGAAAAGAAGCTAAAATAACCACCAAGGTCTCTAACGAAGTGTGTCTGGGTTGTGTCTTTCTATATGAAGAAATGGTTGTTCTACTTAGAGAATTAGAACTCACCGAAGGTAATTTTCAAGCAATAGCTAATTGTCGCAGTCGCGGATCCTATCAAAAACACATTAATATTAAGCTAAATACCGGTAATAAATCAATCGACGCCGATAGTGGTCTAAAAAATTGGAACAAAAGAAACGTACACTGCATTCAGTATTTTCCTAAGAAAGTTTCTTAAGGATATCCTCCAAATCTAGAGGCAATTTAGATTCTAACCTAGTTTCTTTATCTGTTTTAGGATGGATAAATGAAATTTGAGAAGCGTGAAGAAAAAGTCTGGGACACCAAAGTCTATCATTTCTTGCCGTTTTTCTACCTGCATAAAAATTATCCCCCACAATCGGATGACCTATAAACTTCAAATGTATTCTTATTTGATGTGTTCTTCCTGTCTTTGGATAAAGTTCTACTAAAGATAATTGTTCTTCTTCCTTTTTAAGTACTTGGATAACTTTGTATAAGGTTATCGCTTCCCTTCCCCCCGCAAGTACCCCAAATCTTTCTCTTCTCCAGGGAAGACGGCCCACTGAAGCTTTAATTTCACCCTCCTTAGGAATAATTTCTCCGTGGACTAAAGCTAAATAAATTTTTTGTACCCTTCTTTCCTTAAACTCTTTCTGAAGTTTTTCAAAAGCTTCAGCAGTTTTTGCAACCAACAAAATCCCGCTTGTTTCCTTATCCAGTCTGTGAACAATACCGTCCCTTCTTTCTCTATCCCCTATTAGTAAGTATTTAAAATTTTCTCTTAACCATGTTTGAACTACAGGCTGGGTGGTTGTAGTTGAAGCATCATTTGTAATCCAACCCGAAGGCTTATCTAAAATTAAAATGGAATCGTCCTCAGATACTATTTTTGGGTTCACTTTTCTCTTTTCTTTTCGCAAGGTACACAAAGTGTAGCTTCGGGGTAAACCATTAATCTATCAGTATCAATCATTTTTTTACAATCACTACATATTCCATAGGTACCGTATTTTATGTTTGTCAGTGCTTTTTTGGTCTGAATAATCTTCTTTACTAACTCATTTTTTAATGCAGTACTTCTGGCATGACCGAATTGCTCAGCGGCGTCTGTATCGGGAGAGGCGTTATCATTAAGCCTATCGTTATCTTTAAAAGGATCTTCTTCTTCTATGCTTTTCTTTTTTTTCTCAAGAGAATCAAGTCTCCATGTAAGAAGTTTTCGTATCGGAAAAAGCAAGTTGGCAGGAAACTTCACCACTACCTCCGAATTTTTCTTTGTTTCCTTTTTTTGTTTATTATCCATTTTTATTATTATGCTTCCTTAGATAGATTATATATCAAAAGAAATATTGTAAAAGCACATACTCCGGAAAGAACAATTTCACTTAAGCCCAAGAAGGATATCACAGAAGGTATTAAAGATGCAATCACAGCCCTTGTTAAAAAAAAGGTTCCTGAAGTTAAAAGTCCTGCAAGACCAATTTTTCCCGATTTATACCAGGAGAAGTTTTTATAACGTACGTTTATAAAGTTAAAAATAATTATAAAGCCAAAATTAACTATCGTCACCATGGCAATTCCGAAAGACGGATTATTGATAAGTTGGGATAAATAAAATAAGGAAAGCCACGGCATTAAGGATATGTAAAATGCTTCATATGTTTCAAAAAAACGGGTGTTATATTTAGTAATTCCCAAGGAAAGGCCTAAGAAAGCACCAAAACCTTCCATCCAAAAAAACCAAGCAGGAAAGAAATATTTGGAAACCAGAAAACCTATTAATGTACCCATTAGAATAAAAAAGGCCAGACTAAAAATAATATTAGAGCTGTAATCCTCTTTAAGTTTTTTCCAGAAAAGAAAGAGAAAAATAATAATTCCTAAAACATTTGCCAGCCAGTTTGCTATCATACCCGTAGAGTATATAATATTTAACTACATGTTAGAAACTCCTCACGCACTTCTGGGAGCTGCAATTGCAGTAAAACTGGGAAACCCAGCTCTTTCAATCCCAATTGCCTTTGCCAGCCATTTTATTCTGGAAAGAGTTCCCCATTGGAATCCGCATTTATCGGCAGAAGTAAAAAAATATGGAAAGCCTACAAAAAAAAGTACTATTATTGTAGCTATTGATTCATCTATAGCTTTGGTTCTTGGAAGCATCATTGCACTTACCCAAGCACCAAATACAACAATGGTCATAGGAACCCTTCTTTCCTCGTTTGCAGCTATCCTTCCGGATTTAATAGAAGCTCCCTACTTTTATTTAAACGTGCGCAACAATAAATACATACTAAAATGGATTAAATTCCAAAAATCGCTTCAGATAAACGCTCCCCCATTCTGGGGAATACTTACCCAACTTATAGTCATCGCCGCAATCTTCCTTTGGATAGCATAATAATAGCCAGATTTTGATATAATTGACCGTGTAAGCCGAGGTGGCGGAATGGCAGACGCTCAGGTCTCAAAAACCTGTGAGACTAAAATCTCATGGAGGTTCGACTCCTCTCCTCGGCACTGTGACAGAAAGCTATAACACAAGTCTTGAAAATAAATTAAAGAATATTTTAAAAAAGAGATTCCCTCAGGGGTCGAATTTACCTTCTTTTACATCCTTCAAATCGTCACCCTCTGAACTTTCGTGGGAAGAACTTTACGAAGTGTCACACATAAACACGGAATTGTCATCAAAACATAGTCCCAAAACATTTAGACTCCTTAAAATACTAAGTAGACACTCCGAACCGGAGTAAGGTTGACAGTCTCAACTTCTTTTAGTTTCCCTTCCGTAGAATTTAATTCTGTCTCCTTTGAAGAATAATTGAATTGATTTTAATGGTCCGTTTCTGTGCTTTGCAATATCCAAAACCATATTTTCCAAGTTTTCTTCATCTTCCCGCCAAAGAAACATGACAACGTCCGCATCTTGTTCGATGCTATTGTGGACAATAATATCATTTGCTACAAAATTTGCATGTCCCGGAACAGTCGCATCATACACCTCTTTTATTCCCACTTTTTGAATACTTTTTACCTCATCCCAATATATATCCGATTTGGATAAATTTAAAAGATATTTGTTTTTAAGTACTTTTGCAATCTTGTTAAGTCTCTCTCTGCCTATACCGTTTCCAAACCTTTGGGTTCCACTATATGCCCAGTCCATTTTTTTGTGAAATTCTCTGGAGCTAATCTTTTTTTGTTTTCTTATTTGCTCTATATACTTCCATACAGCTTTAGGAATAACATCATTATTCGGATTTGAATCAATTGATTGCAAAAACTTTATTGCATTTTTAGCTTTTTCACTCTTTATTCCGACAAATCCTACTAATTTCAAAAATCTTAATTGGTTCTCCTTTCCCTGAATTTGTACATTATAAATATCTTCGTAGCCCTTCTTTTTGGAAATTGTAATTGTGGAAATAATTCCAAGTCTCAAAAGAAGGTGTGATACGTTTTCGGCTAATTTTCTACTGCACGAAGCATAATAAAGTGTAACTTTTTTCTTTTGTTTCCCTTTATATAAATAGATACATCCGTCAGTTGACCACAAATGTTTTAAAAATAAGCAGATTTTACCTTCCTTTTGAAGAAACACTTTTTCTGGAATAAATTTTTCTCTTGAATGCAAACCGTAGATTAACAAATCCTCATCCAACCATTTACAAATAGGATTTCTTTTTCCATGAGTAAGTTTCTCTTTAGATGAAAGATAAAGATGAAACCAACTCTCCTGTTTAACAATTCTCGGAACAATCGAAAACTCTTTTTTGGCTGCTTTTTCAACTATATTTATCATGGCCATTTCCGAATTTGTGTAATGTAAAGGTTGTCTTTTTACAAAACAGCCATCCCCTATCAAATGTGCAAGTAAAATTAATTTATTATCGCTAAGAGATGTACCCAAACCAGCAGGAACAGATAATTCTCTGGGAGTTGCAATCTTATCTCCTATCTTAAGATTATCTAATCTGCTCCACTCGGCAAACTTAAAAAACGGGTGATTTCCTGAAGCCTCAATTATTTTTCCGCTTTTGAGTACAAGCTTATATGTCATCTTTCTCCCACTTGAATAAACTTTGCTTAAGTTCACTTTTTTCAACTTAAATGTACCTCCAGTTAATGCAAGGATTGGAATATTTTTCTTTCCAACCAATGATTTTATTGCTACTCTTTCCCCCGTATCTGCTCTAATAATTAAACTTTCTCCAGCAAGACATCCCGACTCTCTTAAATCCGAAAGCTGTGGCCTTTTCTGACCCCCCCTTGTTTCAACCGACCTATTAAGTTGTGAGATACAAAGAATGGGAACCTTAAGTTCCCTTGCCAAATTTTTAAGTCCTTGGGATATTTCGGAAACTTCCTGTACCCTATTTTCAAGCTGTCTAGATCTTGCAAGTTGAAGATAATCAACAACCAAAAGATCTATTCCGTTTTCGACCTGAAGTCTTCTTGCTTTAGTTCTCATTTCGAGAATCGAAAGTGCCGGAGTGTCATCTATAAAGATTGGGGCCTCTGCAAGCTCTCCCATGGCGTTAGAAAGCTTAGTAAAATCATCTTCCCCAAGTTTTCCTGTTTTAAGTTTCCATGCGTCAATATCAGCCTGTGCAACAAGAAGTCTGTCTACAAGTTCCTCTCTGCTCATTTCAAGAGAGAAAAAACCAACCGGTCTTTTATATTTAACTGCAAGATTCTGGGCAATATTTAAGGCAAGTGAGGTTTTCCCTACCCCAGGACGAGCGGCAAGAATTAAAAGATTGGATTTTTGCATTCCTGCCAGACAATCGTCCAAATCCTTAAACCCTGTGGGAACTCCTCTTAAGCCTTCCCCTTGTTTATGAAGTTCATCGAGTCTGTCAAAGCTTTCCGCCAAAGCATCCTTAACTAAAGTAAAGGATTTTGATATATGTCTTTGTGAAAGAGAAAATATTTCGCTTTCCGCCTTGTCCATTAATTCATCCGCGGCACAACCTTCATCTAAAGATAGATCTACAAGTTTTGACGCGGATTGTAAAAGAAGTCTTTTTACAGCTGCGTCTTTAACAATCTTTCCATAGTGTTCAACGTGTGCGGCTGTAGGAACTTTATTGACCATATCGGTCAAATATCCCGTTCCTCCTATCATTTTTAATGTTTTTCTTTTTTTAAGTTTTTCGGATACGGTAAGAACGTCGACGGGAACCCGTTCTTCATAAAGCTCGATAGCACACTCAAAGATTTCTTTATGTCTTTCGTCGTAAAAATCTTCGGGTCTTAAAAATTCGGCAACGGCAATAACTGCGTCTTTATCTAAAAGCAAAGCTCCCAAAACCGAAACTTCGGCACTATCTGAATGCGGCGGTACTCTTACTTGCTTTTCATCAGCCATATAATTTATATCCTAATACCTAAAAAAGGGTTTTAAGTATCATTTGCTGGGCAGAAGAACTATTTTTACACTTTGATCCCCTAAAATATCCTCCCTTTTAATCGAAAATTTATCCATTTTTTCAACCGTTATTCCAGACTCAGCAAGGAAAGTATCAACAGTTCCCTCGGGATTAAAAGGTAGTACAAAATAGGGATCAATCCCTGAAACAGCTTTCAATGATTCTTTGGTGCTTTTGGAAACATTAATAATTAGAATATCTATTGAACCTAACTGAGAAATTTTTTCATCCCCTATTTCTTTGGTTAAACTACCCAAATAGGCAATTCTTAATCCGTCTATTTCAAAAACAAAAAAAGTATCCTCTCCAAACTTGAAACCTATAATAGATACTCCCCCAACTTCATATTCTCCGGGCTCTGAAATTTCCAGTTTAGTCTCTTTTTCAACTTCAATTTTACAGTTTAATGCCTCAGCAATAATTGCTGCAGTTTTTCCTTTTAATTTGAATGCCTGTTTTGGTAAGCCGGTTATATCCATAGCAAAACAATTTAACACGAGACCTTTTCCTTGACAAGAGCATCCTCTTTACTTTATATTGCGGGGATGCGCAAAGAAGTCTGGTTTGCAATAGTGGGGGGAATATTGCTTGGTCTTGTTATTGGGTTCGGAATTTACAGAATAAATTTTTCCTATAATAAAGATGTTGCTACAGAATCTACCCCTAACCCCCAATCAAATAGCGGCACAGGAATTGCGATTGCCAAACCCAACTATGATGATGTTATTACTTCTTCACCTGTTAATATTTCCGGGATAGCATCAAAAAATTCAATGGTTATTATATCGAATGACAAGGCCGATTATCTTGTAAAAAATAGTGAAAGTGGAACTTTTGAAAAAGACATGGATTTAACAGGCGGAATCAATCAAATAGTGATTACAGCAATTTCTGAGGACAAAAAAACATCTTCGGAAAAATTAAGACTTGTTTATTCAACTCAAATGCAATCTTCTAAACCCGACAATAATGATACCGATGAGGAAACGTCAACAGAATCCGGGGTCAGAGAAACAGTTCTTAAAAAAGTTGAGGATATTTTAAATAGCCCAAAGGCCTATTTGGGAACGGTTACCGATATTGCTGAAAAAACTATACAGGTCAAAACAGATTCGGATAGTATAGAACAGGTATTTGCTGAAGAAGGTATTTCTGTCATTAATCAAAGCCCCTCCCCCAAGGAAGTTAAGTTTACTGATATTGCAATCGGAGATTATATCGTAGCAATGGGCTATAAAAACGGCAACAATGTCCTAAACACAAAAAGAATTCTCATAACGTCGCCTTCAACTTTTCCTCAAATCGACATAATTACCGGAAAAGTAGAATCCATATCTAAAAAAGAAATAATTTTGGATGAAGATAAAAAGGCAATAATATCCACTTCGACCAAACTTTCTGATAAAAACATTGCCAAAGATGACCAAGTAATTGTTGTAGGAACTTTAGTTAAAGACGTTTTTTCAGCAAGAACCATCTTCCTAGTTGAATAAAAACTCCCGTAAGCTTAATATTTAAGCATGCAAAAAGGACCTGTTACACCTAAAGGCTTTAGAGATATCATGCCTGAAGATGCCAAAAAAAGACGTCTGATGATTAATAGTATTGCAGAAACTCTGGAAAAAGAAGGTTTCCTCCCGCTTGAAACTCCAACTTTGGAATTTGCAGATACACTTTTAGGCAAATACGGAGAAGAAGAAAAACTGATATATCAATTTGAGGATAAAGGAGGAAGAAAACTGGCCCTTCGTTACGACCTGACTGTTCCCCTGGCAAGGTTCATAGCCAATAATTTGGGACTTCTTTCCCCAACTTTTTCAAGATATCAAATAGGCCAATGTTTCAGAGGAGAAAATCCCCAAAAAGGAAGAGCAAGGGAATTTACTCAGTTTGATTTTGATACCGTAGGGTCAGATGATCCCAAAACGGATTCGGGAGTAATTATTGCTGCTTTAAAAGCAGCAAAGAAAATTAGCATAAATAACCCAATCATGCAAATAAACGACAGGGAGATATTTGATAATTTGGGTTATACAAAAGAAAAAATAATAACAATCGATAAAATTGATAAAATTGGGAAATTGGAAGTGGAAAAAACCGTGGGCAGTTTGGAAAAACTGGAAAAAGCCGAGAAAACAGAAAGGCTTGTAAAAATATTTACTGAACTTGAAAAAAGCGGTTTTAAAGAAGAAAGGGATTATATTTTTAATCCTTTTCTTGCAAGAGGATTAAATTACTATACTTCTACAATTTTTGAAATGAAAATCGATAATAACCCACAAAGTCTTTCAATAGGCGGAGGCGGAAGATATGATAATTTAATAGGAGTTTTTGCCGGAAGAGAAATCCCTGCAGTAGGATTTTCTTTTGGCATAACCAGAATTTTGGATATTATATGAATCCCCATAGAGTAAGGGCCTATATTTTACTGATAATAGTCACTGCCATTTGGGGCATAGCGGAACCTGTTATTAAATATACTCTTGGGGGTTTTCCTCCCCTTTTATTTTTAGTCTACCGTTTTGGTCTTTCTACAATACTGTCTTTAATACTATTTTTAATTTTCGGCTTTCATTTTCCTAAAGATGGAAAAACCAGATTAGAACTAATTCTTTACGGACTGATTACCTCAACCGTCTCTCTGGGACTTTTGTTTTTCGGACTTGATAACACAACCGTCCTTGACGCAACACTAATTACCCTTATAAACCCACTTCTTGTTTCCTTCGCGGGAGTTTATTTTCTTAGGGAGCATGTTACCATAAAGGAAAAAATAGGTATGGGGATAGCCCTTTTGGGAACAATTCTGACAGTTTTTGAACCCGTGTTTCAAAACAATCATACCCAAATAAGGCTCTCGGGAAACCTTTTGATCTTTTTCTATCTTTTTACAACCGCATGGGGAGCAGTTCTTGCCAAAAAACTTTTAAGAAAGGATGTTTCACCCCTTACTTTAACCAACACTTCTTTTATTGTCGGATTTATATCCCTTATCCCATTTGCGTTAACAAAATATTCAATCACCGATATTACATCAGTTACGTTTCCCTATCATCTTGGTGTAGCCTTTATGGCTCTGATATCGGGTTCTTTAGCTTACTATTTAAGCAATAGGGCCCAAAAAAGCATAGAAATTGGAGAAGCTGCGGTTTTTTCCTACCTCTACCCTCTTTTTTCGGCACCTCTGGCCGTTATTTGGTTGGGGGAAAAAATTACGCCTGTTTATATTATTGGAGGAATAGTTATTGTTCTGGGAGTACTGATTGCCGAAATTAAAAAGAAAAGATATAATACTAGCTTGCAATGAAAGCACAAATTCATCCTAAGTGGTATCCCGAAGCCAAAGTAACATGCGCCTGTGGAAACACATTCGTGGTAGGCTCAACTGTTCCTGAAATATCTGTTGAGGTATGTTCCAATTGTCACCCCTTCTACACCGGACAGATTAAGTTTGTCGACACTGCGGGAAGAGTTGAAAAATTCAAAGTTAGACAATCTGCAAAAACAGCCGGGAAAGTTTCTAAAACGGAAAAAAGGAAACTCAAAAAACAAAAGCAGATTCTTGAGGAGATGCAAAGGCCAGAAACACTTTCGGAATTGAGAAAAGAACTAAAAAAGAAATAATTCACTTCATGGAAGTACAAATCGTATATATTGAAGTAAGAGGAGCAACGGGTGGAGATGAAGCAAAGATATGGGCAAATGACCTTTATAGAATGTACTGGCGCTACTGCCTTAAAAGAGGGTGGAAGATTGTTACTGTAAGCGATACTGTTCTTCAGGTTACCGGCCTTGGTGCATGGGAAGAACTCAAAAACGAATCCGGTGTTCATAGAGTCCAAAGAATTCCTTCTACCGAAAGACATGGAAGAATACATACTTCAACCGCCTCGGTTGCGGTTCTTCCTGAAATTAAAGAAGAAGATGTAAATATAAATCCCCAGGACGTTGAGATGCAGTTTTTCCACTCTTCAAGCAAGGGCGGGCAAAACGTACAGAAGGTTTCAACTGCTGTCAGACTTATTCATAAACCCACCGGAATTGTTGTTGCCGCACAAACAGAAAGATTTCAGGAACAAAATAGAAAAATTGCATACGATCTTTTAAGGGCAAAGCTTTGGGAAAAACAGGAGGAAGAAAAAATAAAAACCATGGCAGGATACCGGTCGGTTATAGGAAGGGGTATGAGATCGGAAAAAATAAGAACATATAACTTTCCCCAAGACCGAATCACTGACCACAGAATTAAAAAATCATTTGGAAACCTGGAGGGAATCTTAGACGGAAATATGGAAAAAATTACCTCTCTTACCTCTTTCCTAACTGTCTAAACGGGATTTTTACAGACGGCAATAAATACGGAAGGCACTTCTTTGACCGCGTCAAAATTTTCATAAGGTTTTATGCATGCATATCTTCTTAAGGCAATATTTACCACCTTGGACAAAGGCCTAACTAGCGGAATCGATTCGTATTTTTTAAAACATCCTGATTGATAGTAAAAGGAAATATTATCCCATTTATCCAATAACATATCCTGAAATTCTTTAAAATTGGGTTCGAATTTATGATATTTATTTCTAGGTGCGTCTGTAATTTCTTTTCCGGGGTTAAACCAATCCCTGTTCGGTATTGAAATAATTACCAAACCAGATTTTTTGGATTTTTTTAAAATCAAATCAAGAAAGTAATTTACTTGAAGCAAATCTAAATGTTCTAATGTTTCTAAACACACCACCGCATCAAATATTCCATCGGGAAATGGCAATCTTAATACATCAGCATTAATAAATAACTGACTTCTTAATTTCGGATTTTGATTATTCTTTCTACCGAAATTTAACGCATTTTGCGAGATATCTATACCTACCCAATCAACATCTGTAAAACTTGTAGATCCGTATCCAGTACCACAGGCTAAATCCAATACTAAAGATTTTTGCTGGGTGGATTCAATCAACTTAGCAGAGAAATTATATCTTGACCTATGCGCATCAAGTGTTCGATATATTCCCGGAATCGTGGTTTTGTTTAGGGAATTTTCTAATACCTTAGAATAAATGTAGTGAAATTTTTTCATAACGGGGTCTACCCTCTCACCAACAAAAAGTCCAAATTCTGAAGACATATGTATATTATAGGATAATACAGAGGTAAATCAAGATATTATTGATTAAATTCTGATAAGGCGACTTGAATCTTTTGGGTTTCACCGTTTCGCCAAAGTTCCACTGTTACAATATCGCCAGGTTTTTTATCGGTAATTATTCCAGACAGACTTTTACCTTTCTCTTCAATCTTTTCGTTATCTATTTTGGTAACAATATCCCCTTCTTTAATACCTGCAATTTCCGCAGGTGATCCTTCGATAACTCCTACAACATAAGCCCCCTGAGGAACACTGTTTAATATTGCATTAGCTTGAGCAATTATCTGGTATTCTATGCCTATATAAGCTCTTTTACTAAATCCTCCGTTATCATTAAATTCTTTCAAGGCATTCTTTAAAACATTCACAGGAAGGGCAAAGGCAACATTGTTTGCCCCTTCCGCAACGGCAACATTAATTCCAATCACCTGACCTTGTGAATTTAAAAGTGGGCCTCCTGAATTCCCCGGGTTAATTGCTGCATCTGTTTGAATGATATCGTCAAGCTTTTCAGCATAACCTTCAAAGGGGCTTTCCGCAGTTATTCCTCTTCCTAGTCCAGATATTACTCCTGTCGTAACCGTATGCCGAAATTCTCCAAGGGCTGTACCTATTGCTATAACAAATTGACCCACTTTTAAATTTCCCGAATCTCCAAGGTCAACAGCTTTAAGACTGCTTGCATCAATTTTAAGTATAGCTATGTCGTTGGCGGGATCCCTTGAAATAGTTTTTACTTCATATTCTTTATCGTCGCTTGTAATTACTTTATATTTTGCATTTGCTTCCGAAACTACGTGCTTATTGGTTACAATGAGTCCGTTTTGGGAAACTATAAAACCACTACCAATATCTTGAGGAGATCCTCCCTCAATTCTTGAGGTAAAACCTCCAAAAAGATTAAACTGCAAAATTTTTTGGGGTGAAGTTTGCATCGAGACCGTTACAACCGAAGGTGATACATTTTCTGCGACCTCGGTAACTACCGATTCTTGCGTTAAAAGTCTGTTAAATTGAGAAACATTTTCCTTTCTGGGAAAAAGTTTATCCAGTGGGCTAAATCCAAAAAGTCTATCCGAAATTGCTCCCCCCAAAACAGCAACAAGAAGAAAAAAGACAATTCCGATTATAAGAAATAGTTTTTTAAACATACTTCTTTTTATAAAAGCTTGATTGCTTCTTCAAGCTGGTTATCTATTTTACTATCTTCGTCAACGTTAACTTCAATGTCCGGAGTTAAGCCCTTCTCGTTTACCCAAAATCCGGAAGGAGTAAGCCATCTGGCAATGGTAATATGAAGACCACTTCCCCCTGTAAAATCTATGGGTTCCTGAATTGAACCTTTTCCGAAAGTTTTTTCACCCACAACTTTTGCTCGATTATTATCTTTCAAAGCTCCTGCCAATATTTCTGAAGCCGAAGCAGAACCTTCGTTAACCAACACCACCAATGGAACCTGGGTTAATCTACCTATCCTTTGAGTTTTAAATTCATTCTTTTTTCCGTTTGCACTTTCTTCAATTACACCAACGCTTCCAGTTTTCAAAAATTCTCCGGCAATATCAACCGAGGCTTCAAGATACCCTCCGGGGTTATTTCTCAAATCAAGTACTACTCCTTTTACATTTGCATCCAATATCTGATTGACGGCTTTATCCCATTCGGTAAGCGTTGCCCCTCCGAATTTGATAATTCTTAAGTGGGCAATACTTTTATCATCCCCAACAAATTTAAGTACAATACTAGGAACGTTTAGCTTGGCTCTTTCTACTTCGACAATCTTAACTTGTGTTAATCCGTCTCTGGTTAGGGCAAGTGTAACTTTAGTTCCCGCCGTTCCCCTTATAATTTTTACGGCTTCGGTAAGAGTTATACCCACTGTTCCCCTGTCAACATCTTTAGCTTCATCTTTAATGCCAACTATGGAATCTCCCGCTTTGATCCCCGCTTTTTCTGCTGGAGAATCTGGAAGCGGAGAAACTACGGTAAGTTGGTTTCCGCGAAAACCTATTTCAATTCCAATGCCTTCAAAAGTACCCGAAAGATCTTCATTTGCAACCTTGTTGTCATTAGGAGGAAGAAAAACTGTATACGGGTCCCCAATTGCCGCAACCATTCCCTCAATTGCGCCATAAACCATGTCTTTCTGATTTATCTTTGTTTTGTCAAAATAACGGGTTGAGACTGTATCCCAAATTTTCCAGAAAAGAGAAAAATCAACATTGGATTTATCGGCAGGTAAATCCCTTACAAGATTAATTGTTTTAGATTTCTCGACTTCCAACCTATAGCCCCTTACTCCCAACAAATAACCACCAGAAAATACAACTATAAAAACAAAGAAGTATAATACGATTTTTCTTAATACCGAAAACTTAACTTTAATCATACCTTTTAACAAACCACACCTAAATAGAATATTACAGTTTAAGTGTAAATGGAAGAAGACCCAAAACTCTTGCTCTCTTAACTTCCTTACTTATCTTTCTTTGGTGTTTACCACAAACACCTGTTCTATCTTTTCCTAAAATCTTTGCTCTTTCGGAAACATATCTTTTAAGTGTTTCAATGTCTTTATAATCCGGTTCGGTTTTGTTTCTGCAAAAAAGACAGTTCTTTTTAACAGGTTTTAACTTAAATACGGATTTTCTTTTTTTACCTTTTTGCATTAGAAGGGAATATCCTCATCATTTAGAGTCTCTTTTTCTTTCTTCTCTTTCTTTTCAGGTTTAGAAGGTTTTGACTCCTTCCCAGATTTTTTTTCTTGAGAAACTTCAATAGGAGGAACTTCACCTAAAGATTCAGGAACGTCGAATTCATCAGCAACCGGAACCGAACCCTTAGGATCAAGAATTATCATGTCTGAAATTACAATTTCGGTTGTCTGTTTTTGGCTACCGTCCTGTCCCTGCCAGCTTCTAGTCTGAAGCCTTCCTTCTACATATACCTTTCTTCCTTTTTTAAGAAGTTGTGAGCAAATTTCGGCAAGCTTGTTCCATGCGACAAGTCTATGAAACTCGGCATCTTCTTTCTTTTCTCCAGCTTCGGTTACCCACTGTCTGTTTGTGGCAAGACCGATTGTACAAACTGCAGCTCCGGAAGGAGTATATCTAAGTTCCGGATCTCTGGTTAAATTTCCGATTAATTGGACTTTGTTTAAACTTCTTGCCATATTACTTTCTTATAATCAAATATTTTTTAATATCCGCTTCCTGACTAAGTTT
The DNA here is from genome assembly GCA_964583105.1 of uncultured Gammaproteobacteria bacterium. Classification (GTDB taxonomy): domain Bacteria; phylum Patescibacteriota; class Microgenomatia; order UBA8517; family UBA8517; genus JAPLZT01. The sequence continues at coordinate 17,482 of CAZOUV010000009.1, forward strand.
TGCAGTAATCATTTTAACCGAAGATTTTGAAATTTCCAATGGGAAAAAAAGGTAAATTCCCTCTTCCTTTTCTCCCCAATCTTCAACCTTACCCAGTTTACCCTTAAGAAGATTAACAATCTTCCCAACTGTTTCAGTAACTTTTTTCTTTTTGGCAGGAGTTGCTTTTATATCCAAAACTAAAGTCAATTCATATTTTTCCATATCAGGCTAGATTCTAGCAAAGTTTGACTACTCAGTAAAGAGGTTCTACAATGGCCCCAGAAAAATATGAGCCAAGTAGAATCATCACCGCTACCCTGTTCCATAGGTTGCATTTTTGGAAAAGATTGTGCAAAAATGTATTCTAGAAAAATTTGCAAAGATACTGTTGACAACCAGGTTGAAAAGTTTATCAAACAGCCAACTGAAGAAAAAACGGTGCGCGATAATAAAATAACTGCAGCTATGACGGACGATAATGGAAAAATCACCATTTCCGAAGGCTGGATAACAATCGAGGTTAAAAAAAGCAAAAAGGCGCCTAAGTTCCAATTTTAAATTCAATCACGTCTCCGTCTTTAACAATATAATCCCTTCCCTCACTTCTTACATATCCTTTATCACGAGCGTTCTTCCAACCCACTGCTTCAACAAATTTATCATAGTCACAGACATCAGCTTTAATAAATTTTTTCATAAAATCGGTGTGGATTACTCCCGATGCTTCCTGGGCATTAATACCGCTCTTAATAGTCCATGCTCTTACTTCTTTTTCTCCTGCAGTTAAAAAGGTTATAAGTCCTAAAGTAGCAAATGCTTTTTTAATTAACCTATCAAGCGCAGACTCAGTTACTCCCAAATCTTTGAGATATGTTTTTTGCTCTTCTTTGGAAAGTTCGGAAAGTTCAGATTCCGTTTTTGCACAAACCGCAACTACCTGATCTGTTTTCAAATTATTTTCTTTTGCAAAACCAACTTCCATTTCTTTAGAACGAGATAAGTCCGACTCATCAATATTTAAAGCAACCAGAATGGGTTTTTTTGCTAAAGGCGGAGCATCAGGATGATCCAAATCGGCTAAACTTAATTCTAAATTAACAACTTCAAAATCCTCTTTTGGATTTGTAACTCCCTGTTTAATAATATCTGGATCACTAAAAGCACGAACCACATGGCATATTGTATCCACCTCTCTTATGTGAGAAAGAAATTTATTACCCAACCCTTCCCCCTTTGACGCTCCTTTGATAAGGCCCGCAATATCTAAAAATTCACAAGTTGCGGGAACTTCGGGAGGAAAAAAAGATAAACCATCTGAATTCTTAACAACTTCGGAAAGAACCCTAAGTCTTTCATCAGGAACAGGAACTACACCGACATTCGGTTCAATTGTAGCAAAAGGAAAATTAGCAACATACGCAGCCTGCTTCTTAAGCAAAGCGTTAAAAAGAGTTGATTTTCCTACATTTGGTAGACCTACTATCCCGACTTCTAAAGAACTCATGGAAGTATTTTAACATTATTTCTCTTCGATTATTTTTCTTAAATATGAGGCTGCGTTTTTATCGTTTATTACCAACCAATTTCTTTTTTTCGCTTCAAGCAATAATTCCTCTGATGGGTTGATACAAATCGGAACCCTTACTTGTTCAAGCATGGAAATATCGTTCTCTGAATCCCCAACCGCTAATGAATTGTCTTTATATTTAGAAATTAAGTCTTTAACAATATGTTTTCCATTAGCCAAAGTGCTTAATACCTTTCCAGTAAAAACACCGTTTTTTACCTCAAACATTGTGCTTAGATAGCCATCGAGTTGATAGATACCCACAACAGCCTCGGCAATCATTTGAGAATTTGTAGAAATTAAATAAACATCATATTTTTCTATTAAGGCAGGTAATATTTCCTTAAAGTATGGGTAAAACCTATCTAGGTTTTTAACAAAGAATTCCTTTGTTTTATCAAGAATCTTTTTATAGCTAAGTCCGACCAAACCCAGACCGTAAATTTCAAGTAAATTACCAGCAGTTATAGAATAGCTCTGTTGCTTATCAAAATATTTTTTCGCTTCCCTGTTTACTTCATTCCAAACTTTCTGTGGCATAATTCCCTCATCAACAAAATACTTAGTAATTCCAAAAAAAGAATGGTCGTTGTAGATTGTTTTATCTATATCAAATAAGGCAATGGATTTTTTCTTTGTCATGAGGATATTTTACTACAATTAAGATAATGCAAGGGAACCTCAGACCTAATAATTTGACCCCGACTATTACGTTCAATGATTAAACGTTCTTTATTTGCCCTTGGAATTAGGAATTTGAAGCTGAAATCAAAAGTTGGGACAGTGAAGTGTGAATCCCGACTTCTAGGGAACTCATATTGTGCTATTCTATCACCCATTAATCTGTTTTATAAGTAATCAACTGTTGTGCCCCAAGCCCTTGTCTTGCCGGTAGGCTATATCCAGTGGGCATAAAGTAACCAGTTTTTCTTTTTGATGGAAATCTTTTAAAAAATTCAGTTTGAACTTGTTTTTGTGTTTCGGCGCTATTTACTGAATCTACAACCATGACATGTTTGTCCGCCCATTCCTCTACACTTGCCGATCCACCCAAAAGTCTCCCTTGTGTAGAAATTCTTTTCAATTTTTCCATAAAAACAGACAGAAAATCTTTGTTTACAATAACCAGCAGATGTGGTTCTTTATTTAAATCAATCTTGAATCCCTCCGATTCTGGGATCCCTTTATACCCATTGTTAAATACGTGCCAACCGTCGGCCACCATAAATTGTCTATCTGACAATAATGAAGTTTTACTAAAACATAAGGACAATGGTGTTATATCTCCAAAATAAGAAAAATTTTTAGAAAAGCAGGCCTCATTGTATTCATCAAACCATGCCTTATTCCCATATCCCCTTTCCTGACTTAATTGTTCAGAAGTAAGATTGTCTCGGTCATATGAACCTGTGGGATGGGGAATACTTAGTTTATATGTTCCATTTTCATTTCTTTTTACGCTCATCTTTGCAGATGCAAAATACGCCTCGCCAGACATCTTCATTTGTTCAGCCCTGGAAAGTAACAAACCAGGTTTTAGAATTTTCTCAATTAAAATATCTGTATTTGCTGCATGCAACATCAAGTCCTGACTGTTAGGAAATCTTTTATTTGCTTCCGACAATTCTCTCAAAGTTTTCTCCATTGAGCTAAATACATTTTTGTCTACATATTTACCAAACCATTTAGCAATATCACTAATCGCCCCGTATTCTTCCCGACTGGTTCCACAATAAAGTAATAGGTGTGCATAATCTTCATTAACTGGTTCTACTCCTAAACATAACTCATCATTTTTTATTGATTTAGAAATCGTGTCGCCGACAGCATCAACCTGAACCAATAAATTTCCTCTGTAACTCCTTGGCTGACTTTTATACCCTTCAACAGTTCTCATTACTCCCTTGTCAACTCCATCAATTGTTTTTACCTTCCAATTTATTGTTTCTTTCAATTTATCTAATCGCACTGGTTCATTGCTCCATTTAGACGCGAAATTTATTTCCTTACTCCAATCTTCGTCCAACCATTTCTCCACAGCTTGTAAAGCCAATTTTGAAGTGGCAGCATTTTTATGTTGCACTCGATATTCATTCGCTTTAGCCTTACAATCTTGTTCAAAAGCCACTACACTCTTATCAAAATCAGGAGATTCTAAATTCCAACCACTAGCTGAAGGCATAACAATTGCTTTGAACGTTTTATCTTCTTCCACAAATTCTCTAACCACCGTATTCAATCCTTCCACCTTCTTATTAAATAAAACCCATTGATAATCAACAAAGCCTTGTTTACCGCTTTCATAATCTTTTTGATGTTTCCACCGCAACTGTTGTAGCCATTGTCTAGGATTTTTTGCTCTTCCATATTTATAAAGTTCGCCTTTACTACTATCGGAAATCTGCAAGACTGAAGTGGCATCTTTTCCTTCAAGTAATAATCTGCGAGCCTTAGTAATTATTCCTATTTCAGTTTTTAATTTTTCTTTAAGTTCTTCTGCTTTTTGATTTGCCAATTCATCATCAGCTTCCTCAGCAGCAATTTGATCAAAATCTTTAACAACACCGTCTACTACTAAAGCAAATTTATCAACTTTTGGTTCTAAACTAATTATTTTCTGTTGACAAGCAACCAGTTGTTCTACGTTTTGTCGTGATTTATTTCTGTATGATTCGGGCAAATCTTTAATTGAGGGAAGCGCTATTTCACCGCTAACATCAAGTTCGTTCAATTTATCAACCTCTACCCCTGTCTGCCGAAGTTCTTGTTCTGGTTTAGCAGTAACTGTTTCCGCTGTTTCCATACTTAAATTCTAACAGATTTCATCAAACTAAATATTAAACCGATTTATAAATATGGTTGAGATTTAGGCACTTTCGAAGCAACTATTCTTCCTAAATTATCCCTTTCAACAATCAATCTTTCTTTATTAGCCTTCGGAAGCATTACCTTGAAGTAGAAATCAAAAGTTGGGACAGTGAAATGAGTATCCCAATTTTTAACCCCATGAACGTATTTTAGCATTTATAGCTCAAAATCTAGTGCCAGAGGCAAATGGTCGGAAACATCCTTATCAAGAACCTTAAAATTATTTACTTTTAGATTAGAATTTACAAATACATAATCAACAACATTTCTTCCGTTGCCGCTTAGTTCATTGGATGGTGGTCTTGTGGTTTTTATTTTAAATTGATCAACCAAACTAGTAAAATCTTTTTTAAAAACTTTTATGGATGGTGTATCTGGAAATAAATTGAAATCTCCACAGATAATTACCCCACCTTTAAACGAGGTTGCAAATTCCAATATTTTCTTACAAGCCTCGACTGTCCTGTCGTTTCCCTTCTTATTCCTTGTCCAAATTCCATGATAATTAATAATCCTTAGGTTACCACTTTCCAGTAACAAATCTGCAATAATAATTGCCCGATTTTGCAGATCCGGCCATTCGCGAGGACCGGTGTTATAAGAAAAATTGCCTTCCAAAAAGACGTTCTGTGCTTTCTGTATTTTATAATTAGATTTTATGTAGTTCCCCATCTCCAATAGTCCTTTCGGATCAAAGTAAAAATTCTCCTGTCCATGAAAGTCTTTCATATTTATCTCACCAAAAATACTCGTGGGGCCGAAGAAACTGTATTTCAAATTACCCGTTCCCTCATCAATCGTATCTTTAGAAATAAATTCTCTATCAACACCATCAACAAGACCTCTGGTTACCTCCTGGAAACATGCAATATCAGGGCATTCATCTTTCAAAAAACTGACTAATTTTGGATTATTTGGCTCAAACAAGGCTACGTTAAGGGTAATTAATTTCATCCGCTCAATTTTAATCCATCATAAATTACAAAACAATGGAGAAACCCTAGAATGGATTATCTATTCCAGACTATTTCTTTCCAAAATCAATCTTTTTTTGTTGGCCTTGGGGATATTTACTTTGAAGTAAAATTCAAAAGTTGGGACAGCGTAATGAATATCCCAATTTTTAACCCCATGAGTGTATTTTAACATTCATAAATCAAAATCTAGAACCAAAGGTATGTGGTCAGAGACATCTTTATCAGCAACGTTAAAATTATTAATTTTTAACAGGGACACAATCTCTCGGCAAAAACAATCACGGAATCTATTTTCTTAGATATTTAGAATATTTTGGATAATTTATTATAACTTCTCTGTATAGCCTGTCTCTTTCTCCAAATAATAAATTTATATTTCCGAAACCTCCACGAGCCCCTTCCAATATTCTGTCATACAACCGGAGTGCTTCTTTAGCGGCAAGAAAAGATCCTTGCAGCCTCGCCGACCTTTTTATATTATCCAATAATTCCTCATCGGGTGGTTTAGCTCCCAAACGTGGATAAACAGCACGAGGAATTCTGGATCCCTGTTTATTTTTTTCATTTTCCAGAACTAAATTTTTTATTAAGCTCCGCTCTTGACTCCACTCATAATCTCCCACCAATCTCGCCAATTTCTGATCGATTTGTTTTGCTCTTAAATTCGCCTCCTTCAGCCCTTCGTCTAAACGAACCAAATTATCTCCGCCCACACCGTCCCGCAGTCTTCCAAGAAAATCAATCACCGCCCCGTATTCTTTTAATTCCCACGTCAAACGCTCTTTTTCTGTTATTGCCTCTTTCGTAAGTTGTTTTTTACCCGATTCCTGCTGAAGGCCATTTTGTTCAGTAACAGCCGCAAATCCGTCTTTCGGAACTTCACTTTTTACTTCTAACTTATAAATGAAGGTATGGTCGGGATTTAACTTAACCAATTTTCCAACTCTTTCGTTTTTTCTGGAAAGAATGTTTTTTGGGTTGTCCCCTTTTATGGAGGGTTCAATCGGGTTTTCACCCATTAATCTGTCTAAGTATGGTGCATACGCCCCAAGTCTCTTTTGAACAAGTCTATCTACGGCAAGCGGGTTTAATCCCACCGCAGCAATATTAAGTTCGTGGTTTTTTCCTTCATGTTCGTGTCCCATCATAAATTTTGTTCCATCGATCACGGTAAGGATTTTTATACCCCTTGCATCAAGGGTTTTTATCACATCCTCAACATAGTCCGTCATCTTGTCGGCATTTATTCCGTCCGTCTCGTCAGCACTTTTTGCAATAGCCATGATATTTAGATTGATTAGATCTTCAATGGTCCGGGGATCTGGAACTTCATGATTATTTCTCATATTTACAGTAATTCTTTCAAAATCTTTGCTACTGCCGTGATTATGAAAATACTCATTCCTGTCTTGCGGAGCGGATAAGCCCATTAAATTTTTAACACCGCAGGAAAAATGATATTGTCCGTGTTCCTTTGGACTGGCCAGATTTACAATAACGTCAACGGGGGGAATATGAGCATGAACTTTTGACTCGGCAAGTTCTGTTTTATCAAACTGGCGGGGATCAACAACTTCAATAATCAAATCGGGATGATCCCCCCTGGCTTTTTCAATCACATTATCGTAACCCAATTTTTTAAAAGAATCTTGAATTGTAAGATTTTCTTTACTCATCCTATCAACTTCTGCAATCATTGGGATATCCCCAATCAAAATCTGCGAAACTCCACTGTCAGCTAATTGAGATATTGTTACAGCCAAAGCGTCGGGGTGAGTACAAGATTCAGGTTTTTCCTGGTTGGCTATGTTTGGCTTTATCATAACCCTTCTACCAGACATCTCCCTCCAAAATTCAGGATTACTTATCTTGTGGGCTTCCAGAGCATACTTAATATTTTCTTTTCTTCCGTCCCTATTTTCACTCCACACAACTTCAGGATTACTTTTCAATATTTCACTGGTTTCTAATCTTGATTGTAATTCAGGATCATCGGACATATAAATTAACTATATAATAAAACTTAACTACCCTTCCCACAACAGTACTTTATTAAAGTTGCAATGTAATTACAAAAACATTCCGGCTAAAATATTATTATGAATATGCTTGATAATCTCTATAATCTTTAATGACTTTTGTTAAAACTAGATCTAACTTTTTTTATTATCAAAGGAAAAAGATATTTTGAAGATAGATACTGATCAATACCGCTTGCCTCAAAAAACTGATTCCATCTGCTCATAAAGCTGTCTCCGCTATCGGTAACTGTTACATATTGCTCTCCATAATTAACTGTCTTCCTACTACATAAATAATTTACAAAACTTAAAGGAAATTGAGTTTTAAGAAAGTTTATAACATTTTCCCTATTGTCTATTGGTAATTCATTTATATCAAACCCGTTTTTCCCCAATTTATCAAAACTTCTTCTCAACTGGTGATTTAACTCCGTATTTTTTTTATGAATTTGGGTAAAACGATAGAGATTATATTCAGGATTCGTATTAATAGCAAATGCTTCAACATCTTCTTTTGGAATCCCGCAAAGAATTCCAAACTGACGATGGTGGGACTCGCGATCAAATTCCGAATCTTTGAATTTAGGATGGGTTATGTCATACATATATTTTCCCAATTCCCCATCAGAGATCTTTAATGGGTTAGAAAAGGTCGATTCAAATGCATCTTTGTTGTTCCATATTGTTTTCCTCACTGATTCCGGATTATAAAGCAATAAATCCTCCACTGTTTTTAATTTGTCATTTTGAAAAAAATTGCCAAAATACTTAAGAAGTTGATTGTAATCATCATAAAAAATTGGCTTTGCTCCTATATACACGGATTGAATAAGTCTGCTTGCAAATCCTGCTCCCGATAAAAGAAAGAGTTGCCTTAAATTTGCTCTTTCGAGAGATTTTGCAAAGTTGCTTGCCCCAGATTTTGCCGTTTCAATTTCCGACTGTGTCAAGCGTGTCAATCGAATATCTTTAATTTGTGAATCTGTTTTTTCGGTCATTATATAAAATATATATTACATTCGTTTAGAACAATTCTCTACTCCCCCATCCGCATTAAAAGACATCATAACATACTTCTTAAACATTAATTTAAATATTTTTTCGGGTGAAAAAGGTTGACTTCGTAGAATATTGGTATGCTACAATGTCAATGTGATAATTTTAGGCCTTAAGTCCTTTTTTATCGGTTGTTTATTACTATTTTTTCCACTTATTTTTCCCCCCTTAATATCCGCAATGGAATCCGGCGGTACCGTCTATTATGTATATGATTTAGGCAAATACGCCACAGAACCGTCTGAAGAAAATAAAGCCGATATTAAAGGAGTCCTTTCTCATTACCACCTCAATCCTGACCTTGTAAAAGAACAATTAAGAACCATGTGTCAAAACGGACAAAGAAAAATTGCTTTGGATGTTTGGTTCTATGTCTGGGCAGACAGAGATTTAATAAAAAATGCGCTTAATTCAATAGACGGAGAATTACTACCCCTTAATAAGGCAAATATGACCGCTGTTGTTAACTATATTGCCACTCTTAAAAATACTGACGGATCATATTGCTATAACGAAATTCAACTTCATATGTTTCCTAACCCCGATCCTAAGATGTGGACAGAATGGAAAGAGACAGAATATGCACGAATTAAAAGTTTTATGTTCACAACCCGCGATCTTGCCTATAGCGCCAAGGGAAGTTCTCCTATAAAAATAATGATTGATTTGGGGGGAGAATTAGGAGGAGAAACGGCAGGTCAGATAATTCCTTTTATGGAGAAAATTTGGAAAGACTATACGACCAAGTATGGCACTTCCGACACCTACGGATTTTCATTCATGGCGCGCCCCTATGGCCGTGTACAGAAAATGGTGGCAGTATATGATAAAGCAGGGGTAAGGCCGTCAAGCTACGCGCTTGATATCTACGACAATCCCTCTACTGTTTATCCTCCGGGCATGACCTCTCAGCTTCAGGCGATATATAACGACATGAAGTCGGTAGGTGAAGAAAGAAAGCCTGTTCTTATTCAAGAAACATATGCTTTTGATCCGCAAACATGGAAAGAGATTTATGCGTTCGACAAAGTTTCCCCAATGAACATCCGGGCAATTATGCAATGGCAGCTTGAAAGAGGCAAACAATATATCCCCGGAACCACCGAAAACCGCAAATGGTCAACAATCGGTTTAGAGTACATATATATTCCTTGGAGCTATAAAACTCCGACACCTAAACCAAGCTCTTCCCCCAGCCCAAGCAGCACACCAAAACCGTCGTCTTCACCTACCCCCAAACCCGGAGATTTTAACGCAGACGGAAGGGTGGATATATTGGATTTTAATATCGTTGTCGGTAAATTTGGAAATCCGTATACAATTTTTGATTACAACCTGCTAGTTACATATTATGAAAAATAAACAATGATTGATTTTAAAAACAAAATTATATTTGCATTTCAGAAACTTAAACAAAAAGTGCTTGATTATAAAACACGTGTATCAAGTTTTTGGGTAAGGTATAAAAAATATGTATTTTCCGGATTTGCATCATTGGTTCTTGTCGTAACCACCTTAATAGGAACAAGGCTTGTTCTTCAAAATCAGGATATTAGAGAAAAAGCAGCCACAGCAGGTCCCGCTTTAACATTTGTTCCAAATAACTTTCAGCTTACGCAGGGTCAAAGCACAACCTTAAGCCTTTCTCTTGCAACAAGAGGAGATACTGTTTCTGCAGTTGCAGTTGAACTTAGTTACAATCCTTCCGTTATTGAAGTTACAAAAGTTTCCACAAAACTTCCGGTTCTTCTATCCCCCGTAAAAATTGAAAATGGAAAAATTTCTTTTACCCAAGGGTCAGATCCAAAATCTCCCCTTACAACCTACACTGTCATTGCTGCTATCACAATTAAGGCCATAAATACCACCCCAACTTCAATTGATTTTACGGCAAAAACAATGACGGCATCATTTGGGAAAAGTACCAATTCACTGATCTATTCTCAAGGAGCAAAAATTAACTCTCAAGCCACAGCATCAACACCGGAAACAGCACAAACATGGACATCTTCACCAAATTCGTCACCAACAGGCACACACACTGATACACCGCAACCTACATGGACAGCCTGGCCCCATTTAACTCCAACAAGTACGCCACTAATGCCACCAACAAATACTCCAATAACAAATCCGACATGGACACCGTGGCCTCACGGGACACCCATAAGTACACAGACATTTAATTAATATTTTTTATACGAACACCATGATTTATCTTATGTTCAAATTCAGTGTTCGTGAGGTACAAGAAGAAAAATTATAATCATTGAAAAAGCTCCCAGTATAAGCGGAATTACTGATTTAAATCTGTTTCTTTGATTACTTTCTATTTTGGGAAGAAAATCACTTGCTCCCAAATAAAGAAATATTCCCGACGAAACCGCCAATAAAGTTCCGTTTAGAAATTCCCCTTGATTAAAAAAATAAACCATAAATGCTCCCAGTATTGTAGTTAGTGATGAGATTATATTTACACTCAATATTTTTACCCTTCCCCACCCCGCCTTAAGTAAAATTCCAAAATCACCTATTTCGTGTGGAATTTCATGAAGAAAAGTCGAAATAGCAGTAATTAGACCAAGTCCAGGACTAATTAAAAAACTTACGGCAATGGCAACTCCGTCAATAAAATTATGAATAGTATCTCCGGCAATTACTAAAGGAAGTGGGAACTCATGACCCCTTACGTGTTCATGATCTTCATGGTGGTGAATACCAAAGAAAAAATGCTCAAAAAGATAGGCTGATAAAAAAGAAATGGCAACTATCCAAAAAGCTTTTTCTCCCACGGCATGCTCCGCTTCGGGAAGAAGACCTAATAGTGAAACAGTAACCAATACCCCCGCAGCATAGGGAATTGAATACTTTTCCAAAACACCTGCGAGTTTCCTGTTAAAAAGAAAAATAACTCCTCCAAAAAGAGCGATTACGCTTCCCAAAAGAGCTAGTAAAAAAAGTTGTAATATTTGAGACATCAAAGTAATTTTAAATCAACAGAGATTATCTTTCTACAGGAATTTCTATAGCTTCTTCTTTTCTTTCTCTTAAGTAGTTTCCCCACTCGTCCAATATTCCCATTATGTTTTTTAATGGGGCTTCGATGAGAAAATCAAAAAATAGTATAAAAAAGTTAAGAGAAGCGAATTTATCAGATAGCCATACTCCTAAATCCAAAAAAGGAAGAGTAAGGTTGGTAAAGAAATTTGATGCCAAACTCTCTTTTTTAGGAACAACATTAAGTTCCGAAGCTGAGAACTTTACACGGTATCCAAAAAGAAGAATTAAGGAAAGAAAAATGAAAAATATGGCAATGCCGACAATATCATAACCTATTTTTGTTAGAGCGTAAGAAATTAAGGAAAATATTATAACAAATAAGGAAAGGTAAACACCTGTAAAAATGTTGTAAGTAAGTCCCCGTTTGACTTTAGTTAAAGAAAAATCAGTTTTTTCCTTCTTATTTTGATATACGAAATCAAATATTAATTCTGTAATCCTTTTTGTATTATCCTCTCCGGGTTTTCTGATAGTTGCCGTAACTAAAAATACAAATAGAAGGGGAATTATTATTGAGCTGACAATTGGAAGATAGCTTAAATGCTTCTCAAAATATAACTCATACGGAACCTCAATAGCTATGGCAAAAACTACCTTTGTAATAAATATATAAATTACACTTCTTACTATACCGCGATTAACCCTGCTTGATATTTCCCCGTATTTAGTTTCGCAAATTTCGGAAATTTTTAATGAAAGACTCTCGGAACTTGCAAATATTTCTTTAGCTCTTTCAGAACCTTCTTCAATTAAATCCTTTAAAATCTGGAAAGCCGCTACTTCCTTTTGAACAAATCTGTAAAGTCTTGGCTGAATGGGATTGGAAAGATTTTTCCTTATATCAAGACAAATTGCGTATATTTCATCTTTTCTTTTTTCAATTTCTTCGGAAGATACCCTATTCCAATTTTTAAACATCCTTCTTAAAAGAAAATAGGCGTTTTTGGATTCATCTCCCCTTATTAAACTTCTGTGAATCGCTATTGCCAATTGACTGTTTTTGTCTTTTTCAGATAACGCATCTTGCCATAAAAACCTGGATTCAAACCATGATTCAACAGCCATTGAAAGAACGTCAACTGAAGCAACTTTCGGATCAAGGCTTTCTTCTATTTCGCAGGAGGCCACCCCCACAAGCCAGTCTTTCCATTTTGCCTGCCTATTTTGCATTGAAAGTATTGCGAAACTTCTTGAAAGAACAAGATACTTAGAAATAATTACCGCCAAGTCTTGAATCTTTGTAAGAGGATAAAAATTATTTTTAATATATTTTGCCCAAGTAAGTTCTTTAAGTAGGGTTTCCGCAAGAAGCTGAATATCCCCCTCTCCCTTCTCCCATAAATTTCTTTTTAAGATTCTTTCAATGGCGTTCCTTCTTAAAAGATGTTCCTTTTTGTAATCAACTGCGTATCTTAATCTTTCGTAAAAAGATGCAACCGAACTTAAGGCCTCACCTACCTTAAATTTTGGTCCGGGGTCTTTATGGGAAACTTTCTTTAAAAGCTCATCATAATAGGAAAGAAGTGAATTTGACTGGCTGGATAAATTATTCATACTTGGGCATTATATACCATTTTTTATTTATCAGAATATAATATCAAGGTCGCCAACAATTTACAGGAAAATAGGGAGTATATTTTCTGAGAAGTCAACTCTTGAGTTAGATTAAAATAAAAGGTTTAATTATCTACATGACTAAATACAAGGAATATTTTCAAAAGATGGTTGATGCAAATAAAGAGATTTTTGACGGTTTTGCCAAACTTCATGCCGATTATGGTATGGACAACGACAAATATCAGGAAGAATTTAACAAAGAGGGAGAGAAAGTATTAAAAATAGTTCATGACTGGGAAAACAGGCTTTGTGCCCATTCTGAAAAAGCAGGTTACGCAAATTACACCGGAAATCTGGCAGAAAAATTTCAAGGTGAAGTAAAATCACATTTTCCCCTGATTGATCATATAGGAATTATCGTTAAAAAATTTACACTAAAAAAAATACATCTTCCTTAAATACATAATAATTTGCAAAAGTTAGCCTCAAAATGTAAAATTCTCACATTCCTACCGTTGAAATTTGCAACTGTCATGAAGGACGTTTTTCTTTATCTACTTAAAAAGCAATTTCTCCGGGTGATTCACTGACATTGTTTAGGCCTTGCGCTATTACAAGAAGGAGTGTAGCCATCACAATTTTCAAATTGCAAAATACCCTAGAATTAATCGCATTCTGTAAAAGAAATTGTCCAAAAAAACGGATTTATTAAGAAGAAATTAATAAACCACTTTTATTCTTCCGCTTGCAAAAGTAGCTACAAATGAATTAAGAGACTTTATCTGAACCCTGTAAAGGTTTCTTCCTTCCCAAAAACTTAAGTTTCCCGATGTCACGGGGGTTTGAGATGCGTTTGAGGATGATATTTCGCTCCCATTAACCGCAATGCCGTGAGTTGCATCATAAAGTCTTGCAAATACTTTACCGTTACCGTCGGCAATTGACAAAAAACCTTCCCATGTTGCTTCGGCACCTCTACCATAATCAAAACCCAGATCAATATAAGTATCGGTTCCTTTAGCATCAACCCAATCCATACTTGTTGTGGTAATAGGTCCCGAAAAAGAAATATATGCAGTTTTCTTTTGAACGGGTGTTGTAGCAGTTTCTTTTTGAATAATTGTTTTCGTACTTCCCGAAACGGTTGATATTGCTGAAGACACCAAATTGTTAATTTCCTTTTTACATTCTTCTCCGCAAACATCAACTTCTTGAATCAACGTTTGGCTTTTACCGTCATCTGAAACTGTTTTTGAAAAACCAGCCAAATAAGTTTCGGTTCTATAAACTCTATTAAAAATAAATAATAGAGAAAGCGTCAAAAGCACGATACTTATA
>CAZOUV010000010.1:0-29674 GCA_964583105.1 uncultured Gammaproteobacteria bacterium
CAGAACCAATGACTCTTGAGGAAAAAAGGAAAGGTAAGGCCCCACCCAGTAAAAGTCCTATAAATACTTTAGGGATAGCAATATCAATTGCTGTTAGTCCCGTTGCCTCAAAGTAGGTTGCAAAGAGAGAAGATGCGGCAACTGCTGCAGATCCTACGGCAAAACCTTTAGTTAAGGCTTTAGTTGTGTTTCCTACTGCATCAAGATCTCCCGTTACTTTGGGTGCTTTTCCTCCAAGACCCGCCATTTCAACCATTCCCTGAGCATTATCCGAAATTGGTCCAAAAGTATCCAAGGACATTATAATTCCGGTTGTTGCAAGCATGCCCATTCCGGCAAGGGCAATTCCGTAAAATCCTAGAAACAAATAACCTACAAAAATAGTTGCGGCGATAACAAGAACCGAAAAGAAAGTTGACTCCATGCCGATTGAAAGACCTGATATTAAATTGGTTCCTGCTCCTGTTTGTGAAGCTTTAGCAATTGCTACAACCGGCTTTTCACCGGGGCCTGTGTAGTATTTAGTAATGTATAAAAGAGCAAGCATTGAGATAATTCCGGCAACAGCCGCATATCCCGCACGGGGTTCATGAAGAAGGAAAATTGAAAGAGCCATGAAGATAATAATTGCAGCAACAGCCGAAACAACAAAACCTCTGATTAAAGGATTTAAAGGATTTTCTTTTTCCGACTTTGCTTTTACAAAGAAAGTTCCCAAAATTGAAGTTAGAATTGCACCCGACCTGGCTAGAAGTGGGAAAACAACTCCCGCAAGTCCGAAAACCTGTCCTCCTAGAATCATTGCCGCAACTATTGTTAAAGCATATGATTCAAAAACATCAGCAGCCATTCCGGCGCAGTCCCCTACATTATCACCAACATTATCGGCAATTGTTGCTGGATTTCTGGGATCATCTTCCGGAATTCCCTTTTCAACTTTTCCCACAAGATCGGCTCCCACATCAGCTGCTTTAGTAAAAATTCCCCCTCCGACCCTCATAAATAAGGCAAGAAGGGCTGCTCCGAATCCGTAGCCTACTAAAACACTTGTTGCACTTTTTGCAACCACATCAGCTCCTTGAGAAATAAAAGTAAAGTAACTCCACATATAAATAATGGAAACCCCCAGAAGTCCAAGACCTACAACCAGCATTCCGTTAACTGTTCCCGCTCCGAATGCGGTTTTTAATGCAGGAGCAAGGCCTTTGATTGCATTATTTGCCGTTCTGACATTAGCACGTACCGCAATCCACATTCCGAAATAGCCGATTAGAGCACTAAAGACAGCTCCCATTAAAAATGTAACCGCAATTCCTTTGCCTAAAGTAAAGAAGATGATTACAGCAAGAACTGCCATAATTGGAAAAACAACACTAAATTGTTTTTTAAGGTAGCTCATTGCACCTTCTCTTACTGCCTTTCCGATAGTTTGAAGTTTGTCGCTTCCTTCAGAGTCTTTAAGAACTTTTTTAGTAAGAATTAATCCGTAGACCAAAGAAAAAATTGCGGTTAGGGGAGCTACAAAAAGCGCAATCAATTGGATGTCCATGAAAAGTATTTTATTTGATTAGTTTTTAAACGTCAAGGGTCGCAAGGTGAGCGTTTGTCTGAATAAATTTCTTTCTTGGGGGAACCTCTTCTCCCATAAGCATGGTAAAAAGTTTATCTGCTTCTTCCGCACTTTCGACGGAGACTTTTTTAAGAGTTCTTTTTTCCGGATCCATGGTTGTTTCCCAAAGTTGCTGAGGGTTCATTTCTCCAAGACCTTTATATCTTTGTAAACCGTATTTAACTCCTTTTACCTTTTCTTTAATAAATAAGTCTTTTTCAGCATCGTCATAAGCATAAAATATTTCTTTGCCAAAAGTAATTTTATATAAAGGGGGAAGGGCTATATAAAGGTATCCCCTATTGATAAGCTCCGGCATGTGTCTAAAGAAAAATGTCAGAAGAAGAGTTGTAATATGTTCACCGTCAACATCTGCATCGCACATGATTATAACTCTGTGGTATCTAAATTTGTCGTAGTTGAGGGTTTCCCCTATTCCTCCACCAAGAGCGATAATTAAGTTTTTTATTTCATCAAACTTAACAATTTTATCAAGATGTGCTCTTTCGGTATTTAATATTTTTCCACCCAGTGGAAGAATTGCCTGATATTTTCGGTCTCTTCCCATTTTGGCACTGTTATGAACAAAGACTCCAGATGCTAAAGCAAAATTGTGTGTTTCATCTACTTCCAGATCATAGACATCAATTCTTTTATTGAGTTGGACTATTTGTTTAATTTTGTGATTGAAATTTACAACGGCATCCTGAAATCTGTTTTCGCTTCCGTCAAAAAATCTATTTTTAATAGTTTCATATTTCAATAAAGTTTTATCATTACTTGTCAACCTGAGGTTTTGATAAGCATCTATGTTTATATTGCCCATTTGTTGGTAAAGACTGTGTAAATTACTCAGTGCCCTGTTGAGATAAGTTTTGTTATATGCTTCTTTGCGTTTTTTTCTGAATTCACTTGTCCATTGTTTTTTTGTTGTCTCACTTCTCCATGCCAACAGGTTTTTATCTTGCCATTCTTTTAAGGCGATTTTTCTAAGGAGCAATTTTCTTTCGGGATGTTTTTTGAAAAAATCTTTATTTATTTTTGATTGATATTCATGGTTTTCACTTTTAGACCAATAATCTTTTTGGGCTTCAAACAATCTTTTATTATTTTGTTCTCGATATTTAGTGTTGTTGTTGTAAAATTCCATATATTTCTGCGTCATATATTTTTTATAAGTTTCATTCTGCCATTGAAGTTTCGCCCTGTCACTTAAAAGTTTTCTCATTGTGGGGGTAGTCATTGCTTTTCTAATCTTTTCTCTAAATTTCTTAGTTCCATGAAGTTTTGCCAACTTAGCTAGCACATCCGGTCTTTGTAAAGTTTTATAGGCTTGTTGCGAATGCAATTTAAGATGATAATCTTTAGTAAACCTTGCGATGTTATCAGGATTATTATTCAGTTTATTGAAATCTATATGATGTTTATGTTCTCCTTGTAAATTGTAGTTGGGATTGTTTTTAATGTTATATCTATCCGAAAGAACGTGGGTGAATATCCATCTGTATCGGTATGGATCAAAGACCATCTCATATCCTTTAATAGTTATTCTTCCTTCGATTTTTGATAGTTTTTTTCTTAAGGGCATTAAGGAATCAGTTCTTATTAATTCAGAAGCCTTCTTATATGATCCGTTTCTAAGTCTGAATAAATGGTCAGGAGTACAGATTATCTTCTGATTATTGTCCAGAATAACCTTAATTACTTTTGCATTCTTTTTAGTAAGTCTTGGATTCTTTATTTCAGCGATTTCAATTGACCCATTTTTGTTAGTTGTATAGCAATAATTTCTCTTTCCCAGTTTATATTCTCTAACCAACTCTTTGAATGAAACATCTCTCCCATCAGCTAATGCAATTTTAGTATTAGCGGAAAAACATCCTCCTGCAGATGGGCCTTCCACTATATAAAGTTCTGAAATGGAAGGGTCGTTAGATTGACAATCCGCTAAAAGTCCCGGAAGGGCTGCTCCTTCCAAAGCGCCTTTTCGAAGTACCGCGTCTTTTGCGGCACGTGCCGCAAGTCTTGCCTTTGCCGATAGGGTTACTTTTTCAACTACTTTTCTGGCATCGGCGGGATGTTCTTCAAAATATGTATCCAGACCTTCTTTTACGGTTTGTGCCGTAAATGTCTGGACTTCTGGATTATTAAGTTTTGCCTTTGTCTGGGATTCAAATTGCAATCTGTCTGAAGGCATTTTGATGTAAACAACAGAGGTTAACCCTTCCTTCATGTCTTCCCCTACAAGAAGATTTTCATCTTCTTTACCGTTTCCGTTACCATTTAACTTTTTTGCATAGTCCGTAATTGCCCTTGTGAGAGCTGTTCTAAAACCTGTCACATGGGTTCCTCCGTCAACTGTATTAATTCCGTTAACGTAACCTTTTACATTTTCACTGAATGAATCCGTATATTGAATTGCCACTTCGCAGGAAATTCCCCCTTCTTCCTTGGATACATAAATGACGTCCGAAACCGCTGTTTTTCCACGATTGGAGTGCGCCACTAATGATTTAATTCCTCCCTCAAAATAGAAGTTGGCAAAATCCCCGTCATTTTCATCTTTAAAATGGAAGTAAAGTCCTGCTACAAGATATGCCCTATCCCGAAGAAGTGATTTACATTTATTATTATCAAAAGTTACATTTTCAAAAACTTTTTTATCAGGAATAAAAGTTGTAATGGTACCGGTATCATTTTTGTCTGCCTCAATGCCCCATTTTTTTAAATTTTCGAAAGATATTTCGGAAACGGGCTTAAAGGGTTTTCCTTCTTTGTATTCTTGAAAGTATGCTTTTCCGTCCCTTAAAACAACAACCCTGAAATATGAAGAAAGGGCATTAACAACAGATGCTCCTACTCCATGAAGACCTCCCGATACTTTATATGCACCTCCCCCAAATTTTCCTCCGGCATGAAGTTTAGTCATGGTTAGTTCCAGTGCCGAAACACCCGATTTATGTTTATCTACGGGAATTCCTCTACCATTATCTTTAACAGTTGCCGAACCGTCTTTGTTTAAGGTGACCCAGATTGAATCGGCAACACCCGCAAAACTTTCATCTACCGAATTATCTACAATTTCCCTTAAACATTCGTGAAGTCCTCGGGAGTCGGTGGAGCCGATATACATTCCGGGTCTTTTTCTAACAGGTTCCAATCCCTCAAGAACTGTAATTTGTTCTGCTGTATATTTGTCTTTAGTCATTTTTATGTCCGCAAAAAAAAGAATCTATGTTCTAATTATACTTTAAATTAGCTTCAGTTTACAGCCTTAGTTTAGATTAATTGCCATATTTGCAAGCTGTAAACCAACGTTCCCGTTGAGTTTTAGATTATTGAGTGTTTTTAATAATATTTCAAGATCCGAAACGGTTGTTGTTTTATTTTCATCCTTGTTTAAGAGATTAAAGTGTAAAATATCTATCAAATCTTCGACAAACTTTTTTGCCTCTTGCCTATCCTTTATTTTATCTATAACCATAAGTTTTTTGTCGGTAGGATAACTTAAAAAATTTACCATGTTTTTATCAAACTCTGTTTTTATAATATTTTTTAGTTTTACTACTTCACATCTTGAAACTATTGTAGGAAGAACCCTTTTTATATTTGAGGCGGTTAAAATATAGTAGATGTTTTCTTGGGGCTCCTCAAGATTTTTAAGAAATGCGTTACCCGCCTCTTCGGTTATCTCATCTATACTATATATAATGACTGCGGTGGAGTCATTAAAACTAAGTTTTGTGATATTTTTTAGTTCTCTGGTATCAGCAATTTTAGTTAGCGAAAATTCAAATACTTTTACTTTTAATTTTTGAACTAGTTTTTGAGAATATTCTTTTGTCTGAATATTATCTCCAACAATTAAGAATGCATGCATCGGTTAATAGTATCTTAGGGAATCAAATCAATGTCAAGAAAATAAATATTACAAAAGGTAGATCCTAATGTTCAAATCGGTTAAAAAATTCAAATGTATTTTAAGAAGATTCTATTTTATCCCTAATGCGGTTGCAAGTTTCCTTTCAAGTTCGCCTTTATTAATTGCTGGACATCCCAGTTCACCCAACGAGTCGAATAGGTAAGTTTTTTCATCAACCAAAAGCGTCAGTTTACGTTTTGGGTTTATTGGATCATCAAAGCAAATTTTATCAATCAGATCGGGTTTTTTTTGCGACTCTTCAACGGAGTTCCATTTTATGTTTTTTACGCATTCGCGTTCTCTGCCTTTAGTGACATTTAATGAGAAAGATAAATTAACAACGGAGGAAATCATAATGCCACATTTTTCGTCATCTGGCCCCTTCCATTCCATAAGATCTATAAAACAATTTTCTTGATTTTCCATTATGGTTTTAATTTCTTCGGAACACCCTCTTATGGACCAAAGAAATTGATAGAGGGGAAGGTACTTTCTAATTCTTTTTGACTCTTCTACTTTCCGTCCTTTTTCGGTATCTTTGAAGCGGATTTTTTCTGCACGAGCTTTAATTTGTTCAACCAGAGGCAAAGGTCTTTCCATGCGTCGAGTTTAGCACAAAATACTTATTTTGCAACCTTTCCACTTGATAGCTTTTCTCGGTTGGGGCATAATGAAGAAAGAGGTTTTTTATTATGGCTGCCCAAACTTTATCCGACATATTGGTTTCCCAGGGAAGTTTAACTCCCGAAAAGGCAAAGCTTGTTAAGCTTACCCAGATTCAGACGGGAACTAACGAAGAAGAGATATTAATTTCTAAACAATTTGTTGATGAAGCACTTCTTGCTAAGGCAAAAGCGGTTTATTTTAATGTTCCATATGTCGATTTGTCTCAGATCCCCGCTTCTCCTGAAGCACTATCCCTTCTTTCTCAGGATATTGCGGAAAGATTTAAGGTTTTTCCGGTTTCCATAGATAAGGCTGCTAAAAAAATTGTTTTGGCAATGGCAACACCAACGGACCTTGCTGCAATTGATTTTATTGAAAGAAAAACAGGATACCATGTAAGCCCTGAAGTTGCGGAAGCTTCTGTAATAAAAGAGTTTTCCAATACCAAATATGCCCAGTCTATTTCCAAAGAAGTAACACAGGCGGTTTCGGAAGTTGCTGAAACCAGAGATGAAGTAAAAAGTTTTGAAACCGCTTCCAAATTTGGATTTATCAAAGAAGAAAAAATTGCTGAAATTGTAAGTCATATATTGGAATTTGCTATAAGAGGAAGAGCATCGGATATTCATATCGAGCCTCAGGAAAAAACCACAAGAGTACGCTACCGAATTGACGGAATTTTGCAGGAAAAACTTA
Organism: uncultured Gammaproteobacteria bacterium; assembly: GCA_964583105.1. Taxonomy (GTDB): domain Bacteria; phylum Patescibacteriota; class Microgenomatia; order UBA8517; family UBA8517; genus JAPLZT01. The sequence continues at coordinate 6,894 of CAZOUV010000010.1, forward strand.
CAATACCCAAAGAAATTCACGATTCTCTTATTTCCCGAATAAAGATTCTTTCGGGAATGAAAATAGATGAAAAAAGAGTTCCTCAAGATGGACGTTTTAATTTTAAGGCAGCCAATGAGGATATTGATTTAAGGGTTTCTTCCCTTCCCACGACTTGGGGAGAAAAGATTGTCATGAGGCTTCTTAAAAAGACAGGAGGAGTTCCGGCATTAACAGAACTTGGACTTAGAGGAAGAGGGCTTAAGAATCTTGAAGATGCAATTTTAAGACCCCACGGAATTATTTTAATTTGCGGTCCTACAGGAAGCGGAAAAACGACAACGCTTTATTCCATTATTTCAAAAATAAATACTTCCAAGGTAAATATTGTTACCCTTGAGGATCCGGTTGAATATAAAATTGCGGGGGTTAATCAGGTACAGATTAATCCCGCAGCGGGACTTACTTTTGCCTCGGGTTTAAGATCTTTTCTTAGACAGGATCCTAATGTTATTCTTGTTGGAGAAATTCGTGATCAGGAAACGGCTGATCTTGCTGTACAGGCATCCTTAACCGGACATTTGGTTTTTTCCACTCTTCACACAAATGATGCATCTGGCGCTCTTCCTAGGCTTTTGGATATGGGAGCAGAACCTTACCTTCTTGCCTCATCGGTTACCGCAATTATGGCCCAAAGGGTTATTCGAAAAATTCATGATAAATGCAAAACCGCATTTACTCCGGATGCGCAAATTGCTGCCGATGTCAAAAGTACTCTAGGCAATCTTTGGCCTGCAGAAAAAGAAATTAAATTTTATAAAGGAACGGGTTGTCCTGAATGTGGAAATTCCGGGTATTACGGACGAATTGGAATATATGAAGTAATGCCGGTTACTGAAAAAATGAGCAAACTTATTTTGGAACATTCTTCCTCTTCTGATATCGAGAAGCTTGCCCGTGAGGAGGGAATGATAACATTAAAGCAGGACGGATACTTAAAAGTTTTGGAAGGAATTACATCTATAGAAGAGGTCTTGCGTGTGGCACAGGAATGATTTAAAACTAATTATGGTAAATATTAAAGAACTATTACAGCAGACAATTGACTCTGGAGCTTCCGACCTTCATCTTTTAACGGGAGTTCCTCCAACTTTAAGGATTGATGGAACTCTAGTTCCCCTTTCAAATATTGGAGTAATGACCCCGGCGATGGTTTCTGAACTTGTTTCCCAATCAGTTTCCGGTGAACAGTTGGGGAAAATTTCTGTTGAAAAAGAAATTGATTTTTCACTTCCCTTCTCAGAAAAGGCCCGTTTTAGGGGGAATATCTACACCCAAAAAGGATCTCTTGCTGCATGTTTCAGAAGGGTTCCTTTGGAAATCCCATCAATAGATTCTTTAGGTCTTCCAAAAATTATTCATTCCTTCACAGAGCTTAGGCAGGGTCTTATTTTAGTTACTGGTCCTACCGGGCACGGAAAATCAACAACACTTGCGGCAATGATTAATGAAATAAATGCCAACAGGCTTTGTCACATAGTTACAATTGAAGATCCGATTGAGTTTGTTTTCAAATCTCAAAAATCCATTGTCTCCCAGAGAGAAATGCATGCCGATACTCACTCATGGAACGTTGCCTTAAGAAGTGTATTAAGAGAAGATCCCGATGTTGTTTTAGTTGGAGAAATGCGCGATTATGAAACTATTGCTGCTGCACTAACAGTTGCCGAAACCGGACATTTGGTTTTTGCAACACTTCATACCAATTCAGCTGCACAGACAGTCGACAGGATTGTTGATGTTTTCCCTGAGGAACAGCAGGAGCAAATAAGACTACAGGTATCTAATGTTATAGAAGCTGTGTTTTCTCAGAGACTTGTCTCTCAAGTACCCAAAGGAAGAGCCCTTGCCTATGAACTTATGCTGGGAACCAATGCTATTAAAACAGCAATAAGAGACGGAAAGAGCCATATGATAGATAGTATTATGGAAACTTCGACAGAAGCAGGAATGGTTACTTTGGAAAAAAGTTTGGCACAGCTTGTGAAAGACGGAAGAATTACCGTTGATTCGGCACAAAACTGGTCGCTAAGGCCCGAACTTCTATCCCGTCTTATACGAAACGGCTGATTTTTGAAAAAATGAAGAGATATTTCTACAAAGCCAAAGATAGGTCCGGTAAGGTTATTGTCGGTGAAGTTGAAGCTTCTTCCGAAAGCGAGGCGGCAAAGCTTATAAGGAAAAAGGATCTTATTCCATACAATATCAAGGTTTCCTCCGGTGGGATATTTACATTTTTGAAAAAATTCAGAGAGAAGATTTCTATCGGAGATGTTTCTATGTTTACAAGACAACTTTCGACAATGCTTAATGCGGGCTTACCCGTTACCGAAGCACTTCTTATTTTAAGATCTCAAACGAAAGGTCCTATGCAGAAAATTGTGGCACAACTTTTAACGGATGTTGAGGGGGGAAGTTCCCTTTCCCTTGCTTTTTCCAAGCACCCCAAAGTTTTTTCTTCAACTTATATTGCACTTTTAAAATCTGGAGAAGCAGGGGGAGTTATGGATCAGGTGCTTTTAAGGCTCTCCGATAATCTTGAGAAGGAACAGGCCTTCAGGGGAAAAGTTAAGGGTGCCTTAATTTATCCTGCGGTTGTAATAACGGGGATGGCTGTTGTGGGGATTGTAATGATGATTTTTGTTATTCCCAGATTAACTTCTCTTTATAGTGAATTTGAAGTAGATCTTCCGGTTCCTACAAAAATTTTAATAAGCATTTCAAATTTTTTAATTAGATTCTGGCCCGTATTTCTGGTACTAATAGGTGTGGGAATATATTTTTTCCAAGCTTATAGAAAAACAAAAGAAGGTAAAAGGAAAGTGGATGATTTGTTTTTTAAAATTCCAATAATAGGTCCCCTTCAGAGACAGGCCATGCTTACGGAAATAACAAGAACCCTTTCATTGATGGTTGGGTCCGGTGTTTCAATACTTGATGGAATAAATATTACTGCGGGAGTTGTTAAAAATTCTATTCTTTCGGAAGCATTAAATGACGCAGCCAAACAGGTAGAAAGAGGATTTCCCGTCGCTTTTGCTTTTGCAAGGCACCCGGAAGCTTTCCCCTATATTCTTTCTCAGATGATTGCAGTTGGTGAAGAAACGGGAAAAATGGAAGAGGTCTTAACAAAGATAAGTCACATCTTTGAGGTTGAAAGTGATCAAAAAGTAAAAACATTAACTTCTGCAATTGAGCCCTTAGTAATGATTATTTTAGGCCTTGGAGTCGGCTTTTTAGTCATTGCAGTAATACTTCCAATTTACAACTTGACAAGTCAATTTTAATGATCTAATGTTAATTATAAGTATGAAATCTTCAAAAGGTTTTACGTTAATAGAACTTCTTATTGTTATTGCAGTTCTTGGAATTTTAGCAGTTGCAGTTCTTGCAGCCATTAACCCCATAGAACAGATCAATAGGTCAAGAGATACCGGATCAAGATCTGATGCGGAACAATTAATTGGAGGAATTGATAGATTTTATGCAACCAATGGTTTCTATCCTTGGCAGACTGATCCAAACGACCCTGAGATTATAGGTCCGATCGATGTCGGCGCTGGTTTTGTAGACGATATGGGAGCAAGTGTTTTGGATAAACTCTCCCAAGCTGGTACGGAAGAACTCAAAGGTTCGTTTACGACCAGAATAGTTGCTGCTTCCTACAACACCCTTTTGGTTTATAATGCCGGTACCGCAGGCAGCAGTACCTATATTTGTTTTAAGCCAAAGTCCGGAGCATTTCAAACTGAGGCTGAAAGTAGATGTAATGTCTCTGGGGTTCCAGATGATTTTCCAGATGCAGCCACTTATTGTCCAGTTGGATGTGCTGCCACAAAAGATTGTTTCTCCTGTCTTCCTTAATCTAACTTCATTTTTCTGATATTATGTTTGTATGCTCTTTTTTTCAATTTTGGTTTTTGTTCTTGGTTTAGTTTTAGGTTCTTTTAGCAATGTATTAATTTGGAGAATACCTAAGGGATTATCAATTAAAGGTAGATCTTTTTGTGATACATGTCGGTCTAAAATATTTTGGAACGATAATATTCCCCTTCTTTCTTACATCCTACTTCGCGGTAAGTGCAGAAAATGTAAATCCAAAATATCATTAAGATATCCTTTGGTTGAATTTACTTCCGGAATTATTTTTTTACTCTTGTTAATGAAGTTTGGTTTTTCTTTAGAGACTCTTTTTTTGATGATCCTCTCCCCTATTTTGATTTCTATCTTTTTTATAGATTTGGACCATCAAATAATACCTGATAATCTTGTATTTTCTGGAATTATAATTTCCTTTTTATATTTACTGCTTTTTACTCCTCAGGTTTTATATCTTAATTTATTTTCCGGTTTTCTTTCCTCTTTATTTTTACTCATTTTGTATTTTATAACTAGGGAAAAAGGAATGGGTCTTGGAGATGTAAAATTTGCCGTTTTGGCGGGAATGATTTTAGGTTTTTCAAATATTTTTCATTGGCTATTTTTAGCCTTCTTGACCGGAGCCGTTATCGGATGCATACTGATTCTAATAAGTAAAAAAATTAATCTTAAAAGCAAAATTGCATTTGGTCCTTTTTTGATTTTTGCTTTGTATTTAGTTTTATTTTTGAGATATTAAGGAAAAACCATACAATTGAAGTTATGAGAAAAAGACAGTTATTAACGAAATTAAACGGGTACAGTTTAATTGAGGTATTAATTGTAATTTCAATAATTGCTCTTATTATAATTACCGGTTTTTTCATGGCCAAAAGTCAGTATTTGAAAGGTCGGGATGCAAGACGGAAAACCGATCTTTATAAAATTAAAGAGGCGGTTGAAGAATATGAGAAAGATCATGATTGTTATCCCGATCCTTCATTGGTAAATAATTGTGATCCGGGAGAGGGACTTAAACCCTATTTGACTAAAATTCCCTGTGACCCCACCACAGGATCCTTTTATTATTATGAAGATGATGGTCGAAGTTGTTCCGGTTGGTATCTTCTTTACGCCTTTCTTGAAAATCAAAATGATCCTGCAATTATTGAAGGACTTGGATTAAACGGTTTATACAATTACTATCTTGGAAGTTCCAATGCTCCTCAACCAAGTCCGGGACCAGTTTCTCAGCCGACCGCAGCTCCCACACCCATCCCCGGTGGAGAATGCGGGGGATTAAATTACTGGGGTTGTATAGATGGAACCGTGTGTCAGGAAGTTCAATGCAACATTCAAGGAACGGGCCCGGTTTGTCAACCAGGTTACAGCAGTTTACAGGTTTGCCAGCAGCAGTGTCCCGGTATTCCATGCCTTCCATGAAGAATTTTACAAGATCCGAAATAAAAGCAATTTTAATAATATTTTTTTTTCTTTTTGTAATATCTCTGCCTAATTTTATAGTTAGCTTAAGAAGGGCAAGGGATGCCCAAAGAAAGGCAGATATAGGCTCCATTCAGGATGCACTTTTTAAATATCAGGCAGATTTTGGATATTTCCCACTAGCAATTGATGGAAAAATTGCAGCCTGTGAACCCGTTTCATATAAAGAAGTGAATGGCGTAAAAACTCCGGTATTTTCTGCATGCGAGTATGGCATGTCTTCTTTACGAGATCTTTCCGATAGCTCATATCCGGCTTACATGAATATTATTCCCAATGATCCCAAAAATGGTCAGGGAAGAACCTATTATTATTTTTCAAACACCGGAAGGTTTCAGATTTACGGAAGTCTTGAAGGAGAAAGCGAAGACGAGTATGATGAAGATATAGTGTCTAGAGGGATTAATTGTGGGGAAAAACTTTGTAATTTCGGAAAAAGTTCCGGGAAAACTCCTCTAAATATGTCTTTGGAAGAATATGAAATATCAATTCAAAAACAAAACTAAAAAAGGTTTTACGCTTATAGAACTTCTTGTTGCAATGGCAATTCTTGGAATACTTGCAACTGTGGGAATGGTCAGTTTTAGAATGGCCCAAGTAAGAGGAAGGGATGTTCAAAGAAAATCGGATTTAAAGCAGATTTCAAATGCACTTGAACTTTATTATTCGGATCATAAAGTCTATCCTCAGGTAGTTCCTGAAGCGGGAGGAACCTTTACCGATGGTAATACCACTTATTTAATGGAAATGCCTGCTGATCCTGCAGGAGGAAATTATGATTATCAGGTAACGGAAAGCGGAAATAAATTCAGACTTTTTTCCCATCTTGAAAATCCTGAAGACAAAAACCTGATTGAAGTTACGGTTTCTTCGGACTGTGGCGGTGAAGATTATATCTGCAATTTTTCAATCACAAGTGCAAATACAACAGCCAATGAAGATTGGGATATTTAGGTAGTATATAATTAAATTATGAAGAAGGGTTTTACCTTAATAGAACTTCTTGTAGTAATATCTTTAATTGCAATTCTTTCAACACTGGTTATGGCCAACCTTAATGCTGGAAGAGAAAGAAGCAGGGATGTGCAAAGAAAATCGGATTTAAGAAATATTCAGACAGCCTTAAGACTTTACTATAACGATATGGGTTCTTTTCCTGCCAGTAATGCTTCCTATCAGATATTAGGTTGCGGGATTAATGGAATTTCAATATGTGAATGGGGAGTTTCTTTTACAAGAGGAACTACTGTATATATGAATGTACTTCCCAACGATCCCCAATATGATCCAGATAGTGCTTCAGATTTATCATACAGATATACTCAAATAGATGCGGATACCTATACACTTGAGGCATGTTTGGAGAATAAAAGTGATGATAAGGCAACAGTTGCGGCACGATGTCCCAGTGGGGTTTCATATCTAGTATCACAACAATGAAAAAGGGATTTACTTTAATTGAACTTTTGGTGGTAATTTCCATAATCGGGGTTTTGGCAACTTTGGTTTTGGTTTCTTTTGTTCCGGCTCAAAAACAGGCAAGAGATACTCAAAGAAAATCCGATATCAATCAATATAAAAATGCTCTTGAAATGTTTGCCAATAAAAACGATGGTTTATATCCCTCAAGGTCATATGGAGCAGGGATACAGGCATCAGATATATTATGTGATAACTTGGGGATGACTACATGTCCTGAAGATCCACGAAACGAAACTGACGGAACATATATATATAAATATGAATCAGATGGAACAGGGGGAAGTAGAATAGAGGCTACAAAGTATTTCCTTTTTGCTAAACTTGAAAACTCTGAAAGTTATTGGGTTAGCTGTTCAAATGGAAAAGTGGGGACAGTGGGCCTGACAACCAGTTTTGTTTTAGCAGGGGTTTGTCCTTTAGATTAGTAGAATTAAATGAAAAAAGGATTTACTTTAATTGAACTTTTAGTTGTTATTTCCATAATCGGAATACTTATTGCAGTTTCAATGTTTGGACTTCAAGGCGCAAGAGAATCTTCAAGGGATGCAAGAAGAAAATCCGATTTAGAGCTTATAAGAAGCGGTTTAGAAATATATAAATCCGATTGTGGAAGCTATCCCCTATCTCTTCCTGTAGCGGGAAGTGCCTTGGTCGGAACCGGAGATACTGATTCTTGTGATGCTGACAATGAGTATATTTCTGCTGTTCCCGCCGATCCGACAACTACAACCCGCAATTATGCCTATTATTCTGAAGACGGAAGTGAATATGAGCTTTGTGCTTCTTTGGAGGAAGGCGATGATACTCCCACCTGTCAGCGTTCTTGCGGAAGTGAGGTAACTTGCAATTATAAAGTTGAGAATCCATGAAAAAAGGATATACCCTGATTGAGGTTTTAATCTCCTTAACAATACTGGGTATCTTTTTTGGTTTTGGTTATGCCAATTTCAGAGACTATTCAAGAAGAAAGGCTCTCGAAGGAGTGGTTGAAGGTGTTAAAAGTGAATTAAGATTTACTCAAAGCAAAGCAATTGCCGGAGAAAAACCGGATAATCCCAATTGCCAAGGCATAAATATCCTCGATTCTTACAGTTTTGTGATTGTTGATACAAACACCTACAGTATTCGGGCAAATTGTTCGGGAGGTGTGGTTTCGATTAAGGATAGCGAAGTTTTAGATGAAGGTGTATCCATGTCATCAACACTTGCTACAATCTCTTTCAAGGTATTGGGCAAAGGGACAAATATTCCTGAAGGAGAAACAGTTGTAATTACTTTTACTCAGTCAAAAACCAATGACACAAGAACACTGACTGTAACAAGCGGTGGAGAAATAAAATAGGACAGTTAAAATTTAAGAAGATGAATAAAAAGAATTTAAAAGGTCAATCACTTTTTGAAGTTGTTTTGGCTCTTGGGGTAATTACCGCAATTGCCGTAGGAATTGTATCTTTAACGGTAAATTCGATTAGAAACGCATCCTTTTCAAAACAAAAAACACTTGCGGGAAGATATGCCCAAGAAGCGACCGAATGGTTAAGAAGCCAAAGAGATACCGATTTCGATACTTTTCAGGATAATGTACTTATATCTCCAAAATGTCTTCCCCAATTATACTGGACGGGAGCTGTAGGTTGTGATGAGACAAACGAAAATCACAAAATTCCGGGTACTCCCCTATTTCGGGAGATACAATTTGTAACAGATACAATTTCCGGAAAAACTGCAATAACTGCAGAAGTAAAAGTTTACTGGAATGATTCGCAAGGCTATCATGAAGTAAATAGCGCAACTACCTTTACTGATTGGAGACAAAAATGAAAAAAAGTAAATCAGGGGTAAGTCTAATTGAAATTTTGGTGGTAATTACCGTTTTTGCGGTTTTGGGGATATTGGCAACCCGGGCAATTCTTCTTTCTTTAGTAGGTTCCAGGAAGGGAGATGCACAGATAAAAGTAAGAGAAAACGTGGATTATGCAGTTTCTGTTATGGAGAGACAGTTAAGAAATGCCGAGAGCGTGTCCCCTTGTTTGGAGATTCCTGAACCGGTTTCGGTTATTAACTACAACGATTCGGATAATAACCCATCCTCCTTTACATGCAACATAATTGAAGGTTATATTGCTTCAGGTTCGGCAAGACTTACAAGCGATGAAATAGAAATAACATCCTGTACATTTACCTGTACTGAAGGAACAGCATCAACTCCCCCGAAAGTAGCAATAGATATTAAAGCTCAGGATGCAGGAACCCAAGGATCTAAAGAGGGCTCAAGCGTGACAGTTGCAACCGAAATTAACCTAAGAACTTATTGAGAAAATGTTTGCTTAATTTGACCTGAAGTCCTATAATGTTGATATATGGTAAATGAGAGAAATGGGGAGAAAATGGTAAATAGACAGGTTGATATTCAAAAGACAACTCCTGATTTACAAAAAGAGCCTTTAAGGCTTAAGGTTTTCAGGGTAGGTTCAGCTACGGCACTATTTCTGACTTCAACTATTACGCTCTCGACTTGCGAAAGATATCCTACAGTTACGGTTTCAGAAACGCCCTTAAATGAAACTCAAAATCCACTAGGAACAGAAATTGCTCCAACCAACACCCCTGAGGGCATATATGTTATGAGTCAAACCTATATAGATCAGGAAGAAATCTTAAGTAAAGATGTCAAAATTTCAGCTTTGTTTTCAAGTTTTCAGGAAGAAATAAAAAAGGATAGACCTGAAGCCGATTTCTCGGCTTGGGGTGTGGTTGCAAATACTTCCGAAGGAGGAAGTTTTTATGCTCCATTTTTTGAAGTTTCAGAAGACGGGGTTTTAAAAGAGGAATATATTGTAAGAGCAAAAAGCGATGAAAGTGATCTGGTAATATTAAAATTAGAACCGATGGTTGTAACTGCTCCCGATGGAAGCGATTATTACACACTTTCGCAAGTGTTAAATACAGATACTTTCGAACCACTACCAGAGCCTCTTCCGATAATCTTTGTAGGTACTCCTAAGTTGGACTTTGATTTATTAGATGAGGAAAGAAAATTAGAATCTCCTATTTATTTCAATATCTTTGGTGGAATACTTCCTTCCAATTATCCTAATTTAGGAAATTTTGAAGGAACAGTAAAAGAAGCAAAATTGAAAGAGGTAATTATCCCAAGCCGGGAAATTATTAAAGATCTCCCCGAAGGTTTTTTAGATTTATATAAGGGAGTTTATATGGATGGAAATTTAATAGAAGTAATTGATTTAATTTCTAATGAAAGGCATCCGGCACTAATGGCAGGAGAAAAGGTTCTTTTTATTAATGAAAAAGATGATACCCCAATTATCTTTAATCCGGAATTAGAAAGAGAGAAAGCAGAAAAAACTCTTTCTAATTTCTTTACTTATTTTAAAGCAAGGTTACTTGCAGATAGAAAGGGAATAACCCTCTCAAAAGATTTAGATACAGCAATTGAATCAGAATTATTAAATAATTTACTTATTGAAGGTGGAATTGCTAAATTGTCAGCGCACATAAGAAGTTGGAGCGATCCTGAACTTGCAACATATAATTTCAATATACCCGATCAGTATTTTAATTTAGATTCTGAGACACCAATTATTTTAAAGTTGGTAGAAGAACCGACAGATAATATGCATTTTTGGGCAGCATTAATTGAGGATAAAACACATGTGCGTGGAATGAGTTTATCTGCACAAGAAAGCGGTACATTAGATATATCAATATTTAACAAAAATGTTGTCACAGCTCTTCGTGATCCTGATTATAAGGTCGTTGATTATTTGGCTTTTACATTTGAGAATATATTCGCTTTATCAAATCCATATAGTAAATTTCCAGATCCAATAGTGGAGAATACTCTTCTTCGAGGCTCAGATATGTACTCCCTTCCCCCGTTAATAATGTTTGGCAAACGATAATCTTGCTTTAAAGGAAGATTTGTTTCTATAATAGATGTGTGGATAAATTTAGTAAGTTATTTTTTATCTTTTTTTTCTTTATATCTTTTTTTGCAGGTTTTCCGAGAAATGTAAGGGCTGATTACTGTTATGGAACAATTTACTCAGGTACCGCCTATTGCCCAGCATGTACTGAAGAAGATCAAATTGGATGTCCAGATTCAAATTATTGGTTTTGTATTAATCAATTTGAAAATACGGATATTAATTGTTCCAGTTATTTAACCAAAGAAACGTGTGAGGCTGTTCGTTCTACGAGTAGTGCCAGGGGGTTATGTGGAATGTCAGGAGAAATTGAAAAATGTCAGGGGTGCGGTTGGTATATAACTGGGGGACCTACCCCCATACCCAGTGGTGCCCCTCCTCCTTCTTCTTATACTCCTGTTAATTGTTTTGATTTAAGAGTAAATGGAATTTTAGTTGATCCTTCCATTCCATTAAATGTTGATGTTGGTGATAGATTAACTCTTGATGCTTCATATTATGATGCCGGGAAAAACGAAAATGCTAATTATTTAAGAGTAACAACAGGTACAACCATATGCTATAGAGGCAATATCGTATACGAAGAATTCTGGGGATATGATGAGATTAATAGAAGAACCATTCCTAAATCTAGCTACTCATGGAGGCCAACTATAGCAGGAACTTATACCATAAGCTGTGGAGAGGTTGTTTATTGGGATAGTTATGGTCAGTGTTGGTGGGAACCTTGTTCAGACAGCGACGCTTATGTATATGGTGGAAATTATGCTTGTACCGGCCCCAATAATTATGTAACTGTGAATGTAGGAATTATTCCTACCCCAACCCCCACTCCTATTCCTACTCCAACACCTATTCCTCCTTCCACTGGTCCCTGGTGGCAGGTTGTTGACGGCGATGTGCAGACTAATGGAGATTTAAATTCAAGTGTAGATAGCGGTAATTATTTTATAGTTGATGGGTTAGGTGGATATCCCGGGATTGCTAAATATTTCGGATCCACAAGTACTCTAAATAATATAAATGTTTCCTCAAAAGGCTGGTTTGCAAATTCTTCATTTTCTCCTCCCAACGGAAGAATACAAAATTATTCATATTTCAGAAGGATAATGCCTTCGAATGCCGATATTGTATTAAATAGCATTAATGATCCTACGGGGATAATTAATGAAAGCGATTTACTTTCGGGTTCGATTTCTGCCGATGGCTATTACTGGTACGAATACGATGGTTTATTAACTGGGTTGGATTCTTTGACCATTTCTCCTACTGGGCTAGATAGTACCATAAACATTCCACCCGGAAGAAAAATAATTCTTTTTGTTTCTTCTGCTGATTTAAATATTGAAACAAATGTGACTTACACTTCCGGAGAAAGTATTCTGGTGGTTTTGGTAAACGGTGAAATAAACATTGACGCTGCTGTTGACAGTTTAAAGGGTTTTTACCTTGCCGATGGAGATATTTCTACGGGAGTATCCTCTGGAGTATTTAATTTAACTGGATCGGTTGCTAGCTACGGATCTTTAATTCTTGAAAGAGATTTAGGAATTACCTCTTCCCCTGCAGAGGTTTTTGAATATGATGTTGCAAGTTCTTTTCTTTTTCCTTCTGCACTTTCGACAGTTAAAACAAAATGGAAAGAAGTAGCACCGTAAATATGGTATAATTTGGGTGTGAAAAGCACTCTTCCGCTTAACTTCAAGTCATATTTTTGGGATGTAGATTTTTTAAAACTAAGCTTTAAAAATTCTAAATTCATAATAAAAAGAATTTTAGACAGAGGTGATACCAATTCCATTAAATGGCTTGTGAGAAATTTTTCAAGAGAGGAAATTAAAAATACGGTAATGAAAAGTCGTGATTTGTCTCAAAAAACAGCCAACTTATGGGCTGATCTTCTGGAATTAGATCGCAAAAAAATAATATGTTTACAAGAGCCCTACTCCCCGATACAGTTCGGGGTATCAAGCTAGTATCAGATTTACCTATTATTAAAAAGTCCTATCTTGCTGGAGGAACAGCACTTGCTCTACAAATAGGGCACCGAATTTCCGTTGATCTGGTTTTTTTCACTCAGGAAGAATTTGATGAAAAAGTTCTTTCCGGAGGTTTTCGAAGCATAAAAGAATTTAAAGAGGAAGGTATTTCCTGGAGGACACTTTGGGGTAAAATCGGAGAAACCAGGCTCAGCATCTTTTATTATAAGTATCCTTTGCTTTCCAAAACACACAATTTTATGGATATCAATGTTCTTGATTTAAAAGATATCGTCGCAATGAAAATTTTAGCTCTCCAGTCAAGGGGTACAAAAAGGGATTTTATTGATTTGTACTTTCTGTCTAAAAAGTTTTCCTTAGATGAAATGTTAAAGTTTTATAACACGAAGTACTCTGATCTTGAAAAAAAATGTATCATATTGTAAGAAGTATGAATTATTTCAAAGATGCCGATATTGATCCTCTTCCAAAAATGCTAATTTCTGTTTCATGGGAAGACGTTAAAAAATATTTTCATAATGCATCTATCCGTTTAGCCCAAAAAAGTAACCTACTCTCCTAATTAGAAGTTTTATAAACTCAATTTTTAATCGAAATGGTTTTTTAAATATGTTAAACTGGGTGTATGAAAAAAATAGTTAATTATTCTTCCGGTCAGGCACTTTTACTTGTTCTTCTTTCAATGAGTGTAGTTCTTGTAATAGTTCTTTCAATACTTGCAAGAAGTACTGTAGACATAGGTATTTCTTCAAGATCGGAAGAATCTGTAAGAGCTTTTTCTGCGGCTGAAGCGGGAATTGAACAGGCACTAATTGCGGGTCCAAGCGGTCCATTTAGCGGAGACGTGGGCGATGCTAATTTTAGCGGTAGCGTTTCAGCATTTTCCTCTGGTGTAACGGAGTTTATTCTTCCTTCTAATTATTACTCCGGAGAAAGTGCAACTGTCTGGTTTGTTTCGCACGATGAGGACGGTAATTTTATATGTGATGCAGCCAGTGGTCTTCCCTGCTTCTATGGTGATCGAATGCAGATTTGCTGGGGAAAAGACGGAACAAGATCTGATACAGCTTTTACTCCCGCAATTGAAGTAAGTGTTCTTTACCTTTCCGGAAGCGCATTTTCTACAGCAGAAATTGTAAGAGACGCAATTGATCCAAATGCTTCCAGAAGAAGTTCCAATTCTTTTACCCAGACAGATGGTATATCTTGTGTTATAGGCGGACAAAATTTCCCATTTAGCAAGATTATCAATTTCGGAAATACCGGGCTTGGAATTTCTCCTGCCTCGATATTTAGGAATGCCGGAGGATTACAACTTGCAAGAATCTCATTTTTGTATAACACTGATATAGGACACCCCGTAGGGGTTAATGTTGATTATGATAGCTCAATTCCTTTGCCGTCTCAGGGATTTCTGATTAACTCAAGCGGGTTTTCAGGAAACTCAACCAGAAGAATTGAAGTCGTACGAGGCTTTGCTGAACTTCCGGTTGTTTTTGAGAATGCTGTTTTTAGTCAAGACGGAGCAAGTAAATAGTTAAAAATACTGCCATGAGCGTAGGAATAGACATAGGTTCTAAAACAATTAAGATAGTTGAGCTTGAAAAGGAATCGAAAGGCTTCAGGCTTGCCGGTTCAGGTGCCGTAGGATATCAGGGGGTTTTACCCTCGACTGCGGTTGATGACAAGGAGCTTGTTCCCCTTTCCGATATCATCAGAAAACTCCACCGGGAGGCACGGATTAAAGGTAAGCAAGTTGCAATTTCTCTTCCTGAGTCATTGGTCTTTACCAGAACCGTTAAATTTCCCCTTCTTACTGATCAGGAAGTTGCCTCAGCCGTAAAATGGGAAGCAGAGCAGTATATTCCCATTCCCCTAAATGAGGCGGTAGTTGAGCATCAGATAATCGAAAGATCTCAGGATGCTTCCAAGGGTGTTACAGTGCTTCTGGTTGCATCTCCCAGGGTATTGGTAGAAAAATACATAACCCTTCTTCAGGGAGCGGGACTTACCGTAGTCGGAGTAGAAACTGAGGTTTTGGCTCTGGCAAGATCAATGGCACCGGAAACAGGAACTGTTTTAATTCTTGACTTTGGTGCTTCCTCAAGCGATATAGCAATTGTCAAAGACGGCATGGTCAGGTTTTCAAGATCTATTCCCACAGCGGGAGAAGCTTTTACCAGGGCTCTTTCTCAAAGTTTGGGTGTTGAACACGAACAGGCTGAAGCCTATAAAAAAACGTACGGTCTTTCAAAAGATTTGGAAGGAAAGGTCAGGGAATCCCTTTCCCCAGTTTTTAATTTAGTTGCTCAGGAAATTAAAAATTCGATTCATTTCTATCAAACAGAAGAAAAAGGAGATGCTCCCAAGTCAATTATTATTTCGGGTGGAACATCCGGGCTTCCGGAAGCAATCTCCACGCTTACAAAATTATTGGGTATTGAAGTAGTTGTGGGAAACCCCTTTGCAAAAGTTTCGATTAATGCCCAAGATGCTAAAAATTTGGCAAACTTCGCTTCTTTGTATTCTGTTGCTGTAGGACTTGCTTTAAGGGGAGATTAAATATGCCAAAGATAAACCTGCTTCCTCCGGATTTAGGACCGAATGCTTCGGTTCTCAAGTTTTTAAATGCTGCAAAAAAGATTGCCTTTGTTATAGGACTTTTGTTTTTTGTTGCCGGAGTTATCTTGATTGCTTATATAGTTATACTTCAGATGGAAATTAAATCGATCGAGAAAAGATCGGATGTACTTAAAAATTCAATTACAGCATATCAGTCGACCGAACAGACACTTTATCTTTTAAAAGAAAGAGCGGAGAAAATTTCTAAACTTTTTACTAAAGAAACAAAGGAAGAACCACTAATTGCCGGAGAGAACCTTTTTATAACAAATTACGGAATAAATTTTAGTGATGCAACGGCATCGCTTGGTAAAATCAGTGTTTCGGGGTCTGCCGCAAGTACTCAAACTTTAAACTACTTTTTTGAAAATATTTTTCTGGATGATACTTATAAAAGCATTAAGCTTACGTCATTTTCGTATAATCCAAAAACAGGTTATCTTTTTTCACTTGATCTTAATTTAAAATGAAAAACATTCCTTTCATAATTAAAATTGCTTATAAACCCGTACTTATTCTTGTACTGCTTGTAATTTTTTCCCTTATTGGTTTATCTAAAGGCTACAGTCAGGTTTTAAGTCTGAGAAAAGAACTTGCAAGAGTAGAAAAGACCGAAAATATTTTAAAATCCAAACTTAACATCCTTACTTCAAACGAAGACAGTGTAAACACGGTTTTTGCCGTAGCATATCTTCCCAGTGAGAATTCTTCGCTTGCTGCTCTTTATCAACTTAAAAACGTTGCTGCTCAAAACGGTTTATTATTTACAAATTATAAAGTGGGATCCGAAGTAAAAGAATCATCGGACTTTGTAAAATCCATAATTTCCTTTGAGCTGGAAGGTCCATTGTTTCAAATTTTGAATTTTGTAAACATGATTAAGACTGTTTCTCCCAATATCTGGATAGATAAATCGGAGCTTGAGTTTATGGGAGATTTAACTAGAGTAAAGTTTTATACCAAAACCTATTGGTCAAGTTTCCCCACAAAAATTCCTGCATTAACAGATCCCATTACCGATCTTAGTCAAAAAGATAATGAAATTCTCTCTCAAATAATCGATTATTTTCAGCCTCCCTTTGATGTATTTACGGTGGATGCGGCACGGGAGAATTTAAATCCTTTCGGAGAATAGTTTATTCAAGAAGGTTAACCGATACTCCCTTTTTTTCCAAAGTTGCCTTTACCCTGAGAATGTTTCTAATAGCTTTAATAGTATTCCCCTCTTTTCCTATGACAATACCCGTATTTTCCGGTTCCACTTTTATAAAAAGCCTGACAAAATTTCCATCTACTTCCTCCGTAACATAAAAAGTCGATTCTCCCAAGATTCCTTTTAAGATATGTTCAAGAAGTTCTTTCATTTATGTATTTAAGTTTTAAAAAATCAATTACTTTTGTTTAAGTATTTTTTCAACTGCGGGACTTACCTTTGCTCCCACCTTAATCCATTTGTCCATTATCTTTTTGTCTACCCTCAGAGTTTTTTTGGCGGGATGATAGTAGCCTACAATATCCAAGAACTGACCCTTTGGACCTTTTTTGTCTTCTATGGCTACAATTCTATAGAAAGGGTGATTTCTGACACCGCTTCTTGAAAGTCTTATTTTAATCATACTTGAGGTATTTTAGCTTGATTTCAGAGAAAAGACAATGCCACTTTAGCAGCTTCCTGTTCGGCCTGGCTTTTACTTTTTCCTTGTCCTTGTCCCATTACTTTATTCTGAACCTTAACCTCAACCACAAATTCTTTATCATGATCCGGTCCGGTTTGTCTCAAAACTACATATTTGGGAGCCGGAAGACCTTTGGCCTGAATATATTCCTGAAATCTGCTTTTAGGATCCTTGAGGGGTTTGGCTACCTTATCGGGAATTTCACTTAAAAGATGTTTTTTAACAAATTCTTCCGTTTTGGGAAGTCCTTGATCAAGATACAAAGCTCCGATTATTGCTTCAACCGTGTCGGCAAGAAGAGATGGGTTTTCCCTTCCCCCACCGTCTTCCTCGCCTTTTGAAAGACGAATAAGTTTTCCAAGTTCAAGTTTTTTGGCAACTAAGGAAAGATTTTGAGTATTAACAAGATTTGCCCGAAGTGCAGTTAAATAGCCTTCCTGTTTGTCTGGAAAGAATTTATATAAATTTTCGGTAATAATAAATTCAAGTATTGCATCACCAAGAAATTCAAGTCTTTCGTTTGATTCTTTAATGTCAGAATCTTCGTTTAAGCAGGATTTGTGAGTTAGGGCAGTTGCCAACAACTGGTTATCGTTAAAGATGTCTTTGATGTTATTCATGTTTAAAAATATTTCCCAAAACTCCGTTTATGAAAGATGCGGAGTTATCGCTACCGAATTCTTTGGCCAGTTCAACAGCTTCATCAATGACAACCTTAGGAGGAGCTTCTTTTTGTTCAAGTTCATAGACGGCAAGTCTTAAAACAGCAAGATCTATTCTATTTAGTTTATCAATGGGCCATTCCGGGGCTGATTTCTCTATTTTTCCGTCAATCCTTTTTTTGTTTCTTAAAATTTTAACCACAATATCATTGCGTTTATTCTGTTTGGTGTAGGTTTCGGCAAAAAGCTGCTTAACAATTTCCCTTCTTTTTATATGTCTTGGATCATGTGCGGTTTTCATTTACTTCTTGTAGGATTTGCCACAGAAGGAACATGTGCGGTGCGGAAAAGTAAGTTTTTTGCAGTGTGGACACCTTGCTAAATTGGCAAGTTTAAGCTTAAAAGAAGCATTTCTTCGAATATTACTTCTACTTCTTGTATGTTTTTTCTTTGGAAGTGGTGTCATACAAACCTTATTTTAGTCTAAATCACACATCCATTCAAGAAGGAAGTTTGTATTAATGATAATATTAAGTTATGCCTAAAACGCTTAAGTCTGCAAAGCGAAATTATGCTTTTATTGATGCTTCTAATCTCTTTTACGGCGGGGTAAAAAGCCTGGGATGAAAAATAGATTATAAGAAATTAATAGATTACATAAAATCCCAATATAAGGTAGGGAAAGTTTTTTACTATGGCGGAGTTGAATTAAACGGATTTCCGTTTAATATATTTACAGAAAAAGAGATAAATCTTACTGAATTATTAAAGCATTTGAAAAATAAAGCCAGAAAGAAAAAGTTGAGTAAAAATAATTTGGTTGAAATAATAAAGCAGATTCAAAAAGTTAAATTTTTTCTTAAACTTGAGGAGTTTGGCTATATTTTAAAACTTAAACCGGTAAAAATATTCCATGAAGAAGAAGGTAGAATTTCTAAAAAGGCCAATTGTGATGTCGATATGACATTTGATTTAATGAGATTTCTGAATGATTATATGGGCGTGCTTATCCTTTCGGGAGATGGAGATTTTACGATTGTTTTGAAATATTTAAAGGGAATGGGAAAAAGTGTAAAATATTAGCTCGAGGAGAAAGAACAGCCAGAGAAATCAAACAACTAGCTGGTGGAGATTTTAGGGATTTTGGAAGATTGAGAGGTAAATTGGAGTATAAATAGCCTTATTTAGCCAAAAAAAGAGGGGACATGCGAAATATCCCCTCAATGTTTAGTAAGGAAATTATATATAACAGCCCATATTTTGTCAACCGCTTGTTATAGTCCGAATCCACCATTAACAAGAAGTTTTTTTTGACAATAATCATTCTTAATCTGACTTTTATCTTTGGTTTATTTTTTATATGGATTTTTATATCAAATCAATCTAAGTGATTCGGGATTAATAAAATTTGAAGGAATTTCGGTTAACTTGCACCATTTCCATTCGCTGAATTTTTCAGGCTCCATAAGTTTCGGCTCTTGAGAAGTTTCCACTCTAAATACATAAACAGTGTCTCCCTCTTTGGCACCAGGAACACTTCCTAAATATTTGCTGATTTTAATATCGTCAATGCCTACTTCTTCCAATATTTCCCTTCTAAGTGTTTTCCCTAGGGTTTCTCCTTGATCGCACCTTCCGCCTGGACCTGTCCATACGGATATATCTTTCCATTTATCCGGAGTATAGTTTCTTAAACCGATTAGCAATTTGCCCTTTTTAAATATAAATGCCACAGGCGCATCGTAATGACTTCCCCTTTTCTGAAGCATTAAATTTAGATTATTAATTATATTTATTTGCCTCCTTAATTACGTATCTAACAAATTCCAACGATTTCGGAAATATTTCTTCATTTGCAGGTTGTTTAACCGATATTGAGGTATCCTGGCGTTCATTCCAGCAAAAGTCTATAAGGGTAATCCATTTAGGATCTAAATTGGTTTTAGCCCAAATTATTCCCTTAAGTTTTGAAGAAATTGAACCTTGGTGTAAATCAGCAAGCATTCGGGAAAAGTTTAAGACAAGGTATGACTGATAGAATCGGTTTTTGTATTCATTGGGATGTTTTAAAAGATATTCTCCCCAGCCGATCATGGTTTCTTTTATTTCTTTCCGGAGGTCATTGGGTTCTACAGGGTTAATCAGTTTTTTTGGTTCAGGACCTAAAAGTGCTATACCTTGTTCACGTACAGTCCAGCGTACGACAAGAGTGTTACAGTGATCTGATTTTTTGATAGTCTTACTTCCGTTATCGAAATACCAAAGTTTTCTTTCTTCGGATTCATTCCTTTTACCTTCTTTAAACGGAGAGGAATGAATATTCAGTTTATCTTTGGGAAAAAACGAATATTCAAGTCTTTTTACCCATCTGTTATCTTCGTTATATGTTTTGGTATGAATCTTTTGAACAGAATCTACTTGATTTTTAGTTAGTTCATTGTTTGTAACCACTATAAAATCAACATCGCTTGTAAGGTCAAAATCACCAGTTGCTAAAGATCCTTGTAAATAAAAACCCACAAAATTATCTTTAAGTTCGTCCTTAATCTTTTTTGCAAGGTTATTAAGAACTAAATCAAGTTCGGGATATGGTGTTTTTTCTGTGTCTCGCATGAGGTAATTATATCATCTGAGACTGTTTAAAAAGGAAATTAAAGGAACTGATAGAATTAGTTAAATGATGGTTTTACGAATTCTAAAATTGAAGATTATTTTTGTTTTGATTCCCAGTCTTTAACCATTGCGAGTACTTCTTCTTCAAAATCGGGAATATAAACCAATTCGATTTTTGTGTTGTTATTTTCGTTTAGTGCTTCATTGTCAGTAGTTCCTTCATAGTATTGTTTATTGACCATCTCCGGAGTTTTTCTACAGGCATAAACTATTCTTGAAATTCCGCTCCAGGTGGCAACCGAGAAGCACATATTGCAACATTCAAGCGACTCATAAAGTGTTGCTCCATCCAAGTTTGAAGATCCCACTAATT
Organism: uncultured Gammaproteobacteria bacterium; assembly: GCA_964583105.1. Taxonomy (GTDB): domain Bacteria; phylum Patescibacteriota; class Microgenomatia; order UBA8517; family UBA8517; genus JAPLZT01. Next base: position 27,669 of record CAZOUV010000010.1, read on the forward strand.
TACACGCTTTTCTAATTGCTGAAGTTTCAGCATGTTCAGTGGGGTTATGAATCCTATAACCAAGACTTATACCCTCTGCAATTACTTTTCCGTCCTTCACGACAACTGCTCCTGCTGGAAAGCCTCCCTCCTCAACAGATTTTTTCCCCTGATCTACTGCGAGTTTTAAAAAATCTCTATCGTTCATTTATACTATTTTACCATTAATTATTGTTTAACTGATAATACTTTCGCAACTTCTTTTGCTTTCTTAATAAGTGCAATATCCGTCCATGAAGCAATTTTAAGTTCGGGAATTCCCGATTGTTTTAATCCGAATATTTCTCCTGGTCCTCTAAGTTTTAAATCAAGTTCTGCAAGTTCAAATCCAGATATACCCTTTTCCATTGCAGTTAGTCTTGCTTGTATTTTTTCTCCTTCGTTTTGGTAGAAAAGAAGACAATATGATTTTATATCGCTTCTTCCTACCCTTCCTCTTAACTGATGAAGCTGTGCAAGACCGAATCTGTCCGCTGCCTCAATTACCATTATGGTTGCGTTAGGAATATCAATTCCTACCTCAACAACGGGAGTTGAAACAAGAATGTCTATTTTTTTGTTTCTGAAGTCTTCAATCACTTTGTTTTTTTCTTCAATCTTCAGTCTTCCATGAAGAAGTCCGAGTTTCCTTGTTTTAAATATCTTTTTTAAGTTTTTAAATTCATTGGTTACAGATTTAATGTCCTTCATTGTTTCTTTTTCACTTTCTTCAATTAATGGACAAACAATAAATACTTGAGAACCTATTTTTTCTATGTTTTCATCTATCCACTTATATGCTTTTTCTCTTTTTTCTTTGGGAACAACCCATGTTGTGATTTTTTGACGTCCAGCGGGAATTTCATTTAAAGTTGAAAGATCTAAGTCTCCGTAAAAGGTCAAAGCAACTGTTCTTGGAATCGGAGTTGCTGTCATGGTTAATACGTGGGGGGAAATATTTTTCTTACCAGATTTTTTTACAAGATGTTCCCTTTGCTCTACTCCGAATTTATGCTGTTCGTCAATAACTACCAAAGCTACTTTGTCAAAATCGATTTTTTGATGGATAAGTGAGTGGGTACCTACAAAAATATCGCTTCTTCCCAAATCAGATTTGGAAATTGCTGAAGTTATTAAAGAAATACGCACTTTAAAGGGTTGAAGTAATGAGTTTAGTGTATTAAAGTGCTGTTGAGCAAGAATTTGAGTTGGAGCCATGATTACACTCTGGCATCCGTTTAAAAAAGCTATAAATGAGGCAGTTGCCGCAACCACAGTTTTTCCGCTTCCGACATCCCCCTCTAAAAGTCTGTTCATGGGATAAGGTTTTTGGAAGTCTTCAATTATTTCATCAATTACTTTATTTTGTGAGTCAGTTAGTTTGAAGGGAAGGTTAGCTATAAATTTATTTATTTGCTCTCTTTTTATTTCAAGATCATATACGGGATGGTTTTTCTGCCAAAATGATTTTCTTTTAAGGTTTATAATCTGATGAGATAGAAGTTCGTCAAATGCCAATCTTTGTTTTGCTTTTATTGCCATCTCTGGTTTATTTGGAAAGTGAATTTCGCGAATTGCCGATGGCAAATCTATAAATCCGTATGTTTTAGGAAGATATTCCTTAATTTTTTCACCAGCTAATTGATAAACAGTTTTAATTCTTCCCCTAAGCCATTTTGAAGATATTCCGTAAGTTTCGGGATAAACCGGAACTATTCCGAAGGTATCTATTAATGGTGATATCATGGCTTTTTTCCTTCCAAACCAATCTATTTTTCCCGAAAATGAGTGAGTTTCCCCTTCTTTAATGGTTTTTATCAAAAAAGGCTGATTAAACCAGATTACATCAACAGATGCCATTTTATCCGAAACTTTAGCAAGCTGTATTTTTTTACCGGATTTTGTATATATGTTTTTTATTGATTCAATTTTTCCTTTTAGGGTGACTGTCTCCCCTATCGAAATATAGGAAATTGGAGAGTCTTTTC
>CAZOUV010000011.1:0-29476 GCA_964583105.1 uncultured Gammaproteobacteria bacterium
AAATATAGGAAATTGGAGATTCTTTTCTAAAATCCAAATATCTTGCGGGGATATGATATAAAAGATCTCCAAATGTTTTTATACCCATCTTTTCAAGCCGTATCTGATATACGGGACCAACCATGGGAAGAGTTCCTACTGGAGAGTTAAGATCCATACTAGGATTTTAACATGATTAGAAAGCACTTAAAAAAGGAAGGACTGAGGAAGCAAGAAGACCAAGGGTTGCAATTACAATGATAATCGTAATTATTTTCTTTTGTTTTTTGGTTAAAAGCATATGTTTAAAGATATTAGATGATAAATACTTTTACTTGACTATAAGAAATGTTCTTGATCCTACTTTAATTTTGTCTCCCGATTTAACAATTAAAGAAGGTTCTGAAACTGTCTTTCCATTTACATCAACTGCATTTTGCTTAATAAGCTCTTTGGCGTTTGACAGGCTTTGTCTTTGGGAAAAGGGAGCTACGGTTTCGGCAATGGTTTTACCAGATTCGACTTTAATATCAAATGAAGGTTTTCTTTCCTGAAAAGTGACTTCGAAAGAGTCTTTGGAATCAATTGCCTCCTTTTCTCCCCAAATAATTTTAACAATTTCGTATGCAAGTTCTTTTTTTGTTTTCATCGGCTCTTTTTTAATTTTTTCTTCAAGACCTTCTAAGGAAACTTCAGTTAAGAGTTCAAAACTTAAGGCAATTACTTCATCAGGAAAAGACATAATGCCTGCAAAAAATTCTTTGGGAGAAGAATCTAAAAATAAGGCGTTACCTGTTGTTTTTCCAACTTTGTTTCCTTCTTTGTCCACAAGAAGATTTGTTCCCAGAACGTATTTTTCCTTACCTTTAACAGCTTTCATTAAGGTGCGTCCTGCAAGCATGTTAAATATCTGATCGCTTCCGCCTATTTCCAAATCCACATCCATTTCAATGGAGTCCTGGGCTTGAGCTACGGGGTAAAGAAACTCATGAAGATAGATGGGTTCGTTTTTCTTTAGCCTCTCCTGAAACATATCTCTTTCGATCATCTGCTGAACGGTAAAATTGGAAGTAATTTCTATAAGGTTCTTAAAAGATATTTTATCGCTCCATTCGGAATTAAAAAGTATTTTTGCAGGATTATCTCCTTCAAAATCAAGTACGGATGAAGCCTGCTTTTTCCAGGTTTTTGCATTTTCCAAAACCTGTTGCCTTGTCAGTTTCTTTCTTACAGCAAGCTTATCAGTCGGATCCCCTATCATTCCTGTAAAATCCCCTATAAGAAAAATTACTTCATGACCCAGTTTTTGAAACTGCCTTAATTTCATTAAGCCCACAAAATTACCAAGATGAAGCGACGGCATGGAAGGATCAAATCCCTGATACAGTCTTATCTTTTTTTTGGACATTAAGTCTGCAAGTCCTTTTTTGTCGGGGAGAACCTGCCGCACTCCTCTTGTTAGTATTTCATTAATATCCATAATTAGATTCTAGATGTTTATATCCCTTTCGTCAAAAAGATTTTTAATCCTTCGTAGAATTTAAGGCACGAACTTATACTTACCCACTCATTTGCCGAGTGGATCTCTCCTCCTATTGGCTTCATCATTAAAACAGGGATATTAAACGGTGCAAAATGACTGGAATCGGATGCTCCGTATGCCGGTGAAATAATTATTTTTTTAGCAAAGGCTTTTTCCATTGATCTGATAAAATTTTTAACAACAGGAAGGTTGGTATCGGTAAAGGTGGGCAAGGTGTTTGAGGCAATTTCAACTTTCATATCTGGACTTATTTTATTGGCAAGACTTTTTACTTCTTTTGTAATTTTTTGAAAACTGTTTGTCTCCGGAAATCTGAAATCAAGCTTCATTATGGCTTCAGGGCAGACCTGATTTACGGAAATTCCTCCCTGAATTTGACCGATGTTCATGGTTGTGTTCCAGTTTTCTTGAATGCTGTTCTTGCCATAGATATCCATAAGCTTTTTAGCTAAAAGGACCAATGGTTCCAATGCGTTTTTACCCATCCAGGGTCTGCTGGCATGAGAGGGAGATCCTTTTGAAGTAACACTAAGCCAGCAAACACCTTTTGATTTATTAACAAAAGTTAAATTGTCTCCGCCGTCAGGAACAATTAGGTACTTGGGTCTGAATTTGAATTTTTCTGCCAAATAGGCACAGCCTTTATCTCCCCCAGTTTCTTCATCTGTTGTTATAGCAAGAGCAAATGAAGTTCTAGATTTACTTACAATATTTTCATTAAGAAGTTCAATTCCCATAGGTATTGAAAATTTCATATCGCTTGTGCCCCTGCCGAAAGCTTTATCTCCTTTCAATTTAAGTTTAAATTCTTCTGGTTTTGCCGATACTACATCCATATGGACAAGGTATCCGATGTCCGGAGACAGAGTTTTGGTATTTCCTGCAATAAAGATTTCTGCATTATCTATTTTGATTCTTTTTACAAATGCTTTGGGATTAAGTAAAGATTTGACGTAATCTAGGGCCTTGGAGTTTTCATCCACGTTTCCGGTAACGGTTTTAAACGAAACCAGTTTTGTAAGTTGTGTCAGAAATATATTTTTATTCATATTATTTTAGTTAAATCATCAAAAAACCTCCTTGCGGAGGTTGCCTTAAGTTTGTTTAAACCACTAATTGGCTACTCCGCGTTTAGGGAGGTCAAATAGTGTCTATATGCTTTAATATTCATTAGGTTTTATTCTATAACGAAATTTATGAGGTTGCAAACTTAGATTTAAATTTATTAAATTCCTCTCTAGTTGGAGAAGTCGCAATCTCTGCCTTGAGATCATTGATATCTTGTCTTATAAATGAAGTCTCTCTTTTTAAATCTTCTTTTGTAGCAAACGCTTTTAAATCTTCCTTTGTAGCAAATTTTGTATCATTCAGTTTATCTTGATTATCGAACATTTTTTGCATACCCTTGAGAATGTTATCGGCAGCATCATCAAGATATTCATTTGTAACTGGTCCTTTTGAATTATATTTTGATTTCGGCATGAACAAATAATATTAGTTATACACAAGTTGGTCAACTAGATCATATTTTGTTAGAATGTATCAGATATGTGGAGAGATAGAGTAAGAAGAAGTCAAAGGACTTATAAAAGCAGAAAGCTTGTAAAACTTACCAAACTTATCTTTATTGGAGCCATTGCTGTTTTTGTATTTTTCTTTCTTGTGCTTCCAATACTTGCTTTAAAACTTCCTTCTCCAGAAAACGTTGTCCGCCATGAAGGTTACGCTACACAGATTCTTGATAGAAACGGAGAAACTTTATATAACGTCTATGTTAACGAAAGAAGAAATCCCGTTATTTTGGATGATATCCCTACGTATTTAAGACAGGCTACAATTGCTGTTGAAGACAAAAATTTCTATAAACATAAAGGATTTGACATCTTGGGAATTTTTAGAGGTTTTACCAGAATTTTTACTAGGGGCTATGCCCAAGGCGGTTCCACCCTAACTCAACAATTAGTTAAAAACGTTTTACTTACTTCCGAAAGGTCTATTGTTAGAAAAATTAAAGAATTTGTTCTTGCAATACAAATCGAAAGAAAATATTCAAAAGACGAGATTCTTCAGATGTATCTTAATGAAGCTCCTTACGGAGGAACTGCCTGGGGGGTGGAGGCAGCCAGTGAGATTTATTTCGGTAAGAAGGTGAAGGATTTGAATTTGACAGAATCGGCGGTTCTTGCTGGTCTCCCTCAAAGCCCGTCACGATATTCTCCCTACTCTTCAAATCCCAAAGCTTATGTTGAAAGAACAAAGGTTGTTTTAAGGAGAATGGAAGAGGACGGCTACATAACTGCCGATCAAGAAAAAAATGCTATTGCCGAAGTTTCCGGAATATATTTTCAGTCTCAGGGGGCATCATTTAAGGCACCGCATTTTGTTCAATACGTAAAAGACATATTAATTGAAAGGTATGGAGAAACGGTTGTTGAACAGGGTGGACTTAAAGTTACCACAACTTTGGATCTTGAACTTCAGGAAAAAGCTCAAGGCATTGTTTCTGAAGAGATTGCAAAGGTTGAAAAACAAAGAATAACAAACGGTGCGGCTGTTGTCATAAACCCTGAAACTGGAGAAATTTTAGCAATGGTAGGATCTAAAAATTTTAACGATCCGAATTATGACGGTCAGGTTAACGTAGCTCTTTCTCTACGACAGCCTGGAAGCGCATTTAAGCCTTTTACATATGTGACTGCTATTAAAGAAGGCTATACGGCGTCTTCTCTTATTATGGATGTTCCTACGACTTTCCCCGGTGGGGCAAATAATCCCGACTATAATCCTGTAAATTATGACGGAAAATACAGAGGCCCTATTCAATTAAGATATGCCTTGGGAAATTCAATCAATATTCCTGCCGTAAAATTTTTAGCAAAGGTTGGAATAAAAGATGTTTTGGAAACTGCTCATTCAATGGGTATAACCACACTTTCCCCCAATCAGGAAACTTTGGAAAGAGTAGGTCTTTCCCTAACTTTAGGAGGCGGGGAAGTACGGCTTATAGATCTAACCAGTGCCTATGCTCCTTTTATGAATAAAGGCTATAAAGTTGATCCTTTAGCCATACTTAAAGTTGAAGATAAAGATGGAAAAGTTCTGGAAGAAATCGAACCAGAAAAAGGAAAAAGAGTAATATCCGAGGCAGAAGCCTTTTTAATTGCAAACATTTTATCTGATAATCTGGCTAGACAGGAAATATTCGGTACAAATTCACTTTTAAATATTTCAGGTAAGCAAATTGCTGTTAAGACAGGTACTACAAATGACCGGCGTGATAATTGGACGGTTGGGGGAAATCCCCAAGTACTTGTAGGTGTTTGGGTGGGAAATAACGATAATACTCCCATGCTTAATGTTGCTTCAGGAGTTTCCGGAGCATCACCTATTTGGCGCAGAATTTTGCTTGAAGCCCTAACTTCTAAACCATCAGTAAGTTTTGATATGCCTTCTAATATTGTTAGTGCCAATGTAGATATTGTTTCCGGCTACCGTTCCCATGACGGTTTTCCGGCAAGAATGGAATATTTTATTAAAGGAACCGAGCCGCAAGAAGATACTGTGCATATGCTTTTAAAGATTTGTAAAACTGATGGAAAACTTGCAAATCCCAGTGATATTGCAGGAGGAAACTATGATCAAAAGGAATATTTTCTTTTTAAAGAAGAAGACCCCACGTCAGGTTCCGGAGGAACAAATAAATGGCAGGAAGGGATACTTAATTGGTTAAACGGTCAGGGAGACTCGAGATATCATCCTCCGACTGATTATTGCGGAAGCGGAAGTCCTGTCAGTGTTCAATTTGTAAACCCATCGAATGAAAGTTCAAATTTACCTTCTAATTTCACAATTAAATTTAAAGCGGACTCAAATACAAACATTTCATTTGCAGAACTTTTTGTGGATGGAAATAAAATAAAAGAATTTTCCTCGCTTCCTTTTGAATATCAAATTTCAGGTCTTTCCGACGGAGTTCATACCATTAAAGCAAAGGCAAAAGATGCAAATGGAAAAGAAGCTGAAAATACCATAACAATCGGCGTTAACGGTCCGTGGAATCCTACTCCAGCCCCCACCTCTTGACAGGAGAATAAAATCACAGTAACCTGTCAGGACTTTACCGATATGAAAGAACGCAAAGGATATGTGACAGAGGAAACCAGAAAGTCGCGTGAAATACATCTTTGGGGTGACAGAAGCGACCCCGTAACAGATTTTGTTTGCGGTTTGGAAGAATCAATAAGAAAACTTAAAGAGCCGCTTTCATGGCAATTACCACATAATAGAAGAAGATCTGTAAGAGGAATGGCAGTTGCCAGGGAACAAAGAGAACATCAGATTAGATCGAGACAAGAGGCTCTTAATGCTATTAAAAAGCATAATTATGAGAAAATTAAATTTTTTAAAAACGAAAATGGAAAAGTTGTAGGTTTTTCAGTTATCCGTTAATCTTTAATAACGCCTCCGAATTTTGATTTGACCGATCCAATTATTTTAATTCTGATTTTGCACACTTCTTCATCTGTTAAGTTTTTATTAGGATCCCTGTAGCAGATTCTAAATGTAAAACTGTCTTTATAAGTATCCTTAAGTTCAACCAGATCTATCAGTTTATCCGTTTTTCTTATTTGCTTCACAACTTCCCCAATTTTTGTTTTTTCTGGGAATGTTAAAGTAATATCTTCTATTTGAGGAGGATAAAGAGAAATTGGAACATATTTTTTAATATTTTTAGAAAGTTTATATAAAGTCTGAATATCAAACTCATAATATATAAAATCTCCTCCTTCAAGATTTCCAAATTGTCCGATATCTTTAGCATCAACTTTTATTGATATTCTTTGACCAGGAATAAAAGCTTTCAGCTCTTCTTGTATAAAATCCGCATTGATATTCAGTTCCGAAAGAAGTGATTCAACGATTCCTTTTGCTTTTCTAAAATCCGTGTTGGCAAATACTCCGGCAAGAGTCATTTTTTCATCAGGAAGATCTTCGGATTTTGGTATATAAACATTGGCAATTTCAAAAAGATGAAAAGGGGCATCTCCTTTTAAATTGTCTTTTGCGGCTTCCTTAAGTGAGTAGATTAAGGAAGTCCTTAAGTATTTATATTCTTCACCTAGAGGATTTTTCAACTCTAAGGAATTTTCTTGAGTATTTTCTTTGGAAACCAAAGAAAGCGTATAAATCTCGCACCCGCCGTACCCCTTAAGAATATCTTTCACTCTATCTTCAAAAGCAAATCCAGATTCATTAGGTTTATCGGGAATTTTGCCTGTCATAATTTCCGAAGGAAGGTTATGATACCCGTAAATTCTGGCAATTTCCTCGATTATGTCTTCGGGAATATTAATGTCTCCGGCTCTTAATGAAGGAACTTCTACTTTTAGTAAATTTTGTTGCCAAGATGATTTAAATCCTAAGGGAAATAGTATATTTGAGATATCATTTTTTGAAATATCAATTCCCAATTTACTGACAATTTGTTCTAAGTTAAGCTTAATCACATTTTTCTTATAAGGGGAAGGATAAATATCCAAGATTTCTTTTTCCGGAGTTCCCTTTGTAAGTTTTATAAACATATTAACTGCTCTTAAAATAGCAATTTTAACTTGTTCGGAATCAATCCCCTTTTCAAAAAGAGAGGATGCTTGCGATCTTTTGGCAAGAATCATTGAGGTTTTTCTTATTTTTGCCGGATTATAATTTTGAACAAAAAGAAGAATGTTTTTGCTGTTTTCATCTACCGCGCTTGATTTTCCCCCCATAATTCCGCAAAGATCGATAAGTTTTTCACTTGCGTCTTCAATCACTATGTCCCCCCCGGGAAGTGTATAGGTAGCATTATCAAGTGTAGTTATTCTTTCTTCCCTTTGGCTTTCTCTTAAAACCATTAAATGGTTTTGAATTTTATCGTAGTCAAAAGTATGAACGGGCTGTCCCAGTTCAAGCATAATGTAATTTGAAATATCTACTACATTATTAATCGGTCTAATATTTGAAGCTGTTAATCTTTCTTTAACAACTTGGGGAGACTCGGCAAGTTTTACGTTTTTTATTAAGACAGCAGTAAATCTGGGACAAAGTTTGGGATCGATATCCGTCTTTAAGTAACTGACTTTAGAAACAAATTTGTAATTAGAATTAGTATTTTGCAATTTAAGTACTGCCTTTTTTTTGAACCTTGGTAAAATAGCCAAAGCTTCTCTGGCAATACCGTATATGCAAGCGGTATCCATTCTGTTTGTGGTTACTTCAACTGCGTAGACATCTCCGTATTCTGTTTTTATGGTTTTTTCAATTGAAGGACCGCAAAGGGAAAGGTATTTTGCAATTTCTTTATTTGTTGCATCTGTTTTTAAAAACTCTCTAAGCCATGCATCCTGTATTAATATGTCCATATTAAAATTGTTTCAAGAAATTTAAGTTGGTACTGTATAAAAGTCTAAGATCAGGAATATTCAGTCCGGATTTCATGGTTAATACTCTTTCTACTCCCCAACCGAAAGCAAAACCCGAATATTTTTTGGGATCAATTTTCCCGTTTTTTAAGACATTAGGATGAACCATCCCCGCTCCTCCCAGCTCAAGCCATCCTTCTTTACAGAAACGGCAGCCGTGTCCTTGGCAAATTCCGCAGCTTATATCTACCTCAAATGACGGTTCGGTAAACTGAAAGTGGTAAGGCCTTAATCTGGTTACTCTTTCTTTACCAAAAAAATTTCGTGCGAAATAATCAAGAGTTCCTTTGAGATTTACAATTGAAATATTGGAATCTATTACTAAGCCTTCAAACTGATGAAACATTTGAGTATGGGATACATCTGACTGGCGTCTATAGCACTTTGCGATATTAAGCATTCTTATCGGCAGTTTAGTGCTTTCAATTTCTCTTAATTGACCGTTTGAAGTATGCGGGGTTAAAAGCATTGGACCATATTTCGGATTTTCCTTCTGGTCAACAAAAAATGTTTCCCAATCGTCTCTTGCGGGATGATTTTCGGGGAAGTTTAAGCCTCCAAATGCGTAATAGTCCCATTCAACTTCGGGATATCTGACCCTTACAAAGCCGATCTTTTCAAAAACATCGGTAATTTCTCTTATGGTTTGAGTAACTAAATGTAAATGCCCCACGTTGGGTTTTATGCCCGGAATTGTAGGATCGAACCATTTGCGTGAAGAAATTACAAGAGAATTCTTTTTATTTACAATCTCCTCGACGATTGTGTTTTTTGCCTGATTAATTAAAATTCCGACCTGTCCTTTTTCGTCTTGTGGTACGTTTTTAATTGATTTAATTAGAGAAGTTAATTTTCCGCTTTTTCCCAGATAGGCAATACGAACTCCTTCAAGTTCTTGCGAACTTGCAGCGTCCATAATTTGAGCCAGGGCTTGATTTTTGCAGTTAATAATTTCTTCCTTCATTGCTTTAATTCTACATATTAAGATTGTTTACATCAATGAACAGGTATTTTAATCTCTCGGCCACAAGTAACCATTTTACTATTCGGAATAGATAACCAGGAATCACCCAGTCTTGTTTCGACCGATAAGCCTAGTTTAGTTGCATCTTCTTCAGATAGGTGAACAGCCCCGCATCTGTCTTTTATAAGATTTCTTTTGATATTACACTGCCGACAAACGATATTGCCTGGTATTTGATAAATGCATTTCATCATATATATCACCTTCTTTTCACTAAAAAACCTCCTTTCGGAGGTTAATATTCAGACGCAATCTTAACCCCCGTTAGGAAGTAAAGAATGCAAAAAAGATATTTTGAATTTTCATAACTCGTTTAGTTTAACACTTAACGAAGTTATTTTGCAACTTCTTTGAAAATAGCGTCAAATGTTTTAGGGTCCGTCGCGGCAATATCCGAAAGAATTTTTCTGTCTATTTCTATTTTTTCTTTTTTTAATGCATTAATAAATTTTGAGTAGGAAGTTCCTTTTTCCTTTACCGCAGCCGAAAGTCTTGTAATCCAAAGAGCTCTCAGATCTCTTTTTTTGAGTCTTCTGGAAATGTAGGAATACATTCCTGCATGAAGCACTGCCTCTTTGGCAACCCTCATTCTCTTGCTTCGGGATTGCACGTAGCCCTTTGCCTGTTTAATGATCTTTCTGTGTCTTCTTGATGCGGTTGATTTAACTCTTGCCATTTTTATTTCCTTTCTTTATTTTGTTAATCTTTTTGGTATTGGTTTTTTTCAATACCGTTCCCGTTGCTTTATGTATCTTTTTAGCATAATAACCCTTAAGCTGAACTGTCTTTTTAAGGTTTTTCAGCTGTTTTTTGGATTTATGTGATTTAAGGTGTCTCCTAAAGGACTGACGTCTTAAAATCTTTCCGTTTTTTGTAATACGGAATCTTTTAACCAGTGATTTTCTTGTCTTTAATTTCGGCATTTTCTTTTTCTTCTTTTTTAACTTCTTTAATCTTTTTTAATACCGGTGAAACAATTGTCATCAGATATCTTCCCAAAAACTTAGGCTTCATATCTATTACTATTGCCTCCCCAAGTTCTTTATAAATTCTATCAAGTAAGGCGTAACCCATGGGTTTACTACCCATCTGTCTTCCTCCGAAGACAACCACCAGTTTTACCTTATTCTTCTCTCCCAAAAACTCTTTTACTCTTCGCAGTCTTGTCTGGTAGTCCCCTTCTGCAATGAAAGGTGAGAGTCTTATTTCTTTTAACTCTCCCCCTTTTTGTTTCTTTGCAATTTCCTTTGCCTTTTTCTCTTCCTGATACCTGAATTTTCCAAATTCAACTATCTTGGCTACAGGCGGTTTGGCAAGAGGAGCAACTTCGACTAAGGTTAAGCCTTCGTCTTTTGCTTTCTTAATAGCCTCTTCCGTTTTAACTACCCCAACCTGCTTCCCGTCGCTTCCAACAAGCCTTACTTCCGGAACACGGATATTTTCATTTAGTCGCCAAAAAAGATTTACTTTTTTCAACTTACAGGATGAATTTTAACTGAAATTGTAACCAGTATCAAGAATGAGTTATAATCTGCCAAATGGAATCAGAAAAGTATGGACGTAAGTTTGGACTAGGTACTTTCTTGGGAGATTCAGGTGAACGATTTGTTGATAAGCCCTTAAGTGAACAAGTACTGGAAATGGGGTGGTCTCACGCATGTCCCGTAATTGACGAGGTTTGTAAAGAGTACGGTTGCGAGTGGACTTTAAAACGTTATGCTGAGTGTAATTTTGTTTTCGGTTTGGTGATTGAATCTGCAAGAGACTTAAATCCTGAACTTTATAAACTTCTGACGACTCCAGTACCAAGATTAGAAAATGAGTTGCCCGGGCGCAGTTTTAAACCAGATCTTGTACCAAAATCTTTCTTTAGGGAGATGTCACCTTTATCAACGCCGTGGGGGTATGCCATACCTCGGGTTATCATTGAAGAAATGGGTAGAGGTGAAAACAATTCGGATAGAACACAAGAGAGACTTTTGACGGCTTTAGATGTAATTGACACCAATGTTGTTTATCCTCACACACCCGTTGAACTTTTGGTTAGTCTTTCTGAACACGTTTCGGTGTTGGATGCTGATCCTAAGGTCATACTGTCACATCTACTTTCATCAGATGTACTTAGGGAGGAAGGTTGTTGGACTATGTTTAAAAAAATTAAGTGGGAAATTGATAATTCTGCTGACAATTTGAGACACACATATAACTATATGTCATCGGCAGAAAGAACCAAGAAAGGAATTATTGACTTCTCGTATTAAATTATACTTTTTTCCTTTATTTCCTTTTTTGTTTCTGAAGTAAATTCATTTAATTTCTTTGCTCCTAAATCTTCTCCACTCCTCTTTCTTACTGCCACTCTTTCTTCTTTTTCTTCTTTCTCCCCAAGAATAAGCATGTAGGCAACTTTTTCAAGTTGAGCATCCCGGATTTTTGCCTGAAGCCTTTCGTTTCTAGTATCAACTTCTACTCTTATTCCTTCTTCTTTAAGTTTTGCTTCCACTTTCTTTGCATAATCAAGCTGTTTATCTGTTATCGGAAGAATTTTTACCTGAATCGGGGTAAGCCATGTTGGGAAAGCTCCGCCATATTTTTCAATAAGAGCCATAATAAATCTCTCATAAGATCCCAGGATGGCTCTATGAAGCATTACTGGGGTTTTTGTTTTTCCGTCTTCATCCGTATATTCAAGTCCGAAACGCTTGGGCATTGCAAAATCTATTTGGATTGTTGCCAATTGGGTTTGTTTGCCTGTTGCGTCTTTTGTCATAAAATCAATTTTTGGTCCGTATAAGGCAGCTTCCCCTTCCATTATTTTTCCATTAAGATTGAGTTCGTCACTTATTTCTTTAATCATTTTTTCTGCAATTATCCAATCTTTTTCTTCTCCGATGTATTTTTCCGGAGTTTTAGGATCTCTGACTGAAAGCGATACCCAGTGTCCTTCCCACATGCCCAGACCTTTATAAAATTCCTCGACAATTTTGGCAATGATTGTTGCCTCTTGCTTAATTTGAGATGGAGTACAAAAAGTGTGACCATCATCGACTTCAAATGATCGCGCTCTTTGAAGTCCACCAATTTCCCCGGGTTTTTCATCTCTATGCTGTTGTGTTGATTCAATATATCTAATAGGTAAATCTCTGTAGCTTCTTTGTTTGGATGCATAAATTTGGGTATGATGCGGGCAATTAACGGGTTTTAATACAAATTCAGTATCGTAGTGACTAACAACTTTAAAAAGCTCGCCTTTAAATTTTTCTGCATGTCCTGAAGTTTCATAAAGCTCAATTCTTGCCATATGGGGAATGGAAACTTCCTCGGCACCGTATTTTTTATTGACTTCAACAATGTAGTTATAAAGTTCTTTTTTGATAATTGTTCCTTTGGGTGTCCACATAACTAAACCAGGGCCCACCAAATCGGAAAAACAGAAAAGGTCCAACTCTCTTCCTAGTTTTCGATGGTCATTTAACTTAACTTTTGCTTGTAGATTTAGATATTCTTCCAATTCTTTTTGGGTTGCAAATGCCGTTGCGTAAATTCTTGTAAGCATTTTATTCTTTTCGTCTCCGTGCCAGTAGGCACCAGCCACAGAGAGAAGTTTAAAGGCTTTGATTTTACCTGTTGATGAGACATGGGGGCCGCTACAAAGATCTAAATCAACATCACCCATTTTATAAATAGAAAACTTTTCCCCACGTTTTTCGATTTCATCGACCCATTCAAGTTTATAGGGATTATTTTTAAAAATATTTCTTGCTTTTTCTGCAGAAATAATTTCATTGATCATGGGAAGATCTAAGTTAATAAGTTTTTGCATTTCCTTTTCAATTTTAGGAAAATCCGCTTCAGTAACTTTATCGTCTAAATCAAAATCGTGGTAAAAGCCTTCGGAAGTGGCCGGCCCCATAGCCTTTTTAAGTTTTGGATATAGATTTTGCAGAGCAGTATGAAGGACATGCTCGGCTGTATGTCTTAAAGCCCAGATATCATGTTCCTCTTTGGTCATCTTTTCCAGTTTTTTATCTAATACTTTTGACATATATCTAGTTTACACCAATTTATGTTTACTTTGTCTTATTTCTTCTTCTGTAGGGTTTTTAATAAATCCCATTTCGATTGCAGTTTTAAGATCTATCCCAATCGTATTGGCAAAATTTTTTAAACATTCAAGAGTTCTATAAGGTGATTGTTTATCCAAATTACATCCGACATTATCGCCCTTATGTCTGTTGTGTATAACTGTAATCCTTTTTTCCATATTTTAAATAAAAAAGTCACCTTATGTTGTCGGAACCTGCATCGCAAGTGGTTCCATCCGACTTTTGGTGACTTAATTTACTACACTTCGCAAGTAGCTGCGTACGGCTTTGAGGTTGGTTAGATCTCATGCAAACGCCACAATCAACCTTATTTTATCATCGACAATAATTGTGTCAACTATTTACCTTTTTTCTTAGTTATGTTTATTTTAGGTAGTGTTCCTACTTTTTCAGAATCTTCTTTTACTTGATCGGGAGTTCGTTTATCCCCGCTTATTCTAATAGAATACTCAAGAATAGTTTCACCATCCTTTATTGGAGGTGGAAGCGGTTTATTAGTGTTATTATCTTTGTTTTCCATATTTTTAAGTGGACCCGGGGGGAATTGAGCCCCCTTCTCACCCATGCCATGGGCGCGTACTACCGGTATACTACGGGCCCGAAACCCTTATGTTAGAATTATACCATGAGTTTGGTTCATGTTTTTATTCTTTCTATAGTTGAAGGAATTACTGAATTTCTTCCTATTTCTTCAACTGGTCATTTAATTTTAGCTTCCAAAATTTTAAGAATAGCGGAGAGTGATTTTACCAAGACTTTTGAAATTTCCATTCAGCTGGGAGCGATTATGGCAGTTGTTTTTCTGTATTTTAAAAAATTTACTCGGAGTTTTGATTTATATAAAAAACTAATTGTTGCTTTTATTCCTACTGCGATTGTAGGTTTTTTTCTTTACCCTTTCATAAAGGGATTTTTATTAGGAAGTTCGACTGTTACCTTAAATGCTTTATTTTGGGGAGGAATTGTTTTAATTCTGGTTGAACTTTATTTAAAAAGAAAAAAGATGGTAAATAGTAAAACTTCGGAAATAACATATAAACAATCTTTTTTAATTGGAATCTTTCAATCTTTTTCAGTTGTTCCCGGAGTATCCCGTGCGGCAGCGACCATAATCGGAGGACTTTTAACAGGACTTAAAAGAGAAAGAGCAACAGAATTTTCATTCTTACTTGCCGTTCCTACCATGTTTGCGGCGACTTCATTGGATATATATAAATCCCTAACTTATTTGAATTCATCCAATATCCCCTCCCTTTTATTGGGTTCCTTTATTTCTTTCGTTTTTGCAGCAATTTCTATTAGACTCTTGATTGGTTATGTAAAGAAAAATAGTTTTATTTCTTTTGGAGTCTATAGAATTATTTTAGCTTTCCTTTTTTGGATATTTGTAAAGTAAGTGTGGAGCCAGTAGGGATTGAGCCTACGACCTTCTCGATGTCAACGAGACGCTCTACCACTGAGCTATGACTCCAGAAACAGTCTTATTTTACAGAGTTAGGGGCAAATTATCCAGCCGACCTTTGAGAATAGCTTTCGCCCGAAAGAAGAAATGAGGAACCCCTCTTTTTATACATTGCCCAGTAGTTTTTCTTTTCTGCACGTTTATTGGATGCTCCCAACCATATTGATGCACTGTCTATTTTCTTTCTAAAGTTTCTGATAAATTCAATGATTTTTTGAAAAAATATTATATGGTAAAGTCCCGGTTGGCTTGGAGCTTGCATGGCGGCGACTTCTACTTTTTCTCCTAAGCCTTGAGTTGTTTTGGCGAGATATTTAACCTCCTGCATGAGTGACTGGAGTTGAAGTTTGAGTTCGTTTGTTTTTTTTTGACTTACCTCTTTTTCTTCAACCGTAAGCCTTCTTTCAAAAGCAATTTGTTTTTTAAGTTTAACGTTTTCTTCGTACTTTCCTGAATAAAGATCAGAAAATTCCAAGGATTCTCCAGGATGAATGTCTCCCGAAACTTTTTTGTTGGTATCCTGTCTATTAAGGATTTGTTCTAAAAGATCCTTGGAGATTCCCCTTAAAAGATCGGTATTTAAGGATGAAGTAACACCAGAACCTATATCCTTAAGGGACTCAATTACATTTGTACGTCTTGCTGCAGCCTGCAACTTAGTTTTTTGTGCTTTATCCATGTTTGCTTCAAATATTAAGCCTAATGGGCACGTTTTTCAAGCTAAGATTATATTAAGCTGGTAAGGTAGTCAAGTGCACTTCGCCTTGCCAGTATTCCTGCAATATATCTTCTTTGGTCGGGAGAGTTTAAATTCTCGGCAAGTTTGGGATCGGCGGATGCTGCTTTAATTGCATCATCAATTTCTTTTTCGGAAGTTTCAATTTTCCTATCTTTAATAATTTCATTAAGTATTAGTTCAATAGCTATTGTATTTCTAGCCTGCAATTCATATTCTTCCCTTAGTTTTTCTGGGGTTTTTCCCAAAGATTTGAGATAGCCTTCCAAAGATAACCCCAACTTTTCTATTCTTTGAAGAAGTGAAGACAGTCTCACATCAACTTCTTCAGTAATTATAAGTCTGGGAACGTTTAACTTAATTGACTCAAGAAGTACCTGAATAACTTTTTGTTCTTTTTCTTCCCTACCTAATTCTTTAGTGGTTTTAATTACCCCCTCTTTAACTAACTTTGCATAATCGGGAAGGATAACCACAGGAAGTTCGCAGGTTATGGCCCTAACCTGCCAATCTTCATCTTTATCTGCTTTAATAAGTTCGAATTTAGGATAAATTGCAGGTTTTATTTTATTTTCATTAATTGCTAAAGACAAAGCCTCCGGAAGAATTTTGGCAAGGCCTTTTTCGATAAGTGTTGCTTCAGGAATTTTTCCCTTTACTTTTTCCAATGGGGCATTCCCTTTCCTAAACCCAGGAATTTCTGCCTCTTTTGCATATTCTTCTATAACCTTTTGCTGGGAAGAAAGAACTTCGGTATAGGGAATTGTAAAGGTAATTTGGATATTACCGTTATCTTCTTTTGCAACCGTTGATGTAATTTTTGTGTCAGACATGAGGGTATTTTAGCACGAAATTTATAACTTAACTACCTCCTTTATGTTGGGTATGGAATTGTGAGGGGTTAAATTTGGGACCCTGAAAATTGGGTTTTCCGGAAAATCTGGATCCTCTGAAAAAACTCGGGGTTCCAAAACCCAAAGAAGGCCCGAGCTTACTTTTAATAAGTGGAGCCTGTTGTTTGATTGCTTTTGCCGATTTAACTGGTTCTTTTGCTTTTGTCATATGGATATTATACAATACTTATGCCCGTTTTAGAGTGATAGCTTTGTAAGGTAGGAGTTTGATACTTCCGAGTTCTTCCAAGTTAAGTCTTCTAGTAAGGGATTAGAAAGGAGATAAATTTAATGGCAGCCAAATTATTTATAGGAAACTTGGATTATACCGTTACAGCAGATGATCTTAAAGGTCTTTTTGCTTCCGCAGGAACCGTTGTTGATGCAGTGGTTATCATGGACAGAATGACAGGAAGATCCAGAGGATTTGGATTTGTAGAACTTTCTTCCGATGAGGAAGCAAAGAAAGCAATCGAAACCCTAAACGGAGCAGATCTTAAAGGAAGAAAAATCAATGTCAATGAGGCCAAACCTCAGGAAGCAAGATAATTTTTCCTTAAATTAGTACTTTACTTCGGGTTTTATACGGACTAATCTGGATGTGTGAACAATAAAGTTTGCAGTCCGGTTTCAGTTCTTCTGGTATCCGATTCAAAAGAAGATTCTGTTTATCCTAAAACCGTTTTTTGGAACGGACGGATTTTTCGTGTTTTAAAAATAGGATTTCATCATACTTTCAGGGAAGGAAGGATTCTCTATCATGTATTTTCCGTGGCCACTTCTTCCCTATTTATGAAGCTTTTGTTAAATTCCGAAACACTTAAGTGGAAATTGGAGGAAACTTGGGATGGAATTTAATTCTTCAGAATCACAGATAATGCACATCGATCTTAATTCGTGCTTTGCTGCAATAGAACAGCAGGCAAACCCCTTTTTGAGAGGGAAAGCTGTTGTGGTTGCGGCATTTGATTCACCTAATGGTTGTATCTTAGCAGCATCGATTGAGGCCAAGAAAATGGGCATTAAAACAGGTTTTAGAGTAAAAGAAGGCAGACTGATATGTCCGGATTTGGTGATTTTGACTCCCGATCCGTGGAAATACAGATGCACACACATGGCAATAAAAAAAATAATTTCTGAATATACTGATGATTTTTTACCCAAATCAATAGACGAATTCGTACTTAATCTTAGGGAAAGACCCTGTTTAGAGAATAAAACTGTTTTTGATGTGGGAAGGGAAATTAAACAAAGGATTAGGAAGGAAGTCGGAGAGTGTTTGACAGTTTCGATAGGGATTTCGGTAAACAGATATCTTGCTAAAATTGCCTCAAATTTAAAAAAACCGGACGGATTGGAAGAAATAAACAGAGATAATTTTTTGAGTGTTTATTCCAAACTAAAACTTAGGGATTTGACAGGAATTAAGTATGCAAATGAGTCAAGACTTAATTCCATGGGAATATATACTGTTTTGGATTTTTACAATGCTTCCCTATGGAAATTGAAAGCTTCTTTTCATTCCGTTTGCGGATTTTACTGGTATCAAAGGCTTAGAGGCTACGAAATAGATGATTTTTCTTCAAAAAGAGGAAGTTATGGTAATTCGGTTGCAGTGGGAAAGAAAGTTACCTTATTTGAAGAAATAAGCCCCATCCTTTGCAATCTGGTTGAAAAGATGGCAAGAAGGTTAAGGTGTGCTGGATATAAGGCTTATGGAATACATTTAGCTTTATTTTATAAAGACGGAAGTTTTTGGCATAAGGGAGTATCTTTTAAAAATTTGATGTTTTCCTCAAAAGAATTTTTTGAGAAAGCAATTTATCTTTTAAGAATGGCTTCGTTTAAACTGCCGGTTGCCAATATCGCCGTTTCTGCCTTTGACCTCGTAAAAACAAATTCGATTCAACTTGAGATATTTGAAAATACTGAAAAAAAGAAAAACTTGACTGAGGCAATTGATCAAATAAACGAAAGATGGGGAGAATTTATTGTTAAGCCCGCAATTATTTTAAAATCAAAACAAAAAATTTTAGATAGGATTGCTTTCGGTGGAGTAAAAGAACTTGAAGAATTTAGTCTACTCAATTAAAACACTATCCCCCACTTTAATATTATTTAAATCGCAAAAACCCGCATTAACTTCCAGTACATGACTGACTGCGGATTTGGGGCTGTAAAGAGAAAGTTTATTATCCGGTGTTTGAGGAGATGGGACTTCCACATTTTTATCTATCTGAATTATTTGATCATCCTTAATCCAAATAATGTCTATGGGAAATTTCATATCCTTCATCCAGAAAGTAGGAGTTGTTTTTCCACCATCGATTAGAAAAAGCATTCCGGCACCCTGATCAAGATTCGATCTTCCCGAAAGACCCTTTTGTCTTTCCTGGTTACTATCTGCTATTTCCGCCTTTACAGAAACAAGTCCGATTTTGACAGTTTTGATTTCTTTAATTTCAGAAGTTTTTACCTCATTGAAAGGAAACGGAGAAAGCCCCAGACTTTTTCTGTAAATAGCACCTGCCAGAACAATAAAAACAATTACTAAAAGAATGGGAAGAATTATTTTTTTGAAACTATCCATTTAAGGTAAATTGGTAGAAATTCCAGCGACTTCTCCACTATGAAACTTGGAAAAAAGAAATGCCAAAAGAACTGCGAAAATTAATGCGGGAATAAATAGAAGAAAAACGTTATTACCTTTTTTAAGCTTATCTATATGAAGATGTATAAAATCAGACATCAATACTATTGTAGACACTGGTCTAACTTTTTTCAATTATTTATTCGGACATTTTCCTGAAACCTGAAAAATTTTTATTCCAGGAATCCATTCTACACTGGTTTTTCCACACCTTTTACAATATATGTCTTCGTATGAATTATTTCTTGCGGCGAAAGCAGCTTCTAATAGATTTGGACAGGTGATCAAACATAAAGCATCATCTTTAGAAAAACTTTCAGGTTTTGGGTTAAGAAGTATGTCTCTCACAAACACTACTTTTTCTTCGTAAATAAATAAATTATCAAATTTTTTGCCCATTGAATGAGAATTTTAAGGGAATAATGGAAAAAGTAAAGACATTCATTCAAAGACAAAAATGTGCCCTCGAGAGGATTTGAACCCCTAATCCTGTAAAGGAATACGGTCCTAAACCGTACGCGTATACCAATTCCGCCACGAGGGCTTACTCGTGCTAATTATATATCAATTCTAGCTTATGTATTTAAAGTAGGTCTAAATGTGCCTATAAAAAGAAGAGGAGCGTCTTGCGACGCCCCTCAAAAAAAATCCCAACGCCTGTATCAGTATTACCTGAACAAGCCTCGAAATCTGGTTGGAACTATAGCATATGTACTATGGGTTGTCAAGTTTTATGGGCCTATATTTGTGTTATGTTCTTATGGGGTGTTTTTCCTCGCAAGTATAAAAACTGATGGTCCAAAATTAACGAGGCTTAAAGGTTTTTGTAGTGATTTTTCTATTTCGATTAAGGTTGAGGTTGAAATAATTCTTTTAAGGAAGGTTGATCGAATGTTGGATACGGACAGTTTTTCGACAATTTCAAATCCTGCGTTTTTAAGCTGTTCAACAATTTCGTCCGGATGATAGTTGATAAACGGGAGAGTGTTTGCTTTCTTTGTTTTTTTACTTCTTTTATCTATCGGAAAAATATCCAATGGAAATGTAATATTTCCTTTAAAAAATTCTCTTAAGGTTGCTTTAAGATGGCTTTTATTTGCAAATTCCAATATAAAATAGCCATTATCCTTAAGTAATTTTGCAATAATTTTAAATGCTTCCTGAGTGTCTTCGATATGATGCAGGACTCTTACCATCACGACCAAATCGCAAGTGCCACCCTTTAACTTGTTGGGTAAGTTTTCTAATGAAGATTGGATAAAGACGGCTTTTTTGTTGTTTTTTATTTTCTTTCTTGCAAGGCTTAAGGAGGAGGCGGAAGGATCGGAAAGTATTATTTTTTTGGCCCTATACGAAAAAGATGAAAAAAGCCTTCCGTATCCTGCTCCAATTTCGACAATAGTTGTGATTTCCGGAATTTTATTAAGAAGTGTTTTTATTGCATAAAACTCTGCTTTGTGTTCATATTCTCTATTCTCCCAGTATGAAGGGTAATCATAAATGTCGTAAGGAACTGGCATAGTAATCTATTCTATCATTAGAGGGTGGTTGGATATAGTTTAAAAATTTATTCCATTTGACCTAAGAAGGTTTCAACTCCTTTTGCCCACGAACCATTTGAAAGAGGTGTATATTTGGACATTATTTTTTCCGGAGTGTCATATCCTTTTGCAATGTAGTTTTGGGCAATACCTTGTGTTACTTCTTTTATTCCTTCTTCATATGATGAAAAGCCCAAAGTTCCCGCCTTATGTATTCCCCAACCCCAACAGTTGTAAGAACCTGGAGGAATTACCTTGCACAAATTAGATTCCTGTTGGGCAATTGCAGTTGTAAGGCGATAGTCAAGGCCGTATTCATCAGCAACCTGAACAATATATTCGGCGTTTATAGCAAGTGGAGATTTATACCTTGAAAGGTATTGTCTAATTATTTCAACGCGCGCATCCGAAGATTGAGCTTCACCGGATATGGATGGAAAATCAGTAGGGAGCGAAGCATATATCGAAGCACCGAATTCAGTGATTTTAAAATCATTTTGAAGTTTACTATCAGATGGTTGTTTTATTATTGAGTTATTGTTAAAAGAAATAAGAGAATACATACTTGCTCCTAATGTAAGAGGGGTAATTGTAAAAAATAAAACTACCAGAATTATATTTTTCCAGAAAGAAAAATTGTTTTTCACCGTTTCCACTACTCTCCAGAATGCCATAAAGAAACCATGTAGTCAAGAAAATTTTGAATTTTCATTCTAAGGGTGGCTATGGAAACAACCTTAAAAAATACCGGATCAGATATTTCCTCATCGTTGTTTATAAGTCTAAGGCTTTTTTGATGATCGCCTTCGGTTGTTGGAGAAAAACCTTTAAAAACAATAAATCCAGAACCGCCCGGTTCAAAAGAACTTAAAGATATTTTTGAAATTTCGTAGTATTTTCCCTCTTCGTCGGTAATTTTTAAATTATCATTAACCCATATTGACTGACCTTTGTTTTCTACGAAAAATAGACCCGAAAATTCGTTTCCCAGTAGGTTGATTGCCGGAACAAATATTTTAGAAATATTTGCGTAATCTTCCTGTATGGGATTAGCTTTGGTTTTTGGAATATTTTGCATATTCCGATAAAGACTGTTAAAGGAACCATTGTTTTTCCAAGAAAACATATCAAAAGGAGGATGTTCATAGTTAAGAATAAAAGGAGTTATCGCAACAATATTTTTGTTGTTCCATGCTTGACTAAAAGCTTTTTCGAATTTGGAAAAAAGTTCATTTTCACTTAAGAATTTATAAGTACTTTTATTTCCCGCAACTTTATGTGCCCATCCTGTTTCGGTTATGAAAACGGGTAAATTTTTCTTTACTCCAAGACTTTTAAGATATGCTATTTCCCAGTCATATGTTCTAATTGTTCCCTTACCTGAGGCATATTCTGAACCTGAGAAATTGGGGTTGGGGTATGAATGCGATGCCCAACCATCGACAATTTCAAAAATATCAGGTTCTTTATTTAACATTCTTAATAAATATTTAGATTCTTCAAGAGAAGATTTGGTTGTAGGAAGAGAAGCATCAAAGCCAGCCGGCATTACAAAATAATCAGAATTTTCTTTTTTGAGTTTCAAGGTAAATTCTTTTAAATAGGAAGCATATTCTTCAGGATTGACCTCTCCTCCCCATTCTTTGCCTAAGTTAACTTCATTTCCAATAGTTATATATCTGTTTTTTATAACCCAGTTAAGGGAATTGAAAAAGGAAACCCAGGCATCAATATCATTAAGGGAAAACTTTTTCCAGTTTCCGTTTTCTTCTTTTGTGGCAACTCTGACAATCGGTATTAAATGAAGCCTTCGCATTTTGTCAAATACCTCCTGCCAAACTGGAATAATTCTGTTATCTTCCGTAATTATCAAAGTAACGTATCCCCAATCTCCTTCTCCTGAATTGACAAGTCTTGCAGCATCTTCTAGATCCGAAATGTTAGCTACATGGATTCCGAAAGAATTGTTTTCTACACTTAGGGGATCATATATCGCCGAAACCTCAGTAGAAAAAATAAAGAAAAGAAATACTGTAAAACATAGTAAAGAGCAAGTTTTAACAATTTTTGACATATTCTTAATTTTAACAGATGTTTTTTGGTATAATAGCCTTGTTGGGGGCAAGTGGCGGAACTGGCAGACGCGCAGGCTTCAGGAGCTTGTGGGCTTTACAGCTCTTGGAGGTTCGAATCCTCTCTTGCCCACAGATTTTGTTATCCTCTACGAAATGGCTTCAGAGTAGTTGATATTTTATATAGATTATTCAACTAAATTAATTGACAAAATGCATATCACTCATTATTATGCCGATATATATGAATGAATTTGATAAACCGTGGATCATTAAACCAGGTGAAGAATGGACCCTTCCCAACCGCGAACCAGATGGTCTTTATTTGGATAAAAATGTTAATGCGAGCCTTAGTGCTATGCGCCAAGAGGCAACCAAAATGGGAATACATAATGGGGTTGCTTATATTGCCCTGTGTCCATATTTTGCTAGTTTTCCTAGAATAGCTTTTGTTGTTGTTGGTAGACTTGTGACAGGTCCTAATCCAAGAACAGAAAACGGCAAAGGAATTAACTTTTTCGGTAATGCAATGTCCAAACTTGCATATAGCCTTTCTACCCTAGAAGATAGTGGTAGTAATCCCTGTTACATTAAAAACGGAGAAGTTGCTGATAGAGGGAATTTAGTTCTCAAGACACAGGAGGGTTCAAGTATCCACGTTGGATTTAGTGGAGAAAATCCAGAACAAGATGTTATAATCGCCCAAAAAGGTCTTTCAACTTTAATAGAATTGGCGGAAAAAGAAAGAAGTTCAATATAATTTACCTATCTGTTTCTTTTGACCATTCTTGTGTCATTCTCCCTATTGAACTTAGTTTTTGTAATTCAGCCATTTCCTCATCACTGATTAATTCTAGTTTCCTGAAAACCCTGACAATTTCGTTTCCCTGCGCAAAACTACGAGAAATCATATCGTATGGGATGAGGGTAGGGTTATTTGCCCGAATTATATCTAACGTATTATCCCAAACAAATAATTCAGCAGCTTCGAACAATACTTCTCTTTGTTTTTCGGTTAAATTTGAAAAAGGATGTTCTTTCTTATAATTATCTAATATATCCCTGGGGACAAAATCTGGTTCTTTATTTACAACAGACCCTCTTTCCTTTCCAAATATCCTTAAAATTTTTTGTATCATTATCTAAGCACAGATTGTACTAGTAAATTCAATAAAATCAACCCTTTGTAATATTTTGGAGTCAAACATATTAAAAAATTATCTGATGTTTATTGACCTCTAAGCATAGCTAAATTGTTGCTTGTAATTAGGATATGATAAAATAAGATCTTGGAGTGAGGCTAAGAGGCGGTTTAATCCGCGTAAACTCTTGCCCACTCTATTGCAATTAATTAAGCGGGGATGCTGAAACGGTATACAGGCACGCCTAAGGAGCGTGTGTCGAAAGACATGGAGGTTCAAATCCTCTTCCCCGCACAAGAATAATTTGAGCTCATATTTTTTTAATAAAGTAAGTATAACTAAAATTTTGCTTCAAAAATGGTTCAAGTCCTGTTTGTCCATTAACAAGTTATAAACTTACTTCATTTTCTCTTTTCCAACTTCGAATGCTTGTTTCCTCTCTTTAGAAATTTCTTTGGTATAGCCTTTTTCTGCGATAGTCTCAGGAATATCCCTGTCGATATAAAAAACTTTAGGTTGACCGGTACTTTCATCTATTTGGTCAGAAACCAGAAAATTACCTGCCCATAAATCATATGAATCAATTGGAACTTCCAAAAGTTGTTCGGCATGTGTCAAACATAACATTTCTTCCCCTGGAGTTATAGGCATATGTCCGTCTATCCATTGAATTAACAATGCGGTTTTACCATCTGACAACCTTACGGCCTCAAAAGGTGGAATTATAGGTGGGGCCTTTTTGGCATCTTCATTAATATCTTCTAAATCACGAGAAGTATCCACCGTTCTTATTACTTGTCGTCTACCATCTTCCCTGGTTACTAATTGTAAATGAAATTCACCTGGCTCTGACCTAAATGAAAATCTAGAGTTACCTGGCAATAATTCTTTCAATTGGATAGCTAATGGAAAATAGTCAGCAAGCTCTTCTTCTGTGTATTCTCCCTCTACACACCAATCAAAATTCCAGGGATTTTCATTAAATGCTTTAATGAATGGTGGAGAATTTTTATCAGCTTCTTCTTCAGCTTTCCAAAGAACTTTTCTAACTTCTTTATAATTATCAACTGCTGGATTTACATCTGAACCAACAAGGCCCCATTCTTTTACCTGCTTTATTAGTTGAGTATTAAAACTTGCGGGGGCGTCTGGGTGTCTCATTATTTGACAAAAAGTTCTTGCTTTATTTCCTTCTGAAAAAATAAAGGGTCTTCTCTTTTGTTCAACACTATGTGTATCAACAGGACTCTCAACAATTTGAGATTGACCAATAGTAGCTGGTGTAGTTTCTGACATATACCAATATGAAACAATTATAACAATAAACTAATATTAAACTGAACACTTAAACTGGTTTTTGTAGTCAGGATAAGCTAAAATAAGAGGCTGGAAGAAGGAAAGTATAGGTTCAATCCATGTGTCCTTCTTTGCACACAGTTTATTTAGCTTCAGTAAAAGGGTTGTGTTCATATAATTCTCTGAAATCAGCTTCAAATTTGGTTCAAATCCTGTTCATTTAAATTTTTGTACTTTAATCTTCTTTGATCGATTCAATCTGGTGTTTAGACAGATATTTTAATACCTCTTCAACCTCTATGTTAAGGCCTCTATTATTGGCACCTGCTCCCATACTCCAAACCTTCATTTCAATCGCAGATTTATCAATTATTATCAATATATCTAAATCTAAAGGACAGATTGTACCAGGTAAATATTCAAGTTCGTTTTGTAGAGTCTCGCTATCAACAACCCGCCACTTACCTACAATCGATTTTAATTTTGGCTGATCGATCCGATCCGAACCTCGAAGAATAACACCCTTAAATCCGTCTTTCGTAGAGATGATAAGTGTTTTAATGGAATTGTTTGGATCGTAATTATGGTCGACTGAAGTATCGGTAGTTCGTGCTGATATTGCTGTGTCACTAAATTTGACAATCTCAAATGTGACACCTTTTGATTTAAGATTCTTTTTAATCGAGTCAAAAGTTTTCATTTGAGAATTTCTCGTACGGTAGCGTTCGCTAAAATAGCCATAGAATCATAAATATTTATATGGTCAAGTTTAGGAGTTAAAAGTTGTAAATCCGTGCAAGCAAGTACTATATCTTTTACACCTTTATTTGATAATCTTTTTATAATTTTAAGTAATTCAACTCGATCTTTTTCATCATACCGATTAATAACTAGATTATTTATTAAGTTTCCTATCTTTTCTTGATCCTGGTTATCAGGGAGAGTAATTTGGATATCATTCTTCTTTAATAATGATTGATACAATTCTTTTCCCACAGTTGATTTTGTGGCCAATAGTCCGATTTTTTTAATGTTTTTCTGCTTCAAAAATTCTGCGGTTTCTTCTACTATGCTCAATACTGGTATCTTAACCGCACTACGCACTTTATTAATAAATATATGAACAGAATTACAAGGGATAACAATAAAATCTGCACCTCCACTTTCTAACCTTTTTGCAGCATCCTGTAAGTATGGAATATATCGTTCTTCCCCCTCTGCTTTTGTGATTAAGTCCTCTTCAATCTGATATTTTAGAGGGATACTCCATATTAAAAGAGGCGGCCTTTCCTTTTTAAATAACTGGAGGCTCTTAAAAATGATTTCTAAATAAAATTGGGCAGTTGTTTCTGGACCCAATCCACCGATAATTCCCGCAGTTTTCATAAGGGTATTTTACCTTTTTAGTTATCTGGTAGCAATAATACCAAATAACTAAACTTCAATTTATATAGCATAGTTAAACTGAGTTTGGTAATTAGGGTATGCTAAAATAAGAGGCTGGAAGAAGGAGAGTATTGGTTCAATCCATGTATCCTTCTTCGCACATATAGTTTGTAGCTTCATGAATTTGTTGTGATGTAGTTTAGAGTTAAAATTAGCTACAAAAGTGGTTCAAGTCCTGTTTCCTTCTCATGTTTTAGAGATGTGGATGAAAAAAAATTAACTAAAATTAGGCGTAAGCGACCTCATCGTACTTATCTGGATGATCACATTCTGATACTTGCTCTTTTTTCACGCCATTTTCTCTAAGGGGTGTTTCGATATTGACTACTGGTTCTTTTAGTCCTTTTATAATCGTATCTGAATGGTCTTTTAAACAGAACGAAGTTCCATCTGCTGTACGAAATCTAGTCGAGTGGCAATCAGAACATCCATTCAATTTGCGAGTAATTGTATATGTTGTTACCGTTCCCCCTCCTTCTATTGGAACAATTTTTTTATTGGTGATTCTTTCACCCATGCCCAGTATTGTAAATAGGATGCGAATTGAAGTCAAGTGACTTGTGCACTAGCTTCATACACAAACTGTGTTTTGTAATCAGGGTATGCTAAAATGAGAGGCTGGAAGAAGGATAGTATAGGTTCAATCCATGTGTCCTTCTTTGCACCGCTTTTAGATAATCGGCTAATTGTAATAAAATAGTTTACTAGCCCATGCAATAAGTTTTACTATCTCTGTTTATCTTGAGATTCCTCACTTCTGGGATTTAAGAAAGCATTATTAATAGCCTCTTTAACCATTTGTGGTGTTAAATTATCTGGTTGTACAAGTTCTACCTTTTTGCCTTGAATAGTTATTAAGTAAGCAAAATCCAGGATTGGAGGATTGAACTGCACTCGGTCTAAAGTTATAAGAATACTGTTAAAACTTGCGGGGTAGGATTTTGCCTTTAATGTTTTCTCTCCCCATATGTGCGCACTTGTTATTCTATCTGTCTTTACGGGCCAACGGAATTCTAGCGATACTGTGCTTGCGTCTGGTTGCTCTATTCTCTGTAATAGCTCTGCCCCATAAAGATTTTTATCTGACCTTAATTTCTCAAAGACCTCTCCTGCCTTTGAATATGTTAAAAACCAATCTAGTGCACGTAAACCTTCAGCCTTTGCTTTGCTAAGATTAATCATATCTTCCTGATTAAGTGGTTGCCCCAACTCGTTTTCAGTAAAAGGATATTCTGGTGCCATGTGCGCAAATACTATACTCAGAAAAAAAGGAAGTCAAGTATCCTTAAACAAAAAAATTCCCAACAAAGTCATCATCTTTCAATCAACCAAAAGTTCGGAAATTATCAACTAGCCTCTAAGCGTAGTTAAATTGTGCTTGGTAATTAGGGTATGCTAAAATAAGAGGCTGGAAGAAGGAAAGAATTGGTTCAATCCATTTGTCCTTCTTTGCACTTAAGGTCGCTTGGCTCAGCTGGTTAGAGCGTCTCGTTTACATCGAGAAGGTCGGGGGTTCGAATCCCTCAGCGACCACAATTTGATATAATCTTCTCATTGCTGAGATAGCCAAGGTAGTCAAGGCGGGCGCCTGAAGAGCGTCAAATCTGTGTGCAACTCACAGTCTCAGCACTTAAGCAAAGCACTTTGACATTATTGAACCACTGCAATATCCTAAGTATGTATATATCTATGGTTGGAGATAGAAATAAATTTTTATACAATAAAGTTTTGCAATATAGGAAAGCTGGCAAGAGTTATGGTCAAATAAGTAAAGAATTAAAAGTACCCAAAAGTACTCTAAACAATTGGTTATCTGGTAAAGAATGGTCGGATAAAATAACACTTAAATTAGTAGAACAAAACAGAAAATCCAGTTATGAAGCATTAATTAAATTTAGTCATTTGAGACATTTGGCTACATTAGAAAAATATAAAAAATATCGTATTCAAGCTTTAAAAGAATACAACAGGCTTAAAAGTAAAAAACTATTTTTAGTTGGCATAGCAGTTTATTGGGCAGAAGGAGAAAAGCTAGAAAAAGGTCGTGTTGCTTTAATCAATTCCGACGTTAATATGATAAAACTAGTGGCCGATTTTTACCGATATATTTTAAAAATTCCCGAAGAAAAATTAAGAGCTGCATTATTTATATATGAAGATATTAATGAGCAAGAAGCTATCGAATATTGGTCCAGCAATATAAATTTAAATAAAAAACAGTTTATTAAGACTCAAGTGTTGCCCAGTAGAAGTACCAGGACTAAGACTAAACTTAGATATGGGATGTGCAATATATATTTTTCAAGTGTAGAAGTTAATATTAAAATGAAAGAGTGGATTGATATTCTTGCTAAAGATTTGCGGGTGTAGTTGATAGGCTCAACGCTACCTTGCCAAGGTAGAAAGGGCGGTTCGATTCCGCTCACCCGCTCCTAGGAGTTTCCGTTACTTTCTGCTGCAGGTATTCTTTCTTTTCCTTGAGCATCCCTTACTGTGTTAAGCATTAGTCTTTTTAATATTTCGTGGAAGGATATTCCGTACATGTTTAAGATTACCGATATTGCCACATCGCATTCTTTAGGTCCGAAAGCTGGATTCGTATTTGAATCTATGAAAAAGTATCTTCCCGATTGATCAATCCTAATATCAAACTTTCCATAGTCGTACATTCTTGTAACATCAAAGGCTTTTTTTACATATTCTCTTAATATCGGATCCTCAAACTTTTGATAAGTGTATGAAGAATAACCTTCTTTAACCCACTGATCTTCAAATGTGGAAAAAACATATTTATTGTTTTCCTTCTCTTGGGTAAACACCTTTTCTGCCAGATATACTTTTTTATTTAAACCTTCAAGAAGCATGGCAGTAACCTCACGGCCCACTATAAACTCTTCTACAAGTACGGGTTGTTTATATGTTGAGATTAAAAAAGAAAGTCTGTCTCTTAAATGTTTTTCGTTGTCAGATACCGCATCTTGGGTTATTTCTACGGCACCGTGAATTTCGTTTAATTTTGAAATTAAAGGATATCTTAATATTGGATCAATTAAATCATTGGCTGTGGAAAAGAGTTGAAATCTTGGAACGGGTACTCCGTTTTGTTCTAAAAGTTTTTTAATCAC
>CAZOUV010000012.1:0-18429 GCA_964583105.1 uncultured Gammaproteobacteria bacterium
AAAAAGAAGCGATGGTGTGTATGTTCAATTTCTGTTTCAGGAACACATTGATATTAAAGAGGAATTCAGGCTACTGGTATTAGGCAGTAAGGTTGCCGTTGTCCATAAAAAGGACAAAAGAAGCTACAAAAATTTGATAGTAGATTATGAAATTCCGGGTCTTGAAACGGAATTTGTGGATGTGGGTAGTATTTCTCAGAAACTAATAACTACTGCCGTAAAAGCGGCAAACTGTCTTAATATTGAAATTGCGGGAGTTGATGTCTGCACGGAAAAAACTAGCGGAAAATCGATCATTATTGAGGTTAACAGGGGACCGGGTTTTGAGTATGATACAGAAAAATCTCCGGAAATAAACGAGGTTGCGGATTTTTTGAAAGCAAGTTTGAATAATTAACTTAATGCTTAAGATAGAAGAACTTCAAAACAAGGATATCTCACTATTTAGAACTCTTCTTATGGAAATATTTGATGAGGGTTTTGACTATTACCCCCCCGAAGGACAAAAATACAACAAAAACCACTGGACGGAAACTTTAATCGGGAAGTATTTAAAAAGGGACGACTTTTTGTTTCTTCTTGCGGCTAAAGATAATAAACCAGTAGGATACCTGATAGGAAAACTTACCAGTTATGGCGCAACCATACTTTGGCTGGGAGTTTTAAAAGATTTTAGGAATAGAAATATCGGCTCAAAGCTTGTAAATTACTGGCAAGATTGGGCCAAACTTCAGGGAGCAGAACTCTTAAAACTCTCAACCGCCGATTTTCAAAACGAGCATTTTTATCAAAAACTTGGGTTTAGCAAAAAAACTAAATTGGTAAAAAACGATTGGGGAATGGAAAAAATAGTTTTTGTTAAAAAAGTTTAAAAACCCTTCTTAATAAAACCAAAAATCCACCTTAATTTAGGTGGATTTGTTGGATATAGAACTCAAATATAAAATACTTTTAAATAATAAGTTTTTACTTAAGTTCTACTGTTGCTCCTGCTGCCTTAAGTTTATCTGAAGCTGACTTTACGTCTTCAGCTTTTGCGTCCTTAAGAATTTCAGCGGGAAGAGTTTCGGTCATTTTCTTTGCGTCCATTAAAGTTAAGTTTTGATTAATTTCTCTTAATGCTTTAATAACTGCAATTTTATTTGCACCAGATCCCGTCATAACAACTGTTTGATTTCCTCCCGAAGCACCCGCTTCTTGCGGAGCTTCTGTACCTTGTGCCGCCGGAGCTTGTGCTGCTGCAACTGGCATGGCACTTACTCCAAGTTTCTCCTGGAGTGCTGCTACCAATTCCGAAAGATCAAGAACTGAAAGTTTTGAAATTGACTCAACCAATTCTTCTACCTGTTTTGATAATTTTTTTTCGTCTGCCATAAATTGTCACCCCGCTTTCTCCCTTAAAATATAAACTAATTTTTGTAAATTTCCGTTTAAGGTTCCAACCAAACCGTAGGAAGGGGATATAAGGCTTCCCAATAATTGTCCCAAAAGAGCGTCTTTTCCTGGGAGTGTAGCCAGTTTAATTAAGGCCTCCTGATTTTGAAAGCTTCCTTCTACAATTCCGACTTTCATTTTAGGAACAGGCAAACCAGCTTCGCTGACAAATTCTTTGGCAAACTTTCCAATAACTTGAATAAATGAAATAGGATCTTCTTGGGAAACAATAAGTGCAGTTTGACCGGAAAGAACTTCGTCGGTTAAAACCTCTTTATCTATTTTTGCGGTCTGGGAGGCTCTTTTAAGAAGAGTGTTTTTGACAACAAGCATTTTGGCACCTACCTCTTTCAGTCTTTTTTTTAATTCCTGCTGGGATTTAACGGAAAGGCCTGTGTAGTTGATTAAAATAAAGCTCTTAGCCGAAGCAAGTTCGGTTGTAAGATTATCCACAAATACTGTTTTTTCTACCTTTTTCATATCGGAAATATATCTTTTTAGTTTATTTGCATTAAAAAACGCGCCCCGAGGCGCGCTTAAATTGCGTGTTTCTCCTCGGTACGGCTTATTTTTATGCGTACTTTCTTAGGACAAGAAGTATTATCTTATAATTGATAGAGCAAGTCAACCAGTACTTCCGCCCTTGCTTTTGGGTAATGGGGGATGAATATTTGTTTTTGCACCGAAGTTAAAATCTGCGCCACCCTCTTGAGACAGAACTCCCGGGTTTATTTTTCCTGCCGAAAGTGGTTTGCCGATTGTAGATTCCCATCTAGTTGCCAATTGGTTTGAACGTAATTTTGCTAATCTTTCTTTGTCAGATTGCTTTTCTTCCACGGGCTGTTTGCCTTTTATTTTTCTAATTAACCAATTAATAAAACGCTCAGTCATAATCGGCATTGTAACAGGGAGAGGGAGAAGTGTAAATATTTTATTTTGACTTAGTATCCGCTTCAGTTTCTGGTGTTTTTAGTTTTTGAATAATTTTGTGGACGGTTTCTGGAGGTACATTGACTTTAGGAAGTACAGGGTCTGTTTTTTTTGGCTTTTCTGTCTTTAGGCTTTGTTCAACTGGTACCTGTGGTGTTTGATCCGCCTCTTCCATTTTATCGATTATATTATATCTTAATCTTAACGGAAGGTCCCATTGTTGCCTTAAGATATGTTTTTTCTATCTGTTTTTCGGAAACGGCTTTTATTATTGAATTAAGATTATCCTGCAACTCTTCTTCTTTCTGACTCACTTTCCCTATAACCGTATGAATAAGAGGAGCTTCTTTTTCGGTTTTTATGGTAATTGCGTTTCCCCCTACGCCCTTTGCTTTTTTAAGATCTGGTACCAAGGTTCCGTTTTTGGGATTGGGCATTAAACCTTTGGGTCCCAATATTTTCGCAAAAGGAACTAGTTTTGGCATCATATCCGGGGTTGCAACTAAAATATCAAAATCGATTTTACCAGATTCGATTTTCTTAATTGTTTCATCTGTTGCAATCTCAACCTTTTTTTCTTTACCTGCGGAGTGGGGAAGAGTAACTTGTGCGGAAAGACCTATTTTTTTAATAACCAAGTGAAGTTCCACCGATCCATCAAACTTTGAATACGACGTTTCTTTAACTAGTTTAATTGCTTCCTTTAGGGGATAGCTTTTATTTTTATCGATCTTAGTTTTAACCTCGTTATATTTTTTACCTCTTATTCGGGGAGCTTTTTTTGCCTTTTTTTCTTCTTTTTTCATTTCCTCCTCGGAAGTTATTATAGGTTCTGCTTCAATTACTTTTACTCTTTGGCCTCCCTTAAGACCTGAAATATGAATTTCAGATTTTTCTTCTTTAACTTTTTTTGCAGCTTCCTGTTTAGCTCTTTTTTCCTTGAGTTCTTCAAAAGAAGATTTCTTAGTATCTTCCTTAACTGCCTCAACAAATGCTGTTTTAGTTTTTCCCATATTTATTCGGTTTTAATACCCATACTTCTTGCCGTTCCTGCAACAATTTTCTTTGCGGATTCAAGATTTGTGGTATTTAAATCGTCAAGTTTTTCCTTGGCAATTTTTTCAACTTGGGCTGAAGTAAGAGTTGCGACCACCTCTCTACCTGCCGTACCGGAAGCTTTTTCAAGACCAAGTTCTTTTTTAATCATTGCTGAAACAGGAGCTTTTTTAATAACGAATTCAAAAGATCTGTCTTCATAAATGGTAATTACGGCAGGAACAACATCCCCCTTCATATCCTTGGTTTTGTCGTTATACTGTTTGACAAATTCCATAATAGCTACACCATGTTGTCCCAAAGCAGGGCCCAAAGGAGGAGCAGGGGTAGCCTCAGCTGCCTTAAGATTTACTTTAATTACTACTTTTACTTTTTTAGCCATACTGAAATTATTGAAAGACAATAAAGAGAAACCATTGACTGAAGTTTCGACTTAATGTCTCCCTCAGATTCCTCCGAGGTAGCAGTATTGTAACACTTCGAATATGTTGTTGTAAACAGACATAAGATTATTTGGTAGGTTCTTGGGGTTTTGCTAAGTCTTTGGATTTGACCCAACATGCTGTTTTTTGACCAAGAATATTCCTATCAACCTGTATTATATTTCCCTCGTCATCCGTTGGAGTAAAATTTTCCAGTTCTTCTGTGAGTGGGGGGTGAACGAATTCAATCCCTTTCGGCAACTCAATTCTGACCCAGCCAAAACCTGCATGAGAAGTCAAATGGGGTCCCTTACTTACTCTTCCTTCAGTTCCCTTGGGGATAATCCCTCTGCTTTTTTGACCCAACGGAGCTTTTAGTCGCGAAGCATCTTCTCCTCCAGGATATTGCCAGCAGGTTGTATCTTGAGTTGTAATAAGCTTATCTCCTTCGCTTGGAGTACACCCTTCGGTTGCGCCAGCTAAGAGGACCGTGACTAACAATACTTTATTTACTGCCTCACTCATACTATGTCATTATTGTCTTATAATCCGCAGTCGGTGTCAAATACTATTGGTTTTGGTTAACTTTGTTAAAATATTTACTGTTGTATTGAAGTTGGAACTGGTCTCCGTGTTGGTTTAGTTGAAGGGTAAGATGTCCATGTTGGTCTTGGTGTAAAAGTCGGTTTAGTTGAAGGGTAAGATGTCCATGTTGGTCTTGGCCTCCATGTCGGTTTTGGGGTTGACGTTGGAATTGGACTTGGTGTATCAGGTGGTGTTATGGGAGGAGTTACTGCCCTTGAGTTTAAAAATTTTACCGTATATAAACCCCCCATCAAGGTAGGTAGTCCCAAAACTAGAGTAAATACCGCGATCAATTGAATTCTTTCTTTTTTGGAAAAACCTTTCCATGAATCTTTGACAAGCTGAAAGAATTTTCTTGGTCTGGCAGAATCCACTACTGGAGGTGGGGGAGTTTCCAAAACTGGAAACTGATTTACATTTTCATCCATAACCTCATTATCTATTTGTGATTTTTAATTGTCAATGTCAGAATCTAAGTAGATGTTGAGATTTTTATTTATCTGTCTTGGTTTATTTATAACTTCTATTTTTTTCTTGCCTTGTGCCCCTGTTTCTTTTGAAATTCCCAAAGTAATGTTTTTTCACTGGTTTGTAAGAGTCTTAGTACTTGTTTTTGCATTTTCCTTTTTTCTCAAAAACAAAAAAAGAATAAATTGGAAAATTAACAGAAGTATTTTTATTCCCGTTTTATTGTTTGTTTTATGGGCGACATTTACTTCGATTGTTGGTATCGATGTTGCAAAAAGTTTTGCCGGAAATTATTACCGAAAAGACGGACTTATTACTATATATGAACTTATCGGTTTTTCTTACTTGTTAAGTTATTTCTGGAAAGATAAATACAAAGAAATCCTTTCCTTAACCCTTTTTTCTTCTTCTTCATTTTTGTCTTTAATTGCAATTACCCAAGTTATTTTAGGAAAGTTTTCTTTAGGTTCTGCAGCAACCTTTGGAAACCCTGTATTTTTGGCGGGATATTTATCGGTTAATATCCCTTTTGGTTTTTATCTTTATAAATTATCTGGTAAAAAGTTATACCTTCTTGGTTTAATTATTCAATTTTTAGCAATATTATTAATCGGTGCAATTTCATCGATACTTACCTTGATTTTGTTCATGGTTTTATACGTTCTATTTTTTCAGAAACGCCTTTTTAAAATAATATTTCTGGCCTTACTCGGCGTAACCTTTTCTTTATTGATATTTTTTTGGTTTAAAAACTATCAAAAAGAAAGCTCAAGAGTTTTTATCGCCGAAGGTAGAGAAAGAATATTTAGAAATATTTTAATAGGTATAAAAGAAAGGCCTTTTTTGGGATATGGATGGGCAAATGTCGATTATGCTTTTGGGGTTGGGGATTGGCCAATCAAGTTTAACGACGATGTTTACGTTGACAAAGCACATTCAAATTTATTGGAGATACTAACAACAACAGGAATTATTGGCCTTCTGATTTATTTGGTGTTTATTTTTCAATTATTGAAAGGAATAATATTTAGGTACAAAAAGTTCAAGGATAAATTTTGGAGTTTTTCTTTAATGGCAGTACTTATTTTGTATCTTTTTCACTCACAAACTAACGTAACTTCCATAATGGAGGAGATTATATTTTGGATTATATTGGGAGTAATCCTTTGAACCTTTTGTATACAAAACAAATTGCCTTTTATCGACTTCGGTATTAATAAGCTTGTCATGTTTAGGGCCACGAGGACCATGTGGGTTTGGGTGATCCCCACGGTGTCCATATGGGTTTAGAAGTTGGTGTGTGGGTTGGTCTGGAGGAAGGCCATGGAGACCAAGTTGGTTTAGGGGTTGATGTCGATGTTGGTGTTGGCGTGGGATTATTATATGGTCCACCAAGTTCATAGGAGAAGCGCCATGTGGACTTCTCTTGCGTAAACGGACTTCTCGTAATATGAGTTGCCTCAAACCAATTTTTTTCTGGGGGAGGTTGGCTTGGTAGCCAAGGTGTGTATCTAATTTCCGCAATAACTTCATCCTGTTGCGAAAGTGGAGTATCAACGGTTTGTCTTTGAATAATTCCGTTTTCACCCCAAAAAGCCACAGTTTTGTTTATCGGAGATTTTAGTTTGATGAAAGTGCCTTGTATATAATTACCATCGGGATTTGGTTTAGGATAATTACCTGAATTGTAGAGGACGTTGTCAATCTTAATGTGTTGGACAAGCTGTGCATAGCCATAATAATTTCCTAAGGAAAAAGCGGTAACATGACTTGAATCGGGATTAAGTACGACTTTAAACTGCACTTCTCTTTTCCCATTTAATAGAGTCATCAAAATGAAAAAATGCGCACCATTGCTGAGTTTTTCAAATTGATACTTAACAACTTTTTTGTTTGCGTCAATTTCTACAATTTCCTTAGTAATAGTTGCTTTATCAATCTCCGCATTAGCCCAAATGTCTCCCACCCTTGCTATGGGAACGATATTGTTATACTGATCATATGTACCTGAAGAATTTTTGTAAAAAAGATCGATAATTCCAGGAAATACTCTCGAATCCCAAACACGTATATATTCATTTTCAAAATATGGCAAAGAAGTTGGGGAAGTTGGGATGTTGGTGTGGGTATATGCTTTTGAGCTTAGCAGTTTTACTGTGTAGATTCCTCCTAAAAAAGTTGGTAATCCAAGAATTAGTGTAAAAACAGCGATCAGTTGACACTTCTGCTTTTTTGAAAAACCCTTCCATGAGGCTTTAAAAAGTTGAATGGTTTGTCTAAATTTGTTTTTTGGAGCGGGGTCGGTGGAGATATCGGAAGAAACTTGGTTTGAAAATTTATTCACATTTCAATTATCTGTTAGTGGTTTTTGCTTGTCAATATAGGTCAACGATCCATTCCGAACAAACTAAAAAATATCGAAATACTTTTCAAGCCTTCTAAACCTTTTGTATTTGAAGAAAATCAAGTTCTACAGGAGTTTCTCTTCCGAAAATGGAAACAAGTACTTTTACCTTTCCCCTTGCTTCATCAAGTTCATTAATAGTTCCCAGAAAATCCGCAAATGGTCCATCCGTAATTTTAACTGCTTCGGAAACGGAAAATTTTGTCTTAAATCTTGGAGCTGGAGCGGAAACGAATTTAAGAATGTTTGATACTTCCAGTTCAGAAAGAGGGGAAGGTTTATTTCCTGTTCCTACAAATCCGGTAACTCCCGCCGTTGTTCTTACGGCAAGCCAAGTAGGATCATCAAGAATCATTTTGACAATTAAGTAACCTGGAAAGATCTTTTCTTTTACGGTTGCTTTTTTTCCTCCCCTTATGACAACTCTGTCCTGAGTCGGAATTAAAAGTTCAAATACATTTCCCTGAAGGTTCATGGTTTCCACCCTTTGCCTTAAGGTTTCCGAAACTCTGGCTTCATGGCCGCTTGCGGTATGAACAACATACCATTTAGCTTTTGGATTTTCGGTTTGAGCAATTACAATGTGGCCGGGAATTTTTTTCTTTCCGGTTCCTCTTTCGTCTACAGATTGAATTTGATTTTCATCCATATCTTGCAGGTTATTTTACTATAAATAGAGATAACATTTTTGTGAAGATGTAATCAAGACCTCCCGAAAATAGTCCTACAATTGCCGAAATTGCCAGAACTATCAATGTAAGCCTCAAAATATCGTTTCTTTTTGGCCAGGTTACTTTGGAAAGTTCCAGTTTTACCTCGGAAAAGTAATTCAAAAACTTCTTCACAAGAGGCTATTGTAGCAGAAATATCCCACAAAAAAAAGGGTGGACTTGCATCTGCTGATACAATTAAATCGAAATGAAAGAAAAGAAGGAAAAATCCATAAAAATATTCGGAAAAGAGGTTATCGGTACAACAGAAATAAGAGAATTTGGGAATGAAAATATAGTCCCAAATCGGGTCGTTAGAAAAATAGGTGTTCATAAAGCCCCCACTCTTTTACCTGAGTTTGAAGAAGCTTTTTCTTCGGTGCAGGCAGCAATTACGGTCCGTCTTCAAATTGAGGGAGTGGCTGCAGATTTTCCACACAGGTACGGGGATATGGGAAGTTCTGATGTCCCGTTAAATGAACTAAATAAATTACTTGGAAAATATACAGAAGCAGATATTGCTCATTTGTATATTAAAAGATCCGGAACCGTAGAGACAAAAAACGACCCGGATTATGAAAATATGGTTATAATGGCAATTGGTTCCATAAAGGGTTCAACTCCATTAAGATAGGCAGATGGTTCCTAACTTTACTTTTGAAAAAAGACTTTGGAAAAAAGGTTTTAAAGTTGTTGTGGGGTTGGATGAAGTGGGGAGGGGGTCATTTGCCGGGCCACTTGTTCTTGTGGGAGTCGCATATAAAAAAAGCATTAATTCCGATATTAAAATAAACGATTCAAAAAAGCTTACAAAATTACAAAGAAATAAAGCTAATAAATGGATTAGGGATAATTGTTTATGTTTTTCCACATCCCAAATTTCCGCAAGGAAAGTCGATAAATTAGGAATTACAAAAGCAACATATTCGGGTTTCAGAAGGGTTGTGAAAAACATACAAAATGTACTAGGTACTAGGGTAGATTATTTGATCATAGATGCATTTTATATACCGTATATACGGGGTTTACGTATGCCTGTTAAAACCAAGCGAAAAGATAAGAAAACAGGTCAAGTTAAAGATTTTCTTTCACGACAGCTTGCGATTATTAACGGGGATTCAAGGTCTTTTTCCGTGGCGTCGGCTTCAATTATAGCTAAAGTTTACAGAGATAAATTAATGACCAAACTGGGAAAGATATCTAAATACAGTGTTTACGGATGGAATAAAAACAATGGTTATGGAACTCAAAAACACAAGAAAGCTATTAAAAAATACGGACTGACAAGATACCACAGAAAGACTTTTATTAAGTCTTAATAGCTTCTTTTTTTCTCAAGCTCTATTTGGTGCTTAATTCTGTACTTATTTTCTTTTCTTCTTTCGGCAGGTTTTTTGTATCTCTCCCTGTCTCTTAATTCCAAAAGAAGTCCATCATTAAGGATACCTTTTTTAAAGCGGTTAATAAGCCTGTCATCACTTTCTCCTTTTTGTTTTTTAACTAAAAACATATATTATTCTGAAATTTTCGCCCCCCTTCTTTATAAGAAATACTTTCTCTAGGGCTATTTTACCAGAAATTCATAAGTATTGCAGTACAATTGTTTGTCCCATAGTTTGATTTATTTAAGTTTATGTAGTAATATTTAGCTCTATATGTTTGAAGAAATTATAATTCCAAACAAATATGTAAACCCTATCGAGCTTGAATCTAGGAAAGGAATAAGAATTCCTCAACCTATTTATGCCCCTCTGCCAGCCAATGTGGCCGACTCAATCAAACATTATCAGGATTTTGAATTGTTTGATGATGGAACCGTGCCTGTACCCTTGGAAACAGGCGGAAAACCTCTTGAAGGCAGTACACCCGCATGCGATGTTTTTACTAATGAATCATTAAGTTATTTTGGTGAATTTGCCAATGAAATAATTGAAACGTGCAAAATTAAATGGGACAGCAAAGAAGACGAGGGTGATAAGGGATGGTTGATATGGAAGGTTTCCAATGCCGCTTCAATAGACTATGAACATTTTTTTAAATTAACACTCCAATCTGCAGGTTACGATGTCACAAAAGTTAGTGGAGCATCGATTATTGATTTTAAGGCGAAGTACGGAATGGACAAGGACACTTTGAAACTAAGACTTAATGATGGAAAGGTTAAAATTCGCTCTGTTTTTAGATATGAAGATATTACCATTGAAGCCGATTGGGCAATTGCCAATGCGGCTTTGTCAACTGTAGTCGATGAAGAAAAACTCAATATTTTAATAGACAAAGAAACTCAAAAGGAAGAGAATCGTCAAAAAGCCAAATTGTGGGTACCTTTATGCGGTTCTGGTTTGGCCGTTGGTGCTTTTATATCTTCGTTATTATATTTCTCCACGAGAAAGAAAATTAAGACGGTAAAGGATTTTAATGAGGCAAATATAAATGAGGGGGATAGAATAAATAAAACCAAGGAATCGACACAAAAAGAAGATCTTGGCAGTGAAGAGAAATCTTGGCTTTTGTCTTGGTTCCTTGGACGGCTTGTTGTTCATAGCGTAGAAGAAGCAAGAAAAAAGGGTATACCCTTGGGATTAACAATGCCTGAGCAAAGACGTATGATGGCAGAATATCATCGTCAATTATATGGCAATACTGATTCTGCATCTCAAGCCGATGAAGATTTAGAGAAGTAAATAAATTTTCAATAAGTTATTCAGAAAAAAAGGTAAAATCTAAACAAACTTAAGATATCGTTTTCAATTTATGGTATATTAAAGAAAGCAATGAACAAAACCGCTTTAATTACAGGGATAACAGGTCAGGACGGTAGTTACCTGGCAGAGTTTCTTCTTAAGAAAGGGTACAACGTTGCGGGGTTTGTAAGACAAACGTCCAATTTGGCATATGCCAATATCTCCCATATCCAACACGACCTTAATCTTATACAGGCAGATCTTCTGGACCCTGTTTGTTTAAGGGAAGGAATACAGAAGGTTAAACCAGATGAGGTGTATAATTTGGCTTCTCAGTCCCACCCTTCGGAATCTTTTAAACAACCTATCCATACGGCGGAAATAACAGGGATCGGAGCACACAGGGTTTTAGATGCAACCTATGATGTAAATCCCAAAACAAAATTTTATCAAGCATCAAGTTCTGAAATGTACGGTTGGGTAAAAGAAATTCCCCAAAATGAAGATACCCCATTTAATCCCGCCAATCCATATGCCGCAGCCAAACTGTATGCTCATGCCATAGCAAGAATTTACAGGGCAAGCTATAACATGTTTGCCTCCTGTGGAATTTTATTCAATCATGAATCACCAAGACGCCATCTTGGCTTTGTTACCCAAAAAGTAACATATGCTGCAGCCTGTGCAAAACTGGGGGTTAAAAATTCGGAACATTTAAACGAAGAGGGGGAGCCGATTGTTAGGGGTGGAAAAGTTGCCCTTGGAAATTTACAAGCCAAAAGAGATTGGGGATTTGCGGGTGATTATGTTGAGGCTATGTGG
This sequence comes from uncultured Gammaproteobacteria bacterium, assembly GCA_964583105.1. Taxonomy (GTDB): domain Bacteria; phylum Patescibacteriota; class Microgenomatia; order UBA8517; family UBA8517; genus JAPLZT01. Next base: position 11,516 of record CAZOUV010000012.1, read on the forward strand.
CTGATGATGCAGAAGGATAAACCCGACGATTATTGTATTGCAACAGGGGAAACTCATACCATTGAAGAGCTTTGTAAGCAAGCTTTTGATTATGTTGGTCTTGACTGGAAGGATTATGTTGTGGTCGATAAAAGATTTGTAAGACCTACTGAAACAGGTCCTTTGGTTGGGGATGCATCCAAGGCAAAGAAGGAATTAGGCTGGTCTCCGAAAACAAGCTTTAAAGAATTGGTATCCTTGATGGTGGATGCACAACTTGCAAGACTTAAATAACCTCCTTTCTTAAAATTAATCAGTAAGTAAATATCTACTCTTGTGGTGTAGTTTCGGGAACTATAGTTGACCTTTCACTTGGAGTTGCCGAAACACTTGCTTCGGGTGAGGGAGTAAAAGTTATTTCCGGCTGAACCGTTTCCAAAGGTATCGGTTCGACAATTTCCCTTTTACTTTTTCCGAAATAAAAAGCTCCAAACGCAACCAAAGTAAGAAGAATTAAAAAAAGAAGAAGAGAATTCAAGTTTAATCCGGGCTCTTTTTTTGTTTTATGAGGAACAAACACTTCCGTGTCGTTATCTTCCATCAGCCTGATGGTATTACTCCGGATACCTGATTGTCAAGTTTTTGGTTTTTTTTGTGATAATATTAATTAGACTTATAAAATGGCCGATACAAAAGAAAAAAAAGTAAAACTTCAGGGGAATAAAGACTCCTTAAAAAATTTTAAGTTGGTGGTTGTTGCTTACTCGCATATCGAAAGAGAATGGTTTCCGACACAAGCATCATATGATGCTGAAATTGAAGTTGAGGAAAGGTCAGAAGAGGTCGCCGAAGAAATTAAAAAGCTTGGGGTTGAGGTAAAAACCGTTCCCGGAAATCAATATTTTTTGACCAATATCTTAGTTGATAAACCGGATTTGATTGTAAACCTTGTTGATACACTAAGAGGACAAGACATGCTCCAAACATCCGTTCCTGCAGCACTGGAGCTTTCCAATGTACCCTATACCGGAGCCCAAATGGAAGGGATGGTTATAGGCAATAACAGAAACCTTACCAAAAGGCTTCTTATGGCTTACGATATTCCGACTCCCTATTTTCAGTTTATAAGAAGGGCGGGAGTTAAAATCGACGAAAATCTTGGGGTTCCCTTAATTGTCAAACTTAACGAGAGCGGGGGAAGTGTAGGAATAGATAATCATGCCGTAAAAGAAACAATCAAGGATGCGGAACGTAAGGTAGACAGCATGATAGGAACTTACAAGATGCCGGTGGTCGTTGAAAAATTTATCGACGGACCCGAAATAACGGTTGTGGTTTTTGACGACGGTGCCAAAAAACATGTTTTTATGGGAGAAAAAATTTTCAGGAAAAAACCTGATGGAAAACACTTCTTTACAAGCCACGAGTCATACGATGATGAAAAAGCATATAAATACAAGAAGGTTGAAGAACCTATAAAAAGTAAAATTGCGGCTCTTGCTGTTCGGGCTTTTCGGGGACTTCATCACAAGGATTATGCAAAGTTTGATGTAAGGCTTGAAGAAGGAACGGGAATTCCTTACTTTACCGATTCAAATCCCAACACCGCATTTGGTCCGGATATGGGTCTTCCCATGACAGAGGTATTGGCCCTAAACGGAATTTCTTTCCAAGAAGTTTTAATCAGTCTTCTTTCAAAATACGCTGGACAATACTAGGTTTAGGCCTTAGAATAGGCCGAATATGGAAATCAATCAGATACCTCTTTTTAGAAAGCTTGATAGGCGTCTTTTAAAGCTAAATGAGCTTATTTTTGGTAGATGCATGCCCAAGCTTAAAAGGATAAAACAGACCACTTCTTCCTACTGTGGGCCGGCTGTTTTGGTTTCGCTTTTTTCCTTTCTGGGGGTAAAAGCTTCCCAAACGGGAATTGTCAGAAGCCTTAGGGCAGAAAATAAGATCAAAGATTCGGGTCTTACTATTAAAGACCTAGCCAAGGGAGCAAGAATTGTGGGTAAAAAAGAGTACACATTTTGGAAAAAAGAGGGTTCGACAATTGGAGATTTAGACAAAATTGTAAATAAATATAAGTTTCCGGTAGGGGTTGAATGGCAGGGTGTTTTTTATGAAGATGAGGAAGGTGATAATGGCCATTACTGCATAGTAACCGAAGTAAATAGATCTAGAGGATATCTAAAACTTTCAGACCCTTATAAGAAGTTTGCCGGAGTGGATAGAAAATTTAAGATTTTAGATTTTGAAAAAAGATGGTGGGATTCCAATGAAGTATCCATTCCTTATTCAAAGATTAAAAAGCTTGTTTACGACAGGAAGCTTATGTTTTTAATTACTTCAAAGAAAGCAACTTTCCCAAGAAGTTTGGGAATGATCAGGGTTAATTAATTTTTACTTTGTTTACCATCAATTGGAGTTTCAGTAACGCCCCACCTTGGAATAAAACACCCATCTTTATTCTTTTTATGTTCAAGACCTCGTGCGCAATGAGCAGATTGTTTATCAGTTTTTTTAACCCAGTTATCACATTCTGAACAATCTATTTCAATAATTTTTTTATTTTCATTTTCACCATTCATGTTAGTTGTTACTTGTTTTTTTACCAGTTTTTTCTGGCAATACAACTGGGATTATTAGCATAGTTTTCCTCCTGCATTTTTCTTAATTTAGCGACTGCTTGCCCATGTCTTTCTAAGCTTTTGGGTGTGAAATTGCAAACAATACGAGGAATAGCTATTACCTTCTTTAACTTTTTTGTCAATTCTTGCCCGCGCTTTCCTTTCGGGTCCGTTTAAAAACATATGCTGGAATTATATATAAAAACGCGCTTACAATCCAGCTTAGTAGGATGGATATTTGTTTATTATCTCAAGGACGTTTTCAAAAGTTTTTTCTATTTTACCTGTAATATTTTCTACAATATGGGGAAAGTTGTGGATATATTTATTCCATATTTCAAGGTCCTGATTAAGTCTTTTTTGAAACTCCGAAACATCCGCCTTATTTCCTTCCCGATTTTGGTATCTTTCTAAAGCTTCTTGAGGAGAAACAGTAATTGCTATTTTAATTATTCTTGAAGTTATTTCTTTGTAGATTTTCTCGTCGAATTTTTCCCTGAATGTTTCTTCTAAGGTTGCAGCTCTTCCCAAATCTATTCTCCAAAGAAGATTTTCTCCCTGAAGTACTTTTTGAAATTCCTCTTTCGATGTTCCTTTATAGTGAGTACCATAAAGAACATGTTCCACAAACATATTATTTTGAATCATTGTTTCAAATTTTGTTTTGGAGATGAAGTAATAATCCCAACCTTCTTTTTGACCCTGCCTTTTCGGTCGGGAAGTGTGAGTTACAATTCGTTTAAAATCCCCACGCTTTTCAAGAAGCATGTTAACCAGAGTATCTTTTCCTGATCCGGAAAAACCCGATATGACAACAAGCCTACCGTGCATAACACGGATTATAGACTAAAAATCAACAGGTTTTTATCAGTTGTTAAAAAGTCTGAATAACCATCCGAACAATCCGAAAGTTTTTTCTTCGGCAGCTACCATTTCTTGTAATGCTGTGTTTTCCTGAATCAAAGCTTGAATTGTTTCTTGAACCATTTCGATATCGCCTTGATTGGAAAGCTGATTTAAGAGTTCCTGCAGTTTTTCAATTCTCAACTCATTTTGTATGAGTTGCTGTTTTATGTTTTTAACAGCTCCGTAATCAGTCCCCGTTAAAAACCTTGCAAACTTTCCTTTGTTTTCAAGTTTACCAATTTGTTCCTGAATTTCTTCCTGAGCCTGATTCTGTTCTTGTGCAATTAATCTCACCTCTTGTCCGATTCCGCCCGATGTTCTTATTTGCAAAAGTTCTTGAACATGTATAGCAACCTGGCTCATATTTTGAATTGCGGTTTGACTTCTTGTTTGCAGACCCTCTCCCGTTCCAAGGCTTTCTTCTTCTTGATTTTGAACCTGCAATTGCGACTCCTCTCCCTGATTTTGAGTTCCAACACGGTTTTGATTTTTTACCTGATTTCCGCTAGGGGAGGGTAAAGTCGTTTCTTGTCCTTGAGCATTGGCGCCGATTCCCTGATTTCCGTTTGCTGCAAATGCTGGGCTAATTAAAAGAAACGCAAGAATTAATATCGATGTAAACAAAATTGATTTTTTCAATATATTTCACCTCCTTTCATATAATATTTTCCTCGTACCATACCTTTTGGAATAGAGTTTGTATTGTTATTATCCATATACTTTTTCATTATACCCCTCATATAACCCTGATTAAAAATCCTGTCCGTAATTTTTACTTCATCCATTAACCATCCTGCTGCAACAAGTGCCAGAATAAAGCCCGCAACTATCAGCCAAAAATGATTTTTGTAGGAAAAATCATATTTTTTAAGGAGTTTTATACCAATTACTATGCTTAAAATTGTTAAAATAATTGCCCACCATGGGAAATTGGCAATCATCTGTTCCAGTCTGTACTGACCCATCGGTCCGTGTGAGCGAAGAGTAAATTTAATCAAACTGAGGAAAAAGAGAGAAAAGGCAATCGTAAAAAATATTGCCAAGAAACTTAAGAAGGATCCCAATATAAAATATATTTTTGAATGCATAATAACCTTTCCCTGTCGGATTTGTTGCATAACTTTTTCACTTATTTTTAACTGTTCTTTTGACATATTTGTTTCATTAACATTTTTGCTCTTCTTATTTTTATCCCAACCGTTCCCATAGGAATTCTTAATATATCACTTATTTCCTGATAGGATTTTTCTTCAAGAAAGTAAAGCACCAAAGGTTCGGAATAGGTAACCGGCAATCTATTAAGACACATATTTACCTTTATGGTGATCTCTTTTTTATTAAATTCATCTTCAATTTCTTTGGTATCGGCATGGTCAAATTTCAAGTCCATCCGTACTTCTTTTTTATATTTTTTAATGCTGTTTAATGCTTCATTATGTGCTATTCGATAGATCCAGCTTGAAAATTTCTTTTTGGTTTTAAAACTATTCAAATTTATAAACGCTTTTATAAACGTGCCTTGCACAATATCTGCAGACATGTCTTTATCCTTAATTAAATAATCCACGTATCTTAAGAGTTTGTTTTCATATCTTTTGACGATATGAATGTAAAGTTCCTTGTCTTGGGAACGAACCATTTCGGCCAATTTTTCATCGGACAGATTATCATATTTCGGCATATCACAATTGTAATACAATAATGACAGCTATTTTCTTTCATTGTCTTTGAAAAACGCCAAAACCCCGAATAAAACATCGGGGTGGCGTGTCGAAAAATGACCTATCTGTTTCCGTAACGACCCATTCCTGTTCCGTTTCGAAGTCCAAGACCCAACTCTTGTCGGATTTTGTTGGCTTCATCGGTTTTTCCGCTTTCGGCAAGATTGTGGGCTTCGGCAAATTTTGCAAAGTTGTCTTTGTTTACAACCTGCGTAACTCTTCCTTTGCCCTGCATGAGATTTTTCCAAGCTTCATAATCGTTATTGTCAAAAGCTTTTTCCATCTCCTGATGCCTTTCTTCGGAATAATATGGACCCTTTACATTAGGGTCTCCGCGGTATGCATCGGCGTCTTTTGGAAGCAGAAATAATCCGCTGCCTAAAATTACCGTACTTATACCTAAAATTAATAGTTTTTTGTTCATTTTATTCACCCCCCTTCTAACTATTAATACAAGTAATGTGTGGATTTTCTTTCAAAGGAGGTTAACGAGATAGAAAACAAATAAACCTAAAAGAATAAGGGCCCATTTTCTTGGAATATTCTTTCCGCTGTATTTTTTAAGTAAAAAGATAAATAGGAGAGTTACCACCCCAAAAATTATCCAGTTTTGGGTGGTTATTCCGTTTCTTCCCGAAAGCAGGTTTATAATACCTCCTACCAAAAGAAGGTTATAAAGATTGCTGCCCAATAAGTTTCCTACGGTAAGTTTTGCCTGATGTTCTTCTTGACTGAATATTGTAGTTAATAGTTCCGGAAGGGAAGTAACAACTGCCGTTAACGTAAGACCTATTATTGTAGTTGAAAGATTGGTGATTAGGGAAAATTCCTCGACTGCGTTTACCGCCAAAAAGCTTCCCATGACAATTCCCGCTAAAAGGAATATGGGTAAAACCATGGTAAACGGGGAAATGCGGACTTTTACTTTTCCCTTAAACATCTTTTTATCCTCGCGGCCTCTTCCTGAAATGCCAAGTGAGTATTCAACGTAAGTTACAAAAAGTGCTAGGGTAACGAGAATAAATCCTGCAGTGGTTGCAGGGACTTGCTTGAGGGTTTGAAAAAGCAAAAAGACAATACTTGCAAGTAAAAGAATTACTGCATTTCTTTGAGTCTTGGTTGAGCCAACCCTTAATTTTCCGATTAGTATTCCTACAGGGAAAACAAAAAGTATGTTTATGATGTTTGACCCCACGATATTTCCCATTGCAAGCCCGATATCGTGTTTAATCAAAGCCATTAAAGAAAATGCAAGTTCGGGAAGCGAGGTTCCTATGGCAACAACTGTTAGTCCGATGACAAGGGGGGAGAGTTTGAAAGACTGGGAGATTTTTTTTGCGGTTCTGACAAAAAGTTGTGTGGATATCAAAAGAACTACAATCCCGATGATAAACTTGATAACGATACTAAGCATTAATTCATTATCCCAGATATTGTGGTGATATCGCAAGCAATCTATTTTAGATTGGTAGTTTCATTAATTACCTTTTCAATATTGGCTCAAAAGAGGCGAAGAAGTCAATAGTTTGAGGTTATTTTGCAGGGGCTAGTAAACTATGTCGGGAACTTCTTTTATTACGAATCTTTTCAAGTTAATGTAAAATACTTACAGTAGTATCTATGTCAGAGCAAATTTTAAAAGATTTTGTTGGGTACCCCGTAAGCAGGGGGTTGG
>CAZOUV010000013.1:0-17787 GCA_964583105.1 uncultured Gammaproteobacteria bacterium
AACTGATTTTCGCGCCCGTAGCTCAACTGGATAGAGCGCGACCTTGCGGAGGTTGAGGTTGTGAGTTCGACTCTCACCAGGCGCACAAATATATAAATAGGGCGGGGTGCTGGAGTGGACAATCAGGATAGTTTCGAAAACTATATCGGTTTACCGATACGCGAGTTCGAATCTCGCCCCCGCCGCTTATAGATTGTATTTTTTTTATTTTAATTTAGAATTACCGGTATGGCAGCTAAAAACAACAATATTTCAATAGGGGGGGCAGTTGTTTATAAAGAAGGAAGAGGAAAAAGAACTTATTGGATAGTTGCAGACAAAGAAGGTAATTGGGAGATTCCAAAAGTAACTGTCAGACGTGGAGAATCATCGGTGAGAGCGGTAATTAGAATGACTGGGGAAATTGCCGGAATAAATGCAAAAATATTGGAAGAAGTTGGTAGACATTCGGCAGTAGTTTTGATTAACGGAAAAACCGCAAGTCAAAAAACCTATTATTATCTTTTGATTCTTAAATCGGTCACCGAAATACTTGCTTTTGAGAAATACCAATGGATGGATTATAAAAAAGCGGTCAAATCAGTAGAACTTAAAAGAGAAAAAGAAGCAATTAAGGAAGCGGAAGAATTAATCAAGAAATGGGAGAAGGAACGAAAGAAAAAGTAAGAAGGGAGTTTTCTTCAGGGGGAGTGGTCTACAAGAAAGAAGGAGGAAAAACACTTTGGCTTGTCAGAAAGACAGCGGCAAGTAAATTATTTCCTAAACAATATTGGATGCTTCCCAAAGGAAGAATAGATGACACAGATAAAGATACCCCGGGACCTATGGCACAAGGGCTGATAAGGGCAGATGAAGAATCTTTACAAAAAGCCGCAATTAAGGAAGTTAATGAAGAGGCAGGGGTAGAAGCAAAAATCATTAAAAAGATAGGCACAATAAAGTACTCTTTTATCCACCCCACTCAAGGAAAAATTCTTAAATTCGTAACATTCTACATTATGGAGTGGACCAACAATTTACCCCAAGGTTTTGATAACGAAACTGCGGAAGTAGCGTGGCTTGCCTATGCCCAAGCTTACAAGAAACTTTCATTTAGACAGGAAAAAGAAGTTTTGGAAAAAGCCAATAAGCTTCTATAGTATAATTAGCCGTGCAAGGAGGGGTCGCATAGTGGTCTAGTGCGCATCTTTGGAGAAGATGTGTAACTGTAAGGTTACCGAGGGTTCGAATCCCTCCCCCTCCGCCAGACAATATCTTTTTCAACACTAATATGCATAGATTTACAAATAATTGCATAGATATGCATAGATGTAGTATAATATTGCCCATATGGATAGTGTCCTTTTACCAATAGGAAAGGCAGCTAAATTACTAGGCATTTCTATAGATACACTGCGTAGATGGGACAAAAGTGGAAAATTTTCTTCGGTTCGTGTGGCATCAGGAGGGAACAGGTATTATCGAAAAGACGATATTGATTTATTTCTGAATAACCATTTAGCAACGGCCATAAAATGGGCAACAACTGATGTTCCCCAAGAACCGGATCAGAAATATTACTGTAAAACCCGCGATATTTTTCAGGCCAGACTGGAGCATTTTCAATCGGACTTATCAGTTGACGATGGTAGAAAATTAGCATCTTTAATTTCTGCGATTGTAGGTGAAATAGGAAATAACTCCTTTGATCATAATATCGGTAACTGGCCGGATATTTTAGGAATTTATTTTTCATACTCTTTGACTGAGAAAAAAATTGTATTGGCAGATAGGGGGTTAGGAATACTTTTTACTTTAAGAAAAGTAAGGTCCAATCTAAAAAATCATCAAGAGGCATTAAAAGTTGCTTTTACAGAAACTCTTTCAGGAAGGGCGCCTGAAAGCAGGGGGAATGGTCTAAAATTTGTCAGAAGTGTTGTTACCAATAATCCGATCAGATTATTTTTTCAGACAGGAGATGCGTTTTTAAAACTCCAGCAGGGTACGCAAGATATAAAGATAAATATTTCGGAAAGATATGTACGCGGATGTTTGGCTGTAATAGAATACTAAAATACATGTTAATAAAACTTGACAAATTTGGAGATATTTTAGTATCCCGCCCCGCGGGTAAGGAAGCATATCTCGCATTTCAACCAACATTAAGGAATATTAAAGACGAAGAAATAATAGAAATTGATTTCGGAAAAGTGGAGGTGCTAACCCCCTCTTGGGTCGATGAATTTCTAACACCCATTATTAATTCATTCGGAAATCGCGTTAATTTGGTAAATACCGAAAATCCTTCGGTAAGGGAAAGTTTGAAAATCTTAGGTTTAGGTAACAAATAACAAAGAATGAAATACCTAAAAATTATTAAGGATAAACCTTATCCTAAGAACAAAAAATTAAAATATCGTGAGGCTGCGAGGGCAATTGTCTTTGACTCGAATAATTTAATTCCCATGCTTTTTGTTTCTAAAGAAAATTATCATAAAATCCCGGGGGGTGGAATTGAGAACGGAGAGGGTGTGATTGAGGCTTGTCGCAGAGAAATGGCTGAAGAAACAGGTTGCGAAATAAAGGTTGGTAGGAAACTGGGGTGTATTAAGGAATATCGTTCGGAATTTAATTTGATACAAGTATCCCATTGCTATATAGGAAAGGTTGTAGATAAAGGGAAGCCACATCTTGAAAAAGGTGAACTTGATGAAGGTTTTAAGCTGGTTTGGTTTACTTTAGATGAAGCTATAGAGCAGTTTAAAAAAGATAAACCCCAAAATTATGAAGGTAAATTTATTCAGGAAAGAGATTTAACTTTTCTTTTAAAGGTAAAAGAAACTTTAAATGGGATTAAAAAAGATTAGGAAGATTGCGGTTTACGACAAAATGCAGAACGGGTATGAATATTTTCTAAGTCAACCTGTAGGAAAAAACTTCGATCCGCGTTTTAATCCCGAACTTACTCCCAAAGAAATGCTAGAGATAGGTGTTTTTGGAGGCAAATATATGACCGATTGTATTAAGGAATTTCCCAAAGATTGGTTTAAGAAGGCGAAACTTAATTCGATAAAACACGACGCCAAATTAAATTTTTTCGGTGTTAACGCAAGTCAACCGTTATCTGTTTGGAGAAAAAAAGGTTGGATTCATCCCGACGATCCCAGAGGCTGGTTTCAATGGTATTGTCGCTATTATTTGGGAAGGCGACACAAAGACGACGAAAGACAGATAAAAAGATGGATTGCAATTAAAAGACACATATCCCAAGTTAAGAAAAATTGCCTGCCGGGAGATTGGAACTGCAGAAAAAAGCAAAGACAGGCTATACTTCACTGGGCATACGATTCCAGAAAAATATGAGAATAATTTTCTTAAACATATGGCAGGGAAAGTTGTTTAAGAAATTTAAGGGTTTTCTTCTTAAAGAATCTTTTTTAACAGATATATTTTGTTTTCAGGAAGTATCTCCGCAACTCTTTTTAAAAATCTCAAAAATACTTGTAAATTTTAAAGGCAGCCACGTATTTCGCAAAGAGTACTACCCTTCGCATCTGGGATATGGCCATGCAATATTTATAAAAAAGAATTTAAAGATAATTTCGTTCGGTAAAAAACCCATATTTGAGGATAAAGACAATATGGCCGGATTTATGCAATATCTTTCTCTCGAGGTAAACGCAAAAACAATTTTTTTAGGCAACGTTCATGGAGCACCGCATCCGGGAAATAAACTTGATACCGAATTACGGCTTAATCAATCAGAAGAAATAATAAAGTATTTTAAAAATAAAAAAGGACCGATAATATTCGGAGGAGATTTTAATCTGCTTCCTTGGACGGAAAGCATAAAAATGTTTGAGAAGGCAGGCTACAGGAATATGGTTAAGGAGTTTAATATCGAAAAAACCAGAAACGAGCTTTCTTGGGAAGTTCATTCCAAAGAAAAAGAATATTTTGAAAAACAGTACTTTGCTGATTATGTTTTCGTATCTCCGGAGATTAAAGTAAACGATTTTAAAGTTCCGGATATTGAAATTTCAGATCACTTACCAATGATTTTAAATTTTGATATATAATTTAGCTAAAGAATGTTTATAAAACTTTATTTGATTACTCTTCCTGTGTTTTTTGCCGTTGATATGCTCTGGCTTGGGCTTGTTGCCAAAAATTTTTATGCGAAACACATAGGATTTTTGATGAAATCAGACGTTAACTGGATTGCTGCTTTGATTTTTTACCTTCTTTTTATATTTGGTCTGGTTGTTTTTATAGTGGGGCCTTCTTTGGAAAAAAACTCTTGGACACACGCTTTGTTATACGGAGCAATCTTCGGACTTATAAGTTACGCCACATACGATTTGACTAATCTGGCAACCATTAAAAACTGGCCGGTTATTGTAACCGTAATAGATTTGATTTGGGGAACCTTTCTTTCGGGATCGGTTTCCATAATTAGCTATTTAATTGCCAAAAAATTAGGTTTATGAATCATTATCTTGCTTTAGCAATCATACTTTTTTGCTACATGAATTTCTGGTTTTTGGTTTCTTTGATTAAAAAAAGAAACGATATAGCAGATATTGCCTGGGGCTTGGGTTTTGTCATTTTAAGTTGGCTTTCCCTTTTTATATCCAAAAACGGAGATTTTGTTTCCCTGATGATAAATTTTCTGATAACTGTTTGGGGTCTAAGACTGGCAGCCCACATTTATAAACGCAATCGTTTTAAAAAGGAAGATTATCGTTATAAGAAATGGAGAGATGAATGGGGTAAGTGGTTTTTTCTTAGATCCTATTTTCAGGTTTACATTCTGCAGGGAATTTTTCTTTTTTTGATAGTTTTACCCGCCTTATTTACAAATTTAAACCCGGGGGGAAATTTTGGATTTATGGCAATTTTAGGACTAATTATTTGGATAATCGGATTTGTATTTGAAAGTGTGGGAGACGGTCAACTTGCAAAATTTATTAAAAATCCATCCAACAAGGGAAAAATAATGCAAGATGGTCTTTGGAAATATACAAGACATCCTAATTATTTCGGAGAGGTAACCCAGTGGTGGGGGATATTTGTAATTGCCCTAGCCCGTCCCGGCGGAATTGTGACAATAATAGGTCCCCTTACTATAACAATACTTATCCTTTTTGTATCAGGAATTCCTCTTCTTGAGAAAAAATACGGAGGAAGAAAAGATTTTGAGGAGTATAAGAAAAAGACAAGCGTCTTTTTCCCCCTTCCTCCCAAAAAATAACCTGAATTTTTATTAATTATTTATGCAAGTTATTGTTTTTGGGTTTTTCTTCGGAGTCTGTGTTACAATTGCCTTAGCTTCAAATTATGGCAGATCAAATAGAAGAGGTAAAGGCTAAAACAGATATAGTTTCCTTAATTGGGGAATACATAGAAGTTAAAAAAGCAGGCAGAAACTACAAAGCAGTTTGTCCATTCCATTCAGAAAAGACACCTTCTTTCATGATTTCTCCGGAACTTCAGATATATAAGTGTTTTGGTTGTCAGGCAGGGGGAGATGTTTTTTCCTTTTTAAAAGAATATGAAGGAATGGAATTTGGAGAAGCCTTAAAGTTTTTGGCTGATAGAGCCGGAGTTAAGCTTCAAAGGATGGTCAGATCCGATACTTCCGAAAAAGAAAAAATTGTGGAAATAAATAATTTGACATCAAGATTCTATCAATACCTGCTTCTAAACAGTTCCGCGGGTAAAACCGCGCTTGACTATCTTCTTAAAGAAAGAGGATTAAAGTTGGCAACAATTGAAGAATTCGGATTGGGTTTTTCTCCCGACAGCCCGCTTGCCTTAAAAAAGTTTCTAATTGATAAAAAGAAGTTTGATTCAAAAGATATCGAAAAAGCGGGAATTGGCTACCCCAAGGGAGGTTATTTTATAGACAGACTTAGAGGAAGAGTTATTTTTCCTCTTTCCGACCACAGGGGAAATACAGTCGGATTTGCGGGAAGGGTGCTTCCCGGATCCAATGAAAAAGAAACAGCCAAGTACATAAATACTCCGGAAACCCCCGTTTATCACAAAGGCAATCTTTTATATGCCCTTAATTTGACAAGGGGGGATATCAAAAAGAAAGGTGTTGCCATAGTTGTTGAGGGAGAGCTCGATGCAATCTCATCCTGGCAGTCGGGAGTAAAAAATGTAGTTGCAATTAAAGGATCTGCCCTGACGGAAGATCAAGTAAGACTTCTTTCAAGATTTTGCAAAAAGGCGATACTTTGTCTTGATTCCGATATTGCCGGAGACGCAGCGGCCCGTAAGGGAGTGATTACTGCTCAGGATCAAGGGTTGGAGGTAAAAGTAGCCAGACTTAAAGATTTCAAAGATCCCGATGAAGCCGCAAGAAAAAATCCTCAAGGATATAAAGAGTCTCTCATAAATTCCATCGAGATTTGGGATTTTCTCATAGATTCTGTTTTTGAAAGGTTTGACTCAAAAACGGGGGAGGGAAAAGCAAAAATAAGTAAAGAAGTTGTCCCCGTACTTTCTTTGATAAACGATAAAATTCTGCAAAATCATTATTTGAATTTGATTGCAAAGCGTTTAGATGTTTCGAATGAAGCTGTGATTGAAGAAATGCAAAGACAAACTAAAAAGGAAGAAGGGGGGGATAATACAAAATCTATTTTTTCGGAAAAGAAGGAAAGAAGAGAGCTTTTAGAAGAAAGACTTCTTTCTTTAGGTTTTAGATATAATCCAGAACTTCTTCTTAAAAAATCAGTTTTTGATTTAGTTAAAACTTCGCTTTGTCAAAAAATATTACAAAAACATATTGGCGATTCTCAAAAAAAATCCAAATTTAATCTTTCAGTTTTTGGAAAGAAACTACCAAAGGAACTTTTTGAAGGCTTTGCAAGGATAGTCCTTTCCCAGGAAACCGAAATTGATAACCAAAATGAGGTTGATATCGAAACAAATGCTGTTTTATATGAATTAAAAATTCTTACATTTAAGGAAAAATTGATCAGTCTTTCAGATGAAATAAGAAAAATTGAGGCAGAAGGAGAAAAAGAAAAGTTCTTAAAAGTAAAGGAGGAATTCAGGAATTTGACCGAAAAACTTCATAGCCTTGAAGAAAAAGCTAAGCAAGGTATAATTCTTGATGAAGATGCTTAGAAAACAGGTTGCTGACGTTATTAAAAAAGGCCGAGACCAAGGGTTTTTGACCCAGGATGATATTTTGGAGGTTTTTCCTGACGCAGAAGAAAGGGTTGAAGAGCTGGATGATCTATACGATAGACTTCTTTCGGAATCAATTGACGTATTCGAATCAGTAACCCCTGAAGAAAGCGAGGGGGATGAAAAGGCAAAAGAAAAACTTGACCGCGAAATTGAACTTTTGTCCCGGCTTGATGAATCAGAAAGTACTGACCCCGTAAGACAGTACTTAAGAGAAATTGGAAAAGTATCCCTTCTTGATGCCGAAGAAGAAGTGGAACTAGCAAAAAGATACGAAAAAAATGAAAGAAGGGCAAAGGACAAGCTTACGGAATCAAATTTAAGGCTGGTCGTATCGATAGCAAAGAAATATATTGGTCGTGGTTTATCCCTCCTTGACCTTATTCAGGAAGGAAACCAAGGACTTATAAGAGCGGTTGAGAAATACGACTGGAGAAAAGGTTTTAAGTTTTCAACTTATGCAACCTGGTGGATAAGACAGGCAATTACCCGTGCAATTGCTGATCAGGCAAGAACCATAAGAATTCCGGTTCATATGGTTGAAACTATTAATAAGCTTTATAGGACCTCAAGAAGATTGATGCAGGAGTTGGGAAGGGAGCCCACCCCCGAAGAAATCGGAGAACAGTTGGAAATCGAACCGGACAGAGTCAGGGAGATATTTAAAATTGCTCAGGAAACAACTTCCCTTGAAGCTCCTGTTGGAGAAGATAAGGAAAGTTTCCTCGGAGATTTTATACCGGATGAATCCCAGCCTTCACCCGTAGATCAAGCCTCAAAACAACTCTTAAAAGATCATCTTTATGATGTTCTTTCCTCGCTTTCTGATAGAGAAGCAAAAGTACTTAAGCTTAGATTTGGTTTAGAGGGAACAAAACAAATGACTTTAGAAGAAGTCGGGAAAGTATTCGGGGTTACAAGAGAAAGAATAAGACAGATTGAAGCAAAAGCATTAAGAAAATTAAAACATCCTTCAAGAAGAAAGAAACTTCAGGATTATTTGGATTAAGAGGGCGGTCAAAGCTCCGGCAAGATCAAAGAAAAGATCGTTTGTTGTATCTTTTTTTGGAGGCTTTTTAAATTTTTTAGGAAAATATTTCCACAATAGCCATTCATATATTTCCCACAATATTCCAACCATAATTACTAAAAACAGATTCAAAAGAGGTTTATTTAACAAGCTATTAACTAATAAATAAGTAAGAAGTCCTCCCGTAAAGTGAAAGGGTTTATAAAATTTATCTGACCTGATTTTAAAAAGACGATCGCAGATATTGGCAATAAGATAAAGAAGAAAAAGAGCAAGTAAGGAAAAAACAAATTGATTCACCCTTTAATATTAAATCAGATTATCTTAAAATCACATAACAAGTATACTTAGAAATCATGAACTGGAAAATTGAAGTAAAAAGGACAATAAACAAAGGCAGAGGAGTTTTTGCCCTAGAGGATTTCAAAAGAGGAGAGATTATTGAAAAATGCCCAATAATTAATATTACCCCAAAGGAAAGGAAGCACTGCGAAAAAACAATACTAAATTTCTATATATATCCATGGAGAAGTACTAGAAGCGGATCGGTGGTTTTAGGATATGGGTCAATCTATAACCATTCGTTTGACCCCAATGCAGACTGGAAACAGAATTTTAAAGAAGAGGTGATGACTTATAGAGCATTAAAAGACATAAAAAGGGGAGATGAAATTACAGTAAATTATAACGGGGAACCGGATGATAATACCCCAATTGATTTTACCGAGTGGAGAAACAGTTGACCTCTTGTTATAATTGAGCCTGTACCTTAAATATTCCGCGGTAGCTCAATGGTGGAGCAGATCCCTGTTAAGGATAAGGTTGAAGGTCCGAGCCCTTCCCGCGGAGCTTGAGATAGTTTGATGTATTTCCCTACATTTCTTCTGGTATCACTGTTACAATCAAAGAATGAAAAAGTTATTGGTAATAGATAATACTAAAAAGATAGCAATCGTTACCTTCTTTTCAAATCTCTATTTTTATAACCACATAGGAACTTTATATCAGCAAACAAGAGGGTTAAGTCTATTACAGGTAAGTTCTATTTGGTCAATTATAGTTGGCACAATTTTCCTAATGGAAGTGCCTACGGGTGTTTTGGCCGACAAAATCGGTCGGAAGTGGTCGGTTGTTATTGCCTTATTGCTTCAAACTATTGGTGAGTTTTTATATTTCTTCGCAACAGGCTATTTTTCATTCGTCCTGATTGCTATCTTGGCAGGTTTGGGATACGCATTTTTGTCAGGCGCAAATGAGGCCTTGGTATACGATTCTTTGCCAGAAGAAAACCGAGGAGGAGAAATGAAGAAATCTATGGGGCTTATAGGAAGTGCATACCAACTTGCCTTTTTTGTGGCTCCTCTTGTTGGGGGTCTTATCGTATCTCAACTTGTGTTGAGCAATTTTCTAACGGCTATCTTTTTTACTGCCTGTTCGGTTGCAGTGGCGTTTCTAATCAGTCTTACGCTTAAAGAGCCTCAAGACAGATACAAGCACTCAGAACAAAGCCCGCTTGCGATATTCAAAGAAGGGTTTATCCAAGTAAAAAGCAGTTCAAAACTAAAATGGTTAATCGCCATATCAGTTCTTACGGCAACATTTTCCAACTCACTTCTTAGTCTATATCAACCGTATTTTGTTAAGGCTTCAGTGCCTACTTTTTGGATAGGGGCATCGCTCTCATTGGGTGGATTATTAGCTTTTCTTATACAGAAATATGCTTATTTGATAGAGGAAAAATTAGGCAGGTTCGGTTTCTTGGTAGTTACGATTTGGCCAGGGATTATGTATTTACTTTTTGCAATGGTTTCTTTGCCCGCACTCTTAATTCCAATTTTCGTTTTAGCCTATGCTTCAATGGAAGCCAGAAATCCCTTGCTGTCTGCTTATAAAAATGAACAGATTAAAAGCAAGAATAGGGCAACTGTACTTTCGTTAATCAATATGTTTGGTATGTTGTATGTAGCCTTGATGGGATTGGCTTTTGGAAGAATCGCCGATTACTCAATTCCGATAGCTTTTGTTTCTATTGGTTTACTGATTATGTTGTTCGCAGTCGTTTTAAGGGCAGATAAAGTTGCAATTAAAGAGATTGACGGTCTTGAATTATAATTGCATCAATGTTGGGGACAAAAGATTAAATAATAATGG
The DNA here is from genome assembly GCA_964583105.1 of uncultured Gammaproteobacteria bacterium. Taxonomy (GTDB): domain Bacteria; phylum Patescibacteriota; class Microgenomatia; order UBA8517; family UBA8517; genus JAPLZT01. The sequence goes on from CAZOUV010000013.1 coordinate 10,367, forward strand.
ATATTCTTGTCGTAGAAAAATTGTCAGATGAACAGGAGCAAGCTGTTGCCAACTTACAAAAGCTGACATTTACGGGTGTTAGTGAAGAAGAAGCAGAAGAGGATTTTTATCACCCTAAATCAGCTCAGCTGTTGGCGTATATTGGAAAAGAATTGGTTGGTTGGTCGGGTGTCCACGAAACAGAACAAGACTTTGAGGGTAAAAAGATAAAAATTGGTGGCTATGGAATTTGCACTCATCCAAATTGGCAGAGAAAAGGCATCGCAAACAAAGTATCTCAAAAAGCAATGAGCTTTATTAGAGATAACGGATGTGATGTAGCATTTCTTTCCATAGACCCATCAAATACCGCTCCTGTAAAACTACATCAGAAAAATGGTTTTGTTATGCTTCCTAGAAACTTTTCTTGGACAAATTCAAAAGGCGAAACCAGACAAGGTAAGGGTGGAATGATAGCACCAGTTAATTCACAAGAGTTGTTTCAACATATTCTGAACGGCAGGGAAGTTCTTTATGTTGGAAATGGGTATTGGTAAAAAATTAAGCATAAGCGAAATTTGGGTCAAGGTTGGAAATGAAGGTTTTCAGCTCTGACATAGTGAAATCAAGCTCTAACTTATGGTTGCAGAATAAGTCCTTTAGGGGGAGCTTGAGGTTCTAATACTGTCCCAATAACTACCCCAGTAAGGACTTTGATATAATAGCCTTATGAGAAATGCGATTTTAATTCCCGGAAGGCCGGATAAAGAAGAGTATTACAACCCCAACTATCCGTCTAACAGTAATAACCACTGGTTTCCCTGGCTGACAAAGCAATTAATGATGCATGATATTTTTACTGTTTCTTTGGAGATACCCACGCCCTGGCAACCTCGTTATGAAGTATGGAAAAAAGAATTAGAGCGTTTTGATATTACTCCCGAGACGATACTGATAGGTCATAGTTGTGGAGGGGGCTTTGTTGTTAGGTGGCTTAGCGAGAATAAAAACCGGAAAGTTAACAAAGTAGTTCTGGTTGCCCCATGGCTTAACCCTGAAAATAATCCCAGATCTGACACAGCAGACTTTTTTGATTTTCAAATTGATTCAGGGTTGGTCGCAAGAACTGGTGGTGTGACAATCTTCAGTTCGGATGATGACAAGGAAACCATACAAAGATCAGTTGGTACTTTAAAGAAAGAAATAAAAGGGATTGTTCATAAAGAATTCCACAATTTAGGACATTTTTGTTTCAATGACCTAAAAACAGACAAATTCCCTGAGCTTTTAGAAGAGATACTTAAACATTAGGTTCCGATACTGTCCTAGCAACTACTCCAGACAGGACTTTGATATACTTCAAGCATGTCAGTTGAACATCATGTCATTTACGTGCCAGGACTAAATGATCAGAAAAAGAGTTATGAATTAGCGGTAAATAGGTGGAGTGTATATGGGGTTGCCCCCCATGTTTATAGAATTGGTTGGCATGACGGAGAAAGTTTCAAGCCTAAATTACAAAGATTGGTTAACGAAGTAAATAAATATATTAATAAAGGTCATAAAATGTCGCTTGTTGGTGGTAGTGCGGGGGGAAGTGCGGTATTAAACGCCCTTATTGAAGCACCAAAAATCAATGCAGTTGTTAATCTTTGTGGTCGGCTTAGAGCTGGAACCAATGTTCACCCCTCTTTGGAGTTTGCATCAAGAAAGAGCACTTCATTTAAAGAATCAGTCATGCTTTTTGAAACTAGAGAGCCTGAAATGTCCAAGGAGCAAAGGGAAAGGGTTCTTAATTTAATACCGATTTATGACGAGATTGTACCCAAGTCTACGGTTTCGCTGAGGGGCGCTACAAACAAAACATTGTATTCAGTTGAACACATACTTAGCGGCTTACTGGGTATGACGATATTTTCTCCAGTAATTATGAAATTTATCAGGGAGAAGGCTCTAATTAGATAGATAATGTTCCAATACCATCCTTGTAAGCGAGCAGAATTGGTGCTATTTCCGCCTATTGACTAGCGGAAATAGCGCTAATACCACTTGACAAGGGCTTGAGTTTTTGATAGTATTGGGCTTATTATGTTGATTCCAAGATCGATTACGGCCACAATTACGGATAAACTTAAATCTTCCAACAAGGGTATTGTTGTTTATGGCGCCAGACAAGTTGGAAAAACAACTTTGGTAAACGAAATAATCAAAGATTTAAGTTTAAAGACTCTTACTATTAACGGTGATCAGACTAATTTTGTGGATGTTCTGTCCGGTAGAGATATAAACAAAATAAGGTCTTTATTGGAAGGATATGATTTGCTTTTCGTTGACGAGGCACAACGGATTCCCGAAATAGGAATTGCTTTAAAAATTATAATCGACGATATTCCCTCAATTAAGGTACTAGTTACAGGATCTTCTTCGCTTGATCTTGCAAGCAAGATAAGTGAGCCCTTGACTGGACGGGTTTGGACGTATCGGCTGTACCCAATTTCTTTTTTTGAATTATCTTCCATCTACAACAAAGAAGAACTTAATTCACTTTTGGAAGAACGATTAATTTATGGAAGTTATCCGGAATTATTTTCCATTAAAGGTAATATATCCAAAAAAGAATATTTACAAGTTTTAAGCGATGCTTATTTGTATAAAGACTTAATCGAATTTGGGGAAATTAAAAATTCTTCAAAAATACGAGATTTACTGAAACTATTGGCTTTTCAAATAGGTTCACAAGTTTCTTTGACGGAGTTGGGTAACTCTCTCGGAATGAGTAAAGATACTGTAGCTAGGTATATAGATCTATTGGAAAAATCAAACATAATCTTCAGATTGAAGGGTCTTAGCAGAAACCTGCGCAAAGAAGTTGTAAAGATGGATAAAATCTTTTTCTATGACTTAGGAATCAGAAATATATTAATTGACAATCTGAAACAGTTAAAAGACAGAAACGATATTGGTCTGCTTTGGGAAAACTTTCTTATCGTTGAAAGAATGAAGCTGCTTGCTTATACACAAAATCAGGCATCAATTTATTTTTGGAGGACATATACCGGAGCCGAACTAGACTATGTTGAAGAAAAAAACGGCGAATTGTTCGGATTCGAATTTAAACACGGTGACAAGATCGGAAAAGCACCAAATAGCTGGGCGGAAGCATACCAAAATTCAAAATATAAGTGCATAAACAAAGATAACTACTTGAATTTTGTGTTACAAGAGTAAACCTAAGTTTTGCTACCCTTTTTTAAATAAAAATATTGGGAACTTAAGGTTACCTAAATAGGTAAAGTTTCAATACTGTCCCTGTAAGCGAGCCACGCTTCAGTTGACAAAAATTCTTCTTTGGGGCATTAATGTTTTAATGAGTCCTGAGCACAACCCCGGAAATAGTTTGGAAAGAAATTCATGGAGGGTGATTGGCGTGGGAACGGCTATTGAGGCAATTAAACTGCTTGCCACTTTACCCTTTCCAAAAACGGAGAGTCAGGCTATGAAAATGATGGGTATTAGTTTATTAATTCCTTTTTGGGTGTTGTGGGGAGAGAAAAGAGGGGGTTGGTTTTGGGAAGATATTTCTAAAATTTTTAATTCCTTGAGAAAAAAGGCAAAGTAGTTCTTCACACACTCCGTCAGAGCGAGCTAGGTTAATGGGGGTACTAATTATCCTATTTTGATAAATTTCGATGGTATAAATTAGTATGTCGATAAATAGTTATGTCGGCAATAAGTTTACATAACCTTACTTTCGGGGTTTTTGCCATGCTTGTTTGGTACTTTATTTAAATTATTTTTATATTCAAGTTTACTCTTGGTTTTTTACGCTATAATGATAAAATCAATTAGATTAAAAACATCTTATTTATGAATAAAGTATTAACTGTAATTTTGGTTTTAGGTGCAGGCGCCCTTCTTTATTATTTTTTGGCAGGTAATACCAATTTAATACCCGGTGTAAAAATTGATGAAGACGTGGATATGGAATTAGTAGAAAAAGGGCTCAAGGAAACAGGCAAGAGAACTGTTTACGCAAGTTGCAATGATATTTCCAATTCCAGCAATTGTATAGACTATATCGGCTCAATGTGGAAAGACGACAACTCCGCGGAGTTAAATTGCGGAGAAGGCAGAACTTTTTCAACCAATGCTTGTCCCTATTCGAAATTTGGCGGATGTCAAATGAACGGAGATTCGGTGATGGAATCAATTGCGTGGGTATATGAAGAAGGCCCGGGTGAATATACACCGGAATCGGTTCAATATGCGGCAATGGCATGTAACAGTATGCCCAATGCCAAATGGGTAACTCCGGAGAGCCTGCTTGAACAGTAAATTTACTGATTATCGGTCTTGGAACAGCAGCAGCCACTTCTTGTCTATTAACCTTTTGTAACTTCAAAGATTCTCTGATATGATCTTTTTTAGATAGGGGGTGAGTCTATGAAAGGATTTATAGAATTTATCAGAAAACAGGGTGTTGTCGGACTTGCGGTAGGTTTTATCTTGGGCGGTGCGGTTTCGAAGATGGTTACAGCAATTGTAACTGATCTGATAAATCCCCTGATAGGTTTACTCATAGGAGGGCTTAATTTAAAAAACGCTTATTTTTCAATTGGAGAAGCAAAAATAATGTGGGGAGATTTTGCCAGTTCAACGGTTGATTTTTTGATAATTGCACTTGTTGTATATTTCGGTGTTAAGTGGCTTAAATTGGATAAGCTGGATAAGAAAATATAAATATTATGGTTTTGTAATTGATAATTGTTGAACTTTATTCTTTGTGATCAAATAGTTTATTAATAAAGTAAATTCAAACAGGGCGATTAAAGGTAAGGAAAGAAACACATCAGCAAGTATTGAATCAGGGGGAAGAAACAGAGCAAAAATAAAAGACCCTAAATATACCCAGGGGCGCTTTTTACTAAGCCATCTTTGGCTGATAATTTTTAGACGCATCAAGAGAAGTAGGACAATCGGAAATTGAAATCCCACACCCAGTAAGGCCGAAGTCAAAAGAACGACAGAAAGAAGTCGGCTGATATCAAGAATATTACCTATGCCTAACGAAACCGATCTTGCCAGAAAGATCTCTATTTGCCATTTCATAATTATTGCTCCAAAAATAAATCCTATTAGAAAAAGGAAAATTGAAAAAGGTAGAAATCTGGTTACTGTTTTATATTCCTTCTCTTTTAAGGCGGGTTTTAGAAAAGATAAGATTTGATAGATAATTACCGGAAAGACCGCAACAAGTCCGACGGCTACGCCACAGCTTACAGATAGATTAATAAACTGAAACGGGGAAGTAAAAACAATATTTATTCCCTGAAGAGAAAGGAGATCAACCAGAAATTTAATTATCTGTTCGTAAAAAATAAATCCTACAAAAGTTGAGCCCATAAAGAAATAAACTGTAAAAAGAACTCTTTTTCTAATTTCTTTGACAAATGGAGAATATCTTGTTTTTAACTTGTCTATTTCAGAAGAAAGAACGGGTTTGATGTTTTCCACAACAGAACCATTTTAGCAGATTTATTCCCCTTCTTTTTTCTCAGTATCCTTTGAAGATCTTTTGAATTCTTTGACAGCTTCCCCAAGACCCTTAAAAAACTCTGGAATTTTTTTGCCTCCAAACAGCAAAAGCACTATTATTCCAATAATTATCCATTCTGTGGTTCCTATTGATCGAAACATATTTAGTTCGACACCTCCTTCTTGTTTTCGGAATTATCGTTAACAGATTCCGTAATATTCTTTTTAATTTTTTTAATTTCCCTAAGAGTTGATCCGCCCGTTCTTGCAAGCCCCATTACAAATCTGGCACCGAAAAAGACAATTACAATTAAGGCTATAACAATCCACTCGGTGGTACTTAAATTTTTAAAGAAGTTAAGCATTTTGACTTGTCTAGACTATATATCTTAAAATTTGAAAAGGCAAGAGCTAAAAAAATTAGGATTCCTGCATTGTGGCCTCAAGCCAATATGAGCCGTTCCAGTATTCAAGTTTTTTGGTTTGAGTGTTGAAACCGAATGTTCCTGCCCTTGCTTTTTTAGGACGGCTTTTACTTTTCCACGACGCAATTGTGGGAAGACCCATCATCATCGAAAGACCCTCTCCCATATCTATTAATATTTGCTGACTTGTTGCCATAACTCTTAAGCCATTTTAAACCCTGTGTTTTTAATGATCAAGCTACTTTTTAACTCTCCTCATTTGGAGTTTAAGCCAGCCTGATCCTGTCCAGTATTCAAGTTTATTTGTTTGAATATTAAATCCGATAGTTCCTACTCTGACATTCTTTGGTTTCCCCGGAGTATTCCAATATGGAATTTGAACTTGCTTTAATCCCTGATTGAGTGCTTGGGTTGTAACAATACCATGACTTACTATTGTTGCAGCTTTTCTAAATACTGGTTCTGGTGGCGGAACTGGTTTGGGCGTAGATATGGGTGTGGAAGCGGTTGCTGCCTGAGACGGTGACGGACTGGAACTTGGTCCGGATCCTGCAACAGCAGTTGATGGAGAAGGAGACGCTGATGGTGTAGGACTTGGGGTTGCACTGGGAGAAGCTGAATCGGAAACTCCCGGAATAACTTCTGATGCGCTGGGAGAAGCACTTTCTGTTGCAGAAGGACTAACCGAAGAGCTTGGACTTGGAGTTGCTGAGGCAGATGCACTTTCGGACGCAGAAGGACTTGGTGAAGCACTTGGGGACGCACTTTCCGATGAGGAAGGAGAAGGACTTAACGACGGAGATCCACTTTCCGATGAGGAAGGAGAAGGACTGATACTTGCGGAAGGAGAAGGAGAGGATGAAGGAGACCCAGAAACAGAGGCTGAAGGAGAAGGACTTAACGAGGGAGATCCGCTTATTGAAACCGAAGGGGAAAGGGAGAGGCTGACACTGGGAGAATGAGAAGGGGATGGAGTAGCCGAAGGACTTATAGAGGGAGAAAGCGAGGGAGATGCGGACGGAGAAGGTGAGGCCGACGGGGAAGCGCTTAAGGAAACAGACGGAGATGCGGAGATAGATACCGATTCAGAGATAGAAGGAGATGCACTTAGAGAAATACTGGGTGATACGGATAGGGAGGTTGAAATAGATACCGATGGAGAAACTGAAGGTGATACAGAAACCGAGACAGATGGCGAAACAGAAGGTGAGGCAGAAACAGATACTGATGGACTAATTGAAGGAGATGCGGATACAGAAACAGATGGGGATATTGAAGGTGAGGCTGAAACCGAGACAGATGGCGAAACAGAAGGGCTAGCTGATATAGAAACAGAGGGTGAAACTGATTCAGAAACTCCGACTGACGGAGAAGCACTTTCGGATACGCTTGGTGATACCGATGGACTGACTGATTCAGAAACACTAGGAGATGCGGAAAGTGAAATAGACGGGGATATTGAAGGACTGGCAGAAAGCGAGA
>CAZOUV010000014.1:0-14355 GCA_964583105.1 uncultured Gammaproteobacteria bacterium
CATATCTGCACCCGCTGCCGGATCTGATCGAGATTCAAAAACGTTCCTATGATTTTTACTTTTTTTAAGCATTATCTTTATATTTATTCCTCCCATTTTGACAGGTCTTATAAATAATACTTCCAAACAATAACCGAAGGTACTCCCCCGTTTATTTACATAATTATTTTTTTTAATATATTTTATCAATAATATTTATTGTTTCTTTTACCCAATCTTTCGGGACGATTACTTATATGTTTTTAATAATATACAAGCCTTAAAATCGATTTGGTGAAGCCATATTTAGCCCTGTATTGTAATTATTGTCAATTATCTATAGAATTTCGCCATGCCGGAAAAATTAAGACCTTTTTCATATAAATGTATTACTTCGGACTTTGACGGGATATTGTGTAATTTAAGAAAACACGTTGTCCGTTTAGTGAACCTTGATTTAGAAACAAAATATACGACTGGTGATTTAAGATCTTTTGACCAAATAAAAAAATGGTATATAGAAGCCGGAAGTTCAGAGGAAGAAGCTTTGAAGAAGGAAAATTATTTTTGGTATACGCCGGAAATTTTATTGGGTACACCGCCACTACCAGGTGCAACAAAATTTATTGAATGGATAGAGAAAAATAAAATTCCCTTCAGTATTGTTTCAACCAGGCGTCCCGAATTTCGTGGAGTTACGGAGGAATGGATTAATATCTGGATGCCATCAATTGATTCTGAAAACATATATATCAGAAGTAATAATGAAATGACTGGTGAAGTATTTAAGCCGTTTATAATCAATAGATTAGGAAGTGATTTATTTCTTGAAGATACTGCTTATCAAGCAGAGCTTGTATTGATTTATACACACGCAGATGTATTACTGCATTCGAATTTAAATATAAACCGCTTAGAGCCACAATTGAGTTCAAGACTAATACGCGTTCCAGAAACCCCAAAGATAGGACCCGATTTTAATGCGATTGCCAAAAAGTTAAAAATTAGTTATTAGGTCGCACAATCTTGACATATTCTCTTTTTTTGATCTAAACTGAACAAGGTTTATATATGTCTGCTCCCATACCAAATAATACTGAAATTGGAAAGAAGGCCGAAGAGTTTTTGGAATATCTTCAGGTAGAACGCGGCTCCTCTCCCCTAACCATCAGAAACTACAGACATTATCTAAGAAGATTTAACAATTGGCTTGAGGAAAATAATATAAGACAGAATTTAAAAGATATAAATAGCGATATAGTAAGAAGTTACAGGGTATATCTTTCTAATTTGTCTTTCGGTAAAAACGAAACACTGTCAAGAAATACCCAGGGCTATCATGTAATTGCCTTAAGAAGCTTTCTTAAATGGCTTATAAAAAATGATTATTCTGTTATGGCCCCTGACAAAATAGATCTTCCTAAAGTAACTGATAGACAAGTTAAGTTTCTAACTGGTGAAATGGTTGATAGGCTTCTTAACGCTCCGAGCCTTTCTACCATTCAGGGGAAGCGTGATAAGGCAATTTTGGAAGTTTTGTTTTCAACGGGTCTTCGTGTTTCGGAATTAACATCCTTAAATAGAGATAAAATTGATTTTGACAGAAGGGAGTTTGGAATTATTGGAAAAGGAGGAAAAAGCAGAGTTGTTTTTCTTTCCTCAAGAGCCGCTGAGTGGTTGAAAAAATATCTTGACGAAAGAGATGATAAATATAATCCAGTGTTTATTCATCACAAAGGAAAATCAGACCCCACAACCCCAGATAATAAAATGAGACTTACTCCCCGATCCGTTCAGAGAATGCTTAAGAAATATGTCAGAAAAATTAAGCTTCCTGTTGATGCTACGCCACATATCCTGAGACATAGTTTTGCTACGGATTTACTTATGGCAGGGGCAGACATAAGATCGGTTCAGGAAATGCTGGGGCATAAAAACATTTCAACAACACAAATTTATACTCATGTAACAAATAGACAACTTAGGGATGTTCATTCCGCTTTTCATGGAAAAGGTGGAAAGACTTAATTTTTTTTCATCTATTCTAAGAAAGATTTGCTTCTTGTGAACTACAAATAGTACTATACACACATGTCTAAAGAATTTGAAACAGTTCACATCTGGCCTTGCCGTAAGGATATTGACAAAAAGTTAATTGCTCAGGGGATTAATTCGATTGTATTTAAGGTTGATAACTACGCCCTAAAAGTATATCCGTATCGAAGTTCCATGCCCAAAATGAATATTGATAAACTACGACTATATGGTGAGGTAACAAAAGAAACTTCAAGATTACTGAAATCTGAAAAATGGACAGTCAATTTTCCCTTTCCACTGGGTCAACGTAGGCTCGAAGTAAACTGTTTTATGCATATTGCTAAATGTGATAAATGCGGATATTTAGAGGCTTGGATGCCATTTGTTTCAGGAGTAAGGCTAGATTCTCCGCCTTATTCCTTTTTCAGTAAGAGACAACTTAAAAATCGGTTATCCGAGGTTGGTAATCAAATCGAAAGACGGTTGGGTGTAGAGGGGATAGAAATTGACTCAACAAATATCAAAAGTACCAGTCTCTTGACCTGTGTAATTACAGATCTCTGCTACGATATTACTTCACTTGATAGAGTGGATCATTAATCTTCAATCTTTTCCCAGGGGAACCCCTTTCTTCCGAAGTGTCCATAAGCTGCAGTTTTTTGATATATGGGTTTTTGAAGATCCAGTTTTTCGATTACTGCTCTGGGCCTAAAATCGAAATTCTTTTTAAGATAGGTAGATAAATCTTTGCCTTTTTCGTTTCTTGCATCAACCATTAAAGGGTCTACTTTCCCAATGGCATATGCAACTGATACAAGACAGCTTTTGGCAAGCCCCCGGGCTACGATATTTTTTGCGGCATACCTGCACATATATGCTCCGCTTCTATCCACCTTTGTCGGATCCTTTCCTGAAAAGCATCCCCCTCCGTGGGGAATTAACCCTCCATAGGTATCTACCATTATTTTTCTTCCGGTTAGCCCCGTATCTGCAATAAATCCTCCTACTTCAAATCTTCCTGTGGGATTAACCAGAATATTTATTCCCTTAAGATTGGGAACTAGTTTCTTAATAAGCTTTTCGGTTATTTCTTTTCTTACCTCATCAAGTGTTACTCCTTTGTTGTGGTTGCAGGAAACAATAATTGTTTTAATCTTTTTCCCGTCCATCGTAACCTGTGCTTTACCGTCGGGTTTTAACCATTTAATCTTTTTTGATTTTCTTAAATCCTCAAGTCCTTTTGTAAGTTTATGAACTAAAACTACCGCATATGGTAAAAATTCTGGAGTTTCATTTGTTGCATAACCATACATTATTCCCTGATCTCCTGCTCCTCCAGTATCAACACCCATGGCAATATCTGGAGATTGCTTGATAATATTTGTGACAAATTTTAATTTGTCTTTGTAACCGATGTCTCGATATACTTTTGCGGCTATTTTTTTGGCATCGAATTTTGCCTTAGTAGTAACTTCTCCTCCTATTACGAATAGTCCGTGACTTCCGAAAGATTCGATAGCAACTCTGCTTTTTGGATCTTGGGAAAGACAACTGTCAAGTATGGCGTCTGAAACCTGATCGCAGATTTTATCTGGATGTCCTGAAGTAACTGATTCAACTGTAATTATTTTATTACCCATATCGTTTATTTAGCTTTGGCACCTTCTAGGCGGTTTTTCCTAAGGTTGTCGGCGGATCAATCGGGCTAACTCCCTCCCCGCTCTCTTGATATTTAGATTTAATAACTTTAAAATCATTTCAGGTTCTTGTCAAGAGTGTTTTTTATGAAAACATTAATTCTTCCGGGATTTTCAGTAAATAATAAAAGTTGGGCTCAAGAAGTTGCTGATAATCTGAATGGAAACACACTTGTTCATAATTGGCTTCATTGGGAAAACGGTAAATCTAATTTAAATTTAAAAGAAGAACTTAAAAATATTCTTAAAGAAGTGGGGGAAGAAAAAGTAAACATCATTGCCAAATCCGTAGGAACAATGGTTACAATGCATTTATTAAAAACTTCGCTAAAAATAGAAAAGATTATTCTTTGCGGAATACCTTCCGTTTCCGAAGAAAGAAAAATACTTTTTAGCACTTCCCTATCCGATTTTGATTCAAAAAATATTATAGTTTTTCAAAACACAAAAGATCCTTTTGCAAGTTACTCTAAAGTTAAGGTATTTATCAATAGTATTAATTCGAAAATTGAAGTTGTTGAAAAACCCCGATCAGACCACAATTATCCGTATTTTCAGGATTTTAGGAAGATAGTGTAAAATTATCTAATGCCCAAAATTCCGAAAATTGCGTACCTCTTCTTTTTTTTAACTTTGTTTTCCATATTTGTTTTTTTTGGTTTTAATAAGGTTTTCGCAGGACCAGGAAAAAGCTGTGGGAATGCCGTATGCCAGACTTCTTTGGGGGAAGATTGCGGCACATGTCCGGAAGATTGTGGTATATGCAATACTCCTCAGCCTACGGTTCCTCCACCGCCAACACCTCCTCCTACAAATCCCCCTCCCACAACAACCGGAGAGCCTCAGCCGACTAACCCCAGTGAAACTACACCACCTTCCAACGATTCAACAGAATCTAGTGGTACATCTTCCACAACCGCAAATTATCCATCGATTGCCTTAAATAATTATTCTCTCTATCAAAATACAAACACCGTTTCTTATAATGGCACCGCTTTAGTTTTAGGTAGCTCAATTTCTTCATTGGATTACCGTTTAGCTGAAGGAGGTTGGAACCCTGCAACTTCTTTAGACGGAAGTTTTAACACAGAAAACGAAGGTTTTTATATTAATTTGGGTTCTTTTCCGGACGGAAGTTATACATTTTCCATTCGCGCTAAAGCATCAAACGGTTTAGAGAAAATCGAAACCTATTCTTTGGTTGTAATAACCGTTCCTCCCGAAATTTCGTTTAGTGAAACCCTTGATATTCCCACCAATTTGGAAAATCCCGTAATTTCGGGATCCATTACCCCTCCGACATTTATTTCTTCGGCTCAAATATCTTTAAACGGAGGAAAAACATTTTTTAACTTAAATGTTGCCAAAAACGGCAGATTTTCTTTTACCGCACGCAATCTTGAAGACGGAAACTACAAAATAATAGTTAGAGTGAGTGATTTGGCGGGAAACACTACAGTTTCTGAAGCAAGAGAACTTGTTGTAGATCTTCTCCCTCCCATTATAGGAGGAAGCATGGTAAATGTGGGACCACAAATAATTTATCCTCAGGACAGCGGATATGTTTGGACTGTGGACGGAGTTCCCACGACATTAAATATCGGGACCAAAGGAGGAGTAACTAAGTTAACTGCAATTTATGAAGACAAAGAAGTTATATTTGGGAAGTTGGGAGAATCCAACATTTTTAAGGGCGATATTGTTTTTTCGACGGAAGGAATTAAAAAAATATTAATTAAAGCCGAAGACGGAGCAGGAAACAGGGACGAATCTAATTTAGATTATTTCTATTCCCTTAAGCAAGGAAGTATTCTGGATAAAAACGGGGAAATTATTAAAGACACCAAAATCCATATATATTATTTTGAAGAATCGACAGAATCTTGGGTTTTATGGGATGCTCAACCTTACGGACAAGCAAATCCTATAGAATCATCAGACGGAAAGTATTCTATTTTTGTTCCACCGGGTAGATATTATTTGCGCTTTACTAATCCCAAATATATAAAAACTGAAACAAAAATAATAACTTTTGAAAATACCGGAATAATAAATACAGATGTGATTTTAAAAAGAAAACTAATCTCATTTTTTCCCAACATAATTCCTCAGACCATAAATATTTTCGAAACGGATAAAAAGAATGCTTTGTACGACTTTTCTGCCGAGAAAATTCTTAAAGATGCGGGTTTAATTAAGGGTGGAGAAAATGAAATAATTTCCATTGGATCTATTTGGTCCGCTCCTTCTTTGGAACAATTTTCAATAATTGGAAGACTTGAAGACAAAAACCCCGAAGGTTTTATTCCAAAGGTAATATTTATTCAAAATTCTGAGTCAGAAGTTGAGTCTTTTATTAAAAGAGGTAAATATGATTTTGCATATGTTGCTGATGAGTACGGAGATAGAATAAAAATCGAAAATTCATACTGGCTCCCTTTAAATGTTTTTGTCAAAAACGGGGAAGTTGTGGGTTACTACTCCGGAGTTATGGATGAAAAAGAGATAATTGAAAGGATTGGTAAGTTTAATTAAGATAAATAAGGTAACAACATGATTACAACTTTAATTTTGCAAAACGTTCATTTTGCAGTTTATGTTTTTTTATCTTTGACCCTTTTTTCTACCGCATGGGTCTATTTTGACACGGCATCCGTCGAAAAAAATCGAAAGGTTTTTTGGAAGGCGATTGCATTTATTTTACTTTCCTTATCTTCCGCAATCTTTGCAACGCATGTTTCTTCTCCCGAATTTAATCTCTGGTCACAAATCCCTAAAATTATCGGTCTGGTCATTCTTCTAATTATTATTGTTAAAGAACCCATTCTCAAAAAACCCGGTACTAAATCACTTGCGATTTTTCCCCCTCTTGTTTTAATATCTCTAAGTCTCTCCCCCATTATCGCCTCACTTTCGGCGTCTCTAGCTACAATTTATTATAGGAAATCCGAAAAGGGTTTGGAAAAACAAATAAAGCCTTTATATTTATTCTTTCTACTATTTTCTTTTACGGAAATTATTAATTTCGGTTTTTCTCTGAACTTCGGGGACATTCCCTTTTGGGTTAATATTTTTGCCAATTTCGGAGTTATCTGGATTCTTGAACATTTACTTGTTTTAATTTCTTCTATTGTTTTAGCCAAGTGGGCATGGGGGTATCTTCGTTTTAGAATTGGTGTAAGTTTATTTATTACGTTTATTGTATCCATACTTACAATATTTGTGTTTGTAACATTTATCTTTACCTTCCTTTTATATAGAAATCTGGAAAAAGACACCTACGGACATCTTCAAACAGATATTAAATTTCTCCATTACAGTCTAGAAAGACTACAGTTTGAGTCCCTGGCTAATGCCAGTGCTGTTGTGGAAAATTCAAAAGTAAAAAATAATATTCTTAACGAGGATGACAAGGAGTTGGAAAAAATACTTATTGAAATCATGTCCAGACAGAATTCCGATTTTCTGATGATCCTTTCTCCCGAAGGCGAAATTATCGCATCCGCGGAAAAATCAATGGAATCGGGTGGTCGTATTGAAGGAACAGACCTAATAGAAAATCCACTTAAGGGTAATTCTTATTCGGGACTTACCATTTTTGAAAGTCCGCTTTCTCCAAAAGTAAGAATAGTTTCGGCGGTTCCAATTAATGATGATGAAGAAAAGCTTTTGGCAGTTGTTGCCACGGGTTTTGATATTGATAGTGCATTTGTCGACGGAGTTAAACTGGTTACGGGTTTGGATATTTCGGTTTTTGCGGGAAACGTGCGTTCGGCGACAACTTTTTTGGCTGCCGACGGAAAAACCAGATTTATCGGAACCGAAGAATCAAATGAGAAGGTAAAAGAGGCAACATTAACAAAAGGAAAAATTTATCTTGGTAAAACCAAAGTTGCTAATCAGCCATACTATGCAAGCTATTCTCCATTAAAAGATCATGAGGATAAAGTGTTGGGAATGCTTTTTGTGGGAAAACATCAGAATTTCCTGAAGGAAACGGCTCAAAAGTCGGTTGAATCGACATTTACGGGGAGCGTTATACTCATGGTTCTTTCATTATTACCAGCCTATTTTCTGGCTAAAAGAATATCTGAAAATGCGGAGGCCTGATATCATTCCTTTTTGATGGCAACTTTGACTTCGGGAACGTCTTTTTTATAACCCGCAAGAATTTCTTTTACTTTTTTAACAACTTCAGCAGGAGTGTATGAAGCTTTGACGAGATAGGCAACTGCTCCCAACTCAAGTCCTTTCTCAACGTCCTCTTCTCCTCCGCCCATATTAGTTAAAAGAACAACAGGAATATTTTTTGTTTTTGAATTTGCTTTTATTTCCTTTAGCGTATCCAGTCCGTTTTTGACGGGCATCATTACATCAAGAAGTACTACGTCTGGCGTATAAGTGTTTAATTTTTTCAGGCAGTCTTCCCCGTTTCCGGCTGTTTGAACTTCAAAACCGTCTTTTGAGAATTTTGTCTGGTACATTCTTACCATTAAAGAATCGTCGTCCGTTAAAAGTATTTTTGCCATATATTTAGAATACATTTTTACTTAATATTTGCCGTTTTGCAATAGGCAGACTCCCTGATATTATTAACTAATGGTTCAAAAATATTCTGCCCGTATTGAATCTCGGAAAAAACTCAACGATACAACCTATGAAATAAGTTTTAAGTTGGACGGTGAAGGAATAGATTTTTTATCTGGACAATATGTTTGGGTTATTGCCCCTGAAGGCCCATACGATGAAAAAGGTTCAAGAAGGGCATTTTCAATAATAAATTCCCCATCGGATAAAAAAAGAATTGTTGTTGCTTTCAAGGATACGAAATCTGTTTATAAAAAGAACCTGATTGAAGCATCCTCAAATCAAAATTTTACAGTAGAGGGACCTTTCGGAAATTTTATTCTTCCGGAAAATGAACAAAATATTGTTTTTGTTGCAGGGGGAACGGGAATAACTCCATATTTGAGCCTTCTAAGGGATGCTTCTGAAAAAAGACTTTCTAGCAAAATTCATTTGATTTATGCTTCTTCCAAAGAAGACAGTTTTATTTACAGAAAAGAATTATCGCTTTTGAAACGACTCAATAAAAACCTATCTATAGAATATGTTGTCGGAAAAATTAACTCCCAAGTTCTTGAGGCTAACTATAAAAAGAGAAAAGATTACCTATGGTATATTACTGGTCCTGAAGGGTTGGTAAACTATTCCTTCAACGAACTGAAAAAATTGGGATTAAGAAATGAGAATTTTAAGTTTGATCAATATTATCCGAATTCACTTTTGGGTTCTTTAGGTAAAGTTAGCGAAAACGTTGTGGAGAGAGCTCTTCTTGATATAGAAAAATTTAAACTTGCCATAGAAAGCGCAATGAATCACATAGTTATTACGGATATTAATGGAACCATCCAATATGCAAATAACGCTGCGGAAAGGTTGACCGGTTATTCGGTTTCGGAAATGTACGGTAGTACTCCCAGACTTTGGGGAGGGCTTATGCCGAAAGATACATATAAAAAATTCTGGCACATTATAAAGGAAGAGAAAAAACCTTTTGAAGGGGAATTTACCAACAGAAATAAAAACGGAGAGATTTATACCGCCAAAGCCCGTGTCTCCCCCATCATAAGTAGCGGAGTATTGGTGGGATTTATCGGAACCGAGGAAGATATTACTCAAATAAAAAACCTGAATAAGATGAAAGATGAGTTTTTGTCAATTGCTTCCCATGAATTAAGAACACCAATGACCGCCATAAAAGGATTTGTATCAATGATTTTGGAAAAAGATTACGGTGAATACCCCAAATCTATTAAAGAACCTTTGGATGACATTTTTTCATCGACCGAAAGATTAATAAGGCTAGTTAATGACCTTTTAAATATTTCACGAATTGAGGCAGGAAGAATGAAAATTTCACTTTCCAATTTTAATTTGTCAGATGTGGTTTCCGAAGTAATGGATAGTTTAAGTCCTGTTGCAAAAGATGCAAATTTGCAATTGAAGTACCCCAAGGATTTTCAAGGAAAGGTCTTTGCAGATAAAGACAAAGTTAAACAGATAGTTAACAATATTGTGGGTAATTCACTTAAATTTACAGATAGGGGTTATATAGAGGCGAGTTTTAAAAAGGATGGTGATTTCATTGAAGTTTATATAAAAGATACGGGTATAGGAATTTCCCGTCAGGATCAGAAGAAGCTTTTTGGAAAATTTCAGCAAGTCTCGGGCGTGCAAAACGGAAGACCCCAAGGAACGGGACTTGGTCTTTATATATCCCAAACTGTTGCCAGGAAAATGGGTGGGGATTTATGGCTTGAAAAATCGGATGCGGGAAGAGGAAGCACATTTGCATTTAAACTTCTTTCTTCGGATTCCAAAAAAACTGAAGAAATTAAAAAAGAAATAGAAAAGGAATCAAAGGAACATCCTGATCAGAAAGGAATGGAATAGAAATTATTTTATTTCGTAGGAGAGGGAAATCGTAACTGAAATTTCTGTTTCTCCGGGTTCGATGTTTGCGGGAACGGCTTTGTTTTCTGCCGAAATATCTTTTATGGCATACATAGGTATCGGTCTAATCCCGTCGTCTGCAAAAGATTCCGAAATATTGATAATTTTTCCTAATGAAATGCCAGCAGCTTTTGCGAGTCCCTCCGCTTTTTCTTTGGCCAGAGTTACGGCTTCTTCTCTTGCCTCCTGAAGTTTTTTGTTCTTTGTTTCATCATTTACTTCGAAGTTAATTCCTCCTGCGGTATTTGCTCCAGATTGGGTTGCTAGAATTAAAATTTCGTTAATTTTGTCAAAATCTTTAATTGTAACTTCATAGCTTGCCGATACCCGATATCCTGTTATTCTTTGAAGAGGAGAATTGTAATCGTATTGGGGATGAACATTATATGATGTTGTTTTAATTTCCTTATCCCCTACCCCAGATTTTTTCAAAGAGTCTGTAAGGCTTTTGGATTTTTTATTTACAGAATCCTGAACAGATTTCAAACTTGTTCCACTTTCCTCAATCCCCAAAATTACTTTGGCAATATCTGGAGTGACTGTTACCTTCCCTTCACCCACTGCAACCAAAGGCTCTCCTTTTTGTTGGGATATTATGGAAAGGGGAATCTTGGGACCGAATTTAAAAAAAAGAAAAAACAAAACAAAAACTGAAGAAACCGCAACCAATGTATTTTTAAGACATTCCTTATTGCACATGATTTATTTTATCCTACTGACCTTTAGTTGGCAAGTAATTTTGTGTTTGGCGTGTACTTATGTTTGCAATAATTACTTAGTTTGCTACAATAGTTTGCATATGGGGGAAATAGAACCTTTTTGGAGAAAAGGTGAGCATGCTCGCAGAGAAAAAAGGAATTGGCAGAATAAATATCTTCCGCCCCACAAACGTCCAGGTTGGGGTTTTCTTACAGATCAGGATAAGAAAATACTTACTTTTTTTGATCGACTTCGTAAGTTACCAAATCAATCCTTAAAAATTAAGTGACTAGGATTCTTCTTCTCCCCCGTCTTTTTCTAGAACCGCAGCTGCCGCGACAGAATCTGATTTTTCCGCAAATCTCATTAATATTACTCCCTGTGTTGCGCGTCCGAGCTCTGGAATATTTCTTAGGGGAAGTTTAATTACCTGACCCCCCTTGGAAGTTATTATTACCTCATCAAATTTTTCCGTAACCATTTCTGCGCAGGAAAGGTTTCCGGTCTTTTGTGAGACTACGGAACATTTAACACCCTTACCCGCTCTTTTTTGAATAGGAAATAGATGAATTGGTGTTCTTTTACCCAATCCTTTTTCCGAAATTGTCAGAATGTCTCTAAATACTTTCTTTCTTTTATCTGCCGGAATTCTTTCTTTTCCGGGAAATACTTCCATTCCAATAACTCTATCTTCCTTTTCCATTTTAATTCCGGTTACTCCCGTTGTAGCTCTGCCCATGGGCCTGACATTGGCTTCCGGGAATCTTATTGATTTTGCCATGTGGCTAAGAAGCATAATGTGATCCTCTCCGGTTGTGGGTTTAACCGAAACAAGACTGTCTTTATCCTGCAGTCTTATGGCAATTAACCCCGATGCTCTTAAGTTTTCAAACTCTGAAAGTTTTGTTTTTTTGATTAATCCCAACGATGTTGCCATTATTAAGTGTTTTATTGTGGTATCTGCTCCCATGGGAAGAATTGAGCAGACGTCTTCGTCGGGATCCAAATTAAGAAAGTTTACAAGTGCCTGACCTTTTGCCTGACGTGAACTTTCCGGTATTTCCCATGCTTTTGTTCCAAAAACTTTTCCCTTGGTTGTAAAAAATAATATTGTGTCATGTGTTGTTGCTGACACAAGATGGTTTATTTCATCTTCCTCTTTTGTGGTCATTCCAATAACTCCTTTTCCTCCTCTTCTTTGGGCTCTATATGATGTTGCAGAAAGCCTTTTGACATAACCTGTTTTTGTAACAGTAATTAGTGTTTCTTCTTTGGCGACAAGATCTTCTTCGGAAAATTCTCCAATTCGGGACTTATATATTTTAGTTTTTCTTACGTCTCCGAATTTTTCCTTAATTTCTGCAAGTTCGGTTTTAATTATCTTTAAAACTTCTTTAGGATCCTTTAAGATTGCAACCAATTTATCAATCAGCTTTTTTATTTCAGCATATTCTTTTTCTATCTTTTCTCTTTCAAGGGCAGCAAGACGCCTTAACTGCATGTCTAAGATGGCGGTTGCCTGAATTTCAGATAATTTGAATCTTTTAATTAAGTTTTCTTTTGCCTCTTCCTGCGTTTTTGAAGCTCTAATGGTTTTTATTACTGCATCAAGGTTATCTAAAGCAATTTTAAGTCCTTCCAAAATATGTGCGCGTTTTTTGGCTTCGGTAAGTTCAAATATGGTTCTTCGGATTACTACCTTTTGCCTGTGTTTTACGTATTCTATTAATATCTGTTTAAGATTTAATGTATGGGGAGTTCCTTCGACAAGTGCCACAAAATTTGCGGGGAAAGTTGATTGAAGTTTGGTGTGTTTGTAGATATTGTTTAAAACAGCTTTTGGTTTTGCATCTCTTTTAAGTTCAACTACAACTCTCATTCCGTCTTTGTCCGATTCGTCTCTAAGATCAGCAATTCCTACAATTTTCTTTTCGTGAACCAGATCTGCGATTTTGGCAACAAGTTCGGCCTTATTTACCTGATATGGAATTTCGGAAATAATAATTTGGCTTCTTCCTTTTTTGCCTTCCGTAATTTCTGCAATTCCCCGAACTACAATTCTCCCGCGTCCCGTTGCATAAACCTCTTTAATTGAATTTGCATCGTAAATTGCCGCTCCTGTTGGAAAATCAGGTCCGGGAATAATAGTTGTAAGTTCATCAATTGTTATATCGCTTTCAAAAGATACTTCGGTGGGGTTAACTTCTTTTTCGGAAAGACCTTTTTCTTCTCCTGAAGCAACAAGATTAATTCTTTTTATTACAAAATCCGTTTGTTTTTCCTGTTTCTCTTTTTCTAAAATTACCTTTCCTTTATCAATCATGGCAACAGCCGCATCAACAACCTCTTTTAGATTATGGGGAGGAATTTTGGTTGCCATTCCTACCGCAATTCCTTCAGACCCCATTAAAAGAAGATTGGGAAGAAGGGACGGTAAATAAACTGGTTCTTTTAATGTTGCGTCAAAATTATCCAGAAAATCAGTTGTCTCTTTTTCTATATCTGCCAGAACATAATCCGATATTTTGGCCAATTTTACTTCTGTATATCTCATAGCAGCCGGCGGATCTCCGTCGACCGAACCCATATTTCCCTGACCATGAATTAATGAGTATCTCATGGTAAATGTTTGTGCCATTCTGATCATGGCATCATAAACGGCCATATCGCCGTGAGGATGATATTTTCCCAATACTTCTCCAACAACCTTTGCCGATTTTGTAGTTGCCGATCCTACATAATGAAGTCCCATTAAATGCATGGCGTAAAGAATACGTCTATGGACCGGTTTTAAGCCGTCACGGACATCGGGAAGAGCTCGGGCAACAATAACACTCATTGCATAATCAAGGTATGATTTTGAAAGTTCCGAAGTTATTTCTGTTGTTCTTACCTTACCAATATCCATAAAATTTATGAATATAAATAAAGCTTATATCCACCCATATATTTTATCCTTTTGATAGCTTCAAAACAAGTAGAAAAAGACGTTTTTTGAGGCTAATTCTGACTAATTATTTTCCTATAAATTGGATTACAAGAGGGGCTATAAGAAGGGCGACAATTTGAACAATTTTCATCATCGGGTTAAGTGCCGGACCCGAGGTATCTTTTAAAGGATCCCCTACGGTATCTCCCACAACTGCCGCTTTATGAGTATCGCTTCCCTTTCCCCCCATATTTCCGTCTTCAATATATTTTTTAGCGTTGTCCCATGCTCCTCCGGTATTGCACATATAAAAAGCTAGCATAAGTCCCACAACTACAACTCCTCCTAGAAATCCTCCCAAAGCCTCAGCCCCCAAAAGGCCTACAAAAACAGGCATCAAAACAACCATGGCAGCAGGAATTACCAGCTCTTTTTGTGCAGCGGCAGTTACAATTGCTACAGCTTTGGAATAATCAGGGAGAGCTTTTCCTTCCATAA
>CAZOUV010000015.1:0-12913 GCA_964583105.1 uncultured Gammaproteobacteria bacterium
CGGCAACCTTACTGCCTAATACCAGTAGCCTGAATTCCTCTTTAATATCAATGTTTTCCTGAAACAGAAAATGAACATACACACCATCGCTTCTTTTTTGCCTTAAATTTAATAATTTTTCGAAATCATCTTTGCTCTTAAGTACGAAAACTCCGGAATTTCTTTGAGCAGCGGTATCTTTGGCAATTAGGGGAAAATTAAGTGCGGATATTATCCTTTTTTTCTCTTTAAGTATATTTTCTCTGGGACAATAAATGGTTCTTGGAACAGAAATGCCGTTTAATGCTAGTTTTGCAATTGAAGTAAATTTGTTTCCCGCCGCCCCAATTTCTTTAAAGCGGGTATCAAAATATTTAATTCCCGCTTTGTCAAGACACATTGCAAGAGTCCCGGATAAAGGAAAAAGAGAGTGATCAATCCTTCTAAAATAGACAAGATCAAACTCTCTTATATCCCTGCCGTCAACATAAACTTCCGAACCGTCTTCGAAAACTTCGATAAAAATATCTGAAAAAGAAGATAGCGCAACCTCTACATTACTACCTATCCTTTTAGATACAAGTTCGGCAAAAAGCTTTTTCTTTGATCCAACCTTGCCTACCAATATCAGTATTTTTTTATTCATACCCTAATTCACAACTTCTTCGGGATTAACCAGAAATCTCGCCAAATCTCTTCTACCGACAATCAACTTTACCTTAAGACCGCTTCTGTCCGCAATACTAGCAATTGTTCTTACAAGTCTTCCCGCAAGATAGAATTTGAGGTTTATAACGGGTCTTATTTCTTTTCCTAAAGAGCTTTTAAAAACTTTTGTCCAGAGAATATTGCTTTGGGAAAGAAGTCCTAAATTTTTCGCAAGTTCTTTGTCTATCGAGGTCCTCCAAGCTCCCGTATCTATTTTTGCATCCGCTTCAACTTTATTCCCGTATGCATCTATTATTTTGACCTTTTCCCTGAAATTAATTGTTTTTATTCCCTCTTCTGCCTTCACCCTATCCAAAAATCTCTCAGCAAAGAGCGCTTTTGCAATTTTTACTCCTTGTTCAGCATCTCTTACCTCAAGGTCATCCACTCTTTCAAGTCTTTTTTTAAGCCCTGTCATATTGGCAAGCTGTATCTGAAGACCGGGTTGGGCATTTAACTCAAGAACCATGGGACCTTTCTCCGGGTGAAGCACGATATCAACCCCCAAATAGCCTAAACCTGATACCATCTGCGTCTTGACGGCAGTCTCAAGGCACGTGGTCCAAAAGGGTACTTTTATTCCTCGAAGTTTCCTTTCCGTACCGGGTTTGTAGACAATTTGTTCTCCATGCCAAATCGCCCTGGTTGTAATTCCTGTTGCAATATCAACCCCAACCCCCAAAGCTCCCTGATGCAAGTTTGCTCTTCCCCCTGATTCTTTAGTAGGAAGCCTAAGCATAGCCAGTATGGGAACTTTATTAAAGATGATAATTCTGATATCCGGAGTTCCACGGAATGCATATTTTCTAAAAACTTTATGCCTTCCCACATATTCCTGAATAAAAGCAACATCCGGAACATTTCCCATTGAGTAAGCTCCTTCCAAAATATCCAATGTATGAAGCTTTAAATCATCTACGGTTACCCTTAGCCTATTTGTTGTTATCCAACCGTTTCCGTCCAAAGCTTTTTTCTTTACAACAATAATTCCCTCTCCTCCCATTCCTCGGGAAGGCTTGAGAGCAAACTGTGGAGGCAGGCTTTCCCAATTAAATTTAAAGACATCTTCCGGTTTTCTAAATTTGGAATATATTTCAGGACTGGGAATTCCGGCTTTTTTTAAAACCCATGCCGACTGCAGTTTGGAATCAGCAGTCTTTTTTCCCCTTGCGGAATTAACCTTATAGGAAAAGTCCACTGTTCTTGCGTTTATCCCTAATATTGAGGATATTTTCATAATCGGGGTTAATTATTGTTGATAAGCTTTCGAAAGCGCCATATTTCCATTAATCTAAGTCCCGAATATTTGGCAAGCAGTATGTCCAAAATTCCCGTCACAAGAAGTGTAATTTCAGGATTAAGAAGCACAAAATTCTGAAGAGGTTTAAGTGTAAGGAAAAGATATGAAACAAGTGCAATTATCAAAGTTTCACTAGTAAGAGAAATGGCTGTTTTAACACTTTTTCCAAGCTGTACTCTTATAAAATCTTCAGTAAGAAGAATAAGTATTAAAACAGCAAAAATGGAGACATTTGTTAATGATGGATATCTAATTATGGGTGCAGCAAATAATACTCCCAGTACTCCAATTACTATGGCCCAAAGAATTAAAGCCATTCGGGGTAAATACAGAAGCTTTATCTTAAGTTTTCTTAAGGTAAGTCTTACAACGGTTGAAATTATAACAATTAGAAGAAAAAGCAGGATTCCTACAATTGGACCCGTGGCAATAAAAGTAACAGATAAGGCGGCGGGAAGAAAGATACCGA
Source organism: uncultured Gammaproteobacteria bacterium (assembly GCA_964583105.1). GTDB lineage: Bacteria > Patescibacteriota > Microgenomatia > UBA8517 > UBA8517 > JAPLZT01. The sequence continues at coordinate 2,457 of CAZOUV010000015.1, forward strand.
AACCCCTAATCCCTACAATATTGCGGGTAACGGCAATAACAAAGGCAGAAATCGGAAGAAGTAAAAGTAAAACAATAGTGTTTGCAGGAACTCCCGCGCCAACAGCCCCCCTTATGGCATATTTAATGGGATTAACAAAAACCTTGCCTAACTTTTGTTTATTAAGAAGCTCTTCCAAGGGTCCCAAAGTTTGGGGAGTTTTTTGAGTTAAATCAGGAACAGTAACCGGCGTTGAGGTAGGTTCAATTGTAGAAGTTGCTATCGGGCTTGGTGAGACCAAATTTACAGCAAAAAGTGCCTTTGGCGCAAAAACAGTCACCAAACATAATGTCATAAACACGAAAGATAGAATAAATAACCTGCGCATGGAATTTAAATAGATAATGCATATTATATCTTTTCCGGTTTCAAATAGCCAACTTTTAGTTTAAAATAGCCATAGTCCAATGTGGAAATTCTTAAAGGTTTTCTATGGCTTTATTTTAAAAAGGAAGCTTGCGTTCGCAGGCTTTATCCTTTTGATTATAATTTCGGGAATCCTGTCAAACATTACTCCCTACTTTTTTAAACTCTTTGTCGAAGAAATTCCCAAGCTAAACCATCAAAATTTAATCCGTCTTCTTTATGTGTTTATTGCCGTAAACATATCCGGACTTCTTACGGGAATTGCCAGCTTTTGGGTTGGAGATTACGTCCTTTTTAATTCAGCGAAAGAAGCAAGACTTAAAATATTTACCCATGTTCAATCCTTGGATTTTGCCTTCCATACAAATAAATCCACAGGAAGCTTAATTTCCGCCTTTAAAAGAGGAGACGGTGCATTTTTCAACCTCTTTTTCGGAATTCATCATAAAATCCTTGAAATTGCTATTTCCGCACTTGTTATGTTTTTCTTTTTTTCAAGGCTCGATATTAAAATTGTAGCCCTTGCTTTTCTTTCGGTAGTTTTAACCTTACTTGTTACCAAATTTTTAATATCATTGAATATCAAAAAAAGAGGTGTTTTTAACGAAAAGGAAGATGAAATATCAGGAATACTTACCGATAATCTCATAAACTACGAAACAGTCAAGCTCTTTGCCAAGGAAAGATGGGAAGAATCAAGACTAACTGATAAATTCGCAGGTTGGGTAAAGGCACTCTGGGGATATGGAAACTCATTTAGATTGATAGATTTTTCCATAGGGACAATTACCAATTTAGGTCTTTTCCTAATTCTTTTAGTAAGTCTTGAAAAAGCGGCAAATTTAACCCTTGGCGTAGGAGATTTTGTTTTAGTCACAACTTTTGTAGGACTTTTCTTTTCAAAGCTCTGGGATCTGGTTTTTTCATTAAGGGATATTGCCAAAACCTATGCCGATATTAAAATTTATTTTGAACTTCTGGATAATACAATTGATGTTATCGATCCCCAAAACCCCGAAACAAAGAAAAAGGTAATAGGAAGAATTAATTTTGACAATATCTCATTTTCCTATGTCAACGGCACCCAAGGAGCGGTTAAAAACTTCAGCCTTAGAGTAAAACCGGGAGAATCAATTGCCTTGGTTGGAAAAAGCGGTTCCGGAAAAACAACATTAATCAAACTTCTGATGAGATTTTTTGATATTGATAGCGGGAAAATTACCATAGACGGTATTGATATCAGGCAGTTTACTAAAGACAACCTAAGAAGCTTTATGGGCGTTGTTCCCCAGGAACCCATCTTATTTAACAATACTGTTTCCTATAACATAGGCTACGGCAGGGAAAATGCAACTTTGGGTGAAATTAAAGCTGCAGCATCGCTTGCAAATATTGATGAATTTATCGAAAGTTTGCCCAATAAATATAAAACTTGGGTCGGAGAACGAGGAGTGAAGCTTTCCGGAGGACAAAAACAAAGGCTTGCAATTGCACGAATGATTCTTTCGGATCCGGATATTATTATATTTGATGAAGCAACAAGCCAATTAGATTCCGAATCGGAAAAACTAATACAGGAGGCATTCTGGAAAGTAAGAAAGGGTAAAACAACAATTATTGTTGCCCACAGACTTTCAACCGTAGCAAAAGCTGACAGAATTGTTGTAATGGATAAAGGGAAAATAAAAGAAGTGGGAACACACAAGGAACTTTTAAACATAAAAGACGGATTATATTCACACTTCTGGAATCTTCAAATTAAGCTTGATTAGTGATTTTTCGAATAATATCCTTATTATTCTTCTTTTGCCTGCATCCCCAGAAGCCAAAGCACGGCCTCTTTCTTGTAGCGTCTGTCTCCTCTTGAATTTATTCTTATTGCGGGAAGCTTTCCTCTTTTTCCCCATCTTTTTATAGTTAACGGAGAAACTCTCAGTAGATCCGATACTTCTCTTACCGTTAACAAATCAGGGAGATCTTCCAATCTGACTTTCTTTTTAGTAGTTTGTTCCATTTTAATATTGTTTAATGCCTGCGAGCAATCTTTCTTAGTCGCAAGATATCAAAGGGGTGCAAGCGTGTCAATAGGCATTTACTGCAAAAAATAAGATAAATTTCAAATATTCAAGAAAGAAATAATTCTGAAGAAAAAATTATAATTTAATTATCAAATACCTAAAAAACTATTGAAAATAATTTTTATATGCAAAAAATACCTGTTCTAAAAAAATTCTTTTAACATGATACAGACTTCCCTGTTCATAGAACAAGATCAATGCTTTTTTATATTCATCAATGTCGATACTCCGATACGAAAGAGGATAACTGTCTCCGGCAAGTAATATTGCATTTACCAGCATTCTTGCCATTCTTTTATTCCCATCCGAATACGGCTGGATATAGGGAATCATAACCGCCGCAATCAAGGCTTTTTCAAATACATTATTACTTTTGTTAATCAGTCCTAGTGCTTTATGTAAAACATCTTCGATCTGGAATTCATTACCGGGAGGCAAATAAACAGTACCTGTAATACCTACCGCATTTTTTCTAATCCCCGTATTAATATTCAAATCTTTAACGAGAATATTATGCAACTGATGCAATTTTGAGATAGTCAATTCCTTGAAATCTTTACGATTTTTTAGAATCATTTCAAAAGCACTTTTGTGGTTTAGTAACATTATTGCCTCATCTTTTGAGCGACCACTTGCCATTATGCCCATTTTTATTAATTCTTCTGTTTCGAGTAAAGAATATGTGTTCCCCTCAATTTTTGAAGATTTCCATGAAAGTTCTATTACAAATCTCTCCAATTCTTTTTTATATATGTCAAAATTTAAATTCTTTATTTTTGCAGAGAAACTTTTATTGATTTTTTGAATTTCCTCTTCCTCGGCTTCTGAATAAAGATTAGTTAAGTGTTCAAAAACCTCAAGATCAAAAGATTTTTTAGTTTCTTCTCTCTGGTCCGGATCCTTTTCAAAATATTTATTTAAATCAAAATATCTCATAACGGAATTGTTTTCCGCCGAAAAATATCTCGTACCGGAAGCTTTGCCTTCAACTTTTATCAGTTTTTTGATCCTTAATATATTTAAGTCTCTGATCAGTGTAGGTCGAGAAATTCTGTCCGTATTTTCTATCGCCCCTCTAATATCTTCGCGGGAAATACCTTGCGATTGAGCAATTATGTTTAAAATAATTTTTTGTCTGTTTGTCAATATCGTCTCATTCATATACCAATATCGTCTCATTTTGAGACGATCGTGTCAAGTGGTGAAGCTAAACAATCTGTATATTTGGTAAAATCCTAATTAAGCCACTCTTTCTTTAAGCGCTTTGTAGTATTTGTGAAGATAATCTTCCGCTTTTCCCCAGTTTCCCCTGTTTCTCTCAACGGCGGCAAGTACTCTTAAATGTGCTGCTTTGGCTGCCTGAAAAAGAGAAATTCTGTAAGTTTCCGAAATAAGCTCTCTTGCTGTTTCTTCATTCTCCCCTTTTTCCTTGTGGGTTTTTACTTCAAGATATGCAACAAGCTTAGGTTCAAAAGCAAGTTTTACCTCACCTTTTACAAGTTCGTAGAATTTTTTCATTTTAGCTATTGCTCTTTCATATTTACTTTTCTTTTCTTCCAAAAAAGCCTCAACCAAAAGTCTTGCGGCTTCTTTTGCAAGCTTTGTAGACATACCAAACTGTTCCTTAAGATGTTTAATTGCATATTCCATGAATGTTACGCCCTGAGGAATGTTTGCAAGTCTCCACCAGGCAATTTCAAGTTTTGCGGTGACCTCTGGATTAAATTTAAAGTGTGCAATTGTATCATTTCCTCCAAACCTTCTTCTTCTTCGGGAATAGTCAATAATAATATCTTTTAATTTTTCAGGTGTCATGTCAGGAAGATGATCTATCTCCCAATGAAACTCTGCATAATTAAGCTGCCAGGGTAAAAATCCGGAAGTTCTTTGTTCTCCTGAGGTTCTTATAAATAAATCAACATTTGGATATGGCTGATCACCCGTATCTAAATATGATCCGAATAGTTCTTCATTCAAATCTTGGGGTTTTATTCCAGCTTGAATAATCTTTCTTGTTGCCCTTACTATTTCGTCCCTTCCTCCGTAGTCAATTGCAACATTAATAATATGTTTTTTGTTGTTTCTTGTCTTTTTCTCAAGGCTTGCCATATATAATGCAAGGCTTTTTGGAATTCTATCTTTTCTTCCCAGATGAACAAATCTAATATCGTCTTTTTTGGCTTCTTTTTCAATTTCCGAGACCATCTTCCAATACAATTTCATTAAATATGCAAGTTCTTTGGGGCTTCTGTCCCAATTTTCTGTGGAAAGACCCCAAACGGTAAATGTGTGCACTCCCCAATTTCTTGCAGCCTTTGCAATTTTCATTCCTGCCTCAAACCCCGCTTTATGTCCCTGAAGTGTAGGAAATCCCTTGGCTCTTGCCCATCTGCGATTTCCGTCAAGAATAATTGCTATATGATCAGGAACTGTAGTTCCCAAAGGAAGCTTGATTGTAATATCAGGCATAGATGAAATTATATCACAGGATATGGTATGACAGGCATCTATGTCACCGGAAGCAAAGGGCGTAGAAAAGTTAAGAGGTATCGTTGAAAAATTATTCGGTAGTAAATCTATTTTAAAACCCCCCTTGAATCAAAAAGCTACAGCTGAGGATTTAATGCGTCAAGGTTGTGATCAATATTTTACCAAAAAAGAGGATACTGTAAATCAAGATAAAACCCAGGACCCTGAATGGGATTGATTTATAATTGCATTTAAGAGACTCTCTTTTCTTTTTCCATTTATAAGTAATGTTTTGATTTTAGTTTTCTTTGCAAGTTTTAGTGATTCCTCGACTTTATGAATCATTCCCCCTGTTACATCGGTAGACTTTGATCCTCTAATATACTTTTTGATGTCTTTAAAGTTCTTTGAATTAACTTCCGGAATTGTTTTTCCTTTTAAATCATAAACTCCGTCAGTATCTCCGACTTCAATCAGTTTTTCAATTTTATAATCTTTCCTTAATTTTCGGGCCAAAATGGAGAGAGTTTTTTCTGCAGAGAAAATACAAAAACCTTTTGTCTTATCCATTATCACATCACCGTAAATTATTGGGGTAATCCCTATATCAAAACATCTCTTAATACCTATTAATAGAACATTTGATGTTTGTTCGTTGTTTGAGTAAATAAAACTTAACGGAGAAAAAGATAGAACATCAATTTTTTCTTTTAAAAACTCTTCTACAACTATTCTATTTATTTGTATTGCCGCATCTGCTGTTAAAGAAAGCCCTCTAAGACTATTTTTATTAATTAGTCCTCTATGGGTTAGATATTTGGCTGCCGGAACATGAGGAAAGGACCCTCCCCCATGACCTATCAGAAATAGTGTATTTTTATCAAGCTTATTTTTTGCAATCTTGATTTCTTTTACAAGCTTATTTATCACTGACCTTCTTGCTGTAAAAGGCTTTCCTTTGTCTGTAATTACACTACCCCCAAGCTTAATAAGTATTAGTTTATTCACCTTGGGGTGTATTGTACTATTTTTTCCTCATATCTTCATCCGAAACTCTCAAAATACCTGCCAGTCTTGATACCAACCAATCGGTTGGAACAAAATTATATGGAGAACTACCTTCTCTCCCCGCAAAAGAGTCGTAATTAAAAAAATTACTAACGAAATTACCAAGTTTATGTGCTTTTGCAGCCCCCTCATTCGATTTCTGGGTATCTAGATTTACTTGCACACGGGTAAATTCAGCTGTAGCCATGTTATACTTATTAGTCTCTGAAATGAATAAAAACACACGCATTCCTTTCGAAAAAGTATATAGAAAACTTGCTTTACCCCTAACCAAATTCATTATTAAGCACATAGGAGGAGAGGATGAAGTTGTAGATGAAGTACTTACAAGTACAATGACGGCTGCATGGAAAGGGTTTAATAATTTTAAGCACAAATCTGCCTATTTTACCTGGCTTTGTAGAATTGCCTTAAATAAAATTGCCGATTACTACCGTGATCAGGTAAACCGAAATTCCGGAATCATCGTTCCTTTATTGGGAAATCTGAATATTGCGGACAATAAAAGTCTTTCCCCTATTGAAAAAATGTCTCTTGAGGAACTTAGAAAATCCGTCAATAACTGCCTCAATCTTCTTCCCTATGAGAAAAGAAGGCTTCTCTGGCTGAGATATTGGTACGATTTATCCTACGAAAAGATTGCAAAGATTTTAAATATTTCAGAAAGGGCTGTTGAAGGAAGATTATATAGAGCTAGACTCGATTTTGGCCAAATTTATAGTAAAAAAGAGACAAAGGAAAAAGAATAAGTGCGTTGATTATTCTTAGTACCCTCCTTGGCTCGTGTAACAGTCTCCAAAGCCACTCCAGCTTTAGTTGTTCAATAACTACCGGAGGAAGAAGTGATCTGCCTGAAAAATAGGAAAATGTTCCACCCACAGCCATGGCCCCACCGATTTCAAGGCTCTGAATATGTTTATATATCCATTTTTCCTGTTTGGGAGCTCCAAAACCCACAAAAAGAATGTCTGGAGAGAAACTGTTAATACTTTTAATAACATCTCTTTCTTTATTTTCCTCTTCCTCGTTTAAGGGCTTTGCATTTTCATCAAGTTTTGGTCCCGCAGAAGATTTTGCAATTATCCCTTTATACGTTTTTTTGATTTTTTCTTTTGTAAGATATGCTTCGTCATTTAACCCTCCCAGTAAAAATAGTTTCCAGTTATTGTCTTTGGAAATTTTAATCAATTCTTCAAAAAGTTTTCTCCCGGGTATTATTTCAAGACTCTTTCTATAAAGAAATTTAGACGCAAAGTTAAGTCCGTTACCGTCCGGAATACTTAAATCGGCCGAATTTAAGATTTTTAGAAATTTCTCATCTCTTTTAGCCTTGAGAAGTATCTCAGGATTGGGTGTGAAAAGACTAAATTTGTGCTTATTTTCTAAAAATAATCCGATAGTATTTAGCACTTTATCTTTTGAAGTGCTATCTACAATAACATCCAATATATGGACGTATTTTCGGCCCGTTTCATTGGTCATTTTTTTCATTTTTACCTATTTATACTCACTTATTTTATCTTTATGCTTATTTTTTCTAATTTTTAAATCTAAAAACACTCTATTTTAATATCCTATATTGTATATAATCTTATACTATAATTAATATTTTTAATTTATAACCTATGTAATTATAGTCTGAGTACTACAAGATATAATACTTAGTTTTGTAATCTTTTAAAACTAACATTTTGTATAAAAAAATACTTCAATTTATCGTATATAAATATAATATCTTATCTTCAGTTTGTCCCCAATTATTAGTACCGAAAAACTTATTTACTATAGATTATTTATATTATTTACTATAGTACTCTTGGACGGTTAAATACTTATTGATATTCTTTATTTTTTTAAACAGCTATTAATCCTTAATGGCTATCCTCTAGTTGATATACTCCTTCGCCATAATTCTATGTTTTCCAAAACAAGTCCGGTACCCCTGACAACGCAAAGAAGGGGTTCGTCAGCTACATGGGCGGGAACTCCTGTTTCCTGGGTCATTAGTTTGTCAAGATTTCTTAATAGTGCCGTTCCCCCACTCATTACGATACCTTTATCTATTATGTCCGATGCCAATTCCGGGGGTGTATCTTCAAGAACCAATTTTACTGCACCGATTATTTGAAGAAGTGTTGGTTTAATTGCTTCTGTAACTTCCGAAGATGTTACGATAACACTTCTGGGAAGTCCAAAAACAAGATCTCTACCTGAAATTTCCAGTTTTTCTTCCTTGGTCAGGGGTATCGCCGAACCTATTTTGAGCTTTATTTCTTCAGATGTTTGATCTCCTATTATAAGATTGTGTTTCTTTTTAAGATAATTTGCTATTGCTTCGTCAATTTTATTTCCCGCAATTCTTACTGATTTATGGACAACCACTCCCCCCAATGAAATTACTGCAGCCTCGGTTGAACCTCCTCCCATATCAACAATCATGTGTCCCGAAGGAGCAGATACTGGAATCTGGGCTCCAATTGCCGCAGCCAAAGGTTCATCAATTAAGTAGGCATGTCCCGCACCTGCCGCTAAAGTTGCATCAAGAGCAGCTCTTCTTTCAACCTGAGTGCATCCCGCGGGAACACAAACCATTACATTGGGTTTAAGAAGTTGAAACTTTCCTAAAACTTTTCCAATAAAATACCTAAGCATTGCCTCTGTAACCTGATAATCGGCAATTACTCCGTCTCTCATCGGCCTAGAAGCTGTAAGAGCCTCAGGGGTTCTTCCAAGCATTTTTTTGGCATCTTCACCAACCGCAACAACTTTATTTGTTTCAGCCTGAATTGCTACGACCGTAGGCTCATTAGCCACAATTCCAACACCGGCTACCCAAACAACCGTATTTGCGGTTCCCAAATCTATGGCTATATTTTTCCTAAGCATAGGTGGATATAGTATAATACGGGCATGACCAAAGTTCGAGTGCTGTTATTTTTTTTGGGTATTGTCGTTGTGGGACTTATGGGCCTTTTCGCTGTCACATATGCAAAGGGCTACCGTTTTGATTTTAAAACCCTAAAATTTACATCAAAAGGTATATTAGTAGTAAAAACTGATCCAACAGGGGCGCAAATATTTATAGACAAAGAACTTATTGGAGCTTCGGATTCAAACTTTTCTCTTAATCCTGGAACATACGATCTTGAAATTAAAAAAGGTGGTTTTATAGATTGGTATAAAAGAATCACTATTGAAAAAGAAAGTGTTACTGAAATAAAAGCAGATCTTTTTCGTTCGGCTCCTTCATTCGTACCTATCACCCTAAACGGTGCTGTAAACCCCGTTTCATCTGAAAATTTCTCTCAGATTGCATATTCCAACAGTGAAGGTATTTGGATCTTGGAAAACGTAAATTTCCCAATAGGTTTTGCCAAAGGTCCCAGAAAAATTACGGATGGCAATCTTACAAACGCAGTCTGGCAATTTTCTCCTGATTCGAGAGAGATACTTGTTGAAACACCCACAAGTTCATTTCTTTTGGATAGTGGCAAATTAACTCCCCAATCCCAAAGAATCAATATTTCCTTAAGAAAAAGAACTATTTTAGACAAGTGGCAATTGGAACTTGACTCTAAACTTACTACCCAAGCAAGAAATTTACCCCCAGAAGTTCAGGATATTCTTTTCAGAAAAACAAATATGGTTTCATTTTCTCCCGACGAAACAAAAATACTCTATACAGCTTCCTCTTCAGCAACCCTAAGTTCCGGATTAATTAAACCCATGCCGGGGGCATCAACCCAAAAAGAAGACAGGGATGTCAAAATAGATCATACATATGTTTACGATATAAAAGAGGATAAAAATTTTCTCATAGATACGACCGACAATTGGGAAAAAAGGACTCTTTTCTGGCTACCAAATTCCAGAAATCTTGTTCTGGGAGATGAAGGAAAAATAACTATCATGGATTACGATGGAACAAACAGACAAATTGTTTTTTCGGGGGGTTATACCCCACCTTACGTATTTCCTTACCTTAATGGAGAGAAACTACTCATTCTTACAAACCTTGGAGCAGACTCACAAATCCCAAACCTTTATTCAATTACTATTAAATAAATCGTAACCGCAGCAAAAAGTTAATCAATTTGCTGAGGCAAGTCTGGATTTTTACATTTTTTCCAATAATTCCAAAAATGTCCCCTTCTTAAAGGACATTGGGAACAATTATCCAAAGAGCGGCTAAAACAAATCTTATTTTTAATCTTATTACCAACTTTATCACTTCTAATTACATCACCGCTTAATGTCACCCTGCCACCAATCCTTAGGGGTGATGGGCCTAAATAAACTTCTTCAATAATTGCTGGTTTTATTTCTTTAAACATAACTGAGGCAAATATATAATAGTTTTCAAAAAAGTAAATAGCATCATGGTCGGGGTGCTGGGAATTGAACCCAGTGTCTTTACGTCCCGAACGTAACGTGATA
>CAZOUV010000016.1:0-11043 GCA_964583105.1 uncultured Gammaproteobacteria bacterium
ATGAATAGTGAAATAAAGAGTCTTGCATCGGATGATATAGAAGTTACGGAAGGCTTAAAAGATATAAGAGACGCCTATAAAAATGCTTCTGTTTTGGTTGCTCCCATTAAAGGTCCCGGAGGGACAAGACTTAAAATTCTTGAAGCTATGGCATCTGCCCTTCCCGTCGTTACAACTTCGGTAGGTGCAGAAGGGCTGGGTGTTAAAGATAACGAAGAGGCTTTAATAAGAGACAGTATGCAGAGTTTGGCAAGTGCAGCAATTAAAATTTTAAAAGACGAAGACTTACAAAAGGCTTTGGGTGAAAGAGGAAGAGATTTTGTAGAGAAAAACTATACTTGGGATAAAAGCGCGGACAAACTTGATTATATTTATAAGGAGGTATATGGCGGATAAACCTGTTCTTTCCATAATAATTGTGAGTTACAACACAAAAAAGCTGTTGTCGGATTGTCTTAACTCTATTTATAAATACAAAAATGAGGTTTCCTTGGAGGTAATTGTTTCCGATAACGATTCAAGTGATGGTAGTTTTGAGATGGTCAAAAAAGATTTTCCTTGGGTTAAGGCCATAGCCGGAGAAAATTCAGGCTTTTCCAAAGGAAACAACCGTGCAAAATCCCTTGTTAAGGGAGAAATGGTTCTCTTTTTAAACCCCGATACCGTGGTTACCAAGAAAGTATTCGAAAAAACAACAAAGTATCTTAGGGATCATCAGGATGTTGGAGCATTAAGTTGTAAACTTATACTTCCTTCCGGTGAGCTAGACAAAGACGCAAGAAGAAGATTTACCACTCCTTGGATCGGGTTTTTAAAACTTTTTTTGGGCAATTCCAAAAAGTATTGGTATGAAGATGTCGACCCGAATATTATTCAGGAGGTGGAAGCAATTGAGGGGGCATTTTTTCTTACATGGAAAAAAATACTGGATAAAGTCGGATGGTTTAGTGAAGAATATTTTTTTAACGGAGAAGATTTGGACCTTTGCTGGAAGATAAAAAAGGAAGGTTGGAAAATAATTTACTATCCGGAAGTCTTTATATATCACGTTAAAGGAGCATCAATTGGAAAAAGTAAGCTTTGGAAGCCGGTAATTAATCCATCACATAAAGTTAAAATTAAAACATCTTCGGTTGATGCGATGGAGATTTTTTACAGAAAAAATCTATGGGAAAATTACCCCATTGTCTTTAACTGGTTTGTAATTTTGGGAATTAAATTGTTTAAATTTATACGCTGGTTTAAATATAAGTTTTTTTCCAGATGAAAATATTAATTGATGCAAGACTTTATGGTTTGGAAAATGCGGGTTTAGGAAGGTATGCCATTAATCTTATAGAGGAACTTCAAAAATTGAAAGATAACAACAAATATATTGTCCTACTTCGTAAAAAGTACTTTAACCGATTAAATTTTAAGAATAATAATTGGTCCAAAGTGCTAGCAGACGTTAAACATTATTCATTAAAAGAGCAAATTATTCTTCCTGCAATTATAAGAAAAATAAAGCCGGATCTTGTTCACTTTCTTCATTTTAATGTACCGGTTTTTTATCAGGGTAAATATGTTGTTACAATTCACGATTTGTTGATGCATAAGCAAAAAGGGCTGGAAGCAACAACTCTTACCCCCTCAAGATATTTTCTTAAAAGACTTGGCTATAAATTCGTATTTGCCAAAGCCGTTAAAAAAGCTTTAAAAATTATTGTTCCAAGCCAAGCGGTTAAGGATGAAGTTTGCTATTACTATTCAATTGATCCGGATAAAGTTGTAGTTACATATGAAGGATCCTGAATTATTTTATATTTACGTAGGAAATGCCTACCCTCATAAAAACCTGAAAAGGCTGATTGAGGCAATGGTTTTGTTAAACAAAAAGGTAAGCCAAAACATAAAGCTTTATATTGTTTCCTCAAGGGGCGTGTTTACAGAAAGGCTTGAAGATATTATTAAGAAATTTAAGGCTCAGGAAATTATCAAGCTATTGGGATATGTACCGGATAGTAAACTAAAGGATCTTTATAAAAGATCCATAGCTTTTATCTTCCCTTCAATTTCCGAAGGTTTTGGACTTCCGGGAATTGAGGCAATGAGTAATCAAACCATAGTTAACTGTTCGGATATACCTGTTTTTAAGGAAATATATAAAGACGTACCGGTTTATTTCAATCCTTTTGATGTAAATTCCATATTGGATTCGATGATGCTTTCTCTTAAAATGGATCCGATGGAGCGAGAAAAAAGAATAGACAAAGGATTAAATCTTGCAAAGACATATTCATGGTCTAAGATGGCTAAAGAAACTTTAAACGTCTATGAAAGTTGCGCTGGTATACGATCGGATAAATAAATGGGGCGGTGCCGAACGTGTTCTTCTTTGCCTTCACGAAATGTTTCCAGATGCTCCTCTTTATACATCCCTATATGATGAGAAAAAAGCCTCTTGGGCAAAGGTTTTCCCCAGAGTTTATACTTCTTTTTTACAAAAAATTCCTTTTGTCAAAGGTAGTCACGAGTTATTAGGTTTCCTTATGCCCTTTGCTTTCGAATCCTTCAATTTTGACAAATACGATTTGGTTATTTCGGTGACTTCGGAGGCCGCAAAAGGAATTATCACAAGACCTCATACAAAACACATCTGCTATATGCTTACTCCCACAAGGTATCTTTGGAGCCATTATGATTTGTATTTTAAAAACAAATTATTAAAATTTATCTCAAAACCTTTTGTAAAGCACTTAAAAAGTTGGGATAAAATAGCTGCTCAAAGGCCTGATCGAATGATTGCAATTTCCAGTGAAGTTAAGGCAAGAATTAAAAAATATTACGCCAGAGAGGCAGAGGTAATCTTTCCTCCCGTAAAAAATTTAAACAGTAATAAAGTCTTTTCGGAAAACGGCAAATATTATCTGCTTGTTTCAAGACTCGTTTCCTACAAAAAGGTTGATCTGGCGATAAAAGCCTTTAACAGACTCAAATTTCCCCTTGTTGTAGTCGGTTCGGGAAGAAAAATGAATAAATTAAAATTAATCTCGAAATCAAACATTAAATTTGCGGGGCAGGTTTCCGAAAAAGAACTTGTCGGTTATTACAAAAAAGCAAAAGCCCTTATTATGCCCCAGGAAGAGGATTTTGGAATTTGCGCCATAGAAGCACAATTTTTTGGCGTACCAGTGATTGCCTATAATAAAGGAGGATCGCTTGATACTGTTTCAATAGATGGCGGTGGGAGCTTCTTTTTGAAGCAGGAAGTTGACAGCATAGTGTCAACTGTTGCACAATTTAATCAAAGGTCGGTTATTAATCGACCTTTATTGTCAAATAATGCAAATAGGTTTTCTGAAAAGATTTTTAAAGAAAGGTTTAAAGAGTTTATCGAAAGAAAGTAAATATAAAGATCACCTCTATGCCTTAGTTCTTGCAGGAGGAGGAGGAACCAGGCTTTGGCCCAAATCCAGAAATAAAACCCCAAAACAGTTTCTTCCCATATTTGAGGGTAAAACTCTGACACAAATAACGCTTCAAAGATTAAACAAGATGCTTCCTTGGGAAAGGATTTTTGTTGTAACCGTTTCCGACGAATATAAAAAAGAAGTTCTTAGAGAAGTTCCCCAAATTCCCGCAAAAAATATTCTTGTGGAACCTGCAAGACGGGAAACGGGACCGGCGCACGGGTTGGGAGCTTTATATATATCAAAAATTGATCCCGATGCCGTAATTATGACCGAAGCGGCGGATAGACTAGCTAAACCTGTGGATAGATATCTTGAAATACTTCAAGCTTCGGCAAAAGTTGCATACGAAGAAAAAATTATGATTGCCATGGGAGTAAAGCCAAGATATGCCCATCCGGGACTTGGACATATTAAAAAAGGAAAAAAATGGGGGAATGTTGATGGATCCCTCTTTTACAAACTTGATAAATTTGTTGAAAAGCCGCCGCTTGAAGTTGCAGAGAAATATACAAAGTCGGGAGAGTATTATTGGAATGCTGGTCAGTTTGTCTGGAGAGCGGACACACTTCTTTCTTCCTTGGAAAAATATGCCCCTCAGGTGTTTTCCAAATTAAGTGAAATTGGAGAAGTAATTGGGAAAGATAATGAAGAAAGTGTGCTTAAAAAATCCTATGAATCCATGCCTCAAATAGCTATCGACTACGCAGTTGCCGAGAAAGATCCTAATTTTTTAGTTGTTGACGGAGACTTCCATTGGACGGATATAGGAGACTGGAAGGAAGTCTGGGAGAATCTTCCTAAGGATAAAGATAATAATGTAATTATCGATGGGGACATTGAGGGGGGAAGAGTTATTAATATCGACACTTCCGAGACCTTAGTTCATACGGATGGAAGGCTTATTGCAATTGTCGATGTAGATGATATTGCAATTGTTGATACCAAAGAAATTCTTCTTGTCTGCAAGAAATCCAGTGCCCAAAGCGTTAAAAAAGTTGTTGAAAAACTTAAAGAAGAGAAGGAAATTAGGTATTTGTAGTATAATCCCAAAATTGTATGTATGAACCCGTTAAAAGAGCAATAGATATCTTAGGGTCATTATTTCTTCTTGTTTTCTTCTCACCCATCTTTTTAGTTACCGCAATTTTTATTAAATTATCTTCTAGTGGGCCGGTATTTGTGGAAAAAACCAATTCCCACATGAGAAGACTCGGGAAGAATGGAAAAGTTTTCAGACTTTTTAAATTCCGTTCAATGCTTGTTAAGGCCGATATTTTGGAAAAAACACACCCCAAATACAAATCCGTTTATATCGAAAAACATACAAGCGGAAATTACAAACCATTAAACGATCCCAGAGTCACAAAAGTAGGAAAATTTATAAGAAAGCATTCCATAGATGAAATACCCCAGCTTATAAATGTATTAAGAGGAGAAATGAGTATCATAGGCCCAAGACCTTATCTTGAAGAGGAATTGGATGAACAGCAGGGAAAATTTCCGGGAACGGAAAAATACGTTAAGGAAATGTTGACGGTAAAGCCGGGAATTACGGGATATTGGCAGGTTAACGGGAGAATAGATGTCAATTTCGATAAAAGGATCAGAATGGATGCTTTTTATGCAAGAAAGAAATCTTTGATTTTTGATCTTTTGATAGCTGTAAAAACTCCGTGGGTTATGTTTGCCGGAAAAGGAGCCGTATAGTTTTTACCATTTGCCATTTAACAGTTTCTTCAATATTATGGATATATGTCTGAACCGGTTATTCCCCAAATAAAAGTAAGTGATTTGCCTGAAAAAAATACTGAGAATATTATTCCAGATCAGCCAAATATTTCGAAAGAGGTCGTTGTTAAACCCGTGATGAATAATTTTACTGCAAATAATCAATTAAGTACCAAACCTCGCAAAAAAGGTTTGATTATTGCGCTTGTAGTTTTGGGGGTAGTTTTTGCTTACTCCATAATTTCCGGTCTTATTGTCTATAGTAAAGGAATAGGACTTAAAAAGTCGGTAAATGCTTTGATGGATGCCGGAAAATCACAGGACTTAAATAAAATTGAGACGGAACTGAGTAAAACCAAAACATCTCTTAAGAAACTGAAATCCTCCTTCGTTTTGATTTCACCTTTTAGGATAATTCCATTTTTCGGTTCCTATGTGTCGGATGCAAATCATTTAATTAATGCAGGTCTTTATGGAATGGATGCTTCGGATATTGTATTAACCACAATTGAGCCGTATGCGGATCTTTTAGGACTCACTGGCGGTAAAGAAGAGGAGGGAGATGGTACAAAAACAGCTAAAGATAGAATTGATTTTATCGTAAAGTCAATTCCCGACCTTATTCCCAACATAGATAAAATATCCGAAAAAACACAACTTATAGAAAAAGAGCTTTCCGAGATTAACCCCGAAAGATACCCTGTAAGAATGGGAAAGACCGAAGCCAGATCAAAGGTTAAATCCGGACTTGAAATGTTTAAGGAAGCCGCAGGTTTTATTACCAATGGAAAACCCTTATTGGAAGCGGCCCCCTATCTTTTGGGAATAGATGAAGAAAGAACATACTTGCTTCTTTTCCAGAATGACAAAGAATTAAGGCCTACGGGAGGGTTCTTGACGGGTTATTCCATAATGAAAGTTGACAAAGGTACGTTTTCTCCCGTTTCATCAAGCGATATCTATAATCTCGATGCCAAGTATAAACCGACTGTTGTTGCACCTGATCCTATTATTGAATATTTGAAAGGGCCCTACGCTCTTTCAGATAAATTAAGACTAAGAGACATGAACTGGTCTCCAGATTTTGCAGAAAGCATGAAGCTTTTTACGGATGAGGCGGAAAGTGTAGGAATTACGGATATCGATGGAGTAATTTCCGTAGATACTCAGGTTTTGGTCTATCTTTTGGATGCTATAGGAAAAATCGGTGTCCCGGGATTTGGCAACTTCAGTACGGAAATTGATGCAAGATGCGATTGTCCCAATGTCATATACGAACTTGAAAGTTTTGCTGATGTGGAAGGGCCGGTTGTTTGGGATCCTGCAGGAACAGGAAAAATTATCTATGCGCCTGCAAATTACGACAACAGAAAAAAAATAATAGGCCCTCTAATGAATTCGGTACTTGCTAATGCCATGGGTCAGCCGAAGGAAAAATTGCCTAAACTATTTGAAGCCGTGTTTAAATCTTTGATCGAAAAACACGTTCTTTTCTATATTTTTGACACAAAAACTCAAGATGCCGTAACTTCCTTTGGAATTGCAGGAACCATTAAAGACTTTTCCGGAGACTATATCCACATTAACGATGCCAATCTGGGAGGAAGAAAGTCTAATCTTTACGTAACCAATGAAATAACTCAGGAATATGAAACTTCAAAGGATGGGTATATAGAAAAAACACTGACTTTAACTTATAAAAATCCGATGAAACAGGATGGATGGCTCAATTCCGTTTTACCTAACTGGGTCAGGATTTATGTACCTAAGGGAAGTACATTAATTTCTTTTGAGGGAGCTGAAGCAAAAGCTGAACCATACGAAGAATTTGGAAAAACTGTTTTTGCAGGCTATTTCCAATTAAGACCTGAAGGTGTTTCAAAACTTACGTTAAGGTATAAGCTTCCCATAAAGGCAAAGGGGGAAATAGATCTTCTTATTCAAAAACAGCCGGGACTTGATGCACCACTTTATACAATTATCTCCGGAAAAACCGAAGAAGAGTTCTTCTTAAAAACCGATAAAGAAATCAACGTAAAATTGTGAGAACCTATATCGATGAAGGGATAATTCTTGCCAGAAGGAGTTTGGGCGAAGCAGACAGAATCCTTTCAGTATATTCAAAGAACCACGGGAGAATTTCCCTAATTGCCAAGGGAATAAGAAGACTTTCAAGTAAAAAAAGGGGCCATTTGGAAGTGTTTGGCCACATCAAATTTCAGGCAACTGACCAAAAATCGATAGGGATAATTACCGAAGTAGAAACTATAAATAATTTTGAAAATATTAAAAAGGATCTTAAAAAAGTTGCACTAGCTTATTATTTTGCCGAAGTGATTGGGAAAATTACACACGAACACGAAAAGAATAACGAGATATTTAGTTTACTATTAAATTATCTCGAGAAACTAAAGGAAGCTAAGAATTTAAAACAATTAAGATTTACCTTTATTGAAGAAATCTTGCATGTTACCGGCTTTTGGCCGAAAGACAAAGAATTGTTTAATCATGATCAAAAGCTTGAAGAGGTCTTGGAAAGAAACATCAATTCGATAAGAGTGGGTAGAAAAATATTGGAATAATGTGATAATATAAATTATGAAGAAAGTTAATTGGAAACTTCTTATTTTTACAATTCTTCTTTGTCAGCTGGCGGGTATTATCGGATCACTTTTTACTTTTAGCGCTATTCCTACATGGTACCAAACCCTTATAAAGCCGTCTTTTAATCCTCCTTCTTGGATTTTTGGTCCCGTTTGGACAACTTTGTATACAATGATGGGAATAAGCTTGTATATTATTCTTTCAAAAGGCCCGAAAACTAAAGAAGTAAAGGTTGCTGTCAATTTATTTGTCTGGCAGCTGATTGCTAACAGCCTTTGGTCAATAATATTTTTCGGAATGAAAAACATATTACTTGCTTTAATTGAAATTGTTATATTGCTAATTTTGGTTTTTACTACAATATTTAAATTTTATAAAATTAATAAGATTGCAGCCTATTTACTCATTCCATATCTTCTTTGGGGAAGTTTTGCGACATTTTTAACATATACAATTTGGATCTTAAACAAATAATATGAACAAAAAAATGTTTATGCCCTTTTTGGCTCTTTCTGCGCTTATTCTTATTATCGGATGTTTAATGGTTTTGACATAATTTAAACACACCTCTTTAAAAACCATCTTAAATTCCTGTTATAATTAATTTATGGATTTGATGGAAAAAGTTACTGCGCTTTGCAAAAGACGTGGTTTTATTTATCCCTCATCAGAAATATACGGAGGTTATCAGGGATTTTGGGATTATGGTCCACTGGGGATTGAACTTAAGAATAATTTAAAAAGGGAGTGGTGGAAAAGCATGGTTTATGAAAGGGAAGATGTTGTAGGTTTGGATGCCTCAATAATTATGAACCCTTTGGTTTGGGAAAAATCAGGACACCTTAAGGAATTTAGCGATCCTTTAGTTGAATGTAAGGTCTGTCATAAAAGAATAAGGGCAGACAATAAAGAAGAAATTAAAAAGCACGAGGATGAACATGACGGAAAAGTAAGTTGGACCGAAGAAAAAACTTTCAATCTAATGACGGAAGTTTTATTGGGCACGACAGAACCTAAGGAAAAAGCGTATTTAAGAGGAGAAATTACACAAGGGGTATTTGTAAATTTTGAAAATGTAGTTAATTCTTCAAGAGTAAAAATTCCTTTCGGTATATCCCAAATAGGAAAAGCCTTCAGAAATGAGGTCACTCCCGGTAATTTCACTTTCAGATCCCGTGAGTTTGAACAAATGGAGCTTGAATATTTTGTAAGGCCCGATGAAAAGGAAAGCAAGGAAACTTTTGAATATTGGAAAGAGGAAAGACTGAAATGGTACACATCTTTCGGAATAAACAAAGAAAAGCTTAGATTTAAAAATCACGAACCCGAAAAGAAAGCTCACTATGCAAAATACGCAACCGATATTGAGTATGAAGCCCCTTTCGGATGGAGCGAATTTGAAGGAATTCATCACAGGGGAGATTATGATTTGGGAAATCACGGATTAACCTATAAAGATCCTCAAACTTTCGAGGAATATACCCCCTGGGTTATAGAAACTTCGGGTGGGGTTGACAGAGCACTTCTCTTTTTTCTGATTGATGCCTACCATGAAGACGGAGAAAGAATAATTATGAAGCTTAATCCAAATATTAGCCCCTATAAGGTTGCTGTATTTCCTCTTCTTGCCAATAAACCCGAACTTGTGGAATATGCTCGGGATATCTACAACAATCTAAAAAAATCCGACTTATCTGTTGTTTTTGATTCAAGGGGAAATATAGGAAAAAGATATTTTGCGCAGGACGAAATAGGTACTCCTTGGTGTGTAACTGTTGATTTTGATACCTTGAAAGACAAAAAAGTAACGGTTAGAGATAGAGATACGGCTAAACAGGAAAGAATAGACGTTGACAAACTTAGTCAATACTTTAATAATGAACTAGACAGATGAAAAAATACTTACCCTTTATTCTTCTGGGAATCGGAATTGTTGTTTTGGTGATCGTGCTTCTGGTTGTAAAAAACAATAAAAAGGAACCGATTGAAGAAGAAGAAACGACAGTAACTCTTTCTCTGAATGAAAGACCTGTTGCATCTCTTACTCCAACTGCCGATGGACATTGGCTTAAACTTTCTTTAACTAAATTATTACCACAAGCAGCTTCGTTAGATTACGAGCTTTTATATCAGCTTCCCGATGGTAGAACCCAGGGGGTTCCCGGTAGTATTAAGCTAACAGGACAGGATAAGATCGAAAGAGATCTTCTTTTGGGTTCGGAATCATCCGGAAAATTCAGATACGACGAAGGAGTAAAAGAAGGAACCCTAACCATAAGATTCAGAAATGAAGCAGGAAAGCTTATTACGAAGCTTTCAACTAAATTCGCACTTCTTAGTAAAACTAAAGAACTCAAATCAATAGATGAGGTGTTTAGTTATAATTTATCTTCAACAAACTCCAAAGATTTCTTCGTGGTTATGGAAACATTCGGTTTACCCAAAGAAGCGCCTTCGGAAGTTGTTTTTGGTCCTTTTGGGGTGTTTACTTCTAGTAAAACAACAATTTCCGGTATTGTTGCTTTGGAAGGCACAAATATTTATAGTTATTCAGGATCTTCTTGGACAAAACTTGAAAACGGTAAATCTTCAAATACGGGAGTTTTTATTTCTTCGAATTAAGGTTGAGACAACTGCTTTACTTTTTCTATTGTATGCATCCATTCCAAAGACATGCCGCATCCTTCAGGACATGGTTCACCAGGCCGACGGCCAAGAAGTTTGGCGCACTGAGAGATTATCTTCAGTCTTTTTGCGAGTTGTTGTCTGTCAACTTTTAAAATTTCGCCACCCTGACCAAGTTGAACTTCTACTAAATCGTGATTTCTTTCTGCCATTATTTTGAATTGTAACATAATAAGTACACATATCAATTTCGTATATTGTTTGGACTATTATGATACTCTTCTATATACCTCTTGACAGGCGTGTAAAATGATGTGAAAATGGATTATGGTGGTGATAAATGGAGGACCACCAAATTATTTTGAATATGAAACTGCCCAATTTCATTATATTAGATTATGCTGTTAGGAACATATACGGTTGCATTTTCTGCAAAACATCGGGTAGCTATTCCTTCTCAATTCCGCAAATATCTAGGAGAAAAATTTATACTGGCAAAATGGTACGAGGGGTGTTTAGTTCTTGTAAGTCTTGATTATTGGAATGCTCTTTGGCAAAGGTTAACAGGCGGAGAAAAAATAATAGTTTCTAAATAAAAGTTACCACTAGTATCACTAGAAGCATCTTTTTT